>CAIYBN010000015.1 GCA_903924465.1 uncultured Myxococcales bacterium | reverse complement strand
CTGGATCCGCAATAATCATGCAGCGTGGATGGTCAAGCATGAACTGCGTACCGATGACTTGATGCGGGTGAGGTTCAAATTTCGGCAAAGAAAGCATCGACGTCCTCTTTGCTCCAAAGCACCCACACCCGCTGCCCAGATCGGCGCAGCGATTCGTGATAGCGTACTTGATGCGCGTCCAGTCGCCCGTTTTTTGGCCGCTTCAGCTCTACAAAGTACGCCGGGTGCCCAGGCAGGCACACAATACGGTCCGGCGCCCCGCGTCGGCCAGGGTCCGTAAACTTGATGCACATGCCGCCCAGCTCTTTCACGCGGTACACCAGATGGTCCTCGACCTTCGATTCAAGCATCGGCCGCTGGTTCTTCCTGCTTCGCGATAATCGCCCCCGTCACCGCGCGCCCGAACGTCTTGCTGGCCTGGCACCAGGCCGACGCCTCGTCACGGTCGATGAACGTCGCGCACCAGACGCGCTTGTCGTCATCGGTACGCCCGTACACCGCGTACATCTCAATGGTCTCACCGTGGAACGGCATCAGCTCGGTCTGCGGTTGCAGCGTCCGGGGCAGCGCTTGCGCGGTCACCACCTCGGGCTTCAGTTCGTACTTCGTCTTTTCCACAACTCTCTCCTGTTGGTTGATTAGCATAATACTCAAGCACCAGCACGCACAGCGCGGTGGCGAAAACCAGCACCTGCGCGCAGCCGAGCATGTGCTTCAGAAATAGCTCGTCGGCTTCTTTGTCGCTCATTGCTTTTCTCCTGCGGCGCGTTGCTCTGTGTACATCACCGCTTCCCGTATCTAAAGTTAGTCCACAGGTCCGCCGCAATAGGCAGACCCTCCATCCACTTCTCCGACTGCTTCAGCACGCGCAGGAACCGCTCCTCGGGGTACGAACCCTTCGGTACGTCCAGCCCCAGCTCGTCATGTACGTGAAGACATATTGCAGTCCGCGCGTACTCCGGCAGCGTGCTCAAGTATGCCACAATCTCCGGCGCCGTCAAGGTGTCGTCGTGCACCCGCAGCATCGCCGCCCTCAAGACGTCGTTTGCGATAGCCTGAACGACGTTTTCAACAAACAGCCCGCTCCACGCCCGCTCGCGCTTCCAGGACCGGCCACGCACCGTCAGGTACGTGACGTACCGGCTCTTCCAGCTCTTGCCGCCCAGCGGGTCCTGCACCTCCTCGGTCTTCAAGATCGGGGATGCGTACAGCAACCGCCGGCCGCTCGGCAGCTCGATCACCAGGAACGACGCGTTGCACCAGACCTTGCAGCGCCCGACGTGATAGACCGCGCCGTTCTTGTCGGCGACCGCCGCTATGATCGCGTCGT
Organism: uncultured Myxococcales bacterium; assembly: GCA_903924465.1. Lineage (GTDB taxonomy): Bacteria > Myxococcota_A > UBA9042 > UBA9042 > UBA9042 > CAIYBN01. The sequence continues at coordinate 358 of CAIYBN010000015.1, read as the reverse complement.
TCAGGTCGTACCGCAACGTGTTGATGGCCGGGTTCGCAGCCCTGAACGCCTGCTTCAGCACGTCGCACGCCATGTAGGCAGCGCGCTCCAGCTCGAAGTCCTCGCCCATCAGGAACGCGCGCTGCCACGCCTTGTCCGCCTTCTCCAGCTGCTCCGGCGTCGCCGTCGGGAGCACGATGGCGGCCAGCGGCTCTAAGTCCATCTGGTACACGCCGGCCATGTTGACCAACGCCGCGACGCCGCCACCGAACCCGAACGCCAGGATGCAGACCTTGCCCATCTGGCGCTCGGAGTCGTTCACGTCCTCGGGCCGCTTACCGAGCATGCGCCCCGCGATGATCCGGTACGGGTCCTTGCT
>CAIYBN010000014.1 GCA_903924465.1 uncultured Myxococcales bacterium | reverse complement strand
TAGCTGGGCAAGCCCCTCGTAGATCTTGCAGCACTTTGCACGCTTGCCGCGTTCACAGCCGATCGAACTGGCGACTTTCGCCGTGTCGGGATCCCCGCGCTTAGATGCCTCCACAGCGAGTTCGGTACAGGCGTCGAAGTCGTTCGCACCGCACCGATCGTACAACTGAGGTCGCTGGTAGACGAATACCCAACTGTCAACAAGATCTCTCGACTTCGTGTCGTCGGCGCATGCTTGCGCGTCGCCAGGATGATCCGAACGGCAGTCTGCTAGCAGGCGATCCGCGTCTTTGAGAAGCGCCCGACATGCTTCAAGGCTGGCGCAGACTGGCTTGTTCGTGAGTTGCGCGTGAAATGCATCTCCCGACGTTGCGCACGACATTGCCGTCAGCGCAAAGACCAAACCGAGCTTAGATCGAATCGCCGAGGTTGCAGTCGGTTCACTTGAGAGGGCGCGCACAACTGGTCGCGACGAAAGGGTCATCCGAATCTCCGGTACAGGTTGGTCATCGCGCCGGTCTGCTGAACGAGTCGCCTAGGCGACAATCCGTGAGCGTCGGCGGCTCATCAGCAACCCGCAGTGCAGCGGTCCAGTTGGGCTTGGCAGTTCGGCATACATTCCGGGTAGTTTCTCTGCCCGCAGCTCTGGGAGCACTGGCGACCTGAGGAAGCGCAGTCTTGCATACATGCCTGCCGCGGATTCTGCTGACGCCAGGCGTCCTGCGCGGCACGCCCGTCGTCGGGAGTCGCTTGGCGAGTGCACACTCCGTCTACGGGCTCCTCACCAGCTGCACAGCTAACTTCGCACGCCTGTATCACCTTCCGATTACAGCCCGAGGACCGGTCCTGCGCTCCCACGCGATAGTAGACAACGTGTTCGGTCGGAGCACACTGAAGGCGCTTCCCGCACGTCCACAACATGTTGCCACTTGGGTTGCCGCCCCAGTTGTTACAAACTCGTATGGCGACCGGTCCCTCACCTCGCTCACAGGACAGTTCCTTGACGCTGGGCACTCCCGGCGAAACCACTCCACCACCACAGGCAAACACGCTCGCTGCGATCGCGCCGACGAGGAGTCCACGTACAGCCCTAGTCGTTGTAAGACAGTTTGGATTCATAGCGAAGCCTCCACACGCGGTCGTTCAGCAAGGGAAGACGAGCACGCGTCGGAGAGACGCGAAGTGCGGCGTCACTTGTAGCAGCCGCACGCCTTCAGGCTGCCTTTGAAGCCCTTCGCCTCGCAACAAGCCGTGTTGGCGTCGTAGCAGCGCTCCTCGCAGTCCTCGCGATCCTTGCCGCTCTTGAGGGCGCACTTCGTGCCTTTGCACTCCGAGCAGCTACTGAAGCACTTGTCGGCGTCATCGAGCGGGGTCGGCAGCGCGCTCGCCGTCTCACTCGGCTGCTTCGCCGCCGCCGCCGCTCCCCATGCCATGCCGATGACGAGTCCCGCCGAAACGATCTTGGTGAACATGTTCTGATCTCCCCTGCGCACCCCGAGGGGCGCGTTGCGATGCCTACGAAATCGCATGTTCTGCGCCTCTTGGTGCCTGGTCAAGGCGGTGCGGGTCACATGTGAGGTGTTCGTGATCCGCTGCGTCCACGACGGTTTGCGTCGTGCCCGTCGCCACCGCCAAGGAGGAGCGCCCGTCGCGAGTCCATCGACGGACCGCGCGCTTCGCCAAGGAATCGAAGGCTCTCGGCGCGAGGGTTCGAGCGCTCCGTGATGCAGAGGGGCTCACCCTGGAAGCGGCTGCCGAGCGTTGCTCGATCGATTGGAAGCACCTCCAGAAGATCGAGAAAGGCAGCCTGAACGTGACCTTGGTGACGCTGGTGCG
>CAIYBN010000013.1 GCA_903924465.1 uncultured Myxococcales bacterium | reverse complement strand
GATGCAGCAGCGGATGAAGCGGTCGGGGATTCGGTGGAGTCACGCTGGAAGCCCGCCGATGCTGGCGCTGCGGGCGGCGTGGCGGTGCGAGCCGGCGGTGGCGCTACGGGCGGCTTGAATCAGTCTGCGGATGCGCCCCTTTCGCCTGAATTCAGCCGCTTTGAGCAGAGGCTGTTGCTCACAAGCCTATCGCCTCGTCATTCGTCGGCCACCGGGTCCGACCCGAACCCGCCCTTTGTATCATTTCCGCAAAATCCACCACAAAGAACTTGCCTCCCAAAACCTCCCTTGGCAAATTCCTCCTCACCCGGGCCAACAGTGCGACCCATCGCGTGTTTACCATCCGCCGCTCGCGTTTCTCCGCGACCGCGGCACTCCCCGGAGGTGCTCAATGCGTATGCCTTCTCTTGCTGTTTCTCTCGGTTTGTTGCTCGTCCGTGGCTTCTTCCTGCTTTCGCGTCTCAATAGCAATGCCAAAGCGCGCACACTGCTGCCGCAGTTCCAGCCGCAGCAGGACGCGCTGGAAAAGGCCCGTGATGCGAGACAGAAAGCCGATAACGCCGTGTTGTTCGCGCGTGGACCGGTCATCGAGGCGAATGAAACCGTGGCCGTCTTCATCACCACGTTTCAGTTGGACGTGCTGAAGGTCGTCGGCAAGAACTTTGACGATCCGCTGTACAAGATTCTGTTTCCCAAGGGCCTGACCGAGGTGCGCAAGCTCGCCGGACAAGCGTTGTGCGACGAACTGGTGCGGATTGCCACGCGTTTGCAGGAGCTGCCCAAGGGCCACCCGCTGCTGGTGCATTTGCCGCAGTTGAACACGCTCATCAAGGACTATGCGGCGCCGCTGAAAGCGCTGAAAACCGCGATGGAGGTGCGGGAAGCCGCCGATGTCGCCGTCACCACCGCCAAAGCGGCATGGCGAACGGCCTACGACGCCATCGCCGGCGCGCTGCGGCAGATGTTTGCCGGGCGGAAAAGTTACCAGGAGAGCTTCTTCCTGCCGGAAGCGCGGCCTTCCGCGAAGAAGAAGATGCCGGAATCGGTTGTGCCGGTGGTTTGAAACGGGAAAATCGTCGGGGAACCGCTTCCAGGATGAGATCACGGGCGTGAAATCGTCCTGGAGGCGGTTCCGAGGCGATAGTGACGGCGTGAAATCGTCTCGGAGGCGGTTCAAATGCAAAAGTGACGGCGTGAAATCGCCTTGGAGACGGTCGGAATGCAAAAGTGCGGGCGTGAAATGTGTTTGGAATGACTTCGAATGCAAAAGTGAGGGCGTGATTTCGTCTTGGAGACGGTTCCAGGTCGAAATGCAACAGGATCTGACCGTCAGAGTTTGATATCGGCAGAGGTCAGCATCTTTAGAAGTGAAGGCCGAGGGCGAGGCGGGCGATGGGCCAGACGACCAACTCGAAGTCCGAAACTTGGCCCGTGTAGTCGTGGGTCTGCGAACGGCTCGCCATCGCGCCGCCGGTGAGTCGCAGGCCGAGGCCAAAATGCGGGCTGACCCAGTAGGTCCAGTCGAGGCCGACCGTCGCATCCAGACCGTAGCCGTGGTCCGAAATACCGCAGCAGCCAGACACGTTCGCCTGGACGCCGAGTAGAAGCGGCAGATCCAACGTCGAGCCGGTCCGAGCCCGCTTGCGGGTATCTACGAGGCGAAACGAGTAGCCGCCTCGGAGCCACCAGCCAGCGCCGAAAAATGGCAACGCCCACACGCCGGCTTCCACCAGCACACGCGGGGCAGGCAAGGTCAGCGCGGCGGAAAGGCCGATGGCGTCGGGAAATCCGGACAGGAACGACAGGAACAGGGCGAATTCGGTTTCAGGTTCAGGCGCTCGCAGCTTCTCACCCGCGAACGGCGGGAACGACTGGGCACGCACCTCGATGGGCAACGCGAAGAGTGCCAGGACGGCAGCTGTCGCCACGAAGAACCGCGCCCTCGTGGTCGTGTCTAACTCGCGCAACCGCCATTCCGTTCCACATGCCACCGCCGCACCTCGCCCACCGCCGCGTCGTTCAGCCACAATCACGTCGTCTCGACCAGTCTGACCACGCCAGGTGCCTCCGTCAAGCGCATGCTTCGGGCTGTGCTTTGGGCTGAATTCATCCGCTTCAAGCAAACTTCGCTACCCGCAATTCGCTCCGCGGTCATTCGTATTCCACCACCACGACCCCGCCCACCACAACGCGGAGGCGTGGGCACCGATTTGCCGAAGCGAAGCGCAGGCAAAAGCTAACTCGTACGCCCAGTCAGGTCGTGCTCCCCCCACGCCGACCCCATCTCGCGGAATTTCCACGCCCAAAAGGAAGAGAGCGCGAGAGAAACCTCCGGTTTCTCTCGCATCCGGCGCGCCTGCGGCGCCGGCATGACCGCTAGCAGGACGGGTATTGACCGAAAAACTGGCACGCCTGAAAATGCGTCTCACGCCTGGCGCTGGAAGGTCCAGAACTGCCACGTAGCTCAAAGTGTGCAGGAAGAGCAGGGGGCTCCGACTTGCTTGTCGGCGCGACGTCTGACGCCACACACCCCAAACACGATTGGGGAGTCCTGTGATGCGCTGCAAATCCGTGCTGATTTTCGGAATGCTCCTGGGATGCGGCACAACGCCCAGCACATCGGCGCCGGATACCGTCGACGATGCGGCTGTGGCCGACGTGGCGGTCGTCGATGGCCTTGCCGGTGGCACGGATGCCGCGGTAGCCGATACTGCTGGTGCCGAGGTTGCCGCCGATGTCACCGCTGCCGCCGATGTGACCGTGACGCCGGGGGCGTGCGACCCGACGCCGGTGGATCTCGCCGATTCGGCGTCACCGAGTTGCCCGTTCTATCGCAAAGGCTGGCCGTGCACGGACCTGCACGTGGCGGCACTGGCGAAGTTCGCGGACGGCGGCTTTGCGCTGGCGGGCACACGCGGCGGCCTCGCGTGGCTTGGACGCGCGGATGCGCTGGGCCATTTCCTGTGGCAACGCACACTGGACAGCGTCACGGGCGGCGCCTTGGATGTCGCGGTGCTCACGGGTGGCGGCCTCGCGGTAACCGGCGGCGACAATACCCACGGTTGGCTGTGGCGCACCGATGGCGCCGGCGCGACGGTCGGGGTCAATAGCTGGGCGCCTGCTGCGGCACCGGGCCACGGCGTGCCTGCACGCGTCGCTGCCACGTCCGACGGTGGCTGCGTCGTCGCCGGGACGCGGGAAGCGAAAGCGCAGTACGCACCGTGGCTGTGGCGGTTGGACGTCACGGGCAACCCGACGTGGGAGCAGGACTATCCAGGCGCCGGACCGAACGAGACAAGCAACCTCAGCGGCTTCACCGCGACGTCGGACGGCGGCTTCGCCTTTGGCCACAACGTGCACACCGGCGCTGGCAGCTGGTTGCACGAACTCGTGCGCGTCGACAGCAGCGGCGCCAAACTCTGGGCGCATGACGGTGGCGACGTCATCATCGCCGACGCAAACGGTGCGGTCGTCACGGCGGCAAGCCGTTTCTCCGGACGGATCTATCGCCTCGACGCCGCTGGAACGGTCACGTGGAGCCGCGTGGCGACGCCACCGGTGCCGGGCTCCGGGACAATGGCAACTGGCGCAGTCAATTCCATTGTCGCATGGCCCGGCGGCGACGTTGCCGTGCTCGCCACCGGCACGGGCAAGCTGCAACTCCAGCGTCTGGCCAGCAACGGCGCGTTGCGCTGGGTCGTTCCGCTCGACGGCGACGCTGCCACATCGCTTGTCGTGACCGCCAACGGCGTGGCGTTCGTCACCACGGCACCGGGCGCCAGCAGCCAAGTGCTCGTCAGCACTGATTCATGGGGCAACACATCGTGCAAGCAATCCGCGGGCTGCGCCTCGATGGCTCAGGATGCGTGCGGTGACGCCGATCCATGCTCCGGCGACGCGTGTGTCAGCGGTCAATGCGTGCACGCGCCGTTCGTCGACGAGACGAACTGCGGCCCGGGTGGAGGCTGCGCCGACTGCGTGACCGGGACGCTGTGGTGCAAAAGCGGCAAGTGTGGATGAGCGGGCAGGGCAACGCGCATGCGTTTGTCTTTCTGATAAGGCTGCGCAGCCGCTGAGTTTGGCAAAACTACATGCCGACGTTTCTTCGGCACGAGCCCACCCAACACTTCGCGAAGGCGCGGGTCGCGATTGCCGCAGCGAAGCGCAGGAAGCTCACGCGCAAGCCCAGTCAGGGCGCGAAAAATCCAAGATCCAGCGTGTCAGCCAGGTGTTGGTAGCCCAAATCCGTCAAGTGCAGGTGGTCACCACTGTCGAACGCGGGCAGGAGCGCCGTCGGATTCGCCGGATCGCGCGCCGCGAGGTCAAAATCGACGACCGAGAAGCTCGAATTGCCGCGAATCCACGCGTTGACGGCCTGACGTTTGGCCTCGTTCTCGTCGGTGTAGTAAAATGCGCCGGAAAAGGGCGTCAGCGTGGCGACGCAGACGCGAACGCCGTGATCCTGGGCCGCCGATGCGGCATTGGCGATAGCGGCGGTGATTTGCTCGGCTGTGACCACTTGCGCCGGCACGTAGACCGGCACGCCGATGTCGTTGATGCCGAGCCAAATCACCGTATGCGTGACACCGGATGCGGCCAATACCTCGCGGGCAAAGCGGCCGGAGCCGTTGGGGCCGATGAAATCGTTCAACCAGCGGTTGCCGCCGATGCCGGTGTTGACGACGCTGATCGGCGTCGCAGCCGGTTGCGCATGCAGGCGTGTGTCGAGGTCATTGGGCCAGCGGCGGTTGGCGTCCACGGTGGATTCCACGCCATCAGTGAGCGAATCCCCAAAAGCGACGACGACTTTGGCTTGGGCGTCAGCCACCACATCAACCGCGGCGAGCCAATACGTCGAGGTCGTCACTTCCGCGCCATCGAGCGTTGTCGCCGTGACGGCATTGCCCGCGGCGATATACTGGCTCTGTTGCGCTATCAAATGCACAGAACCGACGGCTGCGTCTGTTGGCAGATAGAAGCTGACCGCAAGGTCCGCATGGTCGACGACCGGCCATGCAATCGGATCACTCCAAGCTTCGGCGCCCGCCGCGAGCGTCAATTCCGGTGCGCCGGCAAACGTCACCGCATGTGCCGTCGCCGGGTCAATGGTGGAACCACCGACGCTCAGTGCCGCGGAGATCGCGGAAAATGTCGTGGGCGTGGTGCCAAAAAGGTTGGACAACTTGATGCGCACGTCGGTACCGCCAAGCGACAAATGGGCGATTTGCCGCACCGTGACATGCGTCAGGGTCAGCGGACCGCGCAGCGGCAACGCGCCCGGCAGCAGTTCATTGTAGTCCTGTTGCGCCGACGCCCACGTCGCCACGCGCCGCGGCATTGCCACGTCGTGCTGCCCGCCGCAACTGAAGAGTGCCAGCATGAACAGCCCGATCCCCAGGCGCGGGCGGAGGTGAGATGCGTGTGTCATGCTGGCTGCCCTCTTCACGACCGCCGACGCGCTTGTGACGCTGGCGGGCAGATCCCAATCGTTTGAAACCAAAAGAATCACTTGGTGAACGCCTTCTGATACCCCGTCCCCGGCTCGGTAAACACCAGCGACGTCGCCGTGACCGCATACGCCTCCGTCACCGGTGGAAACAGCCCTTGCGCCCGATAGGCAACGATGGCCTCCGGCGTCATCGGCGTTCCTGGGGTATCGCTCGCAGGATCCTCGCAGCCCGTCACGGTGTTGGCCAAACCACCGGCGAAGGTCCAGGTCACCGTCGGCGTGCCACCCGGCGCGGTCAGGGCATAGGTGCCGTAGAGGCTGTGCGTCGTGACGCAAGTCGTCGGCACCCAGCCAGCGGGATGCGTGGGCGGCGCGACGGTTTCCGAGAACGTGAAGGTCTTGTCGGCTTGGAGCGTCAGCGTAATCGTCACAATCGCCGGCACGTGGCCACTGTAGCTCCAGGTGCCGATGAGGGGATCCACGGTGGCGGTCACATCGCCCGGCGTATCGGTGACGGCGAGATCGCCGAGGCTGTCTGTATTGCTGGCATTCGCATCTTCGGTCGCAGGCAAAGCGTCGTTGCCGCAGCCGGCGAAACCAAGCAGGCAGAGTGCGATGAGCCAGCTGGCGCCGGAAAATCGAACTTGGCGCGTGGTGCTGTTTCGGTTGTTTTCGGCATGCATGACGTCACCCTTGCGCGCGCGGTCGGCGCGGCAAGAGTGTGCGACTTCGTGGGGTGAGGTCAAGCGGGCTCTGCCTGCGATCTTTGCCCATTGCTTGAGCCGACGAAGTGCTGAAAGTCGCGCGAACGCTGAGGCTAGCGAATCACCACAATCGTTTGCTCATTCAAGGCCACGAGACGCCCATCGGCACTCCACAATTCGCGATACTCCACGGCGTAGCCATCTGCCACTGCCGCGGTCCGCGCTACGTGCTGCAGCGGCGCTTCTGGATCGAGCGTCGCCGGGTCGCACAGGAGCTGCAGCGAAAAGGCAATCGTCGCCATGGGTCGCGGTTCTTGCACTTGGGTGAACAGAACGGGCCACCACGCATCCGCGCAGGCAGCGACCCAAGCGGCATCGCGCAGGTGGGCAAATTTCGGACGAATCCAACCGGAAGTCTGGGTCGACACTTTGCCCGAGAACGGCACAGCGCCCGTGCTGCGAAATTCGAAATACCGGCCAAAATGCGGACCCATCGGCGGCGCAACCGGCATCAGCGGCACGTCACACCACGGCGTTTGCTGCGGCGGCGTCAGCAGCGTGATGTCGCAATCGGCGGCCCGCGCCTTGCCCAGAACGATGACCGCGTGCGCTTGGACCTCGTCGTCCTGGAGCAGCCGGACGGCGATAGTGGAAATGCCGTTGCCGGCCCGCAGCACCTCCGTCCGCACCAACGCCGGACCGGGTTGGACGGGACCGCACAGTTCAGCCGTGATGGAGCGCAACGTGCGTCCCTCCGTGGCATCCGCCTCCGCGGCGCGCACCAGCGCGGCGACGACCAAGCCGCCAAACGCCCCGCGACCCTGTTGCCAGCCATCGGGAAAGACAAACGCGAATTCACCGGCGCCAAGACGCTGCGGCGTCACGAGTTGTTCGAGCGGCGCGGTCGGATCGGGCAGGGTGGTCACGGACACCTCAAACGCGCCAGCTTCAGCGCGATCGCACCGGGCGGATATTTGTTGAATTCACCAGCCATTCCCGCCGTCGACAGCGGCAACACCGGCGAAACGTGGAACTCCTGCACCGTCTCACCGACCAGCGGCAGCAGCGTCTCACAAGCCGGCGTGGCGCCCGTCGGCACGACCGCGGCACAGGCCGGATCCAACCAGACAAACGCCTGCTTCGGCAGGGTCATGTGCGTTGTGCATGCCGTCTGGACGTCGCTGACGGTCAGCGTGCGCAGGATCGCTCCGTCGGTGCTCAGGCGCCCAAGTGGCATTTGGACGACGACCTGTTCATGGCCGCGCGCGCGGTCTGGCGTGACCAGCCAGACGTCACCCGTCAGCCTGCGCAGATTTTGCCGCAGGTCCAGATACGCTTGGCCTTGGGCATCCGGACGTCGACCGGCGTCCAGATCGCCAAAGCCCCAGGCGATGCTCAGCCACAGGGCCGCGGCGAGGATGCGACCTTGAAAGTGTTCGGCAAACCCTTGCCCAGCCCGCGCCACGAGCAATGTCAGGACCGGCGCGAACGGCGCCTGATAGCGCAACCCGTCCGTCACGCACGCGGTGACCATCAGCCCCGCCGCTGCGACCAGACCCGTGCCCATCAAAGCGGTGCCCAACACGACCCAGCGCATGCGCCCGACCCGACCGCGGCCAAACGACCAAAGTCCCATGGCCATCGCCAGCATCGCGGCGCGGGGCGCATAGCCTGCCTGTAGCCAGAGCCAATAGTCCTGCGGCCGGGTCGGAACCGGGATTTGAAACTGCGGGGAGGAAGTCAGCCGGTCGGCGACGCTCATGCGACACTGCGACAGCTCCACGCCCACGGCGATGACCGTACCCGCCAGCAACAGGAGATGGAAAGCCGGGCGCCACTCGGCGTCGTCCAAGGAAATCGCCAGGATGAGCAGGTACACGCCCGCTGCGAATCCAATACCGACGGGATGACCGAGGGCCAGCAGCGCCAATGTCAGCAACAAGGCGAACTGCGTTCCATGCGTCCGGTGCGTCGAGAGCCACAGCGACAGCGCGACAAGGAGTTGCGCGACGACAAACGGCGACTCGCTGTGGCCGACGCGCGCCGCCACCGGCACGAAGATGAAAATGCCAGCCGCCATCGCCGTCCACAGCCACTGCCGCGACAACCGCCAGGCCGCAGCGGTGCCGAATGCGGCGGCCAGCCCACCAAGTGCCGAGGAAACCACGGCGAGCTGGTCGTGTGTCTGGCCAATCCAGGCTGTCAAACTGCGCAGCGGCGTCAACCACGCGGGGCCATACTGCAGGACGAACCGGCCCGTCGCGCCTGCATCATCTGGCCCACCGATAGCGACCAGCAGTTCTTCCAGGCCGTGGCCGTTGGCATGCAGCGGCACAAACGGCGTTTGCCGCCGGACGAGTGCCGCCAGCAGGGCAAAGCTCAGCCAGAACAGCCATTTCAGCGGCGCGCGGTCGCGCCATGCGTGCCACACGAGCAGCGCGAGCAGTATCCCCCACAACGCGCTCGCCCACTGCAGCGCAAAGCGCAACGCTCCGGAATCCATCACCGGAGTTTGCTCTGTCATCCAGATCACGCGCGCATGGGCAAAGAAAGAGCCGTCGTCGTTGCGGACAATCGCCGCGCGCAGCAGTTGCTGGGCCTGCGCGAGCTGCGGCGTTGGCGCGACCGGCACCGCAATCCGGAACGACTTGGAACCATCGGCCTGATCCGCCGGCGCGCGAGGCGTCAGGCGCAGCGAACCCGTTTGCCCCGTGCCGTTGACCACGTCCAGCTCAATCGCCTGCTGACCAATGGCGATCCGGCCAAGCTTGCCGCCTTCGCCGACCGGCCCTTCATCCACGTACGGCAGCAGCAGCCGCAGCACGTCCGGCTCGCGGCCGCGGTCGATCGCCTGCGCGTGCGCGAGGCCCGGATTCCACGCCGTCGCCAGAAGGGAAAGCAGTAGCCAAACGCTACTTCGCGTCAGTTTTTGCACTCGTCGCATCGGCGTCTGGTGGTGGCGGCAGGGGATCCAGCAGGATCAGCCCGTCTGGCGCAAAATACGTGCCATCCGCGCTTGCCGTGGCGAAGTGGCCCGTGACCGTCACTTCTGTGCCCACGGAAAAATGCCGCGCTTCCAGGTCGCGCTCGCCGGCAACCAACAGCCGCCGGCCTTGGCCCGACTTGTTGTCAGTCAACTCGAGATACGGCGCCGGCCGACACACCTTCTCCGTCAGCGGACACGCGTGCAGGGAAGCCACCGTCCCGTGCAACTGCAGGCTCACGGGCATTTGGCTCGCCGGATCGATGGCTGCCAGCGCCGTCTTGTCCGCCGCGAGCAGACCGCGCACGGACCAGGCGCCATCCGGATAGCGCTCCGGCGCTTGCGGCGGATTCAAATTCGGAGTGGGCGGCAACACCGCATTGCCAGCGGTTGGCACGCGCTTCGGTCGCTCGACCGGCGGCGGCGGCGACTGACACGCCGTGGTCAGCAGGGCGGCCGCAGACATCACAAGCAGAATACGCATGGCATCTCCCCGATTCCGATCTGGCCAACGCAGGCGAAGTTACTTGGTCAGCACCGGAATTCGCCCCGGCAGCGACACAATCATCAGCGCGCCCGGCACCACGAACACGTCCTGGTCGCCCAGCTTGATCGTGTTCGTCCCGACCATGACCGTCGCCGACACGCGGTTGGCACCCGGCGGCAGATCCACCGCGGCAAACCGTCCGAGCGTGTCTGTCGACTGTTTGTTCTTGATCGGCACCGTGTCGTCCTCGTTGTCATTGAAGAACGCCATGCCCAGCGGCGGAATGCCCAGCGCCACTTTGGCGTCGTGGATCGGATACCCGCCGCGCTTCAAGTTGCCGCAATCGCGAATGCGCCCACCGACGACGCCATCGCCATCGGCAATGTCGCCCATGCCCAGCGTCGTCGGCACCAACTGCCACTGACCTTGGCCGACGATCGTCGGATTGACGTGGTACGTGTTCGTGCCGATGTACTTGGTCGGCTGGTGGCCAGCGCCCATCGGGTCCAAATGGTCCGAAAACAGCACGATGTCCCAGTAGTAGCCGTCATGCCAGTCGGAACTCGGATCGTGCTTGCGAACCCGAATCACGAGCTCCGTGTTCGTCGGCACATTTTCCAGCGCATAGACGCCGTGCGCCTTCACGCAGACCTTGCCGACGTCGCCGGTCGTCTTCTGGCAGTCGTAGCCGTTGGGGCAGTCGAAATGGATGGCGCAGGTCGCGCCCGCAGCGGACTTGCTCGTCAGGTTGATCTGCGCATCGACCGCCGGTTGATCCGGATCGAGCGAAACGGTGTGGGAAATCGGCTTGCCGACCTTGGTTTCGTCCTGGAAGCAGGCGTTGCGCAAGTCGCTATCGGTGATGCCGGCGCACGCTTCCGGATGGAAATCCTGCAGCTTGAACACGTCCACTTCCACGTTCGACGTGATGTCGCCGCCGCCAAAGCGATCCACGATGCCCCACATGGTGACCGTTTTGATGTCCGGCAAGCCGGTGAGCATGGCCGCGAGCGGTTGGTCGACGCAGCCCAACTGCAGCGTCTCGGTCGAAGGTTCGTAGTCGTTACTTGGGTCGGTCAGATTGCCGACTTCGGTCGGTGTGTCCACGCACACGCCGTTGACGCAAAGGCCGCCGGTGCAGTCGCCGTCCGCTTTGCACACCGGCGTGTAGGTCGTGGGCACGGTGCTCGCGACATCGGATCCGCCCGCCGTGTCGCCAGCATCGGTGGCTGTGACGCCTTCGCCGAGGCCAACGACATCCGCAACGGCATCTTGATCCGCGTGGGTCTCGGTCGTATTGCCGCAGCCCGTCGCCATGACAGCGACGATACCTACAATCCCGGTCCAGAAAACTACTGCGCGATTCATCGGAATTCGTCCTCGTGAAAAGGGGAGCCAAACACACGGCGCGCAAACGCGGGCAGGGTGCTCGGACGCGGTGCACGATACCATTGCCAACGGCGTCGGTGCAAATCACTGGGCGACTACTCGGCGATCGACAGCACAAGCACCGACGACACTTTCTCCAGGTCCAGCAGTTGCGCGGCGACGTCGAGCAGCGGCCCGGTCTCCGACGGTCCAACGATGAAGCCAAGGTTCATCGTCTCACCCACGGACAAGACCGTCGCGCGATCCTGCACGGAAAATCCGGACTTGCGCAGGCGATCCTCGATCCGCCGCGCCACCATCTGCCGGTTGCCGTGAATCCGCACGTAGTGGCGACGGTGACGGAGCGCCGGATCCGCCAGCGGCTGCTCATTCGGCGTCGGCCACCACGTCGGTGTACCCAAGGCGACATCCACCAGGTCGCCCACCACCGCGGTCGCCGTCGGCAAGCCACCGGCGCCTTTGCCAAAGAAGCTCAAGTCGCCTGCGGACTCACACGTCAGGTACACCGCGTTGTATTCTTCCTCGACGCTTGCCAGCAAGTGCCAGTCCGGCAGCAGCATCGGCTCCACGGCCAACTCCGCAGAACCATCCGGCAATTCGTCTGCGTGGGCAATGTGGCGAATGCGGTGGCCCATCGCTTCAGCCAAATCAAAATCCGCCGGGGTCAGTTCCCGGATACCGCGCACAGGAAACGCGCCCGGCTTTGACCAGATGCCCAGCGCGCGATGCGCCAGAATCGACAGTTTCGCCGCCGCGTCGTGACCATCGATATCCGCCGACGGATCCGCCTCGGCAAACCCCTTCTGCTGCGCCAGCGCCACGGCCTTGTCGAGCGGCATCTCGTCCTGTTCCATCCGCGTCAGGACAAAGTTGCTCGTGCCATTCAGGATCGCCTGCACCTGCGTGATCCGGTCCACGCGCCGGCCAAGCGACCGCAGAATCGGCAACGCCGCCGCCACCGCACCTTCACAATGCACCGGCGTCCCGGTCTCCTGCGACAAGCTCACCAGCTCGCCCAGTTTTTGCGCAATCAGCGCCTTGTTCGCGGTCACCACCGGCTTGTGCGCGCGCAGCGCCGCTTCAATCGCCGGCCACATCGCCAGCCCGCCAGCCAACTCGACGACGATATCCACATCCGCTCGCTGCACCAGTTTCAGTGGATCCGTTTCGAGTTCCAGACCCGCAGCGTGCGGCCCCCGGTCGCGCTGCACGTCGCGCACGCACGCGGCCACGGGCACCAGCGCGATGCCGAAACGTTGCGCCAAATCCGCGCGCTGCCGCGACAGCAACTCCAGCACGCCTTGACCGACGACGCCCAGACCAATCAGCCCCAAACGCACCGTACGCAGTGATCTCGTCATTCAGTCCTCTTGCAAAATGCCATGTTCCAGAAGGAGTTGCGCCAGACGCGCTTGGTCAGCCAGGAACGCGTCGTGGCCAAAATCGGAGGTCAAGGTCAGCAACTGCGAACGAACGCCCGCGACGACCAGCAGTTGGTGCAGCTCGACTTGCATCGTCCAAGGAAACAGCAGGTCAGACGGCACGCCGACCACGGTGACCTGGCACTGCAGGCGCGCAAGCACGTCGGGCAGGGCGTCGCGTTCGGCGAGATGGAAACGGTCAATCGCCTCGCTCAACAGCAGAAACCGCTGCGGCGAAAAGTGCTCGGCGAACTTGGCGCCGTTGTGTTCCAGGTAACTTGCAATGGGCGGCAGCGCCGCGCCCGGTTCCAAACGGCCAAAGCGCGTGTTGAGCTCATCCCGGCCACGGTAGCTCAGCAAGCCGAGCTGGCGCGCACGCTTCATCGCCGTTGCGAGACCCAGCCGTCGGTCCTTCGCCGTCGGCCACGTCGTGCGCAACGCATCGCGGACGATTTCCCGCTGCAGGTGCCGCACGCCGGTGCCCCAGCCATCCGGCAGGTGTCCGGCGGAAATCGTTATCAGACCTCTAATCCGCGCGGGATAGCGAATCGCCAACGCCAAGCCCACCAGTCCGCCCACGCTCGCGCCGATCCAGGTGATGCCGTTGGGGCAATCGTTCTGGGTCAGCCAGGCCTCAGTCGCCTCGGCCAGGTCGAACGGCGTCAACTGCGGCAGATCCACCGCGTCTGTGCCGTCCAGCGTCCGGAGCGCCGGCCAATCGCTGACATGCCCCAGCGTACCGGGCGCGAGGATTGTGTGTCGCTCGACCTGCAGGAAGCCCGCCGTCGCCAACGCCTGCCACCAGCCTGACTGCTGACCGTCACCCAGCGGCATGGCGTCGGCGGTAATGCCACCCGCCAGCACGAAGACGGGCGCTGCGCCAAGCGGCTGGCCATAGGCAAATCCGCGCAACGTCACGTCCTGAAGCAATCCGCCCAGCTCCAGCGGCAAATCCATGTGACCGAGCATTGCGCGCGGCATGGGCAGGATGTGAGATTCAGGCATGACACAGCTCAGCGACGGTTCCATCCGGAGGGGGTGGCAGTCTAGCGTAACCGACAGCTGATCGCGACTGGCCTGGACGAATCGCCTGCGATAACTGGTTGCCAGGCGGCATGACGTGACGCTGTGCAGGCGGGGAGCGACCGGAAGGTCGCAAAGTGCGCCCCGAGCCGGGCGAAGCGCGTCGCCGCATTGCTCAGCGAGCGCACGCGCAGACGGAGCGTCCCGAAACCGGATCAAGCTGCCCCAGCACTCCATTCCGCGCCCATTTCCCAACCGCTTGACGGGCGAATTTGCCCAGTTCAAACTCACTCGGCGATGGCTCGCGTCTCTTCTTGCGGCAGACCAGGCAGATCGCAAGGTGGAATGGACGTCACGCGCACTCAATTCGGCCATACCGCAGTGCAACCCGTCAAATTTGACCATCGGCGCGCCGGATGTCGGACGATTGGCCTTGATATTGCATTGATTATTCTCGCGGCAGCGACGTGGATGGAACCGTCAGCTTGGGCACAAACGCCAGTGCTGCCACCTTCGGCCGGCGCGGCTTTGGAACGCACATTTGGCGCGACCCAGGGCGCCTGGTCCCTGGATAGCGCGACGATTGGACCTCAGTCCATCGTTGGGCGGGCGTGTACCGCTGGGCACGCCTGCGTGGACTTTCGGATTGCGCCACCGACGCCGCAGTGTGTCGGCATGGCCATCGCGGCAGGGTGCCTGACCGCGACCTCGGCGGACGCGCAGACGACGGCGGGGCTTGTGGCCGTCTTGCGCTCCTTCGCGAATCCTTGGCGAACGACGTCCCCGCCGCGTCATGCTCCGGTTGAACCGCCGTCGCTGTTGCTCGCGCTGTGCATCTGGCTTGCGGCGCCGACTGCATTGGCCTTCGCAGTTGCGTTACCGCTTCGAAGGAGACGCCAAGCGCCCGGTGTGACTTTCCTCGCGCTGGGTGCCGTACTCTGGCTCGCTCTCGGTGTTGCGGGCAGTCTGCTGGGCGGCTTCTGGCTGCTGTGGGACGGCGTGGCCATGGGCTGCCTCGCCGCTCTCTGTTGGCTCGTCGTGCTCACGCGCGTGTCAGCCACGCGGGTGGCGCTGACGCTGACGTCAACCGTGCTCGGGCTGCTTCTGCTTGAAGGGGCGTTACGTGTGCTGCACGTGAACCAGCCTGGCATCACGGTTCCGCTGGGCCCGCCGTGGCATTTGAACGGCGATGTTGCGACCGCTGCCGCCGTCAGGGAACCAGGATTCTGTGCGCTCTGGGGGCCGCCAAACGGCGATGCCCAAGGCTGTCCGGCGGTCGAGGCGATCGACCTTCAACCGCGCGCAATGCTTCACATTGGCGACTCGATGCTGGAGGGCTCAGGCGTCGACCGGAGCCGCAGCTTGACCGTTTGGCTCGAGAAACTTGCGCCCGGCACGAGCCACTTGAATACCGGATTGGGCAATTCGAGCTTGGATCTGCAGGCCGCGATTGCCAGACGTTGGTTGGCGCGATCGTCGTTTCGGATGGTCGTGTTGCATGTGTTCGCCGGCAACGACCTTCTGGAAATCGGCATGCCGAGAATGTATTGCGGTGATCGGTCGGTCTTGGTGACCGATAAAGCAGGCACGCGGGAGCGGTGTCCAGAGCCGATTCGCGATTCGTCACGGTTTCAGGAGATTTTGCGCTTCAGCCCGCCGCCATTTCCGCTGCACTGGTTGGCCTCGTACTCGTTGGTTGTCCGGGCCGTCGCTCGCCAGTTCCTTTGGGCCAGTACCGCATCGGCGGGACCGAACTCGCCGCGCGCCGAGGCTTTGGCAGATTACCGCTCGGCGCTTGAGTTCTTGCTGAGCACCACACGCGCAAATCAGATACCGGTCGTCGCCGTGATGATGCCAAACCGTCGCAGCCTGAGGCGTACAGAATTTCAACACGACGCCGAACGGCTGCGCGATATCCTGAAGTCCGAAGGCATTGCCGTCTTGGAAACGCAGGCCATGGTTGACGAGGTCGTCCGGACACAGGGTGAACAGGCGGTCTTCTTGCAGCGGCAGGACGATCCGCATCTGAACGAACATGGGCTGGAGTTGCTCGGACGCTGGCTATCGCCGCAGCTGGAATCGCGGTGTCCGTAGGCACGGCGTGGTGACTCGTCGCCGGATGAACGGATTTTTTTGGCGGCGGAAACGAGTTGAGGCGTGTGACTGCTCGGCGCATCATAACGTCTGATAATAGGTATTATGTAAACTGCATAACAAGGGACAAGAGCAGGGCGCTTCAGCACCTTTGCTGCCCGCCTTGCGTGCTGACTTGGCCGCAACTCCAGTCGATGCTACCTTTACCGTCCCATGCGCATCTGCCTCGCCCAGTTCAACACCACCATCGTCGACTTCGCCGGCAACCTCGCGCGCATCACGGCCGCTTGCGAACGGGCGCGCGCAGCCGGCATCCAGGTCGTCGTCACGCCGGAGTTGGCCGTCACCGGCTATCCGCCCCTGGACCTGCTCGAACGTCCGGACGTCCTGCAAGCTGGTCTGGACGCCGTGCCGACCTTGGCCCATGCCTCGCGTGGTCTGACGCTCATTGCCGGTGTGGCGCTGCCGAATCACGAACCTGGCCGTCCGGCCATCAACGCCGCGCTGGTGCTGACCGACGGCAAGCTCGTCGCGACGATCCGCAAGCGGCTGCTGCCGACTTACGACGTTTTTGACGAAGATCGCTACTTCCAACCCGGTACGACTGCAGAAGTGCTCGACATCGCCGGTCGCCGCGTCGGCGTGACCATTTGCGAAGACATCTGGCACCACGACGACGACGGCCAGCCGCGTTATCCGGTCGATCCCGTCGCTGAACTGGTTGCGGCCGGCGCGGATTGCATCCTGAACCTGTCTGCTTCGCCGTTCGACATCGGCAAGCCGCTGCGCCGCTTGAACCTGGTGCGCGGCATTGCGCAGCGCCACAGCGTGCCGGTTGCGTACTGCAATCTCGTCGGCGGCAATGATTCTCTGGTCTTTGATGGCCGTTCCTTTGCCGTGAACGCCCAAGGCGACGTGCTGGCGCTGGCGGACGCATTCGCCGAGATGGACTTGTGCGTCGAACTGCCGCGCGAGATCACGACGAAACGTACGCCAACTATTCAGATTCCTGAGGCATTGCAGATAGCGCCGGCACTGGAAGTGCGGCGGGCGCTTGTTTTGGGGCTGCGTGATTATGTCAACAAATGTGGCTTCCGCAGCGTCGTCCTGGGCTTGTCGGGCGGCATTGACTCGGCCTTGACTGCGGCGCTGGCGGTGGAAGCGCTCGGGGCGCAACACGTCGTGGGCCTGGCGATGCCAGGACCGTATAGCAGCGCGGGATCCGTGACGGACGCATTGACGCTGGCTCAGAATCTCGGGATTCGCTGTCCGATTGTTTCAATTTCGCAGCCTTATCAGGCATTTCATCAAGCGTTGAGCAATGAATTTGCCCACTACGCCTCGACTCCAGCCGATATTACCGATCAGAATCTCCAGGCGCGCGCGCGTGGCACGGTGCTGATGGCGCTGTCGAACAAGACTGGTGCGCTGCTGCTGACAACGGGCAACAAGAGCGAATTGGCGGTCGGCTACTGCACGTTGTACGGCGACATGAACGGCGGGCTGGCGGTGATCGGCGACGTGCCGAAGACGCTGGTCTATGACGTGGCGCGGACTTACAACACAGAACGTGAAGTGATTCCAAACGATACGCTGACCAAGCCCCCGTCGGCGGAGCTGGCGCCGGATCAGAAAGATGAGGATTCGCTGCCGCCCTACCCGATTTTGGACGCGATTTTGCAATTCCACGTGATGGAGCGTTGGCCGGTCGCACAGATCGTCGCGGCGGGCTACGATCGCGCCACGGTTGAACGCATCGTGCGTTTGGTCGAGCGCAACGAGTACAAACGCAGACAGGCGGCGCCGGTGCTGCGTGTGACGCGCAAGGCTTTTGGCGGTGGGCGGCGCGTGCCGATGGCACGGCGGATGCCGGAGTGAACATGACGACCTTGTGTCCGCGTGGATAGCTGATGGCGAACCCGCTGTTTCCGCGCGCCGCGGGCGTGTTGCTGCATCCGACGTCGCTGTCCGGCGCGCACGGCATGGGCGATCTGGGCGCGGTGCCGGCGCTGCTGGACTGGATGACGACGGCGGGGCTGACCGTCTGGCAAGTGCTGCCGTTGGTCCCACCTGGAAGTGCCGATTCGCCATACGCAAGTCCTTCCGCACTCTCGGGAAATACGTGGTTGCTGGCGCTGTCTGGCCTCGTCGCGGATGGCTTGCTGAGCGAAGCTGAAGTGGTCCCATCGCCAACCGCCGAAGACCGCGCGGACTTTGCAGCTGCGCGCGCCTTGAAGCAGCCGCTCCTGCATCTGGCCGCGGAACGGCTGACCCGGGATCGCCAGCACCCGCTGTGGCCGCGCTTTGCCCAGTACTTCAGTGAGCAGCGGTGGGCGGTTGACGCGGGCCTCTTCCAGGCCATTCGCCAGCAGCAAGGCCAGACGGCGTGGTGGCAGTGGCCGGAACCGTTGCGCATGCGCGATCCGCAGGCGCTGGCCCAAGCACGCGAGGAACTGGCCGACGAAGTTCAGCGTTACGTGGCGCTCCAGTTCCTGTTTGACCGTCAATGGCGGTGGATTCGCGGTCACGCGCGGAGTCGCGGCGTGCAGATTTGGGGTGACGTGCCTATCTACGTCGATGCCGACAGCGTGGACACGTGGAGCCAGCCGGACCTGTTTCAACTGGACGGGCACGGGCAGCCGCACTGCGTGGCGGGCGTGCCGCCGGACTACTTTGCGGCAAAAGGCCAATTTTGGGGCAATCCGCTGTATGACTGGTCAGCGATGGCGCGCGATCGGTATCGCTGGTGGATCGCCAGGTTGCGGCGCACGTTGAGCCACGTCGACGTCGTGCGCATGGACCATTTTCGCGGCTTTGCAGGTTATTGGGCGATTCCGCATGACGCGCCGGACGCGACATTCGGCGCCTGGCAGCAGGGGCCGGGCCTGTCATTCTTCGCGGCGCTGCGACGCGAACTGGGTGAATTGCCGCTGATTGCTGAGGATTTGGGCGTGATGGACGAAGCGGTCCTGCAACTGCGCCTCGATTCCGGTCTGCCGGGTATGAAAGTCCTGCAGTTTGCCTTTGGCGACACGGCGAAGAATCCGTTCCTGCCGCATCACCACGAGCCAAACAGTGTGGTCTATACCGGCACGCACGATAACGATACGGCGCTGGGCTGGTGGCTGAGCACGCCGGAACAACAGGCGCGCGTGCGGCGATATTTGGGGCCGGTGGAGGACGCGACGATTGCGTGGCGGCTGGTCGAGACGGCGTACGCATCGGTCGCGCAGACGGCGGTCGTGCCGATGCAGGACTTGCTCGGGCTGGGCAGCGAAGCGCGGATGAACGTGCCCGGTGTCACGGCGGGCAATTGGACGTGGCGTTTGCCTGCGGGTGTGCTCACGCCTGAACTGGCAGCGAAGCTGCGCGAGTTGGCGGCCACGTTTGACCGGTTGCGATGAATCAAGTTAGGCTCCCAAGCAGGAGCGGGCGGCATGAGCGAACCCAGGACGACCGAGCGAATCTGCCCGCAGTGCGGCCTGAAGACGCCGGAATCGATGTGTCCGCAACACGGGATTCCGACGCTGGCGCGCGTGGCCGGCGCGATCGACACTGTCCAGACCGGCGAAATCATCGGCGGGCGCTTCCGCGTCGACAAGCTCCTCGGCAAAGGCGGCTTCGGCGCGGTCTTCCGCGCGACGCACGTGGTGACCCAGCAGGAACTTGTGTTGAAAGTCCTCAAGCCAAACTTGGGCGAGGATGAGAATCAAGTCAAACGGTTCCTGCAGGAAGCGCGCACGGCGTCCAAGCTGAGTCATCCCAATACGGTGCGCGTCTACGATTTTGGCCAAACCGACGCCGGCCATTTGTACCTGGCGATGGAGCTGTTGCACGGTCAGGAACTGGGCCAAGTGCTCATCGACGACGGGATTTTGCCGCCGGAACGGGCGATTCACATTGCCATTGGCGTGCTGAAGTCGCTGGCGGAAGCGCATCAGGCGGGGCTGGTGCATCGCGACCTGAAGCCGGACAACATCTTCCTGTGCAACGTGCACGGTGAAGACGATTTCGTCAAAGTCATCGATTTTGGCATTGCCAAGCCGATTGACCAGGGCGATGACGGCGGCCTGACGCGCACCGGTTTCACGGTGGGCACGCCCAAGTACATGAGCCCGGAACAGGTGCTGAACAAAGGCGTGGAAGGCCGGAGCGATTTGTACGCGCTGGGCGTCATTCTGTACCAGTGCCTGTCGGGTGAATTGCCGCTGTCGGGGCCGAGTCCAGTGGAAACCATGATGGCGCAGGTGCAACAGGAGCCGGCGGCACTGAGCCTCGTGTGCTCGCAGGAGCTACCGCCGGGGCTGGAAGCGGTGGTGATGCGCGCGCTGCGCAAACAGCCGAACCAGCGGTTTGTCGATGCCGAGGACATGCGTGCTGCGCTGGAAGAGGTGCAGGAAAAGGCCGGGATGCTGGGTGGTCGGCGGGCGCGATCGGCGAAATTGCGTGCGGTGACGCCGCTGGACCTGAATGAGACGATCGCGGAGCCGATGGCAGTGGCGGTCACGTCGGCACCGCATCTGGCGGTCGTGCGCACAGAACCGCTGCCGCCGCGGACAGTCACGCCGCACACGGAGGACGCGAGGCAAGCGGAGCTGCAGCCGCCGACGGAGCAAATGCCTCCGCACTTGGACGCGACGCTGGATTTGCGGGCGCCGGCAAAGGCGAATGCATCAACGGCCCCGGATGCGTCCAAATCGCCCAAGCGATCCCTGGCGTATCCCGTTGTGGCATGGGCACTTGCCGCGTTACTTGTGGCTGCTGGCGTCTGGTTTGCAACCAGCAAGTCGTCGCCCGCCAGCGGTGTGCCAGCCCCGACACCTGCCGTCGCTGTGCAGCCGGCAGCGCCAGAACCAAGCCAGCCAGCCACCGCAACGCCGCTCCGGCCGGATCTTGTCGACGCCGCAGTGAGTGACCTCAGCGGGGCCGTTCACGCTTGTCATCCCAACGGCGCGGTTCAGGCAGTCGTACAAATCGACGCGAAAGGACGGGCGACGGACGTGCAGCTGCGCAAACAGCCGAACGACAGCGCACTGGCAACTTGCGTGGCTGAGGCCGTGCACAAGTATCGTTTCGCCAAGGCCGACGCCGCGCTGCGTTCGGCGCTGTTGACGTTTCCGTACGAGACGCAAGCTGTGGCTCCAGCTACGCCGACAGCGGCGGCTGAAACGAGGAAAGTGGTTCCCAAGGCGCACAAGGCCGCCAAGCCGAACGCGGCAAAACCCAATGGAGATGAGGCCCTGTAATGACACGCCGCGCGATCATTCCGTGCTTCCTTTGGTTGGCACTCTGCTCGTCCACCGCATTCGCTGCGTCCCCACCCAAGGATTTGGGCAAGTCGATTGCAGACGACGCGGCCGCAGCATTCAAGGACCAACGCTTTCCAGAAGCGGCAGAACTCTTTGAGAAAGCGTACGCGCTGGGCAACGACAAGTTCGTGCGCCTGCGCAACGCCGGGCGCGCGTGGGAGGAGGCGGGCAAGCTGGAGTACGCGCGAACGCAGTTCCAGAGGTACTTGGAGAAAGTGCCCGCGGGTCCGGATCACGACGAGGTCGTGGCGCGACTCGCGCGCGTGGAAGCGCGATTGGCGGCGGAGAAGACGCCGAAGGCGCCCCCGGAACCGCCACAGCCGGAACGGCTTCAGCCGACGGTCACGGCGCCGGTGGCGATAATCGAGCCGGAGCAGCCACCGGTCGCGGCGGTGAACGAACCGCGGAACCCGACGGATTTCAATTGGCTTCCGTGGACTCTGGTGGGAGGAGGTGCCGCGCTCGTCGTGGGTGGCGCGGCCTGGCTGGGGTGGACGGAGGCCGTGAACGGGCGCGTGAATCGCGAGTCAGCTGCCGGGCAGTATTCGCCAGCGAAGCTGGACAGTGATCACGCGGTGATTGTGCGCAATCGCGTCGGTGCTGCGTGTGCCCTGGGCGCGGGCACGGCGGGACTGGTCGTTGGCGCGATTCTCGCGTTGCGAACCGGCGATGAGCCTGCGACCGGACAAGTGGCGACGCTGCTGTTGCCCGGCGGCGGCGGCTTGGCCTGGGCTGGACGTTTCTGAGCGTACACCTCCGGTGAGACGGCGCGGTTCGTACGTTAGAGCTCGAAGTTCGGTCAGGCTGTGTGCAGCGCTTGACGCGCCAAACGGCGGCCTTCAGACTCGCCGGGCCATGTGAACGTGGGCGGGGTTGGCGTCGCGGTGTTGCAGACCTTGACCGAACGCTTGGACCAAGTCGGCGCCCTCCTGGACGCCCTGCTCCACCGTCGCGGCGCCATCTGCGGCTTGCTGGTCGTCTTCGGCATCGTTCTCAGCGGCGCGGCCCTGTCCATCGGCATCGCCAGCTTTTCGCCCGATAGCTGGTCGCTTTTCGAACTCGCGCGGACGGTCTTTTCGGGCCACTTTTACACCTTCAATACGATTCGCAGCTATTTGCCCGGCGACCACGCTGCGTCGTTTCCGTTCGGCTATCCCGTCCTGCTGGCACTCCTGCAGAGCGTTCTCGGTGCCCGGCCAGGCATCGCGATCGGGCTCAACATCGCCAGCACGTTGGCAATCTGCTGGCTGGCGTTTCGGGTGGCCGACTCGGTGCGCCTGCCGCGCCTCGCCGCCCTGGTCCTCGTGGCTTCGCTCCTTTCCTACCCCGGCTATCTGGCTGAACTCTTTGCCGGGCGCACCATTCCGTTGGCGATTCTGACACTCGCTGGCGCCGGTTATGCCCACGTGAGCGGCCGCGCCTTCGCCTGCGGGCTCCTGCTTGGCGCTTCCGCACTTGTCCGTTTCGACTGCCTGGTCTTCAGCCTTGCCTTCATCACCGCGAACGGAATGCTCAACTGGCGCGCGCCGGGTCGGACCAAGTACCTCCTCGGCTTCTTGATTGGCTGCCTGCCGTGGATCTTCTACAGCCAAATCTATTTCGGCCGATTCTGGGTGTCTGACAACGGCTGGATCGCCTCTTCCGCCCTTGCCGCCAACGTTCTCGATTTTCCCGCGATCCCGACCGTTCGCGCCCAGGACAACCCGCAGCTGTGGCTCTCGCGGCTCGCGTTTAACGTGCGTCCCCTCCTCAGCTTGGTCTATCATGCATCCGTGAACTTCTCCGCCATCTGGCTGTTGTCGGCGACCGTGGCTTGGCGCATTCGCCAGTTTCCCCCCGCCAAACTGCGCCGCCTGCTGGTGTTTGCGCTGGGCTGCGCGGGTTGTCTCACGCCGTACTTGCTGACCGGTTATCTCGACAGCCGCTACTTCACGCCGCTCTTCCTGGTCGCCACCGCGGTGCTGTTGGCGGCGGTGCTGGATCACGCAAGTCCTCGTTCGTTCAGCATGCTTCTGATTGTCCTGCTGGTGACGCTCGCCTTGGGCGTGCCGGCGTTTCTGGCTCAGGTGGGCGCCGGCCACGACGCGCGCGCCCGTGTGCAGGCCGAGGAGGCCCGGATCCCGGCTTTGCGCGCCTGCCAGTTGACCCTGCCCGGCCACGTGTTCCTCTTCACGGACCACACGCTGGCGACGCGGTACGGCGCAGTGACTGGGCTGCGGACGGCGCTCACTGCGGGCAACTTCAAGCGGATGGATGAGCCAGCCAAGGCCCGTTACTTGGCCCGCATGGCGCCGTACGTGCTCGTGGACGGTCACAGCGAACGGTCCGTGTGTCCGCACCTGCCCTGACCGTCAAGGAAGGACCGCCATCTGCTCTTGCAGCCAGCCAACCGACTCTGCGACCCGGGCGAGGTTGGAGCGTTGCGGCTCAGCGCGCATTTCGATGGACACGTCGCCCGCGTACCGACGCGAGGCAAGCGCTGCCAGCAAGGCAGGAACATCCACCGGAGACGCACGGTTGACGTGGCCCAACTGCGGCGCGCTGGCGTGAAAATGGCCAAGCAAATCCATGCTGTCGTGGATAGACTGCGCGCCGTCATCACCGGCCAGGTACAGGCCCGCTGCGTCCAGATGCAGGCCAAAGCCGGGACTGTCCACCGCGCGCACGAGCGCAGCGCCTTCCGCGGCCGTTGTGACAAAGTCACAGCCATAGGTCGGTGGATTGGGCTCGATGCACAGACAAGCGCCGTGTTTCTCAGCGATGTTGGCCACTTCGCGAAAAAATGCCACGGCAATCTCGTGCGCCGCGTTCACGGTCAACTGCCCCCGTCGACGCTGCCCTGGCGAGCCGAACACCAAGCGCCGCGCGCCGAGCCACTCGGCGAGCTGCAGGACACCCCGCAGGTGCTCCAGCATCTTGGCGCGGGCTTCCGGCGTCTCGAACAAGGCCATGCCATCGCGGCCGAAGAGAAGCGCCTGCAGTGCGTCGATCTGCATGCCATGCGCCGCCCAAAATGCCCGGCAGCGCAAGGCTTCATCCTTGTCCGGCTGCCACGGCGTCGCGACCGCGCGCAACGGCGCCAACTCGATGCGGGCAACACCAAGCGCCGCAAGCAACCGTGCGACTTGCGGCTCTTCCTCCGCGCGCCAGGCGATGTTGGAGATGCACAGGTTCATCCGTCGCCTCGCTGGGCTTGGGCCACGTACGCTGCCAGATCGGCCCAAATTTCGTCGGCGCCATACAGGTAATCGTCGCTGCGCCCCCACACGTGCCCGTAGCGCGAGCGCATGTCGTACGCCGCGCGCGGCCCCGCTTTGGGCGCCAACTCGATGCCGAACAATTCGCTGGCGATGCGCTGCGTCAACGTCGGCCCTGTCGCGATGTTGACGCGCCGCAGCCCGTGCTGGCGAATTCGCACGATGTCGCGCCAAAGGTGCTTCAAATCGTAGTACTGAAAATTCCCCTCCGGATCGATGCGATCGACCTGATTGCCGTGCAGCAGATCAAAAATCACGTTTTTCTTCAGACCTTTGCCAAACAAGCCCGGCAGGCGAACGACGGTGGTCGGCAGCGTCGCCGTGCAGAATTGCTCCAGCGCCAGCCGGTGCAGGCCGTAGGCGTGGTGACCGGTCACGTCGATGGGCGTGTCTTCGTAGACGCCAAGCGGCGCCGCATAGACGTCGATGGTCGAAATCAGCAGCAGTTCCGCGATGTCCGCTGCGGCGATCGCATCCTGCAGCGTCTGCAAATTCGCCTGGTCCGCGTCGGGATTCTGGTTGATGAGCCACTTCGCCGCGGGCGCGCCGGCACAGACCACGAAATCGTAGTGCTTACCGGCAAGTTCATGGATATTCTTGGAATTGTACAGATCGTCCCAATCCGCCTGCGCGGCCAGATTGGAACCCACGAAGCCGGTATGGCCAATGAGCGCGGTCTTCATCGTCGCCTCGCGCAACCTTCAGGGGTCAAAGCGATGCAGGCAAGCGTCCGCCAGCACGCGCAGGATCTTGGCGTTGCCGCGCCAACCGGCAATCTTGCTCGGCACGGTGCCGTCGTCGGGATAGATGCGCGTCACCGGCACCTCGCAGATGCGCAGGCCCAGGCGCGCCGCGCGAATCGCCAGGTAATAGTGGAGTTCGTAGCCGGCCAGCACGTCGCGAAAGACCGCCATGCGCGGATCGGTCAGCAGGCGGCGCGAATAGGCGCGAAAACCGTTGGTCGTGTCGGTGTAGCGGTGGCGCGCCGAGAGGGAAATCGCCGGGGCGTGCAGCAGGCGAATGCCCCACAGCCTGGACGCGGGATTGCGCACAGCTTGGCCGCCGGGCACGAACCGCGAGCCTTGGACAAAGTCGTAGCCATCATCCAACTTTGCGATAAAACGCGCGATTTCTCCCGTCTCGTCCTTGTCGTTGCCATCGACCAAAATGACGCCATCGTAGCCCTGCTCCAGCGCCCAGGCGAAAGCCATACGGATTTGCGCGCCCAGTTTGCCAGGACCAGTCTTGACCAGCAGAGCGCGCACGCCGAGTTCCTGCAACCGCTGCGGTTCCATCGAGCCATCGGTCGAACCGCCGTCGGCGATCACCACGTCCGCGAGCTCGGCATGCCCTTGCATTTTGCGCAGTTGCCCGAGAATTCGCTCGCCTTCATTGATGACCGGCACGGCCACGCAGTAGCGTGTGCGTTTCGGCGCAAATTCGCGGGCAACGAACGTCGGCACTTCGCGTGGAGCTGTCGCGGTCATCGAACGAAATCCTCCTGGTTGGGCAAAGCGTCGTGGCGAGATTCCGTTGTCACATTACGGCGATGCGCGATCGGCACCAGGACCGAACTCGTGGACTCCTGCCGGACAAAATACAGCGGCCGGTCGCGCGATTCCGTCAGCAGCCTCCCCAGATATTCAGACGAAACCGCGAGAATCAGGAAGAGCATCAGGAACATGCCGCTATTTTGCAGGGACTGGGTAATCCAGCCCTCCGCGACGTGCGCCTTGAACAGGGCAATCAGCGCCACATAGCCAACGTACAGCACATTCAGCGCGCTTCCCGCCAGCGCCAGCCAGGTCACCGCGCGCAACGGTCGCAGCGAACTCGTCACCACGACGTCGATCGCCTGGTTCAGCGCTTGCAGGATCGGCATCAGCTGTGTCTTGCCGCGCACGTTCAACGGCCGGTACGGCAGGTAGCCAATCGACAGACCGATGTACGGGGCAAAGACCTGAAGATACCGATGTTTTTCGCGGATGCGCACGACCGCATTCAGCGCCGAACGGCTCAACGCCCGAAACGTCGTGGCGTCCTGCACGATGTCGATGCCCAGGAACCGACGCGACGCGCTGTGGTAGAGCGCCGATCCCCACTGCCGCAGCGGATGGCGCCGCTTGTCGTCGTGCTCGGCCACACCGTTGACGATGCCACCGGTCTTCTGCACCTCGGCGACAAAATCGGCCATGCGGTCTGGCGGATCAAACGGCGTCATGGTCAGCACGACGTCGCCAATCGCATTTTCCAGCCCAGCGGTGACCGCCACTTCCGTGCCAAAATGCCGCGAGAGCTCCAGAATGCGCAGGCCGATATGCTGGGTCAGCAGCGGCTGCAGGCACAGCAGCGTGGCATCGTCCGAGCCGTCATCGACGACAACCAACTCGTAATTCTCATACGTCGCGTGGAGCTTCTGGAGGATTTCCGCTACGCGCGCCGCGGCAACATCCGCGTTGTTGCGCAGCACGAGCACGACGGAGACGAACAGATGCGAGAGCTTTTGCGCAGGCGCAGGCGGGTTTTCGCTCACGATTCCTCCGCGAGAAGCGTGGCCATCTCGGGGGCCATATCATACACGTTATCGATCTTCCCGCCCATGACGCTGACCAGTTGCGGCCATTCGGCGTCGCGTTTCCACAGAATCGGCCGGCCGTCGTCGTTCTCATTTTGCGGCAGGACCGTCTTGACCTCCCACAGCGAGTCGCGCTGCGTGCACGCCGCCAGTTCCGGCATGTAGCGCGCCGCGTCCCGCACCATGTGCGCAAAGCGCGAAGACTTCTGAAAGTACTGCGGATCATGCAAGTGCCGCAGAGGCTCGCCCGGGCGGTCGTGCCACGCGCCATGCGGCGTGTACCGGACATGGCTGAGCGTGTGCAAGTTGCGAGACGGAAAAGGCATAATCGAAAAGAACGGCCCGCACATCATGGTCACGCCAACGTCTTTCATCGCCGGCGGCACGTCGACGAGGGCCATCTCCGTCAACTCGTGCTTGAGCGGAATCAACGGTCGATTGCCAGCCGCCAGTACGCGATTCAGGTTGGAATACGTGCAATTGAACACGTGGCGCGCGACGATACGGCTCTCCTGGCCCTGCGCCTGCAGCGTCGCTTCCAGCCCCTGCTCTGTCCGGACAAGCGCGGTCAGTGCATGGCTGAGGCGGGTATCGACCGCGTAGTGCGCCAACCGCCCGCGCATCTCGGCAGCGAGCTTCTTGGCATCAAACGCGTATTCTTCCGCGGCAAAGACCGCTTCGGTCAACGCGGGGTCAAAACGGGCAGCCACGCCGGCAGAGGCAGGTGTCAGCGGCGCGCCGACCGCAAGACAAAACCGCTCAAACTGGCGCGCCGTCACCTTGCTGTGCTGCCTCGCAATGGCGTAATACATCTGGAACGAGTCGTCGATGCACGCCCGAAACTCCTCGACAAATCTGGCGAAATTGACGTGCGACCGCAGTGCCGTCAGCACGCTGCGCGGATAGTGATAGCCGTTGTGCACGCGCGCTTGGTTGGCGTAGGACGCGCGGGTGAGCAACTCCGGCTCGCGATCGACCAGAATCACGCTCCGGCCTTGCTGCCGCAACAGGCACGCGATGTGGCAGCCGTACATGCCCGCGCCGATCACCAGCGCATCCGCCGTCTCCACGGGTTCCAAGGCGGCTGTGGTCAGTTTCTCGGGCATCGCGCGCTCGGGTGGAGGACGAGGAATCACAGCGCGGATTGGCCGGCCTGCCCGCCAACGCATCGCCCGAATCCGCAGCAACGCGTCCCGGAAGTTTGGCGGTCGGGTCGCGGTCAGTCAACTTCTTCCGCGCCCATCCGTCCCAGCTTGATTGCCCCAAGTGCAGCGCGTACGATCCCCGTGCGGGTCTTTCCGCCGCGCGTTTTCCGCACTTGGATGCTCATGCACGGCCCGCCGGGCGAAAGTCGAAAATCCAGGACGAACGCGCCTTTGTACCTGGCCTGGACGACATTCGCCGTTCTGACCGGCGTGGTGCTTCTCGGCATACTGGTCAAGACTTCCGGCCATTTCGTCTACTCGCTGGACGATCCCTATATCCATCTCGCGCTGGCACGTCGCATTGCCCAAGGCCACTACGGCTTGAACGCGGGCGAATTCTCGTCCCCTTCATCCAGCGTCCTGTGGCCTTTTCTGCTCGCGCCATTTGCCACCCAGGCTCATGCGGATTGGCTGCCGTTGATCGTGAATCTGGTGTGCGCCTGCGCTCTCTTGTTCGTGTTTGACCGCATCGTCGCCGACGCGCTGGACGCTTCTGGCCGCCGCTTGGGTCTGGCCGCGCACAGCCTGCTGCTCCTCTCCTTCCTGGTCGGGACGAACCTCGTCGGTCTGGTCTTTCTCGGTCTGGAACACGTGTTGCAGGCGCTGACGCTGGCCGTCATTGCCGCCGGACTGCTCCGCGAACTGACGCGGCGAACCGCTCCTGGCTGGCTGATCCTGACGCTGGTCCTCACGCCGCTCATTCGCTACGACGATTTGCCAATCGCCCTGCTCGCTTCGGCCTGGCTCTTCGCCCGTGGCCACCGCGCGCGCGCGTCGCTTGCACTCGCGGGTGCGCTTGCCGGTCTCGCCGCGTTTTCCGGCTTCCTCGTCCATCTCGGCCTGCCGGCGTTGCCAGGGTCGGTGCTTCTGAAGTTGGCGTCGGATGCGCCGGGAAGCCCGCTGGCCCGTCTCGCCGGAAACCTGCGGACCAGTCTCACGCATCCCGCTGGGCTGGCGTTGCTGGCCGTCGCCATCTGGCTTCTCAGGCTCGCGTGGCTCCGCCGCAGCGAGTTGGGGCTCCGCCGGCTCGCGGTGCTGGGCGCGGTCGCCATCGGTGTGCACTTGGTCACGGGCCGCTACGGCTGGTTTCACCGCTACGAAATGTACATCGTCTGCTTCAGCTGGTGCCTCGCCACCGGCCTCAGACTCAGGGACGCTGCACCGCTTCGGAGCCGTCGTTTCGAAGCGTTGGCCTTCGCCGCGATGTGGGCGCTCACCGTGCCGATGTACGGCTGGGATCTGCGGCGGATTCCCGGCGCCTCGTCCGACATCTTCAGCCAACAGGGACAAATGGCGCGATTTGCCAGCAGCGGCGTGCTCGGTCCCGTTGCCGTCAACGACATCGGCCTCGTGGCCTTCCGCCGCGACGGCTATGTGCTCGACATGTGGGGGCTGGCGTCGTCGGAAGCGTTTCACGCCCGGCTCGCTTCACGCGACAGCAGTTGGATGGCATCGCTCACGCGGCGCCACGACGTCGGCCTGGTGATGCTCTACGAGAGCTGGTTTGCGACCGTTCCGCCCAGCTGGCAAAAGCTCGGCGAATTGCGCCTCACCGCCACGCCCACCATCGTCAGTTCCGACCGCGTGTCGTTCTTTGCCACGACGCCTGCGGCCGCGCAGCAGCTGGCGCCCGCCCTGCGCGACTTTGCCCGCTCGCTGCCAGGCAGCGCAACGTTTGTCGCCGTGGAGTGAAGTGCGAGCCGATCTCGGCTTGTCGCCAGAGGCCCAGTTCGCCCCTTCCAGGATCGCGTCGCCAAAGAGCAAGATCGAACCTCCGGTATTGACGGCGGTCCGCACGCTCGCGCGGGCAGCGGCAAAAAGCCAAACGCCCGCCCCTGCGCGATGACCGGCAGGGACGGGCGTTGGCAAACGAGCAGAAACGTTACGGCGCGACGCAGGTCTTGGCGTACTTGGTCTCGCAGTCGTTCCAGGTCTTCAGCAGCGCGAGCGCGGGCGCAGGAGCAGCCTTCTGGCACGCGGTCTGGCAAGCCTGATCGCCCGAAGCGCAGGACAGCATGCAGCCATACGTGTTCACGCAATCCGCGTCGTTGATGCACGCGTTGTAGCCGTCGAGGCAGTAGTTCTCGAGGCCGCAGGAAGCCTGGCAGGACGCCTTCGGAATGCCGTCGGTCGCCGAAGTGGCGCAGTCAAGGCACATGCCGATGACGCACTCGATGTACGCCTGGTCTTCCGCGAGCGCCGTCGGGCCGCCCTGAATTTCGCAGACGCGCTGGCAGTAGGTGTCCGTCGTCTCGCCGGGGAGTTGCGCCACGGGCGTCGCATCCTGCGGCGGCATCACGATCGGGGTCTTGCCGCAGTTCTGGAAGCAAGTCTGCAGGTCCGTGCACTTCTTGTCCGCTTGGCACGCCGAGCCGGCGTCCGAGCACGCCTGCGGAACGCAGCCCTGCATGCAAGCCGTGTCGGAAATCGTGCAGGTGCCCCACGAGGCCGTCGGCGGGCCGACGTCCGCTTTCACGGTGTCCTTGCCAGCGTCCTTGCCGGTGTCGGCGGTCGTGTCGCCCGAAACGGTGTCGTTGCCGGTCGTCGTGTCGGAGACCGTGTCGTCCGCCGTCGTCGTGTCGGTGGTGCCGCCGCCGCCGGAGCTGGTGGTCGAGCTGGAACAGCCACTGAGGGCCAGAGAGGCCGCGATCAAGGCGGCCAGGGTGGTGCGAATCATCATCTTCAATTCCTCGTCAAAATTCCGTCAAAGCGGCCGTCAGATGGCGCAACCCGCTGAAGAGTGTCAGCCAAGTCGCAGAATTCCCGTCGTGTCACGGGACTTGGGGCGATGCGAGCGTTCGCCTATGGCGACCTCGCAATCGCAATAGGCTACACATCTCGACGCCGAGTCGCAAGCATTTGTCACTGAGTTTGCGCGGAAATGTCCGGAGATCGTGCGGCTATTGCAACAATTCCGACACAGCCTGGCGGACGTCCCCCAAGGTGAACGGCTTCTCCATGTGGCGGTTTGGCACTTGCTCGAGGAACTCACGTATGACAGGCGTCAATGCGCCGCCGGTCATGAAGACGATGCGATCGCCCTGATCGCGCGCATCGGCCATCAGCGTTCGGTGAAAGTTCATGCCGTTGACGTCAGGCATCATCAGGTCGCAGAAGATGACGTCGAATCGTTTGCCGTCGGCAATCAGCCGGAGCGCTTCCCGTCCGCCGGACAACACGGTCACGTCGTGATCGCGGGCGAGAAACTGCCGCAAAGTCGCGGCAACATGCGGTTCATCATCGATAATCAAGACTTGTCCACGGCGCGTCGCTTGCGGACTGGGCGTCGGAAGCACGTTCGGTGCAGCCGGAAGCGTCACGCGAAAGCACGCTCCTTCACCGGCGGCGCTGACGATCTCAATCTGGCCGCCATGCGCGCGCACAATGTCGTGGCAGATCGACAAACCGAGACCGGTGCCTCGCCCCGCGCCCTTGGTCGTGAAGAACGGCTCGAAGAGATGGCTCAGTTGCTGGGGCGCAATGCCTGGACCGGTATCCGAAATCTCGATGACCGCGTCGCCGCTCGCACTCGTTGCGGTCTTGATCCGGACCTCATGCGTGTGACTGCCACCGTCCGGCAGCGCCTCCGCGGCGTTCACGAGCAAATTCAGGAATACCTGGCACAGGCGACCTTCCACGCCCAGGACCAGTGGCACACTCTGACGATCCTGCACGAGGCGCGCCCGCGGCTGGATTTCCCGCCACGCCATCCGCACCGCCGCGTCCAGGGGCCGCGCAATGTCAACGGGCTCCCGGCGGTCATCGGTGTCTGGACGCGAAAAGCTCTTGAGATCCCGCATGATCGCGCGCACACGATCGGCGCCGTCGCTCGCGTCGTGCACGACGGACACCAAATTGCGCAGCCGTTCGCTCAGCTTCGACACGCGCGGGCCAAGCTCCTGATCCTGCTGGGTTTTTCCTTGCAGCATCAGGCATTCGTTCAGCATTTCGGGCAGTTCCTCACCCGCGACCTCCAGATTGCCCAGCACATAGGACAAGGGGTTGTTCAGTTCGTGTGCGACACCCGCAGCGATCCGTCCCAGCGCGGCCATCCGGTCTGCCTGAGCCACTTGGGCTTCCAGGCGCCGCTGCTCCGTCAGATCGCGGACAATGGTGATTTGGGCCGGCATGCCGTCCAGGTCCACGGTAATCGTCTGAAGCTCGACCACCCGCTCCGCACCGTCCGACGCGCGCAGGTGCCGTTCAACCGGCGGCATGTGGCCGCCCCGCCTCGATTCGCGGAGGCGCTCTTGCCCCAACGACCGCTCATCTTCTCGAAAGAAGGTGTCGATGATCTCCCGCACCGGCATGGCGAGAAGTTCTGCCGGCGGTACGGCCAGCTGTTGACTCAACATCGAATTGGCAAAAATCAAAGTATCCAAGCGGTATGCAAGAATTCCTACCGGCAAGACCTCGATGATGCGCTGCAGGCTCTCGTTGGCCTTCCGCGCGTCCTCGGCGCGTTCCATTTCCTCCGTGATGTCCGCGATCAAGCCCACCAACCGCACCAGCGTGCCGTGGCGATCCCGACGCGGAAAATGCCGCAGTCGCACCCAGCGCCATCCACCATCGCTGCGGCGAATGCGGTAAGGGCGCGTCGTCTCGCCTCGCTCCAATCGCTCCAGGACGCGGCCTGCATACTCGGCGTCGTCGGGATGAATGATGCGGCGCCAGTGCGTTGGATCTACGTTGTATTCCGCGGCGCCCCAGCCAAAGAGCCGCTCGAATGCCGGATTGACGTAACTCAATTTTGCCGAAGGAATTTCTGAAACGTAGAGCGCCTCGTGGATCGTCTCCGCCAAATCCTGAAAGAAACCGGTGTCGCTGACCAGCGAATCGTTCCGCTCGGGGATAGGCAAGTCTCCCATGGCATTCATGTCGCACCCGATCGCCGCCAACGGCGTTGCTCTGCACGCTTCGATGCTACGCCGATTTTCGTCCAAGAAAAGTGGTTGAATGAAGAACGTGCGAAACCGGGGCGAATTTTGGTCACACGTCGGTCATGCCGCGGCGAGAAGCCCGTAGTGGCGGAGCAGCGCTTCCGTCGAGGCGTCGCGGCCGCGAAAGGCCCGAAAGACGTCTGTCGGATGCAAGCTGCCGCCGAGGCCCAGCACGGTGTCGCGAAAATGCCGGCCGATCTGCCCGACCTGCGTCGGATCGTCCAATCCCGCTTCCTCAAACGCCGCGAAGGCGTCGGCACTCAGTACTTCTGCCCATTTGTAGCTGAAGTACCCGGCAGCGTAACCGCCGGCAAAGATATGGCTAAATGCGCACAGAAAACGATCCTCGGGTAACGGCTGCAGCACGCTGGTCCGACTCGCCACGTCGCGGTAAACGTCAAACGGCGACAAGCCTTGGCCCGGTTCGTAGCCGTGATGCAGAGCCAGATCCGTCAGTGCGAACAGCAGTTGCCGCAGCATGTCGCTACCGGCCCGGAACGCCCGCGCCGCCAGAACGCGTTGAAACAACGGCAACGGCAGTGGCTCACCGGTCAGGTAGTGACGCGTCAGGCCGCGCAAAGTGGGTTCGTGATAACACCAGTTCTCCATGAACTGGCTTGGAAGCTCCACGGCATCCCACTCAATGTTGCGAATACCGCTTGCAAGACCTTCCTCCACGCGCGTCAACATGTGTTGCAGGCCGTGGCCAAACTCGTGGAACAAGGTCTCCACTTCGCCGAACGTCATCAGCGACGGCACATCGCCCACCGGCGGCGTTTGGTTGCAAACGAGATAGGCCACAGGCAAGCGCACGGCAGCGTCTGGTTGCGCCAACGCCGCGCTTCGGCCCACGCACTCGTCCATCCACGCGCCCCCGCGCTTGTGCGCCGGACGGCTGTACGGATCGAGATAGAAGGCTGCGATTTCCTGCCGTTGCTCGTCAACGACGCGAAAGAACCGCACATCGGGATGCCACACCGGCGCCTCGCCATCG
Source organism: uncultured Myxococcales bacterium (assembly GCA_903924465.1). Lineage (GTDB taxonomy): Bacteria > Myxococcota_A > UBA9042 > UBA9042 > UBA9042 > CAIYBN01. The sequence continues at coordinate 22,137 of CAIYBN010000013.1, read as the reverse complement.
GCGGCGAGAATCGTCACGCCAAACAGGCGATGTGCCAGGGCAAATAAGCCGTTCAGGACGGTCGGAAGGGCAAAATACGGTCGCAACTGCTCATCGCTGAAGTCGTATTTCGCTTCGCGCAGCCGCTCCGCCCAAAATGCCACATCCCACGGCTGAAGATCGTGTCCTTCCGGCTGCTGCGACTCCCGCGCCAGGGACCGCAAATCGTGCAGGTCGCGCTGCGCCGCCGCCAGAGACTGACCACGCAGCCGTTCCAGCAGGTTCAGCGCGGCCTCCGGCTTGGCCGCCATCTTCTGCACCAGAGACAGCTCCGCGTAGTCGTGAAAACCCAGCAAATGCGCGAGTTCCAGCCGCAGCCCGAGGATTTCATCCAGCAGCGGCGTGTTGTCATGCGGCGGCTGGCTCGCTCGCGTGATGCTCGCGCGGTACACGCGCTCCCGCAGATCGCGGCGTTGGCTGTGCTGCAGGAACGGCCCGGCCAGCGGTGCGTCCAAGGTGATCCGCCACGGTCCCGCTTCGCCGTCGCTGGACGGCGCCTCCGGATGGGCTTCTCGCCACATCTGGGCAGCCAGTCTCAACAGGCTGGGGGGCAGACCGGCCACCTCCTCGCGCGTCGCCAGATCCAGGGACCACGCCTTGGTCGCATCGAGAACGTGGTTCGAGAACCGCGTCGCGAGTTCGGCCAGTTGCAGCTGAATCGCGTTGAACCGCTCCCGCGCCGGTCCATCCAGCCCCACGCCCGATAGCTCCGCGTCGCGCACGTTGCAGTCCACGATGCGCTGTTGCGCGGGTGTCAACGTGACCCAAAGCGGCCCGTCGCGCAGCGCCTTCCACGCTTCGTAGAGCGGTCGCGACTGCCCTGCCCGCATCGACAGCTCCACCACCAACGGCTGAACAGCGTCGTGCGCTGCCCGCAATTCCGGACTATTGGCAACCCCCATCAAGTGCCCGACGGTGCCCCACACGCGGCCAAGCCGGTCCTGCAACCGTTCCAACGGCACCGCCAACGCTTGCCACGTCGGCTGCACATCGGCTTCCAGCGCCTCCAGACCGCGCGCCATCTCGGCGCAGACCAGCCGGACGGCCGGCTCCACGTGATGCGCCGCGATCGCGTCAAACCGAGGCAAAGCGCCTTCGCTCAAAAGTGGATTGTCGTGTTCAGCCATCACAATCAGTCTCCCATGTCTTCACGCGGCACGCCGCAGCCAAATCGACAACGCTACCCGCTTGCGGCGACGACGGCAACGCTTGCCCCGGCGACCGTCCTGAGCCAAGGTAGTGCGCGAGGGGTCTTCATGCCGCAAGTGGATCGGGAAAAAGTGCTTGCGGAGAACGCGCGTTGGCAGGCCGAGTTGATCGAAGCTTTCGGCATTTGTCCGTATGCACGGCGGTGTCGGGAAGAGAACCGCATGATGCGCGACGTGCTGGATGCCACCGACGCGGACTTGCCGGAAGTCCTGACGGCCGCGCTCGTCGGGCTGCACCGTCAGCCGCTGCGGGCTGAAAAACAGTGGGAAATCGCGCTGATCCTTTGCCCCGCGGTGACCTTGGACGCGGGGCACTTTGAACGGCTGGTCCGGCAAAGCAGCGATCAAGCCGTGGCGCAAGTGAGGAACGAAGGTGTAGACCCACAGTTCGTTGCAGTCGCGTTCCATCCTCAGCTGGCCTACGCACCGACGGACCCCTACAAGCTCTTGGGATTTTGGCGCAGGTCGCCACATCCAACCGTGCAGTTGGTGCACCTGCCGACTTTGAACCGCTTGAGTTCTGCGCACATTCCGCCCAAGTACGTGGACCCAGATGACCTGACTGCCGTGCGCGCCTTGCTGGGGCAAGACATCTCCGGCGATTTGGCTGATCGCATTGCCCTCGCAAATTGGCGGACTTACCACGCCAGGACGGAAGAGCTGCTGGCCAAAAGCGCGCAATTGCTCACAAGTTCGAACGACAGTTGACGGCCGACGGCATTTGCGGCACGAACCTTCCGCGCTTGTCGCGTATGACTGGCTTCTGCCCATGACAGTGTGGTTTGCCCGTGAAGCAAGACGTGACGGACTCACCGTCTGTGCGGACCTGAAGGATCGATGAACGACGTTCACAGCCCAGACCCGGCCTCGATCGAAGTTGCGCGCACGCGGCGCATCGCGACGATTGGCGCGGTCCTGGCTGCGTTGGTCTCGGCCGTGGCTGTCGGACTGCCGCTGATGGGCGAAGCTGCGATCCAGCCGCCACTTTCCGCGGTCAACACGCTGCTGCTGGCGCTGGTCCATCTGGCCGACGCGCCGGACAGCATCCTGCGCTTCTCACGCAAAACGCGCGTCCTGCTCACGGGGATTGTGCTGACTGCTGCCACTTTTGCCGGCATGTGGCTGACATTTCACTGGCCATTCAACATCTGCATCCTGCTTTGGCCGCTGCCGACAACTTTGGAACCCACACCCGCGTGCGTGGGTGCGGTCTGGCTGATCGGGGCGAGCCGCCTCTGTGCCGAGAGGCCGAAGTGGACCCGCTTGTCCGCGATCCTGGCAGTGGCTGCACTTCCGCCCGCGCTCGTCAGTCTGGTCGGCTGGGTCTTTGGCCCGACGCTCGTGGCCACTGTGGTGACGCCCCTGCACTTGCGGGTGTCGGCCGCGCTCACGATCCTCGCCCTGGTCTGTGCGCGCCTGTCCTCCCCGTTGCAGGCGATGCCCTTCCGCTGGCTGCTGGGCGACGGCCCGACCGCTGTGTGGATTCGACGCGGAGTCCTGTCCGTGCTCATCCTCACGCCCGCGCTGATGCTCCTGCACGACCACGCCGTTGATGCGCACTGGTACGACACTCATGCGGCCGCGATGATCAGCACGGTGCTGATGCTGGCGATTGGCCTCACCGGCACGCTGTGGACGGCCGGCAAACTGCACAACGCCGAACTGTCGCTGCGGACGTCGCAGATTGAACTGGAGCACCGCGTCGCGGATCGTACGCACGAGCTGGCCTTGGCCAATCAGGCGCTCAGTCGCGATATCGCCGAGCGGCGACGGATGGACGACCAGTTGCGGGCGTCGCGCGAACGGCTGAAGGCGGTCACGGACTCGGCGATTGACCCGATCATGACGGTCGACGTTCGCGGCAAGATTGTTCAATGGAATTACGCTGCTACGCGGGTATTTCATTATCCAGAGTCGGCCATTCTGGGCGCGCCGCTGGAACTGCTGCTGCCGGAATTGCGACCGGAAGGCATGAACACGGATGATTTTGCCGCGCGCATCGCCATGTGGCTGGGCCAAACGCGCCGTTGCGTCGGTCACTGTAGCGGCGGCGCGAAGATCGACCTGGAAGTCTCGCTGGCGATGTGGCAGGACCGCGACAACCGGTTCTATTCGATCATCGGCCGCGATGTGACGGAGCGGACACGGACCGAGCAGGAGCTGCTGGAGGCGAAAGATGCGGCGGAGTCCGCCAACCGTTCCAAGAGCCAGTTTCTGGCCAACATGAGCCACGAAATTCGCACGCCGATGAATGTGATCCTCGGCATGGCGGAGCTGATTGGTGTCACGGAATTGAGCGACGACCAGCGACGCTATGTGCGCTCGACCCGTGAAGCTGGCGATCACTTGATGGAAATCATCAACGACATCTTGGACTTGTCGAAGGTGGAAGCCGGCGCGATGAAGCTCGATGCGATCGAGTTCGACGTCCGCGAGTTGGCGGACCAGGTGATTGATTTCCTCGCACCGCGCGCCTATTCCAAGCAGTTGGAGTTGGTCTGCCGTCTGGACCCGACGCTGCCGCCAACGGTCATCGGCGATCCGCAGCGATTGCGCCAAGTGCTGGTCAACCTGCTGGGCAACGCGGTGAAATTCACGGACAACGGCCACGTGGAACTCTGTGTCGATGTCGCTGGACCGGATCGCCTGCACGTTGCGATCCAGGACACGGGGTGCGGCATTCCAGAGACAATGCAGCAGGCCATTTTCGAGAGCTTCACCCAAGTCGACGCGTCGTCCACGCGGCGCCACGGCGGTACCGGTCTGGGGCTGGCCATTTCCCGGCAGCTGGTCAGCCTCATGTCGGGACAGATTCGGGTAGAAAGTCAGGTGAACCGAGGCAGCACGTTCCACGTCGATTTGCCGTTGCCGTTTTGCCGCGAGGAGCGCGAGTCGACTGGCCAAGAGGCGACTGATTTTCTGGACAAAGTGAAGCATTGCCGGGTTGTCGTCGCGGGCGGCCAGAGCGTGTTTCGCCAAGCTCTGGCAAGGCAACTCGCGGAAATCGGCGCTACGGTGACCGATATCGCCAGGTTCAGTGCGCTGCTGCCGCAGTTGCGCGCGGCCGACGATGCCGGGCAGCCCTGGGACGTGCTGATTCTTGATCAGGACATGGGTGAGCTGGACGGCTATGCCGCGGCCCTGTGCGTTTCCCAGGCAGGACTCAGCCAACCGCCGCGCATGGCGCTGGCCACGCCGAACGAGAACGCGGGCGACGTGTCGCGGCGGAATGAGGCGGGCATCCAAGTGATGCTTCGCAAGCCTGTGCGCCAACGCGCGCTTCTGGAAGGGATCTCGCGGCTGCTGGGGATGCGTAAACCGTCCCAGCCGGCGCTGGCGGAGCAAGTGACGATCCTGGCGGCCACGTCGCGCGCCCTGCTGGTCGTCGATGACGCGTCGGACAACTTGCGACTGATGGAGGCGTTTCTGCGCGACACGGGCTGGCACGTTGAAACCGCGGACGACGGTGCGCGGGCCGTGGCCAAGTGGCGAGAAGGCCAATTTGACGCGATCCTGATGGACCTGCAGATGCCCGTGATGGACGGACTGGCGGCAACACGGGAGATTCGCCGACAGGAAGTCGAGGTGGGCCGCCGGGCAACGCCGATCATCGCGGTGTCCGCGCACGCGCTTGACGTCGCGCGTGAGGAGAGCTTACAGGCCGGTTGCACGGCATTTCTCGCCAAGCCCTTGCGGCGTGCGCGACTGCTCGACGTGTTGACTGACCTGTTCGCCGGAGCCGAACCGAATGACGGAGCGCCCGACGGGCCGATCGATGTGACCGTCGATCCGCTGCTGCTCACGTTGATTCCGGGCTTTCTCGAACACCGCAGGGAGGATGTCGGATCGATTGAGAAGGCGTTGACATCTGGAGACTTTTCCGCGATACGCCTGCTGGGCCACAGCATGAAGGGCTCCGGCGGCAGCTATGGCTTCGACGGCATCAGCCGCATTGGCCGCGCGCTGGAAATGGCCGCGCGGGACAAGGACATGTCGTCGGTCCGTTCGGCGCTTGGGGCACTTGACGACTATTTGCAGCGCGTGCGGGTGCAGTGACGTGGTACTTTGGCGCAAAGGCGGTTGCTCGCGGCTGCCGCGGGAGGAACGAACTTGAAGACGCACGCTCCAGCTACGCAGCGGTCTGGACACATCCTCGTCATCGAGGATCATCCGGATATTCGCGAGCTGATCACGACGATCCTGCAAGCGGACGGGCACCACGTGGCGTCCGCGCACGACGGCGACATGGGCGTCCAGATGGCGCAGCGGGATCCACCCGACGTGATCCTGCTCGACTTGATGATGCCAAAATTGCATGGTTACCAAGTCTTGCAGTCGCTGCGCGCAAATCCGGCCACGCAACGGTCCTCCATCATCGTTGTCTCAGCCAAGGCGTATGCCAGCGACAAACGCAAGGCGCTGGACATGGGTGCGGTGGCCTATCTGCAAAAGCCGTTTGAAGCTGCGGCACTGCGTGCGATTGTTCGGCAGCACCTGAACAAGGCCGTGGTGACGTTTTGGGGGGCACGCGGTTCGATTGCCGCGCCGGGGCCCGGCACGTTGCGCTATGGCGGCAACACGCCGTGCGTGACTTTGAGCTACGGCGGCGCGCAAATCATCCTCGACGCGGGCACCGGCATTCGGCCGCTGGGCGTTTCGCTCCAGGCCGGGGCGGCCGGCAAGCCGCTGGAAGTCAACCTGCTCATCACCCACACGCACTGGGATCATATCCAAGGATTCCCTTTCTTTACGCCGGCATTTGTGCCCGGGAATCGCGTGAACGTGTACGGGCCGCACTCGGCCGAGAAGCCGCTGGACAAGGTGCTGCGCGGCCAGATGGATCCGGAGTATTTCCCGGTCGCGCTGGGCGACATGGCCGCGACGATCACCGTGCGCGACGTGGCCATGGATCCGTTCCAGGTCGGGCCATTCACGGTGCGCGCGGCGTACATGAATCATCCCGGGATGACGCTTGGCTATCGCATCGAGGCGGATGGTCTGGTCGTGGCCTACGCCACGGACACGGAGCCGTTTCGCGCGCTGCTGCCGACCGTCATCCGGACGGAAGGCGTGGCCGAATTTGGTCGCGGCCAGGATCAGGAACTGGTCGAGTTGGTGCGCGGCGCGGACGTGTACATCGCAGATGCCCAGTATTCGCCTGAGGAATACGCCAAAAAGACCGGCTGGGGCCATACAAATTACGTGGATGCGGTGACCATCGCCATCGAGGCTGACGTCAAGCGGCTGGTGCTCTTCTCGCACGACCCGATGCACGTGGACGCGGAAATCGACCGGAAGCTCGCGCATTGCCGTGAGCTCATGGCCGCAGCAGGCAAATCGATCGAGGTCACGGCCGCGGCAGAATCGGTGCCGCTGGAAGTCTTCGCGCGGTAGCTCACTTCGTCGGTAAGGGCGGCGTGCCGAGCACCGCGTACGGATCGAGAATCTCCGCCTTGCCGCTCTCCAGCCACGTCGTCAAGAAGTGCAGATCCTGGAGCAGCGCCTCTTGGCATTTCGGCTCATTGCCATGCTCCGCAACCACCGGCGGCGCGCCTTTGGAAGTCGTCACGCGGTCGTACTGAAACAGTGCAGCCGTCTGACCGGGCGCCAGATTCTCAGCAAACGGCGCAGACGGCGCACTGGGCACGAGGCCAACTGGCTGCAGCACCGGCGCCATCTGCGGAATTCCCATCGACCGCGCCAGCGCCCGATTGGCGACGTTGGGCACGTACTGGTCGTTCATCACCATCTGGAACAGCAGGTTTGGCCCCTTGTCGCCCTGCCCAGGCAGCCGGTTGTTGAGCACGTGCGGGCCGTAGGCACAGGAATCGCCCGGGTCGATCAGCGTCTGCAACACGGGAAAGAACCGCGCCACGTCGCCGTCGGTCGTTCCCTCCGGCTGCATCATCGGCACGAGCGGCGAAAACTCGCCACTTTCCGCGATGATACTGGACACGCGCCCACCCGGCACCGCCAGACAAGCCATGTGAATCTCCGGCGCGAGCGCCAGGAATTCCGGCCCCATGATGCCGCCCAGGCTCACGCCGAGGTAGATGAGTTTCTGGGTGTCCAGGTCCGCCACGCCGTCATTGTCCACATCCGGATGCGCCTGCAACAGCCGCAGAAGTTGCAGCTTGTCATACGTCGATTGCCGCCAGTTGTCGCGCAGTTGCAAGCCATCGAGTGTTTGCGCGAGCGGATCGATGCCAAAGAACGCGAAGATCGCGAAGATCTTCGAAGTCGGCTTGGGCCCGGGATGGTCGCCATGTCCCACGGCGTCGATCGCCACCGTCGCGAGATGCACGGGCGCGGCCACTTCCGCCAGGTCCTGCCCCTGCCCGCGATCCGATCCGAGGCCATGACCAAAGATCATCGTCGGCACCGTGCTGGTCTGCTCCAGCGGCAGCCAAATACGCACCGGCAAGTCGCCCCAGGATTGCGGCGTCGTTCCAACGACTTTGCGACCATCTCGGTAATCGCCCACGCTGAATACGCCGTCGCAAACGCGATAGAGCGTGTCCTTGACGCACGTCGGTTTCGTCTTCCAATCGTAGCTGCGCGTCTTGATGTCGGCAGCAATCGCCACGGACGCCGCGGACGTTGTCTGGCTGGTGAAGACGACCGCCGCCGCGACCTGCTCCGGCTGCACTTTCGCCGCCGCCAGCAGCGCCTGATACCGCGGCTGCAGGCGCTTCACCGCCGCGTCATCCCCCGGCTGCGGCACAAGCAAATGCTGCAAGGCCGACGACGGCGCCATGCAACCACCTTTGGCATCCAGCAGTTGCGTCGTAACGATCGCGCCGTGGCGGTGCTTCTCGATGAGCGGCCGCATCGGCCAGAGAATCATCGTGTTGCCATTGTCCGTCAGTTTCGTCTCAAACGGCACCTTGGTCGGCGGCGTCGCGTCCAGATCCCAAATCGCCAGCGCCTCCGACTGCACCGACGTGTCCCCCGACGGCAAATCGGCCTGCAGCGGACCGGAAAAGCGCAGGATCACCCCGGCGGTAATTCCCCAGCCGTCCAGCGTGCTCAGATCGGTGTAGACCGAGGCAAACTGGCCCTGCGTCGCGGCGATCCACGGCATCGTCGCCGAGTCAAAATGGACGTGCACGCCCGTCCCGGACTGCGCGTCGTCGACCGTGAACCAATCGTCCGGAAAGGTTGTGAGCGCCTTTTGCGGCTCGTACAGGTAGGTCGTCGCGCCCGTGCAAAACTGCACATCCGATGTCCCGACATCGCCGCCCGCAGCGTCAGCCGTCGCCGCGTCCTCGGCTGTCGTGGCCGTCGTCGACGAGCCACATGCGGCGGTGACAAACACCGCGAACGAGCATGCCAAATGTGAAAGCGTCTTCATGTGTTCCCCCCATCTCGTCAAGCAAGTTGCCATGCTTTTTCCGCGCTGTCACCTGCCTTTCACGCCGCCGATCTGCGGACAACGGTTGACGCGTCGGCCGCGCAAACGCAGAGTGCGCAAGGTCGAGGAGCGGACAATGCGCGCAATTTGGGTGGGGCTGACACTTTGGGTAGGCGCGGGTTGCTCGCTCGAGGGCTGCGCCAGGCTCGGCGATGCGTCGACGTCGTTGTGTCCCGCGCGTGTGGACGCCAACCCGGGCGACGCCGTCGACCGGATGCGTGAAGCGATCCTAACTTCGCTCCAGCTTCGCCCAGGCCTCGTGGTCGGCGACATCGGCACGGGTGGCGGCTGGTTCACGACGCGGATCGCCAAGGCCGTGGGAAAGACGGGCAAGGTGTACGGCACGGACCTCGATGCGAAAACGCTGGAAGACCTGCGGCAAGCACCCTCGCTGGGCGACGATGCCGCAACGATGCGCTTCACGCTGGTGCCCGGCGAACGTGAGACTGGACTTGATGATCTGCCAGATAACAGCTTGGACTTGATATTGATGATCGACTCTCTCTGTTTTGACCAGCGTCAGCCCAACGCCACCAACGTGGCCTACCTGCGCAAGTTTCTGCGCCTCCTGAAGCCCGGCGGACGCCTGGTGCATCACATGGACTGCACCTGCGAAACGACCGTGGAACAGACGGAATCGCTTTTCGCTTCTGCCGGTTTTGTCATGCCGAAGCGCCGGACGCAGCTGACTTGCGCTGAACTGTCGCCGCAGGCGTGCCCGACCGCGGAGGCGCAGACGCGCACGAGGTTCGTCGGGACGTTCCTGAAGGCGCCGTGACAGGCGTCGAGTGGACGTCCAGCGGGATTCCATCTATCGTCTGGCCATGATGCGTTTGCTGCCGCTGTTGCTGCTTCTTTTTGCCCTGCCGGCCCACGCCGAGACGCCGGACGCTGCCCCGCTGCCGCGGCAAATGACGACGAGCTCCGGCGATGCGTTTGCCGACGAAGACAGCGAGCCGATGGGCATCCGGGCGCTCTTGCAGACCCGCTATGGCCAGACCTGGCCCGCGTCCGTGCTGCAGCGCGAGCGCACCCTGCTGCAAGCCAATGACGGCTGGCATGTCGAGCGGGCGTTCCTGCGTCTGTCGGCCAAGCCGTCGAGCTGGTTGAGCGGCAAAGTTCTCTTGGACTTTGCCTCACTTCGCGACGGAAATGTGATCCAAACAGTGAAGCTGGCCTACGTGGAAGTCGAGCCGGCGTCGCGCGTCAAGGTGACCGCGGGACTGTTCAAAAGGTCCTACTCGTTGTTGGAGTTGCTGCCGATCGCCGAATACGAATTCGCCGACACCGGTCTGGCGGACACGCTGATTCAGGACACAGGCTTTGGCGGACGCGACATGGGCGCGATGGTCGCCGTTCAGCCGCTGCCGAAAAAGAAGTGGCTGAAGCTGTTTCTCGGCGCGTTCCAGGGTGATCACATTTCGACCGACGCGCGTCCGGATGGCCTGCTGACAGCGCGCGCAGAATCGACGCTGGCCAAGCACCTGCACCTCGGCGCGGACGTCGCGTGGCGGCGGTTGGCGACTGCGCCGGGCCTGCGGCCAGTCGATGGGCCGCAGGACGCGGGCTGGGCGTGGAGCGCCGACGCGATGTTGCAGTTTGAGACCTGGGAAGTGCGCGCGGAAATGCTGGGCGGCGACCGGACAGATCTTCTGCACCGGGGCAATCCGGAGGCGGGCGGTGATGCCCGGACCTTTCTCGGCGCCTGGCTGCTGGGCACCTACCGGATTCCGATTCGCACCGCAGTGGTCATGCCCGCCCTGCGCGTGGAGTGGCTGGACACGGACCGCGAACATCCGGTCGGCAATCATCTGGTCGCGTCCGGCGCGCTGAACGTGGAGTTTGGCTCGCGGGTGCGTCTGCTGCTGGATTTGACCAGGCAGTGGGTCGAAGGCAATACCCTGCCGATCGCCCAGACCGCGAGCTTCGATTCCGCCGTGGGCCAGTGGACCCACGATGTGGCGTACTGGCGTTTTGTCACGCAACTGCAAGTGCGGTTGTGACCGCAAAGGCAAAGGAATCTGGCCATGGCGCTGATCGCCGAGAAGAAATACCCAGCGCTGCCACAGCAGAAAGTCGCGTTCGTCGGCTTGGGCGTGATGGGCGGACCGATGGCGGGGCACTTGGCGCGTGCCGGCCACCGCGTGACCGTGTTCAACCGCACGGCACAGAAGGCGCTGGACTGGCAGGCTGAGTTTGGCCAGCAGGTCGCGCAGACGCCCGCTGAAGCCGCGCATACGGCGAAGTTCATCGGGCTGTGCGTCGGCAACGATGACGATGTGCGCCAGGTGGTCGCCGGGCCGGATGGCATTTTGGAGAGCGCGCAGCCGGGCACGGTGATTTGCGACCACACGACGACCAGCGCATCGCTGGCCCGTGAGCTCGCGGCGCTGTGCGCGGAACAAGGCGTCGCTTTCCTCGATGCGCCCGTGTCTGGCGGTCAAGCGGGGGCACAAAATGGTCTCCTGGCGGTGATGGCGGGTGGTGATGCGGCGGCCTTTGCGCGCGTCCAGCCGGTCCTCATGGCCTATGCCAAGGCCGCGACACGCATTGGCGATTCCGGCGCGGGACAGCTCACCAAGATGGTCAACCAGCTTTGCATCGCCGGATTGGTGCAGGCGCTGGCGGAAGGCTTGGCTTTTGGCCAGAAGGCCGGGCTGCCGATGGAATTGGTGCTGGACGTCATCGGCAAAGGTGCCGCGCAAAGCTGGCAGATGGATAACCGCGGCAAGACGATGCTGGCCGGGCAATTCGATTTCGGCTTTGCCGTTGACTGGATGCGCAAGGATTTGGCGCTGGTCCTCGACGAGGCCGCGCGCGTGCAGGCGGATGTGCCCGTGGCCGCGCTCGTGGATTCATTCTACGCCGAGGTGCAGGCCCATGGCGGCGCGCGCTGGGATACAAGTTCCCTGGTGGTGCGCTTGACCGAGAAGTAGCTTCAGCCACCGCAAAGCGCTGCGTAGTCGTTGCAACAATCGCCAACGACAACGCAGTGTTGGTCACAGAAGCAGTCGGTCGATTTCTGGCCACAAATACCGCTGCAACTGCCGGTTGTCTTGCAGTCGCCTGGACAGCTCGTTGAGTTCTCTGTGGCTTCGCACAGACCGTCGCCGCAGCCGCCCGCGCAGATGAGCATGCCGCAGGACGCGAGGGAAAAGGCGGCAGTGTCGCCGGTCCAATTGCCCTGACATTGCGCGAGGCAGGCTTGGCCACCGCCGCAAGTGGTCACGCAATTCATCGCCGCACCGATCGCCGCGATGCAGGTCGAGGTCTTCAGGCACATCAGCGTCTGGGTTGGGCAATGCTTCTGAAAGCACAACTGATTGGGCAGTGTCGTCACGATTGGGACGTCCACAGTGGCGGTATCCACGATGACCGAATCTTTGGGTTTCACGTCGGTTTTTGCGTCGGCATCCCCATTCGCGTCACCGGCCTGCGCGTCCGTGCCACCGATCCAAATCGCATCACTGCTACTGGTGACGTCATCCTGAGCGTACGGATTCGCACACGCCGTCAGGGCAAAGCCCGCGTCGTTGTAGCCCGCTGAGGTGCAGATTTGCGGCGCCTGGCACAGCACGAAAGGCGTCCACTGGCCGTTTCCCGGATTGCAGGTCATACGCCGCGACCAGGAATCGTCACACTTTTCCAAGTCCATCGTCGGATCGCACTGCGCCGCGCTCAGTTCAGCCGGAGTCGCTTTGCAGGCCGTCATCAGCAATAACAGCGTGAGATAGCGCATGAACATCCCTCCGGTCCGCCGAATCGCTGGCACACTCGGCACCGGTATGGCAGACTACTCCGCCGCCGGGCACGATGCCACGGTTCGTTTGTTCTTCCACCGGTTTGACCAAGGCATGATGGACACTTCTGCGCCAAGCGAATCGCAACTGCAAGCCCTGGCGCACCTGCAAGTGCTGGAAGACGAAAGCATCTTCATCATGCGCGAAGTTGCTGCCGAGTTTGAGCGGCCTTGTCTGCTGTTCTCAGGTGGCAAGGACAGCATCGTCATGCTGCGGCTCGCCGAGAAGGCGTTTCGCCCGGGGAAATTCCCGTTTCCGCTCATGCATATCGACACCGGGCACAACTTTCCGGAAGTGGTCGCGTTTCGCGATTACCGCGCCGAGCAATTGGGCGAACGGCTGATCGTCCGGTCGGTCGAGGACAGCATCAAGGCCGGGCGGATTGTCGAGCGGCCGGGCCAGGACAATTCGCGCAACCGGATGCAGATTCCCACGTTGCTGGACGCCATCGCGGAATTCCGCTTCGACGCGGTCTTTGGCGGCGCGCGGCGCGACGAGGAAAAGGCCCGCGCCAAGGAGCGCATCTACTCGTTCCGCGACCAGCATGGCCAATGGGATCCCAAGAACCAGCGGCCGGAGCTGTGGAATCTGTACAACGGCCGCATTCACAACGGCGAACACATTCGCGTGTTTCCGATTTCCAATTGGACGGAGCTGGACATCTGGCAGTACATCGCCACGGAGAAGCTGGAAATTCCGAGCATTTACTATGCCCACCAGCGGCCCATCGTGATCCGCAACGGCTTGGTGCTGCCGATTTCCGACTTGCTGCCGGCGCTGCCCGACGAGACCGTGGAGCAGCGGACCGTGCGTTTCCGGACGGTCGGCGATGCGACGTGCACCGCGTGCATTGAGTCGCCGGCTGCGGATCCGTGGCAAGTGATTGAGGAAACGGCGGTGACGCGCATCACCGAGCGCGGCGCCACGCGCGTGGACGACAAAGTGAGCGAGGCGTCGATGGAAGATCGCAAACGCGCTGGCTATTTTTAGGAGAATCGCACCTTGGATCTGCTTCGCTTCTCCACCGCTGGCTCTGTTGACGACGGCAAGTCTACGCTGATCGGTCGCCTGCTTTTTGATTCCAAGGGCGTGTTTGAGGATCAGCTGGAGGCCGCTGAGCGCTCCACGGTCAATCGTTCCGCGGGGCCCATCGATTTGTCGCTGCTGACGGACGGCCTGCGGGCGGAACGCGAGCAAGGCATCACGATCGACGTCGCCTACCGCTATTTTGCCACGCCCAAGCGCAAGTTCATCATCGCCGACACGCCGGGGCACGAGCAGTACACGCGCAACATGGCGACCGGCGCGTCGACGGCGGATCTGGCGATTATCCTCATCGACGCTCGCTACGGCGCGTTGGTCCAGTCGCGGCGCCACACAATTATTGCGTCGCTGCTGAAGATTCCGCACGTCGTGATTGCCGTGAACAAGATGGATCTGGTGGACTTTTCGCAGACGCGGTTCCTGGAAATTCAGCGCGATTTTCAGCCGTTTCTGGACCAGATGGCGTTCACCAGCGTGCAGTGGATTCCGCTGTCGGCGCTGAGCGGCGACAACGTCGTGACCCGCGGCGCGGTGTCGCCGTGGTACAGCGGCCCGAGCCTGCTGGAGCACCTGGAGACCGTGGAGACGCGGAAAATCGATGTGCGCGAGGCGTTCCGCTTTCCGGTGCAGTACGTCATTCGGCCCAACCTGGATTTTCGCGGTTTCGCCGGGCTGCTGGCGGCTGGCACGCTGAAAGTCGGCGATGAAGTGATGGCGCTGCCGGCGGGAACGCGCAGCAAGGTCAAGCAAATCCACACGCACGACGCGGACTTGCCGCAGGTTTCCGCGCCGCGCTGTGTGACGGTGCTGCTGGAAGATGAGATCGACGTCTCGCGCGGCGACATGCTGGTCCATCCGCAGCGCGTGCCGTGGGTGAAACGCGATTTTGACGCGCAGCTGGTGTGGATGGATGCCACGCCGCTGGACGTGTCGCGGCCGTACCTCATCAAGCACACGACCCGGACGGTGCGCGTGCGGATTGCCCAGCTGCTGTACCGCATCGACACGAATACGCTCGAGCACGTGCCGGCGGAGACGCAGCAGTTGAATGAAATCAGCCGCGTGCGCATATCCGCGGCGCAGGCGTTGTATCTGGACAGCTATCACGACAACCGCCAGACGGGCAGCTTCATCCTCATCGACCCGCTGACCAACGCGACGGTGGCGGCGGGCATGGTGGTGGCGGACCAGCCGTTGGACGACCACACGGTGTCGTCGCTCAGCCGCATCGACCGCGCCGCGCGTGAGGCGCACAACGGCCACCGCGCGCAGGCGATCATGCTCGCGTGCGCCAGCCCGGAGGCGCGGGCGGATTTTGCCTATGCGCTGGAAACGCGCCTGTTCCACCGCGGTGCGCAGGTGCTGGTGCTCAACGGCGAGAGCGTCCGCGGCAATCTGCAGCTGCTGGCGGCGACGATTCGCCTGCTGCTGAGTGCCGGCATGGTGGCGATTCTGGATATGCCGCTCGAGAAGCGCGCGGAACGCGACGAACTGCGGCGCAATCTCGCCGTGGACGACGTGGTGGAACTGCTGGTGGAGACCACGGATGCGGACGCGCCGGGCGAGTTCCAGCGGCCGATTCTGCCGGACTGCACGGTGTCGCTGCGCAAAGGTGGCCTCGATGCCGCGACCGTGCAAGCCGTGACGTGGCTGGCCGACCGCGGGCTGTTCGGCCAGCACCGGGTGATGGGCCCGGGCGCGGGCATCTAGACTTGTTTCCCCGCACCTGGCGCAGAACATGCTGGAGTCGAAAGGGATGATGGCGTTTTTGATTTCGAAACGCTCACGTCTGGCGGACCGCTCGCGAGGAGAAACGGCGGCGTGATCCGCATGGCTCAGGGCGCGCGTTGCGCCCGTCTGGGCGCGGACAGACTATGGCCCAAGCACAGCCTTGGCGGAAGCCCGAATGGCCACTGCGTCCGTGGCGCTGATGCCGCCGGGCGTCCAGGTGAAAGTGGTGGGGTCGAGACCGCCGAGCTTGCCAACAAAGACGCACGCGTTCAGATAAGTTCCGGCCACCGTTGGGTGCGAACCATCCCCCTGATACAGCTCAATTTCCGGATGCTTTGGAATCAAATCCATCCATGCATCGCCCGCCGGCACGCGCACGCCGCCACTTTGTTGCGCTGCCGTGGTGTAGCCCTGTTTCAACAAGGCAAACAGCGCTGCGGGCGAGCCACCTGACCAGGTTTGCTGGTACAGCACGTCCCCCGCCTTGCGCGGCCAGGTCTGGTAGAACGCGGGTTCGCCATTCGCCGCCTTCACCGCCGCCGCCAGCGTCGCCGCGGCTTTGAGAAACGCCGGATCGCCAGCTGGTTCCACCGATTGCCCTTGCAGAACGACCCACGTGTGTCCGCCCGCCGCAATCAGCGGCAGCGCGCCGTATTGGTCAATGTGACTCTGCAGTGTCGCTGAACCGGCAGTCTCAGACGTCTGCGACCATTTGAGTCCAACGCTCTTGGCCAGCGACACCGTCATGCCGGGCAAATCGTTCGTGTAGGTGTAGCTGTTGCCGATAAACAGCAGCGTCACCGGCGGTTGGAACACATCCGGCACGTCGACTGTATCGGTGACGTCATCCGCACTGGCATCGTCCGTCGCGTCGTCTTCAGCCGCAAACGCATCGTCGTCCGCGGCATCGTCCACCGGCGAGACCGCTTCCGGCACATCCACGTCCTTGTGAATGTCGGCGTGGACGTCCGGATGGTGCACATCGGGATGCACATCCACCACGACGTCCCAATCCGCCTGGACATCGTCCAGCTGCGCGTCCTCGTCGTCCGCCACAAAGTCCAGGCCCGAGCCATCATCGAACGTGGCTTTTCGCTTGCACGCGGGCGTGACCACGAGCACGGACAGCAGCAGCAGCAGACAAGAAAGTCGGGACAGGTAGTTCACGGCCAGCCTCCGAAGGAGCCGAGCTGGAAGCTTCCGGCTTGCGGGCGAGACAGTCAAGGCGGATTTGGCCGGCATTTTCCGCGAATCCGGGAAGGTCGGCGACGACACCTCCGTCGCACCGAGCGTTTGTGCCATCCTGCCGCCAGTGGTACCGTTCCCTGGCAACGCTGCTGGTTGAGCGTGGAGGGCAAGGATGCGTGCCGTGTGGATTGCCGGAGTCCTGCTCCTGGTCGCCTGCTCGCCGGACCAGCCGGTGAATGCCGCTGACTTTGCCGATATCGATGCCATCGCGAGCGCCGACCTGACCGTGGGTGCTGGAAGCGATCTGGCATCCGTTGCGGATGTTCAACCGGAGCTCCTGCCGGATGTCCCTGTCGATCCCTGCGCCGGTCCACTCGCATGCGACAGCCACGCGACCTGCGCACCCATCGGCGGCTGTATCTGCGCGCTCGGCTGGTTCGGCAGTGGTTGGGCATGCCAGCCGTGGTTGTCCGGCATCCGCTTGAACGGCGTGCCGCTTGCAGGTTTTGCCGACAATGTCTTCGCCTATGCCGAGCATTACGGCATCAGCGTGGCGACAGTGACGGTCACGGTCGATGCGCCAGCGGATGTGTCGCTGACGGTGAATGGCCAGCCGCTGGAGAGTGGCGTGGCATCCGCGCCGGTGGTGCTGCATCTGGGCAAGAATGTGCTGACGGTTGTGGCGACGGGACCGGGTGCGCAGGCGACGTACACCATCACGGTGACGCGTGGGCTGGCTGGGCAAGAGGCCTATGTCAAAGCATCGAATACGAACGCCGGCGACTACTTTGGCTCGGCAATCGCCATCTCCGGCGACACGCTCGTCGTCGGAGCCAAGCTCGAAGGGAGCAACGCCACGGGTATCAACGGCAACCAGGCTGACAACAGCGCCAAGTGGAGCGGCGCTGTCTATGTCTTTGTCCGTTCGGGCACGACGTGGAGTCAGCAGGCCTACATCAAGGCGTCGAACACCAGCAGCGACGACTTTTTCGGCGGTTCTGTCGCCATCTCTGGGGACACAATCGTCGTCGGGGCCAGCGATGAATCCAGCAGCGCGACCGGAATCAATGGCGACCAAACGAACGAGAATGCGCCGTCGAGCGGTGCGGCCTACGTCTTCGTGCGCTCCGGCACGACCTGGAGCCAGCAAGCCTATCTCAAAGCGTCGAATACCGATGCGTGGGACCAGTTTGGCGCATCTGTCGCGATCTCGGGCGATACGATCGTCGTCGGCGCCACTACCGAATCCAGCAAAGCCTCTGGCGTCGATGGCGATCAGACCGACAACAGCCACACCAGCGGCGCGGCGTACGTGTTCACGCGGACCGGTTCGAGCTGGACGCAGCAGGCCTACCTGAAGCCGTCGAACCCGGATGCCTTGAGTGCCTTCGGCGCGTCAGTCGCCCTTTCAGACCGCACGATTGTCGTGGGCGCCCCTGGCGAATCCACTGACGCGACCGGCGTCAACGGCAAGCCATCGACCACGACCAAGCCCGGAAGTGGCGCGGCCTATCTGTTCGTGCAAGACGGCGCGACCTGGAGTCAGGCGGCCTATCTCAAGGCACCGAGTCCACATGCCGATGACAGATTTGGCTGGTCCGTTGCGCTTTCCGGCGACACCGCGGTCGTTGCTTCCTACAACGGCACCCAATGGAACGGTGCCGTCTATGTCTTTGTCCGTTCTGGTCAGACCTGGAACCAGCAAGCCAATCTCAAAGTAGCAAACACCGCGTCGGATGATGGTTTCGGCTACTCGGTCGCCATTGCCGGTGACGTCATCGCGATTGGCGTGCCATGGGAGGATAGCAATGCGACCGGCATCGACGGCAATCAGGCGAACAACAGCGCGGTGGATGCGGGCGCCGCCTACGTCTTCTTGCGATCGCAAACGAGTTGGAGCCAAGCTGCCTATCTGAAAGCCTCGAACCCCGGAGCCAATGACAACTTTGGCCGTTCAGTCGCTGCCGACGGTGATAGCGTTGTCGTCGGTGCAACCTACTGGGACCCCTCCGCCAGCCAAGGCGAATCCAGCAACGCCACCGGCATCAACGGCAACCAGGCTGACAACAGCATGCCCGGCGCGGGCGCGGTCTATGTGTTCCGCTGAGCCGCAAGCGGTTTGCCGCCTGCATGGAGTTTCCGGAATGCGCCTATTTGCCCTTGCCACATTGCTGTTCGCGCTCGGCTGTACGCCGGATCAGCCCGTGGCGCTCGCGAACCTGACTGGTGCGGACGCCCTGGCGGGTGCGGATTTGGCGGTCAGTCCGGGAGCAGACGGTCAGGCGGATCTGCCATCGGTTATCGATGTTCAGGACGCGGCCGATCTACAGACCGATGCATGGACCGATGTTGTCGTCGACGTTCCACCCGACGTTGCACCCGACATCCCCGTCAATCCCTGCATCAACAAGCCCTGCGACGACGCCAACCCCTGCACCACCGACACCTGCGCCGCCGGCCAATGCCTCCACGCCCCGGTCGTCGACGGCATCCCGTGCAGCGACAACAATGCCTGCACCCAGCCTGACTTCTGTAACCAAGGCACGTGCGCGGGCTCCCTCGCCTGCGACACCCACGCGACCTGCGCGCCCAGCAGCGGCTGCACCTGCGCGCTCGGTTGGTTCGGCAGCGGCTGGGCGTGCCAGCCGTGGTTGTCCGGCATCAGCTTGAATGGCACGCCGCTCGTGGGCTTTGCTGACAACGTCTTTGCCTATGCCGTCCAGGGTAGCATTAGTGTGCAGACGGTGACGGTGATGGTCGATGCGCCGGCGGATGTGTCGCTGACGGTCAATGGCCAGGCGCTGGTGAGCGGTGTGGCGTCGGCGCCGGTGGCGCTGAATTTGGGGAAAAATCTGCTGACGATCGTGGCGACGGGACCGGGCGGACAGGCGACGTACACCATCACGGTGACGCGTGAACTGGGCGAGCAGGACGCTTATGTCAAGGCGTCGAATACCAATACGGGCGACCACTTTGGCTCGCCGATGGCTATCTCTGGCGACACGCTGGTCGTCAGCGCTGCGTATGAAAGCAGCAACGCGACCGGGATCAACGGCAACCAGGCAGACAACAGTATGCTGCAGAGCGGCGCAGTCTATGTCTTCATCCGGTCCGGGGGCGTTTGGAGCCAGCAGGCCTACCTCAAGGCGTCGAACCCCGGATGGCAGGACTACTTTGGCTATTCTGTCGCCATCTCCGGCGACACGATCGTCGTTGGCGCCAGATTTGAATCCAGCAATGCGACCGGAATCAATGGCGACCAGACCAACGACAAGGCGAAGATGAGCGGTGCAGCCTATGTATTCGTCCGCTCCGGTACGATCTGGAGCCAGCAAGCTTATCTGAAGGCCTCGAATACCGACAAAGACGACCAATTTGGCTGGTCGGTCGCAATCTCGGGCGACACGGTCGTCGTCGGTGCCGTTGGCGAGTCCAGCAAGGCATCTGGCGTCAATGGCGATCAGGCGGACAACAGCCTGACTCTCAGTGGCGCGGCGTACGTATTCGTGCGGACAGGTTCGACATGGACGCAGCAGTCCTACCTCAAAGCTTCCAACCCGGATGCCTCAATTGCCTTCGGCGCGTCTGTCGCGATCTCAGGCAGCACGATCGTCGTGGCGACTCCGAACGAGGACAGCGGTGCCACCGGCGTCAACGGCAATCAGGCGGACACCAGCATGCCCGGTGCTGGTGCCGCCTACGTATTTGTCCGGGTCGGCGCAACATGGAGCCAGCAGGCCTATCTCAAAGCTTCGAATCCCGATTCCGGTGATGGATTTGGCTGGGCTGTGGCGCTCTCCGATGACACGTTGGTCATTTCCTCCATGCTCAACGGCTGCTCGGGCAAGTGCGGTGAGGCAAGTAACGCCACCGGCGTCAACGGCAATCAGGCGGACAACAGCATGCCGGGTGCCGGCGCCGCCTACGTATTTGTCCGGGCTGGCACAACCTGGAGTCAGCAGGCCTATCTCAAAGCGTCGAATACGGATGCGAGCGATAGTTTCGGCGTCTCAGTCGCCATTGCCGGTGACATCATTGCGATCGGCGCACCATGGGAGTCCAGCAAGGCCACGGGCATCAACGGCAATCAGGCCGACAACAGCACGCCGAGCGCCGGTGCCGCCTACGTCTTCATGCGATCTGGATCGAGCTGGAGCCAAACTGCGAATCTCAAGGCCTCAAATACCGATGCCGACGACGGCTTTGGCCACTCAGTCGCGGTCTCCAATGACGCCGTTGTTGTCGGTGCAACGTTCTGGAGCAACACCAGCGCCAAAGGCGGCGAATCCAGCAACGCCACCGGCATCAACGGCAACCAGGCCGACAACTCGATGCCCGGCGCCGGCGCCGTCTACGTCTTCCGCTGAGTCCCCGCCGCGATCACACTCGCACCCGGCAAATCCCCAACCGAACCGCATAACTTCCGCCCCAGCCGCCGCCATCGCCTTCTCTGATCCTGAATCTTCTCCATGCGCCAAATGCCCTACTCCCGCCAAAAGCGAAACTTCCCGATCATCCCCAGCGCTTCCGCCGCCCGTCGCGAATCTTCCCGCTCGTCGATCCGCACTACGTCCGTGCGTCCCAAACTTTCCTCACCGCTTGGCGCGCATCCCGCGCCGATTCCGACATTTCGTCATGCCAAAACCAGTCCATCCCGGCCCATCTGCACGCTTTTACGCCAGCGAATCCTGATGACAATCTCATGACAAGCAATTCTTGACGGCCAAATCCACTGCTTGCATCTTTCGCCCAGTTCCGAGCCAAACGCCATGCAGGTCGCATGGCCTCTATCTGCAAACGTTCTTCATGAGAAGGAGTCCACCATGCAAATGCCCGCAATCAGCGCCGCGCCCGGCAAGCTGGCCCGTATGTCCCGCCGTACCTTGGCGCGCATGAAGGCCAATCCAAAGGCGAAGGTGCTGGTGCCCAAGTTCAAAATCTTCCACGATGCGCTCAAATCGGCGCAGGCGACTTACATGGACGCCGATGATGCGCGGATCGATGCGGCAGCGGTCGTCGAGGAGATGGACTTCAATGCCCGTGAGGTCCTGACGGACTGCCAGTTGGACCTGCTGTCGGTCGTGCGGCGCGACTACAAGGATCCGATTTATGTCACCTACCTGCCGGAAGGCCTGGATGCAGTCAAGTCGCTCACCGGCGTGGACCTGCGCAATCGCCTGATGGTGCTGGTGACTGTGGTGAGCAAGGAACCGAAAGGCTCCAAGCTTGCGGCGCATCTGGTCCCGCTCAACGCGGCGATCGCTGCCTACAAGGTGCCCCTGACCGACTTGGAGACGACGGACAAGGCGCTGGTGGTGGCCGATACCGCGCTGAGCGTGGCGAAGACGCAGTGGCTGGCGGCCTACGACGCACTGGCGGGCGAGCTGCGCGCGCTGTTTCCGCGGCGCAAGGCGTTTGTGGATAGCTTCTTTCCGAGTGGCAAGAAGGGGAAGAAGGTCAAGGTCTAATGGGGGCTGCGGGGCCGGCGCCGCAGGCGCGCCGGATCTGGGAGAAACCGTTGGTTTCTCCCAGGCCCTCTTCCTGCCGGGCGTGGAAGGGCGACAGAATGAGGTCGGCGCGGGGCCCCCGAGCTTCTATGAGTCGGCCTGTCAAGCGCGAGCGCCTCGAACGTCAATTGATAAAGATCTCCCCGCCGTCCAGGGCGCGCAGCCCTGGCGGGGTCTGGGGCAGCGCCCCAGGTCCGAGTTGGTTG
>CAIYBN010000012.1 GCA_903924465.1 uncultured Myxococcales bacterium | reverse complement strand
GCGGGATCAGTCAGGACCGGCGCCCAGTCTGGTCAAAGTTGACCGGGCTGTCGCCACGGTGAACAATCCGCTCCTTGCGCTTGGCTTGCCAAGTCGCACCCCGTGTCAACGTCGTTCGAACTTGCTGTCCCCGCTCCCGGCACAGCTCATCGAGGTTCCCGTGGCAGAATCGACTGAGAAATCGCAAGCGACGGAGCGCCTGAAGGCTCTCGCCCTGTTGAACGCATCGGACCCCGACGTGTCGGTCTTCCTCAGCTTGGCAAAGTCGAAACTGGCGAAGCCCGAAGAGAATCTGAAGGAGAAGTTTCTCCGGCCGTTTCTCGTTGCGCTGGGGCATAGGCCAACAAGCGAATTTCACTTGTCTGAAGGCGATGCCGACTACATGCTCACGACCGGCGACGAGACGGCGATGATCGCTGTGGAAGTCAAGAAGCCCGCCCTTCGGTTTCCCGATTCGTTGCCGCAATATTCCAATAGGCTGGCGACTCACCTGGCCGAAAAGCGCAAATACCTTCAGGATACTCGGGTCCGCTGGCTATTGCTCACCGACGGCATTTCCTGGATGTTCTACGACAAGAAGGAACTCACACGCGGCGACCGGCCGGTTCTGGAGTTCACTGCGCAGCGGCTCGCGACCGAGGCCGGCGTCGACTGGTTCTTTCAGAAACTGTCCCCAGATCGGATTGCGGACACCCTCGTCAGGGCGGCGCAGGAGCGCGACAAACTCGGACTCGTCGACAGGTTTTATGCCGCGCTTTCGCATTGGATCGCGGCGCTTGCCGAGACCAACGAGGGCGTGGATCACGCGGGCGCAGTCGCACTGATCAACAAGCTTATCTTTGCCAGAACGCTTGAGGATCTCGGTTGCGTCCCGTACCGCCATTTGGCGACAGGACTCGGCGATGCTGAGCGGAGGGAGAAGCCAGCCCGCGCCGCGGACAAGTTTCTGGCGTCCGTCAATGAATGGTTCTTTGATTACTATGACACAGAGTTGTTCAAGTCCGAGCCGTTCAAGACGAATCTTGCTGCGTTACGTTGCGTGCTGTTTGGCGCTCCAATGCGCGGCAATCTGGTTCCAGATGACTTGTATTCTTTTGATTTTTCACGCCTGGACGTCGACGTGCTGGGCCACGTATACGAGCGCTACCTTGCCGGATACCGCAAGGAGAAGGGCATCTACTACACCCGGACCGAAGTCGTGGGGGGCATCGTCGAGCGCGTAATTAGCCCGCTCGTTCGGCCGATCGTCCTTGAGGCGCTGACGCTTTTGGATGCGGGTGACAGGTCGGGCTCCGTTGAGTGCGTGACGCGCAAATTTCTGAGCCTGCGGGTCATTGATCCGGCCTGCGGCTCGGGCTCATTCCTCATCTGCGCCTATGACCGCATCATGCGAGCCTACCGAGAATGGGAGAGCGCCTTCAACGCCCCAGGGCGTCGCAAGCACGACACTGGTGGACTGCTCGGGCATGTAGGTTTGCCGAAAGACATGGACAAACGCATTCTTATCAGCTGTGTTTATGGCATCGACTTGGATCCGGGCGCGATCGCGGTCGCCAAATTGAACCTGTGGCTGGCGATGGTGAAGTCAAATCCGGAGCGTTACGATTGGGTCATTCTCAAGAAGATGGACACGAACTACGTGCTGCCACCGCTGCGCTCCAACATTTTTTGCGCCAATAGTCTTACTGGCCCTTCCCCGGGCGCGTTCGCTGCGGACCCGTTCGTGCGGGAGCGAATGATCGCGGTCCGAAATCTTCGCGATGGGGTCGGTCGTGATTTCCTCCTCAACCGGGACGCCGTTGACCTCCAGATCCCGAACAAGCTCGCGGAAGTCGTAGCGCATCTTCGCAGCAGTGGCGTCAAGGTCCCAGATCCTGAGTTTCTTCACGACATTATGTTCGGTTTTGGCACCTTCGATGCTGTCATCGGCAACCCTCCCTATGTCGGCGAGGAGGATCATAAGGACATCTTCCGCGAGGTTTGCGAGTGGCCGCTGCTGGCGACCAGTTATGAAGGAAAGATGGACTATGCGTATTTCTTCCTGCATTTGGCCAAGCTGCTTCTGAAGGACGAAGGTCGCCTTGCGTTCATTTTGCCCATCTACTTTGAGAAGGCTGAGGGCGGCCGCAAGCTCAATCGAATGCTGGCAACAGAGATGCGCCTCGACGAGTTGTTCTTTTTTGGCGACGTGAAGGTCTTTGCCGAATCGGCGCCGGGCCAACACAACGTCGTCCTGATTGCGACCAAGGCAGCCGATCCGGAGATGCGTCCGCATGTCGCGCGTGTGCGCAACCCATCGGATGAAGCCGCGGTCTGGCGGGCCTACTCGGGCGAAGACAACCCGTGTACGGCACGCTACCTGGCCCCGGCCCATCGCGAGTTGCTCGATGGGCGGGACGGCTTGCGACTGGCGCCGGCCGGGGCTGAGGAAATTTGTGCGCGGATTGACCTCTTGACGTCTCGCCTGGCGGACCGACTTGAAATCAACACTGGCATTCAGGCCGGCCCGAACGACTTATCCCGCAAGGCACTGTCTCGACTTGTCGAGACGCAACCGGGGCACTCAGGCGAGGCTACGGATCAGGAAATTGTCGAGCTGAGTTCGGCGTTGCACATTGGTATCGGGGCCGGCGTATTCGTGCTGTCCACGCAGGAAGGTCTCGCGTTGGACTTATCCGAGCGAGAAAAGGAACTGCTTCACCCATTTCATCCTGCAGCGGATGTCTCCGCGTTTAGCGCAATTCTTGAGTCGCAGCAACTTATCATTTACGCCACATCTGAAACCTGTCCCGACGTCGCGAAGTTTCCCAGAATTGAAAAGCATTTGCGTCGCTTCCGTCCGATCATGGAACTTCGACGCGAAACGATGGACGGCAACCGCGAATGGTTTCAACTGCACTGGCCGCGCGACGCGGCGATATTCCAGAAACCCAAGCTCGTCGGACCGCGTCAAACCCCGGGCCCCTGCTATGCCTTCGTTGCCGGCGAGTACTACGTCGACCTCGCGTGCGAAGTGCTCACGCTGAAAGAAGAAGCCGCGAACCCGGAGTCGACGCTCCTCGCGTGGAGCGCGGTACTCAATTCCGCACCTGCATACTTCTGGCTCTATCACCGCGGCAAGCGCAAAGGGGAAATGCTGCAGCTCGACCGCGGTCCGCTGGACTCACTGCCGGTCCCGGAGCTCGATCCGGAACTGCTGGAGACTTTGGCGGAGCACGCGCGGCGACTCGGTGCGCTCACGGCGCTGTTGCGCGACAGTCCACGATGGGTCCAGGCCGTTGGCCGAAACGGCGCCGATCAGACGGTCGCATCGCTGCTCCGTTCAGCATGGACAGACCCAATCAGCCGCCGCGACGTTGGTGATCCCGCTTCAAATGGAACGGTCCGCATTTCCTGGCAGGCGACCACGGTGCATCTGACGGCAGGCAACGCATTGGTCGAGGCCATGTTCCCCAACAAGGCGCGCGCGCTGGGCACAATTGGTACTCGCATCGACGCTGGCCGGGCTGAGCCGAAAGCCCCGTAACCTACGGGATGTTTTGGCTCTGTCGCTTGCGGCGACGGCAGGACCGGCGTTTCGGGACGACGAAATCGCCGAGGCGCTCGCATATTTGGACAGCCAAGCGCTCAATATCGCGGGCGTCACACTGGACCTGGCCGCGATTGAAAGCGAAATCAATACCCGAAAAGCGGCGGTGGACGGACTAGTCGCGGAGGCTTATGGCATCAGTGATGTTTCCATCGATCTGTTGCGCCGACCAGGCGACGCATACTGAAAGTCGGCCCCGGCCGGGCTTCCCAAACTCAGCCCGCGGCTTCAGCCGTCAGGCGCCATCGCCCGCAAATCGCATAAACGTCCCCGAATACCCTCTGCCACGTCCCGAAAACTCCCCGCGAACTTCCGAAAACCCTCGCTCGAACTCCCGAAACCGTCCCGCGAGGACCGAAAACCATCGGGACAGGTCCGAAAACCCTCCGCGCAACTCCGAAAACCCTCCAAAAACTTCCGAAAACCCT
>CAIYBN010000011.1 GCA_903924465.1 uncultured Myxococcales bacterium | reverse complement strand
TGCGCGCCCCTGGACCCCGGGGAGATTTGTCCAAAATTCAAGAACCGCGCTTGACTGTGATGGCCGCCTCATACAAGGGCCCCGACGAAGTCGGAACCACCGATTTTCGGACACCTCGCGCCCAATGGCGAGTCAACGGCCTCGTCCGTCAACTTAACACCATGCCCAACTCGCCACGTGAGGACTGGTCGACAAGAGCGAGCTGGGATAGAATGCGGTGTCAAACTGGGGAAACCAATGCCCGTCGTCGTGCTTGTCATCCCGTATTTTCAGGGAAATTCACTGCGCTATCTGGAGGCGCTCGCTGACCTAAAAGGCATTTCCGCTGCCGTAATTTCCAGTGATCCCGAAGACCTTCTCGCGCCGACGCTGCGCAAACGCATCGCCGGCCATTATCGCGTTGCCAACTGTCTCGACGGTGGGCAACTCGCGGCGGCGTGCAAAGCGATCGCGCGATCGCTCGGCCCCATTCAGCGGCTCCTGGGGATCATGGAGCAGTTGCAGCTCCCGTTAGCCGAAGCACGTGAACTTGCAGGCATTCCTGGCATGAATGGCCGCGTGGCACGCAATTTCCGCGACAAGGCGTACATGAAGAAGGTACTGCGGGAAGCGGGGCTACCCTGCGCGCGCAGCCGGCTGATCGAGTGCGATGAAGATGCGCGGAAGTTGGCGGATGAGGTGGGGTTTCCCATCGTTGTCAAGCCCGTGGACGGGCTTGGAACCCGCGCAACGTGGCGGATCAACGACGAGACGGAGCTGCAAAACGTGCTGAAGTCGCTGCGCCCCAGCCTCGATCGGCCATTTCAGGGCGAGGAGTTTGTCGCCGGGAGCGAGCACACGTGCGAGGCGGTGACCGTGAACGGCCGTCCCGTGTGGCAATGCGGCACGCACTACTTGCCCGGCCCTCTGGAAGTGCTTGAAAATCCGTGGATGCAATATTGCGTGCTGCTGCCGCGCGAGAGCGACCTGCCGTTGTTCCGCGATTTTTGGCCGATCAATACGGCGGCGTTGACGGCGCTGGGCATGGATACCGGCCTGACCCATATGGAATGGTTCGTCCGGCGCGATGGCACGCCGTGCATCAGTGAGGTGGGCGCGCGACCGCCCGGCGTGCAGATCATGCCGCAGATGTCGCTGGCGCATGAGACGGACATGGTCGCCAGTTGGGTCAACTTGATGGTCAACGGCGTATTCACGCCGGTCGAGCGCAAATGGTCGGTCGGCGTGGCCTTCCTGCGGGGACAAGGCGCGGGCAAACACGTCAAGGGCGTCTATGGGTTGGAACGCGCCGACGACGTGATGGGGCAATTTGTCGTCGAAAGGTCCTTGCCGCGGATCGGGCAAGCGCGCGCGGATGGCTACGAGGGGGAAGGCTGGGTCATCGTCAAAGCCGCCGACACCGCAACGTGCCGACAGGCGCTCAGGGACCTGGTCACTCGCGTACGGGTCGAGCTGGAATGACGTTCGGTCAGACGCCGAGCAGCTTCGTCAGAATCTCGCGCATGATTTCCGTCGTCCCGCCGCCGATCGAAATCAGTCGCATGTCGCGGAAAGCGCGGCTGACTTCGGCCTCGTCCATGTAGCCCATACCGCCCCACAATTGCAGGCACCGGTCCACGACCCGGTTCGTCGTCTCACCGCAAAACAGCTTGGCCATCGTGATCTCGCGGAACGCATCCTCCCCGCGCACCAGCAGGTCGACGGCGCGATAGCAGAGCTGGCGGCAAGCCTCCAGCTCCGTTTCCATTTGCACGAGTTGATGGCGCACAACCTGGTGCCCGGTCAGCGACCGACCGAACGCTTTTCGGTCCTGGCACCACTGGATCGTGTCGTCCAGCATCCGCTGCGCACCGGCCGTCGCCGAGACCGCGCCAACCAGCCGTTCACCCTGGAAATTCATCATGATCGAGTAGAAGCCTTGGTTCTCCTCGCCCAGCAGGTTCTTGACCGGAATACGACAGTCTTCGAACGCCAGTTCAGCCGTGTCGGACGAGTGGTTGCCCATCTTTTCCAGCTTGCGCGTCACGCGATAACCCTTCGTATCCGTTGGGAACATCACGAGCGAAATACCACCGTGACCAGAAGCGCCCGTGCGCACCGCCAGCGTGATGAAATCCGCGCGCGTGCCGTTCGTGATGTAGGTCTTGGAGCCGTTGATGACGTAGTCGTCGCCATCGCGACGCGCCGTCGTGCGAATGTTCGCCACATCCGAGCCCGCGTCCGGTTCCGTGACGCCCAAGGCCGCGATCGCTTGACCACTCACGGCAGGAGCCCAGAAGTTGCGCTTATGGTAATCATTGCCGATTTCGCCAATGACCGGCGTCGCCATGTCGGACTGCACCAACATCGCCATCGTCAAGCCGGCCATGCCGCAGTTTACCATCTCCTCGGCGTAGGCAACCGTGTACCACCAGTCCAAGCCGAGCCCGCCAAATTCCTCCGGAACGCGAATGCCGAGCAGACCCAAATCGCCAGCGCGGTTGAACACTTCACGCGGAAACAGCCGCTTGGCCTCCCACTCGTGCGCGTTCGGATGCAGTTCTTTGACGCACCAATCGCGCACGGTCTTTCGCAACGCATTGTGTTCACTGGTAAATTGCGGGTAGCAACGCATCCGATCGGCAGCCAACATGGAAGTCTCCAGTACAGGGGCGTTCATCGCCCGCGCGGAAGGCTAACAGGCTGGTGAATTTTCTCAACGCCAGCGCCGGACGACCGTGCGCGGATGCGTGAGCAACCAAAAACACGAAACTCGCCGCTTGGCGGGCCCCGGCAAGTTCCGACGGTGCGGAAACTGCCCGACGCGGCCAAACGGCGAGTCGTGGAAAATCGGAGGCTATTTGCCGCCGAGCTTCTTGTAATGCGCCAAGCCGTCCGCCGCGAGCGGGAATTCCGGCCCAAGCTTCGTGTGGCAGGCCTTGCAAGCCAGCGTCGGCTCGGTCTTCTTGGCCTCGGCAACCCACGCCTTCCAAGCCTTCTTCGCTTCGCCCTGACCGCCCTTGGCGCAGGCGTCGCCCGTGAGCTTCGTCTCAAACTTCGTGCGGAAGCACTTGCCGCCACCTTCGTCATCATCGGCCGTGGCAGTCAGCGGCGACATCGCCACGCCGCAAAGCGCAATTGCCCCAATCACCAGCATCGGAATCGTGAACTTTTTCATGACAACTCATCTCCTCGGGTTCGCGGGGGATCAGCCCAATGCCAACCACCACCGCACTCACCGCAAGCAGCATAGGTCGATGTGCAAACACCACAAGCTCCGCGACGGGCCGACTTGCGCCAGATCAAGCGGGAGCACGACATACAGCAAGAACACCCCTTCTTGCGTTACGCCAGTCCAGAGCGTTACGTTTCTTTGCACGGCTTCTGCGCTTCCACATCGCTGGCCGCTGGCGTCTGCATCCTGACCGGCTTACCCTGTGTGCGGGCCGCTTGCCCAGGATGACCATGGATCCACTTGCCCCACCCAGCCGCCTTCGCCGCACGCTCACGATCCTCGCACAGGTTCTGATCGTCGCTGGGCTCGTTGCCGGCGGTTATTTCGGTTGGAAGAAGTGGCAGAAATCCAGTGACAAAGGTCCAGAGTACGTGTCCGAGCCGGCACAGATCCTGCCACTGCTCATCGAACGGACGACCGCGACGGGCACGCTCCAGCCGCTGGTCACGGTGCAGGTCGGCGCACAGGTCTCCGGGCGCATCATCAAGCTGTACGCGAACTTCAACAGCAATGTGCACAAAACCGATCTGCTGGCCGAGCTCGATCCGACGCTCTACGCCTCGCAGGTCGCTCAGGCCAAAGCGAATCTCGCGCAATCGCGGGCCGTGCTGCAGCGCGACGAGGCGACGTTGAAGTCGGCACAAAAGACGCTCCACCGGGTGGAAGCTCTGTACGCAAAGCAACTTGCAGTTCAAGCGGATCTGGACGCTGCTGTGGCGGCCGCGGAGATCGCCAAGGCGGACGTTGCCAATGCGGCGGCGAACATCGTCCAAGGCGAGGCCGCGCTGTCGCTGCAGGAAACCAATCTGACGTACTGCATGATTCATTCACCGGTGGACGGAGTCGTGCTGAGCCGCAGCGTCGATGTGGGTCAGACCGTCGCAGCTTCGTTGCAAGCGCCCGTGCTGTTTACGATTGCTCAGGATCTGGGACAAATGCAGGTGCACGCGAACGTCGATGAGGCGGACATCGGCAAGTTGGCCGAAGGCATGCCGGCGGCGTTCACCGTCGACGCCTATCGCGGCATGACGTTTCTAGGTGTCGTCAGTCAACTGCGTCTCAGTCCCCAAACCGTTCAGAATGTCGTCACTTACGACGCTGTGGTGGACGTGAAGAACATCGCCAATCGGCTCAAGCCCGGCCTGACGGCAACGGTGGTTTTTGAGACGGCGCAGCGCAAAGGTGTGCTGGCGGTGCCCAATGCGGCGCTGCGCTGGCGGCCAACTGCGGACGACAAAGTGGAGGGCGAAGCGACACCGAAGCCTGGAAGAACCGCGAGCATTCCCGGGCAGAAGTCCAACAAGAAGCCGAGCGATGCGCTGCTGGACCTGCCGACGGGCGCCAGTTCGACCGAATTGGGGCGCATCCCGCCATCGCGCGTCTACTTGCTGCGCGGCAAAAAGCTGATACCGGTCGATGTGACTACAGGCGTCAGCGATGGCCGCTTCACCGAGATTTTGTCCGGCGATCTGCACGCCGACGACCCTGTGGTTGTACGTCGACTGGAAAAGGCTGGTGGCGCGGGTGGCGCAAACAAGGGTGCGCAAGGCATGCCACGGCGGATGTTCTGAACATGACGACCTTATTCGAATACCGAAGTTCGTCGGTCAGGGTGTTCAGGTGAAAAGCAGGCGCATCCCATGAGCGAAGTGCCAGTCATCGACACGGAGCACTTGCAGAAGGTCTACTCGGCTGGCGGCACGCCGCTTGTCGCGTTGGCGGACGTGACGCTGCGGGTGCAAAAGGGTGAATTCGTCGCGGTGGTCGGTGCGTCGGGATCGGGGAAGTCGACTTTCATGAACCTGATCGGCCTGCTGGATCGGCCGACGTCCGGCGTGCTGCGGCTGGATGGCGTCGATGTGGCGCGCCTGACCCCCAACCAGCGGGCCGTGGTTCGCAACCGCAAGATCGGCTTTGTGTTTCAAGGCTTCAACCTGCTGCGGCGCACGTCTGCGCTGGAGAACGTCGAGTTGCCACTGCTCTACGCCGGCGTGCCGGCGCGGGTTCGGACGGACGCGGCCAAGCAGGCGCTGACGCAAGTGGGGCTTGGCGAACGGATGGGCCACATGCCCAACGAGCTGTCGGGGGGCCAACAGCAGCGGGTCGCGATCGCGCGCGCGTTGGTCAATCAACCGGCGTTGCTGCTCGCTGACGAGCCGACGGGGAACCTGGACTCGACAACGACGCGGGAAATTTTGACACTTTTCGTCGATCTGAACGTGAATCACGGCATTACCGTGGTGATGGTGACGCACGAGCTCGACGTCGCGGCGGTGAGCCGGCGCGTGGTGCAGTTCAAGGACGGCCACCTGGTGATGGATGGCCCGCCGCCGCCGGAGTGGACGCCAGCGGTGCCTGCGCCATGGCATGTGGCGAAGACTTCGGAGGTTGCGTGAACGCTTTCACCTTGCTCCGCTTGGCGCTGCGTGTCATCTCGCGCAACAAAGCCCGGGCGATGCTGACGGTCCTTGGCATCGTGATCGGCGTCGGCGCGGTCATCGCGATGGTGGCCTTGGGCGCCGGGGCACAACAGAACATTGCCAAGCAAATCGCGTCATTAGGATCGAATCTCATCATTCTCATCCCCGGCACGACCAACGTCGCGGGCGTGCGCGGCGGCGGCGGTTCCAGCACGACGGTCGACGTGGACGACATCGACGCGCTGCGCCGCGAGGTCAAGTCCATCACGCATCTGGCGCCGGCCAACCGCCAGCAGGTGCAAATCGTCGCCGGCGACGCCAACTGGAGCACGAACTTGCTGGGCACGACGCCGGCGTTTTACGTGGTACGCGACTGGCGAACAGACACCGGCACGGAGCATTCTGAGCTGGACGAGGCGTCGCACAACAAGGTCTGCGTGCTTGGCAGGACCGTCGCGACGCAGCTTTTTGGCACGGATGACCCGATCGATCAGTGGGTGCGCATCAAAAAGGTGCCGTTCCGCGTCATTGGCGTGCTCAGCTCCAAAGGCCAGTCGCCCATGGGTACGGATCAGGATGATACGGTTCTCATTCCGTTTTCTGTCTACCGGCAGCGGATGGCCGGCACCCAACGCGATCAGATTCAGGCCGCCTACGCCGCAGCGGTCGACGCGAATTCTTCGCAGGCCGCATTGGACGAAATGACCGCCGTGTTGCGGCAGCGCCACCATTTGCGCGAGAGCGCCGACGACGATTTTTCCCTGCGGAATCTGGCCGACATTGCCGCGGCCAGTCGGGAAGTCGCTGATTCCATGACACTTCTTCTTGGCTCCATCGCTGGGGTATCGCTGTTGGTCGGCGGCATTGGCATCATGAACACCATGCTCGTCAGCGTGACCGAGCGCACGCGCGAGATCGGCATTCGCCTGGCGGTTGGCGCCAAATCCAGCGACATTCTGGTGCAATTCCTGGTCGAAGCTGTCGTGCTCTCGGCGATTGGCGGCGCCATTGGTGTCTTCTTCGGCTGGGGTGCCGCACAGTTACTGAGCGACGCAACAGGTTGGGTGACTATTTTTGATCCCGCCGTCGCCGCACTCGCCTTCGCCGTTTCTGGCGCCGTGGGCGTGTTCTTCGGTTTTTGGCCGGCCCGCCGTGCGGCGCAACTGGATCCCATCGACGCGTTGCGTTACGAGTAACTGCATGTGCCACCCGTCGCCCAAGCGTTTTGCTCTCCTTCTGCTGCTCGTCACGGCCGTGTCCGCGCACGCTGCCGAGCCGTCGCAGTCCTGGACGCTGGACGACGCGTTCAGGCGGACGATTGCCAACCATCCCAATGTGCTCCAGGCGATCGCCAAGTCGCAGAGTGCGCGGGCGCAAATCGACGTGGCGCGCAACGCCTGGCTGCCGACTGCAACCTTCGACGTGAACCATCAGGAGTCGACAAGCAACCTGGCGGCGGTCGGCAGTCCGTCGTTTGGCCTGAATCCGTTCTGGCAGACTTCCCTGCAAACCAAGTGGATCGCTTGGGATTTTGGCAAGACCACCGCGAACATCGACGCCGCTGAGGCCAATGCCGCCATGGCAGAACAGGATTTGCGCGCGGCGAAGGTGCAGCTGTGGTCGGCGCTGGCGCAGGGCTGGGTTGCGGTGATGGCGGCAGATGCCGCGCTGGCGGTCTATCAGGCGACGTTGGTGCAGTTGCAGCGGCAGCGGGATGCAGTTCGCCAGCAGGTGGAGCTGCGGGCGCGACCGGATCTGGACCTGTTCAAGGCGGAGGCGGATGTCGCCGGTGCCCAAGGCGATCTGCTGCGTGCCGAAGAGCTCGCGCGATCGCAACGACTGGCGCTCGCCGTCGCGATCGCGGAGCCGCACATTTCCGCCGGACCGCTGGCGCCTCCGGTCTTTGACCTGCAAACGGTCGATGCGGCCGCGCTGGATGACGACGCCCGACTCGACCAGTTGGTTGCGCTGGCGGTGCAAAATCGCCCGGAATTCGCGTCTATCCGCGCCCGCATCGACGCCTTGCAGCGGCTGCAACTCGCGGCCGAGCGCGTCATTCGTCCGAACGTCTACCTGTCAGGTCAAGCCAACGCGGCAGGCACCGATTTGACCGGGCTCGCGTTCAACTACGGCCTGACGGTCGGCTTGTCGTTTCCCCTCTCGACTGTTTGGACCCAGCCGCCGCTGATCGCGGATGCCGGCGCGCAGGTGCGTGCGCTGGTGGCGAGCCAGGACGCGCAAGTTCTGACGTTGCGTGGCCAGATCAATCAGGCCATCACGTCCGTCATCCAAGCGCGCAAACGCGTGCCCGTGGCGGCAGCCCAGGTCGGTTACGCCGAAAAGGCCAAGGATGCCGCGACACAGCGTTACAAGGCCGGTGCTGGTCTGTGGCTCGACGTTGCGGATGCGGAATCGGCGCTGCTCAAGGCGAAATTGGCGGTGATTCAGGCGGATCTCGACGTCCAAGCCGCGATCGCCCAGCTTGCCTATGCGCTCGGCCGGATCACACCGCTGCAATAGCGCCGCCGCTCACGGCGCCAGCAAATCCTGCCACACCGCGGTATTGTCCACGGCCGCCGCGAGCCAAGCCGCCATCGTCACGTCGCCGAGCTTGGTCGTGTCGATCGAGCCGATCACGATCGTCGCCAACGCGGACATGGCATCGGGCGGCAGCGTCACCGCCGTCAGATCATCACCCACGAGCCCGGACACGTCGCCCAACATCGTCGTGTGCATCGTGCCGGCGGTCAGGAAGCGCTTGTAGCGATCGGGATACGCCGTGTGCAACGAACCAGTCGCCTCCAGCAGCCCTTTCTTGAACACATCGGGATCAATCTTGAGGAAAACCGAGGACATGATGCTGTCGTTGTAGCTGGAAAACGCCGCGACACGCAGCTTGCTGTCGCGCGCCAGTTCCCAATCCAGCAATGGCGTCAGGTGCGCGCTGGTCGTGCACTCCGTGCAGGATGGCGGAAAGAACCGCTGGACGTGGAATTCGCTGACCAGCGTGGCCAGAAACGCCGGATCGCCTTCCTTGCCCGTGCCCGTGCCGGAGTCCTGCACGACCAGGATCTCGGGATCCGGCCACAGCTTGCGCACCAGCAGGACCGCCGGAATCGTGCCGAAACCGCCGCCGGAGGAGCCCATCAGCACGATGCGCTTGGGGTGCGGAAACTGCTTGATCGCCACGTCCAGCGCCGCGGAAAGATTGCGCAATCCGTGCTGTTGGCGATCCAACTTGCCGTCGCCGTTGTCATCCGCGTCCGCTTCGCCAGCGAACATGGAACCGTCGCAGTAAGGCAGATAGACTTGATTCCACGCGCGAAACGGGTTGGTCTCCCGGCTGGGATCAATCACGTCCAGCTTGGGAATGCCCGCGGGCGCCTTCTGGATGGCCAGGCAAAATTTCGACCAGCAGGCGCCGCCACCTTGTAGGAAAATCAGCAAGTTATCGCTCTTCTGGTCGCGAACCGCCATGCGGAACGGATCGCCGCGCAGGCACATGGGCCCGGACTTGACGTCAAATTCGAACGTGCTCACGCCGTCTGCCGTTGTGACCGTCGTGGTCGTCGCCAATCCGAGGTAGTCGCCCACGCCTTGCGACCAGGCTTCGCTGAAATCCTGCGGTGGTGTCGTGCCTGCCGGCGC
Source organism: uncultured Myxococcales bacterium (assembly GCA_903924465.1). Lineage (GTDB taxonomy): Bacteria > Myxococcota_A > UBA9042 > UBA9042 > UBA9042 > CAIYBN01. Next base: position 37,872 of record CAIYBN010000011.1, on the reverse strand, counting down.
GGTCGTGCAAGCGGCGATTCCCAGCAAGCAGACGAGTCCGATGCGATGGAGCATGGTCATTCCTCTACGGGGCATGAATGCGACCGGGCGCCCCGTTGGCTCCGGCCGCCGTGTGACAAATGTTGCAGTCGCCATTGGTCTGCGGGCTAAACATTTTGCGCTCAGCACCCGTCGAGTCAACCACCCGCGCGGTGAATGGCGTTGCGACTGCGGTCGTCGACTTGAAATTGCCCACGCCATTGGTCGTGATCTTCTGAACTTGCCCGTCCGCGCCGGTGATTTCCACGATGATGCTCGCGGTCCCGTTGCACGTGTCGACGGTGTGGAAGCCCGGGTAGACCGTGCCCGCGATGGTGAACTTCGGCCCCTTCTTGGTGTGACAATCGATGCACGCGAGGCCAGGCTCCATCAAGTCCGTGCCAATCAGCGCGCCCAACAGCCATTTCACCCCCGACGGACATTCCGGCTCCGCCACATCCGGCTCCGCCACATCCGGCTGCGACTGGATATCCGGCTGGCTCTGGATGTCCTGCGGCGGCGGTACGTCCACGATATCCTGCGGCGGCGGCACATCCGGCGGAATGTGGGTGTCGGGCTCTTGCGTGTCCTTGACGGATTTCGCATCGGTACCGGTCGCAACGTCCAGCGCGTCCGTGCCGGTCGTCGTGTCGACTTGATCCGTCGCCCCGCCCGTGTCCGCCTTGGGTGTGTCGAAAGCCAGCCCAATGTCGGTCGTGGTATCGACCGCAGCCACCGCGTCGTCGCCGGAATTCGCCGCAGTCGCGCTGCAGCCGATCAGCGAGAGGCCGCCAAGAAAAGTCAGAAGTGTCCTGATGCGCATATGCAAATCCGCGAGGGTAAATGCGGCAACATGCCGTGGCCGTAAACTAACGGCAGCATTTGGCGGATGCAAGCCATGTTCGCGTCGTGAAACCGGCGGCTACGCACTTGGAACCGCTTTCTTGCGCGGCTTCGCCACCCGTGGCTTGCGAATAGCCGGCTCTGCCGCCCGCGCAAGCCGCACGACCCACTCCGCGTGCGGTGTGTGTGGAAACATGTCGACGGGAGCGATTTCTGCAATCGTCCAACCTTGCTGCGCGAGGATGGCGACGTCGCGCGCCAGCGAGGCGCCATTGCATGAAACGTAGACCAAATGCGCACTTGCCGGCACGTGCGCGAGCGCGTCCAGCACCGCCTGCCCGCACCCCGCGCGCGGCGGATCCAGCACGATCGCGTCGGGATGCGAATCTGCCAAACGCGGGGCAAACGCCTCGGCCGATTCGCCCACAACCGTGACGTGGTCCGCCAGCAGGCGCGCCGCATTCTGGCGGGCATCGACCACCGCCGCCTCCTCGCGTTCCACCAGCGTGACCTGTTTGGCGCGATCGCGCAGCGCCAGTCCAAAGACCCCGATGCCGGCGTAGAGGTCCACCAGGTGCGTCATCTGCTCGGGCAGGAACTTCTGCAACGTCTGGACGATGGCTTCGGCAGCGTCGTGGCGCGTCTGCAGGAACGCCGTCGCACCGATTTCCAGCGTCGTCTTGGCCAATTGCACCATCTGTGTCGTGGCACCAGCCAGGTGCCTCGTCTCACGTCCCAGCACCGCACCGCCCGCCGCCTGCTGCAAGTTCGCAAACACGCCGGACACGCCTGAAATTTCAAGCAATTGTTCGGCAATCGGCTGCAGACCCGACTCGTGCGTGACCACCAGGGTCAGCAGGCCCTCGTTCTGCCGCGGATCCAGGCGAAACAGCACGGCGCGGAGCTGCCCGGGCCGCTGGGCATCGCGCCAAGTCGTAATGCCGGACCGATCCAGCACATCGCGGGCCTCGTGCAGGACACGTTCCACTTTGGGATGCTGGACGATGCACTGGTCCACGGCGACCAGGTCATCGGTACCCGCGGCGAAAAAGCCAAGCAGCAGACGCCCATGCACGCGACGCGTCATCATCAGCGCGCGGGTTCGGTAGCCGGTCGCGCGCATGTGGGGCTGCCATGGATGCCACACGACTTCGGCGGCCAGCGGTCCCAGACGCTCCAGCAGCTCGGCTTGTTTGACCCGCTGTTGCGCCTCCAATTCGACCATCTGCCACGGACAGCCGCCGCAGCGCAGCACGACCGGGCACGGCGGCTCAATCCGATCCGGCGACGCGACATCCAGACGCTCGACCTTGCCCCAAGCCATGTGCTGCCCCACGTGGCCAATGCGCACAAACAGCTGATCGCCCGGCACGGCGCCCGGCACGCGCACGAGGACTGGCCCGTCGGGCGTCTCGACTTCCACGTGTGCGCCATCCGCCTCCGCCAGTTTGAGCACATGGCCGGGCCACACTTCTCCGGTTATCAAGCGCGGGCGATGGTGTTTCATGGAACTTCTCCGACGGTGGCCCAGAGGGCAAAGACCAGCCCTGCGCCGATCAAGACATTGGCGCTGACGCGCTGGACGCGCACGCGATCGCTGGATCGCCGCAATGCCGCGCGCCACAGGAGTGTGCACAGTAGCACCCATGCGACCTGTGCGGCGTCCAGGCCGAGACCAAAACTGACGAGCGGCCAAACGAGCTGGTCGTAGCCGGCCACCAGGTGCTGCAGGCCGTTGCCAAAACCGAGGCCGTGAATCAAGCCAAAGCTGGCGGTCAGGACCGAAAGTCCCCAGAGCCGCGACGCGCGAAGCTGCCGGGCGCGAAACGCGGCAGTCATGATCGTCAGGCCGATCGCGATGTCCACCCAGTGCGGCGCTGGCCATTGGAAGACGAGCGCGAGCGTCATGCTGGTCAGGTGGCCCGCCGAAAACGCCGTCACCGCCGCCAGAAGCGCGCCCAGACCCGGCGAGGCCACGACCAGCGTCAGTAGGAACAGCAAGTGGTCGGGACCAGTCGCCAGATGCAGCGCGCCTTCGCGGCCCCAGGCCCGCAGCATGGCCCACGGCGGCGCGTGCCAAGTCGGCACCGCGCGGGCTTGCGCCAGTTCCGCCGCGGACATCGTCTGGCTCGGCAACACACCGCGCGCGGTATCCAACGCCGGCGACTTTCGCTGCACAGGCGCGCCCAACGCGCGGGCCGGCTGACCGTTGAGCGGCACCGTCATCGCTTCCGCTGACGGCGGCACCAGCGCCCGCACGGCATTCTGCCCTTTCACCGTGACTGCAACGTACAGCGTCGTCCGCGTCTTGGCCGCCGAATAGCCCAGACGCCGCACCGTCAGTTCGGTCATGGCCTGCGGGCAGACGACCTGAAAGTGCATGCCAATCCACGCGCCCGCCTCACGCTCCGAAAACCGCGCATCCGGCTGTCCGGGCTGGGGCGCAGGCAGTTGCGCGATTTGGCAATTCTCGAAGGCAAACCCATGCTCCACGGTCTTGGCCAGCTCGACGCGATCGCGTTCCGGCGGCAGGCCGATGTTGCGCAGCATTTTGGCGTACTCTTCCAAATGCGCCCGACCGAGCAGAATTGTCCATTGAAAATGCTGGAGATCTTCCGTGCTGAGTTCCAAGATCGCATTCGACCGGACTTCATCAATCGGATGGGCCACGCCGTGCGTCTGAAACAAAAGCAGCCCGGACAGAACGATCAGGCGCGGCAAAAGGCGGGACGAAACGAACAGGTTGTGGGCGGGCACGTTCATCGTGCCGGGAGCGTGACAGCGCGTGGACAGTGACGCAACCTGCACGCGGCGTATTGACACGCCGGCTGGCTTGACGAGACTGACGAAAGGACGAGGTGGCAAGATGGTGCGGATGGTCAACTGGCTGGGAATCGTGGCAATTCTGACGTGCGCGGCGTGCGCGGCGTCGCATCCACAAGTGATTGAATCGACTGAGACAACGGAGAGCTACGTCGATCCTTGGGGAACGCCCGTGGCGTGGAGCGCCGTGCCCGCGCCTTCCTCTGCACCGGGCACGGTCGCGCCAGCCGCTGAAGCGGACGATGCCAAGCCCAAGACCGAGACTGAAACGGCGGCACCGGCGCCGGAACCGGAACCCCCCGCGGCAACGGTCGATCTGGGCAGCGACGAAGACAACGACGAATAGCCGTCAGCCGGTCGCCGCCCACGCACAGATCGGGCACGCGCCCGGATCATGGCTGCGCGCGGGGCAGTATTTGCGGCCAAACCAGATGATTTGCAAGTGCAATTTGTTCCAGTCGCGCTCGGGAAACAGCCGCTTCAGATCGCGCTCCGTTTGCAGCACGGACTGGCCCGAAGTCAGCCCCCAGCGCGCAGCCAGCCGGTGAATGTGGGTATCGACCGGAAACGTCGCCACGCCGAACGCCTGCGCCATCACCACCTGCGCGGTTTTGTGACCGACGCCGGGCAGGCGCTCCAACGCTTCCAGATCGTTGGGCACGTGGCCGTCGTGCTCGTCCAAAAGGATTTGCGAAAGTGCGTGAATCGCCTTCGCCTTCTGCGGTGACAAGCCGCATGGCCGGATGATGGCACGAATCTCGTCCACGCTCAGTTTCACCATCTCAACCGGCGTGTGCGCGCGCGCAAAGAGCTGCGGCGTCACCTGATTCACCCGGACGTCGGTGCATTGCGCGCTCAGCAGCACGGCGATGAGCAATGTGTACGCATCGGTGTGATCCAGCGGAATGTCCGGAACGCCGATGGTCGCGTCCAAAACGTTCTGAATTCGTGCGCACTTCTTGCTCAGTTCCAGCGCAGTCTTGGTGTTTGTCATCGGCCTTCCTGAGCCTTCGGCTCGCCCGCGCATCGTGCGCGATCGCGGGGGCGCCAACAAGCGCATACCGACTTTCCCCGGCGCGCCAACGTGCTACACTCGCCGCGGCTAACCGGAGGCTACTGTCCATGAAGCAGGTTCTGATCTCGATTCTGTCCATCGCTCTCTTTGCTGTACCCGCACTTGCCGATGAGCCGGCAGCGACGGGCGCCGCACCCGATGCAGTCAAAACCGCGGAAGCCAAGCCATGCGACGGCAAGAAGGGCGATTGCCCCGACTGCGCCGAACACGGCGACAAGGGCGGGTGCGACAGCTGCTGCGACGACGACGAGGACGACTGCGACGGCAAGGATGGTGGATGCGGCGATTGCGACGGCAAAAAGGGCGAGGCCAAGCCGAGTGACGGCAAGGACGGCGCCGGCAAGCCGTGCGAAGGCAAAGACTGCGACGAGCACAAGGGGCATGGCGACCGCGGATTCGGCGGCTTTGGCCGCGGCTGGGGCTCAGTGCTCCGCCCGCACGCGCTGATCCAGACGCAAGTCGGCTTGTTCGCCGGTGCGGACAACCAAATCGCCCGTGGCGACGTCGTCGAGAGTGCCGGCAACTTCATCCTCCGCCGCGCGCGGCTGGGCGTGAGTGGGCACATCTCCGAGCGCATTACGTGGAATCTGTCGACGGACCTGGCCGACATTGCCAAAGGCAATTCGCCCGTGCATCAGGCCAACATGTCGCTGCATTTCCTGAAGCATCAGGATTTGACCGTCGGCGCGCAGTTGATGCCGTTCTCGCGGTTTGCCATGCTCGGTTCCGGCGATCAAGCGCTGGCACAGCGTCCCAAGTCGGTGGACGCAATGGCGCCGTTCTACCAAATCGGCGCGTCGCTGCACGGCCACTACGACATCGGCGGCATCCAATGGTGGGCCGGCGCGTACAACTCGTTTGAGCGCAACGCGAACTACTTCTCCGGCGTGGATCAGAATTCCTGGCTTTTCCTCGGCGCGAACGGCAACCGCGCGCGCGGCTACAGCGTCGCGGGCCGCATCCAAGCTGAACCGCTCGGATCGCTGGGCGAACAGGCCGCGGGCACGGGCAAGAAGGACAAATTCCGTTTCGAGGTCGGCGCGGGCGGTTACTACAACGATGCCGGCGGCACGACGTCGTGGGCCGGCAGTGCGGACGTGCACCTGAAGTCACACGGCGCGCATATCCTCTTTGAATACCTGATGGATTCGGCTTCGCCCAAGACGGCGCCCACGGTCGCCTCGACGATTCCGGACACGATCAAGCGCCAGGCGATCATCGCGGAGCTGGGCTACACGTGGTGGCGCTTCAACGCCGCGGCGCGCGTCGAGCTGATCGACCCGAACACGGCGCTCAAGGACAACCACGACGAGACGGTGATTTCCGGTGCGCTGGGCTGCCAGCTGACGCAGAACCGGGCGCGCGTGCAGTTGCAGTACGACCATCGCCAGCAGACCACGGGACCGGCGCTGAAGGACGATACGTTGTTCGCACAGTTCCAGGTCAAGCTGTAGCCGAGGGAGGCCGTGATGCGCCGTACGCTGCCGAGCTTTTCCTTTGTTCTTGCGCTTTTGGCGCTTGCCGCAGGCCTTGCCGCGTGCGACAACACCGACACTTCGCTTTTGCGCGCGCATGTCGCCGCCAACCGCAATGAGTTGGTCGGCGGCCCGGTCGCCTATGCCGACACGGGCGATTTTGTCCTGGAAAACGACAAGATCCGCGTGGCCATCCTCGGCGTCGAACGCTCATGGGGCCCCGGCATCTACGGCGGCAGCTTGGTCGACGCGGACATCCGCCGCAGCGATTCGCGCTTCCCGTCCGGTCAAGGTCGCGACCGCTTTTCGGAAATCTTCCCGTTCGCCAACCTCCTCGTGCCGGCACCGATTGGCACGCAAGTGTCCGTCCTGAACGACGGTTCCGACGGCAAGCAGGCCACCGTGCGCGTGGAAGGCAACGGCATGTTCCTGTTTGACGGCTTGGGCATTTTGCGCCGCGACAAGACCGCGCTGGCCGCGCTGTATTCCGATCCGAAGACGGCGGTGCACTTTCGCACCGACTACACGGTTCAGCCCGGAGAATCGTTTGTCCGCATGAAGACTTGGGTCATTATGGACGCCGAGCCGACGACCGATCACAACGACATTCTCGGTGGGCCGTGCAAGGACGACACGACGTGCCAATCGCCGAACCTGAAGTGCGCGGCGGGCAGCGACGGCAAGTCGACGTGCCAGTGCAAGTCCATGACCGAACTCGGCTGCGGCGGCAAGGTCTGCAGCAGCAACGGCCAAATCGCCCACCAATTTGACCCGTACGGCTGCGAAACGTGCGACTGCTCGGACACACTGCCGATGACCTACGCCGATGGTTCGGAATCCGTCTTCGGCATCATCCTCGGCGACAGCGCGCTCGGCACCCCGGTCAAGCGCGCGGGCGTGGGCGCTGGCGACTTTGTGTTTTTTGGCAACCAGAACGACATTTTCGTGCCCGGTCACGGCTACGACGAAGAAAAACCCATTTGGGACGGCCTGTTTGCCAACGTCGACTTGTTCGCACACCCGCTTGCGTTTGACTTTGTCTCCGCAGCGGGCGGCGACGTCAGCTATGCCTATTTTTCCAAGAAGGTTGCGGCGACAGACAAGGATCCGGTCGTCCTCGTTCCGGTTTTCACCTCGGCCGCGACGGCGTTTGTGACGGCCAGCTTGCAGTGTGATTTCCACCGCGATTGCACGGCGGGCGACGATGCGTGTGCGGCGTTGGAAGCCAAGTCGCAGGCTTGCCAGTACAGCCGCGTGTACGAATTTGAGCGCTATCTCGCCGTCGGCGCGGGCGACATCGGCAGCGTGTCGGACATCGTGTTCTCGGGTCGCGGCACGCCTGTGGGCAGCGTCAAGGGCTTCGTGCGCTGGCGCGATTCGGGCGCCAACGCGACCAACGCGACGGTGTTCGTGCTGCGCGATCCTGATCCGACCAAGAAGTGGCAGACCGCTGACGATGTCATTACCGCGAACCATCTGGTTGACCAGTCGCCGGGGGTGCTGAATGCGATCGACGCCGACGTCGGGCTGGATCCGGTGGAAGACGGCACGTTCGAAGCGACCCTGCCGCCCGGTCACTACGTGTTCATTGCGATGGACGAGAACAAAGTTGTGGTCGGCGATCCGGTGCAGGCAGAGGTCAAGGTCGGCGAAACCGTCGTGCTTGCGCCGTCCTTGCCGACGCCGGCGATTGTTCACATTGCCGCGACCGATGGCGCTGGCGCCGCGCTGCCGGTGAAGGCGACCGTGGTCAAGCTGGGCGCCGATGGCAAGCCGCTGTGGCGCGATGGCGGTCGGCGGCCGTATTTTGGTCAGGGTCGGCTCGGCATTGGCGTGCAGTACCTGGGCTTTGCGATGGACGGCAAGTTCGACGTGCCGCTGCAGGCTGGAACCTATCAGGTCGTCGTGTCGCACGGTCCGGAATTCAGCATCCTGAACAGCACAGTGACGCTGGCTGACGGAGACGACAAACCGCTCCAGGCGACGCTGCTGCGCGAAGTGAACACAACCGGCTGGGTTGCAACGGATTTCCACCTGCACGCCGAGCCGAGCTTTGACTCCGGTATGCCGCTGGCGACGCGGGTGGCGACGATTGCCTCGGAAGGCCTGGAGTACGTGGCGAGCACCGATCACGACGTGCTGTCCAACTACCAGCCGTTCATTGAGAATTTTGGCATCCAGGAGTGGCTGAAGGCCGTTGTCGGTTCAGAAGTGTCCACGCTGGAAATCGGCCACTACATCGGCTTTCCACTCAAATACAATGCGTTGGACGTGCCGTCGCACGGTTCGGTCGACTGGTACTGCGAGCAGAGCCAGACCATCGTCAACAACATTCTGGCCAAATCGGGCTTCACGTCCGACGACAAGCCGTCGACGATCGTGGCACACCCGCGCGACGGTTTCCTGGGCTGGGCGGCGCAAGGCGGCGTCAATGCCTATTCGCTGCAACGCTCGCTCAGTTCGCTGGAAAACGCCAATCCGGTGCTGCGGACGATGGGCTGCGATTTCGACGCGATGGAGCTGTACAACGGCAAGCGTTTTGACATGGTGCACACGCCGACGACGGCAGAAGTGATGATTTTTGAACGGTGCATCTACCGCATCGACCACGCGAAGACCGTCGCTGATTTGGACAATGCCTGCCCGGAGTTGACCGATCCGAAGCACAGCGACCGCGGACTGACGCTCTCGCCGTTGACCCATTGCCCCGGCGACGAAGCGACGACCGATTGGCTGACGTGCCAGCACCGGTATCGCATTGCCGTGGCGCAGTTCGTCTCGAGCGAAATCCTGATTCGCACGCCGGCTGAGGCTGACGCGTGGCTGGCGGCAGCGGCCAAGCCCGATGGCTCCTCGACGGTGGACACGCTCTCGGCGCTGTGCACGTTCAATGACGCCGCCAAAGCGCAGATCGACCAGGATTTTGACAGCATTCTTCCGCCCGACAAACAGGATCTGCCGTGTGCGCGCACTGAAGGCGTCATGGAAGACTGGGCTAACTTTCTGGAGCACGGTCTGATCCGCAGCATCGTCGGCGGTTCGGACAGCCACGGGTTCAAGGGCGAGCCGGGTACGCCGCGTACGTGGATTCGCTCGAGCACGGACGTGGTGTCGTCGATTGATTCCAAGGAAATGGCGCAGAATTTGCGGGCGGGTCAGACGATGGCGAGCTACGGCCCGTTTGTCGAAGTCGCGGTCGAAGGCGCGCTGCCGGGCGATACCGTCGCGGCGAAAGGCAAGTCCAAGGTCAGCGTGCACGTGCGCATCCAGACGCCGTCGTGGTTCGCGGTGGATCGCTATGAAGTGTGGCTCAATGGTCGCGTCGTGAAGGAAGTGACGCTGCCGGCGAGTGCGACGCGAACGGCGCTGATTGTGGACGCGGACGACACGTTCGATATCGACCTGCCGACCGGGCGCGACTCGTGGCTGGCAATCAACGCGCTGGGCACGGGCGAGACGACCTTGATGCGACCGGTTCAGCTGGACGTGCCGTTTGGCGAGCTACAGCTGCCGCGCGTGGCCTCGATGGCTTTCGCCAATCTGCCGGTCATCAACGCGATTTTCACCACGCCGGCGCGCATTCCGGACTTTTTCCCGATCTATCCGATGGCAACGACTGGCGCGGTCTTCATCGACAGCGATGGCAACGGACATTACGACGCACCGCTCGCCTACCCGGCGTTTTGCGGTGCGCCTTGCGATGCTGCGACCGGCAAAATCACCGCGGGCGCCGGCAAGGACAAGGCCTGCTCGACCATCCAGGCGGAATACGTCTGCTTGAAACCTGAAGGCATCTGCGGCCTCGACGTCCCGGGCGTGTGCAGCATCTACGACGCGGAGACCAAGGCAGCGCTCCAGGGCGCGTTCGGCTTCCACGGCGGCAAATAGGGGCGCGCATGGCCGACGTGACGGAACCGCTGCCTTTGCCAGACGCTGGCCACGACACCACGCCGGATGACGAGACGATCGCGCGCGCGGAGGCCAAGCCGCCGCTCTACCGGCTGTTTCGCGGCGCCCTGTACGTCACCTACATGGTCGTCGTGGTGTGGTTCTGCTTGTCGATGATCGTGGGCGTCTATCGCTCGTTCCTGATCGACTGAACCTGCCAGCGACGCGCGCGTGGGCTGGTGCGATTTCTGGGTAACAGGCCGCTGCATTCACATGGGCTTGATCGCGACCGCAACCAGGCTCTTGCCGATCGGCGTCTTGTGGAGCAGCCGGCCGAGTACCGCCTCCAATGCGCGGGTCAGCGGCACGCCCAGGCGATCATACGCCTGCGCGCCAAGCGCGTCATACTTCTTTCGTTTCAATATCTTACCAGCCACAACCCACGGCACGATACCGAGCGTGTCCAGGTAGTCCAAGCGCTGGATGCGAAACCCGGCGTGGCGCAGCTTCTCGTCCAGCTCCGCGCGCCGATAGCGCCGCACGTGATCGACAATCGTGTCCAGCGAACCGTACAACTGCGGCAGCGCCGGTACGAAAATGCACAGCGCGCCGCCCGGCTTCAACAATTCATACAATTTTTCAAGCACTTCCACGTCGTCTGGAATATGCTCCAGCACGTTGACCATCAGCGCCGCGTCGAACGGTTCCGCGACCAGTTCGGGCGCCACGTCGTGCAGAAAGGCCTCCGCGACGGTAGCCTTGGGCTGGTCCGCCACGCGGGCGCGCAGCCTTTCGCACAGATTACCCGCCGGCTCGACCAGCAGCGCGCTCTCGACCTGATCCAGATAGCGCAGCGTCACATTGCCGATTCCGGCCCCGACCTCAATCACGCGGCCGGTCAGGACAGTTTGAAATTGCTCCAGAATCCAGCCGGTGTAGTGAGGCAGATCGGCGGTCGCTTCCAGATCCTGCCCGGCGTAGTTGTTGGGCGAAACCGACACGTCTTGCATGCATCCTCGGGCAGGGCCTCAGCCCACATCACCATCAGCAGTTGGACTGCCAAGCAGATTCTTGTCCGACGAATCGCACGGGGTGCGCGGCCGTGCGCGCGAGCCTAATGCCAAGCGCCGCGGTCGACAAGGATGCCAAGTGAACAGCGGCGCGTTGGGGCAGTGCGCGATCCGGCGGTCCTATTTTCCCAGCCGCGCAAGCGCCTGATCGGCGGCCGCTTGCGCCTTGACCAGCGCCGTCTTGGGATCCGCGCCTGCGAAGAAAATTTCCTGCAAAGCTTGTCCATACGGCGCCGATGCAACGGACGCCTCGGGCGCCAACGGCAGCGCAACGGACGTGGCTGCCTGGGCGTGGAACACGCGCACCACTGGCTTCTCCAGCCAACGCGGATTCTCGTACGTCTTGAGATTTGCGACCATTTGACCGCCCATGGCCATCCGCGTGATCGCCGCTTCGTCGCTCGTCAGGTAGTCCACGATCCGCAGCGCCGCCTCACGCCCGCGGCTCGACCGCGTCAACACCAGCGCATCCACCTCCAACTCCGGACGCAACGGCTTGCCGGGCGTCAACTCCGGCAGCACCGCGACGCCCCAGTCGATAGCCGGACCGATTGCACCGATGAACCCAATGCGTTGGATGGCGAACGGCACCTTGCCGCCATTGAACAGCGCCGCCACAGCTGCGTCGCCCGTGACCTGCGGCAAGATCCGCTGCTCGGTGTGCAAAGCGCGCACGAGTTCCGCAGCCTGAATCGCCTCCGGTGTGTCGATCGTGACCGCCTTGGCGTGCGCGTCCCACACCTGGCCGCCCATCGCTTGGAGGAACGCCGCGTGGAAGCTCGGATCCGCGGCGTCGTAAACCAGACCGACCGGCTTTGCCGGATCCGGCGTGAAGCCTTTCGCGACCTCGATCAGCTGGCCCAGCGTCTTGGGCGGAATCGCCACGAGCTTGCGGTTGTAGAACAGCGCCGCGGTCCGGAATGCCAGCGGCAAGCCCCAAAGCCCGCGATCGTTGCCGAGAGGCTGGACGGTCTGCGGCAGGAAGCGGCCCAACCGCTGCGGCGTAGCGAAATCTCCCAGCGGCTGGAGGAGATCGTTCTGCAGCCACGGCCCCAGCTTGTCGTTCTGCACGACGACGAGATCCGGCCCGTGACCTGCCGCCACGTCGGTCTGGAACTTGCTGAACAGCGTGTCCGCCGGCACGGCCAGCGCCGCCATGTGGACCTCGGGCTGGAGCTTGTTCCACTGCGCCACCAACGCATCCATCGCCTTCGCTTCGTCACCGACGTAGGCGTGCCAGATCGTCACGGACTGCTGCGCTTTCAAAGTCGCGGTCTCGACCGGCTGCGGCAAGGCCGGCGTGTGCGTTTTCCCGCACGCCGCAAAGAGCACAAGCCACATCACGCCCAGCAAATGCTTCATGTTCCCACCCCGCTTCCGGACGTGGCCACCGACGCGTGCCACACACCGTACCCAGCGCCTTCTAGCACGGACCACGACTGCCGCGCATGCGGGTGGAAAATTTGGCGCTGGCGGGGCTATTTCATCTTCACGCGCAGCGCGACTTCGCGGGTCTGCGTCGCGCCGTTCGAGACGATGGCGCCGGTGTTATCCGTCCCAGTCGAGCCGACCAGGTAGACTGAGCCGGTCGTGCTGTCGACCCACACTTTGTTGAGCGCCGTGCGCGCGCGGGTGCCAGTGGTGTTGCTGCACGTCGTGACGTCCGCCGTCGTGGCGACGATCTTGTCCCAGGTCCACGACGTCCCGAATGTGCCGTGCATCACGAATATCGAGCGGCAAGTCGTCGTTCCGGGGACGTCGACCGTGCCTGCCACCCAGCCGTCATTGCCGGCCAAGTAGACCGAGCGCACGGAGTAGTTCGTGCCCCACGACGTCGGTGCGGAGAGCGGCGTGGTCGGGGACTGCGTGGTCCATTTGCCGTCGTCGAACGCTGTCAGTGTGCCGTTGTCGCCACCCGCCAGCATGTGCGTCGACGACGTGCCGTGGATGGCGCGGAGCGCAAAAGTCGGCGCGTTGATCGTGCTCTGGAAGGCGGCGGCGTCGACGGTGGTGTCGGTGTACGCCACGCCGCCGAGGTTGTTGATGCCGGCACACGTCGCCGTAGTGTTGCCATTCCACACCGCGACGCCAGTCAAGTTCGCACCACCACCGCCGCCGCCGCCGGCTTGGACGAATACCGTGACGTAGAACAAGTTGGACGCGGCCGCATAGATGTCGGTGACGTTCAACGCCTCGTTGGCGCACGTGGTGGCGCTGTTGGAAATGAGCAGTGGCTTGCCGGCGGACCAGGTCGTGCCGTTGAACGAGCTGGTTTCCAGCTGCGCCATGGCCGGCGTGCCGGGGCCGCCACCGCCGCCGCCCGTGGCCGGCGCCGCGTTGCCGCCGAACAAGTAGACTTCGGTGCCGCTTGCGGCAATGGCCATGTCAACGGCACGCAAGGCCCGCGTCAAGCCGTTGAGCGTCGGACCGCCCGGGGCCCAAGTGCCCGCCGCCGTGTTGAGCAACAACGTCGAGGGCGTGCTGTCGCCGCCGGTGATGACGCCACCGACGGTCAGGCGTCGCCGCATGTCGGTGTAGCCGAGGTTGTTGACGGCAGAATTGGCCGACAAGCCCAGCGGCGATTCCACGACGGTGCGGATGAGGCCAGTCTGCCCGCCACCGCCACCGCCACCGCCGAAGTTGAGGTCGTACCCGCTGGCGTTGATGCTCAAGCTCGGATAGCGATCGAGGCTGGTCAGGATGCCGGTCGTCATGTTGTTGCTGAGCGCGCCCGCGTTTTCCTCCACGCCGGTGCACAAAGTGGCCGCGCAAAACTGGTATTTCTGCGCCGCCGCGCCGGTCGTGCAGGTCGTGCCCCACGGTTTCGTCGTGCTGCTGCAGCCGCTGGTGGCGTCGCACGCGTCGGTCGTGCACTCGATGCCGTCGTCGCAGGACTTGGACGTGCCGGCGGTGCAGACCCCGGCGAGACACGTTGAAGCCGGTGCGTAGATGAGCGTCGCGCAACTGGCCGTGCCGCAGACCGTTCCGTCGGCAGCGGTGACGTGTTGGCAGCCCAACGTTGCGTCGCAAGTGTCCGTCGTACAAGCGTTGTTGTCATTGCAATTCAGCGTCCCCGTGCCCGCCTGGCAAGCGCTGTTGGCGCAGACGTCGCCCGTCGTGCAGGCATTGCCGTCATCGCAGAGCGCGTTGTTCGCGGCGTGCAGGCAGCCCGACGCCGGATCGCAGCTGTCGTTCGTGCAGACGTTGCCGTCGTTGCACACGGGCGCCGCGCCGCCGACGCACTTGCTGTTGGCGCACGTGTCGTTGGTCGTGCAGGCGCTGCCGTCGCCGCACGCGAGCGTGTTGGCGGTGAAGATGCAGCCCGCGATCGGGTCGCACGTGTCGGTCGTGCAGGGGTTGTTGTCATTGCAGGTCACCGCCGTCGGGCCGGTGCACACGCTGTTGGCGCACACGTCGTTGGTCGTGCAGGCATTGCCGTCCGAGCAGACCGACGTGTTGGCAGCGTTCACGCAGCCGGTCGCGGAGTTGCAGGAGTCGTCGGTGCACACGTTGTTGTCGTTGCAGGACTTCAACGTGCCGGCGCAAGCGCCCGATTGGCAGGTGTCGCCGGTCGTGCACGCGTTGTTGTCGTCGCATGCGGCGGAATTGTTGGCGTGCAAGCAGCCCTGAACGGCGTTGCAGGCGTCGGTGGTGCAAACATTGGCATCGTCGCAGGAGACGGCCGCGGGCGGTGTCGCGCAGACGCCGGCCGAGCACGATGCACTGCCCTGCCACGCGTTGCCGACACACGTGGGCGAAATGCAAATCGAGCCATCCGAAAGCGCGGTGTGGATGCAACCACCGGTCGAGTCGCAGGTATCGCTCGTGCAGGCGTTGCCGTCGTCGCACGTGTTGCCCGTGCCCGCGCATTTGCCGTTGGCGCATACGTCGTTGTTCGTGCACGCGTTGCCGTCGTTGCAACCCAGAGAATTGGGCGTGTTCACGCAGCCGATCAATGGGTTACAGCTGTCATCGGTGCACATGTTGTTGTCGTTGCAGTTGGCCGACGTGCCCGACTGGCACAGGCTGTTGGCGCAGAAATCGCCCGTGGTGCAGGCGTTGCCGTCGCTGCAGAGGCCGGCGTTCGGGCTGGACACGCAGCCTTTGGTCGAGTCGCAGCTGTCGCTGGTGCACGGGTTGCCGTCGTTGCACACGAGCGCCGCGCCGCCCACGCAGCCGCCCACGGAACACGCATCCGCAGTGGTGCACGCGTTGCCGTCGTTGCAGGGCGCCGTGTTGAAGTTGTGCGCGCAGCCGCCAGCGGGGGTGCAGGAATCGTCCGTGCACGCATTGCCGTCGTTGCAGTTGGGCGCGGCGCCGCCGACGCAGGTTCCGCCGCTGCACGTGTCGTTGGTCGTGCACGCGCTGCCGTCGTTGCACGTCGCGCTGTTGTTGGTGTGCACGCAACCGGCGATGGCGTCGCAGGAGTCCGTCGTGCATACGTTTTGGTCGTCGCAGCCAATCGCCGTCGAGCCCACGCAGGTACCGCCCGAACACACGTCGCCGCTCGTGCACGCGTTGGCGTCGCTGCAGCCCAGGCCGTTGTTGGTGTGGGTGCAGCCGCCGAATGGATCGCACGCGTCGGTGGTGCACGGGTTTTTGTCGTCGCAGTTGACGCTGGCCACGCCGGTGCACGTGCCGTTGCCGCACAGGTCATTCTGCGTGCACGGATTGTTGTCCGTGCAGACCGCAGTGTTCGGCGTGTGCGCGCAACCGGTCGCGGCCGTGCAGCTGTCGTCCGTGCAGGGGTTGCTGTCATCGCAGTTGGTGCCGATGCCCGCACACGCTCCCGCCGTGCAGGTGTCGCTCGTGGTGCACGCATTGCCGTCGTCGCAGCCGACGGTGTTGTTGGCGTGCAAGCAGCCTTGCAGCGCGTTGCAGAGGTCCGTCGTGCAAATTTGCGCGTCGTCGCAAGTCGTCGGCGTCGGCTCGGCGCCGCAGATGCCGATCGCGCAGGTCGCCGGTCCCGTGTAGCCGTTGGCTCCGCACGACGCTGCGATGCAAGTCACGCCATCGGCCGCGTTGGTGTGCGTGCAGCCGCCGCCGGTGTCGCAACTGTCGATCGTGCACGCGTTGCCGTCGTTGCAGTCGACGCCTTGAATCACGCCGATGCACGCGCCCTTGCCGTCGCAGGTGTCGCTTACGGTGCACGCATTCAAGTCATCGCACGGATTGGTGTTGTACGTCGTGACGCAGCCCTTTTGCGCGTCGCAGTACTCGTCGGTGCACGGATTGTTGTCGTTGCACACGGTCAAAACCCCGGGTTCGCACACGCTGTTGGCGCACGTGTCGTTGGTCGTGCAGATGCTGCCGTCGTCACATTTGGCGCTGTTCGGCTTGAACTGGCAGCCCAGCGCGGTGTCGCACGCATCGTCGGTGCAGGGGTTGTTGTCGTTGCAGGTGATGGCGGTGCCGCCCGAACAAGTGCCGCCGAGGCAGGCGTCGGCGGTGGTGCAAACGTTGCCGTCGGTGCACGTTGCGGCGTTCGGCGCGTGCACGCAGCCCAACGCGGGCAAGCAGCCGTCGTCGGTGCAGAGATTGCTGTCGTCGCAACTCGTGGGCGTTCCGGCCAGCGCGCAGTTGCCGTCCTGGCAGGTCGAGCCAGGGTCAAAGGTCATGTCGCCACAGCTCGCCGCCACGCAGACAAGGCCGTTGGCCACGTTCGTGCTGACACATCCGGAGGCCGGATCGCAGGAATCGTTGGTGCACACTTTGCCGTCGTTGCAGTCGACCTTGGTGCCGGGTTGACACACGCCATCCAGACAAAAATCGTTCTTGGTGCAGGCGCTGCCGTCCTCGCAGAACGCGACGTTGCTGGTGTGGGTGCAGCCAAGCGCCAGGTCGCACGCGTCGTCGGTGCAGACGTTGCCGTCGTTGCACTTGGTCTGCGCGCCAAGCACGCACTGGCCGCCGATGCACACGCTGGGCGCGGTGAAGGCTCCGGCCTCGCACACGCTGCCGGCGCAAACGGTGCCGGTGGCCGCAGCGGTGTGTACGCAGCCAGTGACCGCGTCGCACAGGTCGACGGTGCACGGATCCAGGTCGTCGCAGCTGGTCGACGCCGCGCCAGGCAGGCAGGCACCGCCGCCGCAGGTATCGCCTTCCGTGCACGGGTTGCCGTCGCTGCAGGGCTTGACGTTGTTGACGAAACTGCACCCGGTCTTCAGATCGCACGTGTCGTCGGTGCAAGAGTTCTTGTCGTCGCAGGTCGGTGGCAAACCGGTGCCGCACACGCCCGCATGGCAGAGGTCGTTGAGCGTGCACCCGTCGCCGTCGTCGCAGGGCGTGCCATCGAGGGGCAAATGCGCGCAGCCGGTCTTCTGGTCGCAGGAATCCGTCGTGCAGGTGTCTTTGTCGTCGCAATTGGTCGGATCGCCGACGCATTTGCCCGCGACGCAGTGGTCGGCGGTGGTACATGCGTTGCCGTCGGTGCACGTGCCGGTCGCGGGCAGATGCACGCACAGGCCGGCTGAGCCGCACTCGTCCTGGGTACACGGGTCGCCATCGTCGCAGGAGAGGCCGGCGCAGCTGGTCGCGTCGCCGGGTGCGTCCGTCGGGACATCGCCTGCACCGTCCGAGCCGAGCAGGTCTTGGCTGGCCAAATCCGGCGCCGCATCGCCGGTGCCATCAGCCAAGTTCACCGAACCGTCAGCGTCGTCCTCACCGGCCAGACCGGTCCCGGAAATCGCCGACGTATCCGCACCGCAGCCCGGGAGCTGGGTCGCGACAGCCAGCGCGCCCATCACCATGAATACCCGGACGCCCACGCGCGCACGATCCAACGACGCCAATACCTGACCCATTCATCCTCCCGACATCTTCAATATTCAGGCGCACTTGAAACAACAAGTCGCAGCCCACCGTCGCAACTCGGTGGGGTTCACTCGGGAGGATACGGACGGCGGGGGCGGAGGGAAGGAAAGCCGGCGGGGCGTGACACGGTGTTCACAAATATGCACAACACGCGGCGCAACGGGTTGCGAATCGCAACTCAATGAGGAGACAACGGTTTGCCGGACTGTCGGGTGCGCTCAGAACTTGATGGCCGCGCTCGCCGAGATGATGTCAAACGACGACGTGAAGACACCGGCGTTGGCCGGGACGCCAGCAAAACCGTTACAGCCGGTGGGGCATGGCGCGACGGGGCGCTGCTGGAACACCTTGGCGTAGGTTTCGTCGACGGTCTGCGTTTCCTGGAACACGTGGCTGTACGCCGCAGTGATGTCCACCGGACCGGCATGCACGCGCACGCCGCCATTCAACCCCAAGCGGTTGTACGAGGGAAAATCCAGGTTCTGGTAGTTCTGCGGCACGGCGCCCGTTTCCACAAACGTGCCGGCCAGAATGCCAATCGGCAAGTTGGGCAGGTTGTAGGAGCCGCCCAGACGCGCCGAGAACGTGTCCTTCCAGCGCTTGGCGACCACGACGTCTTGCGCGTCCGCTTTGGCAAAGAGCTGAATTTGCCCGGCGAGCTGCACGTTGAAATCCTTCAGCATCGACCAGGCTTCATAAGCAAAATCCAGTTCAATGTCCCAGCGCTCCGGACGCGGCTTGACGGTCGGCGTCGCACCGGCGGCGAGTTCCACCGCTTTGTCCAGTCCGCGATAGCGAATGCCCACGTGCGCCGTCGGCGGCAGGACCAATTGGAGCGCAGCACTGCTGCCGACCACCGCAAGCTGCGCCGCCGTGAACTGCGCGCCAGTGCCAGTATCCGCGATCGTGAAATCGCCCTTGCCGTTCAGATTCACCGGAATCACGCGACCGCTTGCGCCAATCTCGATGTTCTCCACCGGCCGCCACCAGCCACCGACGATCGCGGAAATGGTCGGCGGTGCGGACAGTTTCAGCGTCGATTCGATCTCCGCGCCTTTGTAGTACGGCGCCAGCGCGCTGCCATTGTCGCCATCCACGACGAGGCTCAGTGTCGTCGACGGCTGGCTGACAATCTGCGCCGTCACACCGATACCGAACTTGTCCGGCACGCCATAGGCCGCAGCGAGGCTGTAGAACACCATCAAGGCGTCCAGCTTCGTCAGCATCCAGCGCTGGCCGCCATTGACCGGCCATTCCTGATGCCCGGCGGAACTCGGGCCGTAAACGCCCGCCGCGAACACCCAGTTGTCCAAGCCGAAATCGTAGCTGCCGACCAGCATGCCGCCCAGCGCAAACCACGGCGTCTGATTCGACACCGTCGCCAGCGGATCCGGCGTCGCACCGGAGTACTTGTCCACCGGAATCTTGTCGTAGGGCATGTTCGTCGGCTGACGGGTGAACGTCTGCGGCGCGTGCACCACGTTGTGCGAGTAGAGCAGGTTCGCGCCCTTGGACTTGATCAAAGCGCCCGGGTTGTGCGCCAAGGCCGTCAGGTCGTCCGCCTTCGCGGTAAACGCGTTACCGCGCCCCACTGACTGCGCACCATTGTCGGGCACCTCAAAGCCGCCCGCCCAGGCATTTTGCGCCACGAAGCCAAAAAGCGGGACTGCGAGGATCGCAGCGCGCACACGAAAGTTCGCCAAACACTTCAGCATTTCATCACCCTCGTCTCGCCTGTGCGAGTTCCCCCGCTGCGACAGTAGCAGTGGCAACGTTTCACGTCCAGCACGTGACGTTTTGACGAACTCCATACGCCTATGCCACGCTTGCAGGTGGGGAAGGTGCCGGGGGCAGCGTCGGTTTACGTCGCAACCGCGCCAAATGGGGGTTCATGCAGCGCATCAGCAACATTTTCGCGACGTTCTTCATCGCCGGGCTCGGCCTGGTCGGCTGTAGCAATCCGGTCGACAGCACCGCCAACAACATTCCCTTGCGCGCGGACGCAGTGGACGACGCGGCCGACGTGAGCGCCACGACCGCCGGCTGCGATTGCCTGAAGGTCGGCGACATGTACCGGTTCACGACGCTGCAGTTGACGAGCGTGGACGGCAATCCGGATTTCGCGGTGATCCCGGTGCTGAACAGCCTGTGGCAGAGCGACATCAACACCTTTGAGTTGAATTTCGTCGTGAAGGTCACCGGACTCACCGCGGACACGGTCGACGTCGAAGTGACCAATGGCGCACGCGTCGGCGCGACGGAAAAGCCATGCCTGCTGCCCGACACGATGGCGCCGCTGCACTTCCCCCGCGCGGGCTGCACGCTGTCCAACTCCGCGGTCGGCACGATGAATGTGTACGCCGGATCGCAGCAACATACCAAGAATTGCGGATACTTGGACCAGAAGACCATGGCCCCGAATCCCGCGCTGGGCGTCAATCATTCCATTCCGATCCGCGGCGCGGTCCTCAAGGCCACCGTCAGCAACGACTGCAGCACCATCGACAACGGCATTGTCGTCGCCGGATCGTTCAGCAAGGACGCGCTGTTCCGCTTGTGCACGTGCCAGACCCTGCCCGGGCAGAACTCGGATGTTTGCACCACGCCTGACCCGACGTACAAGGACATGGTCAGCAACCCACCCGGCGCCTGCGACGGCTGCGGCAACGGCTGGCAGAGCCTGGGCGGCCTACTCTCCGCTTTCGCCGGCGACGCGGGCTTGCAATACGGCTGCGTCTCGGACACCGGCGCCAAGTCGGTCTGCCTGACCGCCACGTTCGCCGCCAAGAAGCTCGATCCCGCCGTGTGGTTGCCGAGCCCGTGCAGCCCCACCAACTGAGCAGGTTCAAGCGAATGCCCGGCGCGCTGGCAGGTCTGAAAATCCTCGATTTCACTGCGCTTTACCCGGGACCGCTGGCGACGCAGTGGTTGGCGGACAACGGCGCCGACGTGCTGCGCGTGGAAGCGCCCGACCGTCCCGACCTGTTGCGTTGGATGCCACCGTTCGATGCCGGCGACAAAGGTGCTGCCTGGCGGGCGGTGAACCGCAACAAGCGGTCGATCTCGCTGAACCTGAAAGCCCCCGGCGCGCTGGACGTGATCCGCACCCTCCTGACGGAGTACGACATTCTTGTCGAACAGTTCCGCCCCGGCGTGCTGGAGCGTTTGGGCTTGGGATTCGAGGCGTTGCGAACGGTGCAGCCCGGGTTGATTTGGTGCGCGATCAGCAGCTATGGGCAAACGGGACCTTGGCGCGATCGTCCCGGTCATGACATTGATTTCCTGGCGACCGCAGGCGTGGCGCATCACACCGGCCGGCCCGGGCAAGGTCCAACGCCGAACGCTGCGCTGCAAGGTGACTTTGGCGGCGGCACTTTTGGCGCCGTCGCCGGGATCCTGGCCGCCGTCATCCACCGCCAGCGCACCGGCGAAGGGCAAATGGTCGATGTCTCCATGGCCGATGGCGCCCTGTGGATGAATATGTTGAGTGTTTCCGCGGCACTGGCAGCCAATCACGACGCTGGACCGGCGAGCGAACCGTTGAACGGTGGCGGCGTGTACGACTACTACGCCACCGCCGACGGTCGTTACCTGGCGATGGGCGCGCTGGAACCGAAGTTTTGGTCCATGTTCTGCGCCGCGGTCGGTGCGCCGGAATTGGAGCTGGAGCCGGCCGGGACGACCGCGGAAATTGTCCAGTTGAAAGGCAAAGTGGCGGCGATCCTGGCGCGGCGCACGCAGGCGGAGTGGCAGGAAGTCTTTGCCGACGTACTTTGCTGCGTGGAACCGGTGTTGACCCCGACGGAAGCCGTGCATCATCCGCAGTTTGCGGCACGCGGCATGGTCGTTGAAGTCCCGGACGAAACGGGCGCGGTACACCATCAGGTGGCGTCACCAGTGCAGTTCTCTGCGACGCCCGCGGCTTATACGCGCACCTCCGTTGAATCCGGCCATGACACGGACACCGTTCTCGCGGATGCCGGCTACGATGCCGCTGCCATCGCTGCGCTGCGGAGTGCCGGTGCAATCAGCTGACACGACTGAACTTTCGTGGCAGGAGCGACTATCCCGTCTGGGCGTGTGGGCGCTGTGCGTGGCCGTGCTGGCGCGCAACCTCGGACCGCTCAAAGAAGGCGACGAGTGGATGCACCTGGCGATTGGCCGCTGGATGCTGCAGCACGGCACTTTGTTGCCGACGCCCGATCCGCTGATTTGGAACGATCGCGGCGGCGACATGCAGCACGAATGGCTGGCGCAAGTGGTGCTGGCAGGCGTGACACAACTGTTTGGTTTCGCTGGACTACGGCTGTTGCGCGGTCTGCTCATCACGGCCGCTGCCGCGCTGGTGGCGCAGTTGCTGCATCGGGCGAGTCAACGGTGGTCGACGGCACTGGCGGGAACAGCGCTGTGGTGGCTCGTCACGCAGCCGCATGCCGCCGCGCGCCCGCATGTGCTCGGCTGGGTGTTCGCGCTGGTGACGCTGGGCGTCGTGGCGGGCCAGCCGGGGCCCTGGTCGCACCGCCGCTGGCTCGTCTACAGCTCACTGCTGGTGGTGTGGGCGCAGGTCCACTCGTCGCAGCTCGTCGCGCCCGCGTTTCTCGGTTTGCACACGCTGAGCCTGTGCTGGCACAACTGGCGCGACGGCCGGCCGGTGCTGGAACGCGAGTGGCTGGTGCGCACCTTGATCGCCGGCATCGCGGTGCTGCTGCAACCCTGCGGTTGGCGATTGCTGCCGTATGCGCTGCGTTCGCCCAAGGTAGCCGAAGGCCTGGTCGACGAATGGGCGCCGACCTGGGCGCCGGACATCTGGCATGTCCAGCCGTGGATTCCGATCATCCTGCTGCTGTTGCTGCTGGCGGTGCCGCTGGTGGCGCTGTGGCGCAAACGTCCAGGCAACTCGCCTTTTCCCAGCTTTCTGCCAGCCATGCTCGCCGCCATCGAAAGCCTGCACACGCGGCGCATGACGTTCTTCACTTGGCTGCCGTTGCTCTTTGTGGCCGGCCGTGCGCGCATCGCGATCCCGGCGACTGTCCAGACGGTGGTTGCCTGCGCGATCGCCGCCAGCGTGTGGTGGACAGTCGGCCGCGTGCCCGAGGTCTGGCCGGCCAATGACTGGGTGCGTGGCAATTTTCCGATCGCGGCCAGCCAATTCCTCATCAGCACGCCGTTGCGCGGGCGCCTCTTCAACCCCGACCCGTGGGGTGGCTGGCTCGCCTGGTGGTCCAACGGCGCCGTGCAGCCTTCCACGGACGGCCGCATGCTCATGGCGGGCCGGCAGTGGGCGCTGGACAGTCAGGCCATTCAGGCGCACAAGCCGGAGGCGGAAGGGTTGCTCCAGGACAATCACATCGCGGTGATGATGCAGCGCAGCGCCGATTGGCTGCGCATCCGGCCGCTGAATCCGCAGCAGTTCGTTCTGGCGTGGGTGGACGACACAGCGGTTGTGATCTTGAGGCGCGACAAGGACTTTGCCGACAACGTGCAAGAAGTCTGCGCGTTCTATGGCAAGTATCCGCAGTGGCTGGCGATGGCGCGTTGGCCGGTGCGCCTGCAAGGTCCGCCAGGGCAACCCAGTCCGACCGATGTGCCAAGTGTGCTCGATGTGTGCGAAAAATAGGAGTTTCCGATGACGGCGGCATTTGTGGCAGGTGCGACGGGGTTTACCGGCAAAGCGGTCGTGGCGGAGCTGCGTCAGCGCGGCATCCAGACGGTGGCGCACGTGCGACCGGATTCGCGGGAATTGTCCCGCTGGCAGGAGCATTTCGGCGGACTGGCGGTGGAAGTCGATACGACGCCGTGGCAGGCAGACGCGCTCGCGGACACGCTGCAAAGGCGCGGCGTCACGTTGGTCTTCTGCTGCATCGGCACGACCCGAACGCGGATGAAGGCGCAGGGCCAGGCCCAGAACAGCTACGAAGCGGTGGACTACGCGCTGCCGAAGCTGCTGGCCGAAGCGAGCGCGACGGCCGGTTGTGTCACGCGGTTCGTTTACCTGTCGTCGCTGGGCGCCGGGCCGCGGGCCCAAGGTGCCTACCTGCAATGGCGCTGGAAGGCCGAGGAAGCCGTGCGCGCCTCAGGCGTGCCGTTTACCATCGCGCGGCCCAGCATCATCACCGGTCAACGCGACGAGGCGCGACCGAGCGAAGCGTTCGCCGGAAAAGCCGCGGATGGATTCCTCAGCCTGCTCGGAGCGTTCGGCGCGACAACACTGCGCGATCGCTACCGTTCGACCACGGACACGCGCTTGGCAAACGCCTTGGTGCGACTCGCGCTGGATCCGGTTCAAGCCGGGCAGACCGTGCTGTCCGAACACCTGCAGTAGCGCCTACTTCAGCGCCGCGCCGCCTGGATAGCTGTAGCTCACGAAATCCGCCCAACCGTAGACCAGCAGGCCGACTTTCTGGCTGGATTTGAGCGCATGCGCGCCCGGCGCGATGGAAGTCCGCAGCACCGACCAGCCCGGCACGAATTCGGTGAAGCCCGTGAGCGCGGTGCCGTCGAGTTTCACGGTCGTGCCGGTGGGGCCCATCACGTTGATGTAATTGGCTTTGTAATTGCTGGGCACGAGAAACACGTAGTCATCCAGGAAGCGCTCGGTCGACACGGACAGCGAAAAGTCAGGATCGCCAATCATCGCGTCGCCGGGTTCGGCCAGATTCGGACAATCGGCGTTCTTGCTGCACGTCCACGGATAATCCTTGACGTTCCAGGTGAACGCACAGACTTTCTGCCCCACCGCGGTGCCCGTGCACGTGTCGGAATTGGGATTCGGCGCAAACGACGCCGCCATGAATTGGCCGATCATCACCGGCTTGTCCGCCTTGATGACAAAGTCCTGATCCGACTCGAATTCGAACCACTGCCCTTGATTCAGCACCGGAATCGTCGCCTGCGGTGGGTCCGTCGTCACGTTCGTGCCGTCGGTCGCCGCCAGGATGCGCCACGCATCTTTCTCAATGCCGCGCTTCTGCACTTTGGTCGCCAGGTACGTCGTGCCCCACGAGGAAATCGGGAAGAGCTGCTCTTCCATGTGGTCGCTGCAGCACGTCGCCGGGCAGTCCGCGTTGCTCTTGCACGCCCAGCCTTGATATTCGCAAGTTCCGTTGACGCAATGGTCGGTGTTGGGCGAGTTCGACGCCTCCGAGCCGCCGAAGACTGCGACGGGCCGGTCGGATTTGATCCACGTCCCAGTCATGTCCGAGCCAATCTTGTTGCTCTCCACGTTCAGCACTTCGCCTTCGGCCAAGTCGACTTCCATCGTGTCGCCGGCATTCTTGGCCGGCAAATTCGTCCCCGCGACACTCGGCGCGGACAGGACCATCGTCACATGCGTCTTCTGCGTGCCACCGGACGTCGCGACCACGGTGAAATAGCTCTTCAGCGCATCCACCGACTGCTCGCGCGTCATCACCCAATATTCCTGGCCCAAGCCATTGGACGGCAAAAGCAGCGACGCATCGTTGGAAAACACGCCGACGTCCTGCAGCGGATTGAACTGATAGGCGACAATCGGCTGGTTCGACTTGATGCGGTACACGTTCTTGCTGATCGCCGTACCGTCCTGATTGAGCGGCTTGATCTTCCACAGCGGGTCAGGAAGATTGAGGATTTTCAAGCCATTGGCTTGCACCGTGTACTTGGACTCGTGTTGCAAACCCGCGGTGTCGGTCGCGAGCACGGTAACCGTCGCCGGTGCGGGCTTGGTGTTGGAAATGATGACGGAAAACTGGGCGTTCTGGGCATCGAAGTAGCCGCCCTTGCCGTCGGGGATGTAGACATTGTCCAGATCGACGGCGAAATAGTCGCAGCCGACGTTGGTGTTTGCCTTGATGTCGCCCGCGCACGGATCCGTGCACAAACCGCCGACGCACGCCCAGCCGTTGGCCACGCAATCGTTGGTCACGGACCAGCCCGAGCCGTCGTCCTTGCACTCGACCGCGCGGCCGTTTTCGCAGGCCTTGGAGCCGGGCACGCAGACCATGCACGCGTTGTTGAGGCACTTTTGGCCGCTGGGACACTGCTGCGTGACCGTGGCGGAGTTGCCGTCGGCGCTGCAATTCATCAGGACGTCGTAATCCACGACCGACGGATCCGATTTGGCGCAGTACGGCTTGCCGGCGTCGCAAACGCGACAATCGTCGCCGAGGCAAAAAGGCTTGGCGTCCGGGCAAACCTGCTCGTCAAACGCGTCGCCGGTGGCGTTGCAGATGTCGAGGAACAAGCCGTTGCATTTCTTCTCGCCCGGCGTGCAGGAAATCATCTTGCACTGAAAATCCACGCATTTCAACGGGTTCGTGCAATTGGTATCGAACAGGCACTGGACGCACTGGTTGAGCGTAATCGCGCAATACGGCGTGTCGGCCAGATCGGTGCAAACCGAATTCTTGGTGCACGCCGGTCCGGTGTAGCTGACGCCGTTGTCGGCAGTTGTCGCATCGCTGCCCGAGGTCGTGTCCTGGTCTGGATTGCCATCGGTGCCGTCCGGCAAGCAGTTCTGTGGATCGGCGCAGCTGTCGTTGAGCACAATGACGTCGCCGTCCGTGCCGATGGTCACGCCGTCGCTGCCGAGACCTTCGCCGTCGCCTTTGCCGATGCCGGTCTTGATGTCTGGCAGCGCATAGCCCGGGCCCCCGCTGCCATTGCTGCTGCTGCACGCCGCGATTGCAGCGCTGCAGGCCAGGCAAATCAGAGCCGCGCGCGGCGCGAGGAAGGGGTAAAAGCGCATCGACAATCCTGTCAGTCCGGGCAGTCAAGACCCAAGTGGTCAGGATAACGGCTTCTCTGCCCGGCCGCAATCACTGATTTTTCGCATGATTTTTGAGAGGTTACACAGCGAAACACGCAACCCACTTGCGCGCGGCGCGGCCACGCCGTACGGTCAATGCGCTGTTGCGGCGCTTCGGGAGAGCCATGCGTTACTGGTTGATGAAGACAGAACCCGACACGTTTTCCTGGCAGGATCTCGTGCGCGACGGCGTGGCGACTTGGGATGGTGTGCGCAACTACACGGCGCGCAACAACATGCGGGCCATGGAAATCGGCGATCGCATTCTGATTTACCATTCCAATGTCGGAAAGGAAGCGGTCGGCATCGCCCGCGTGGTCCGGACGGCATTCCCGGATCCGACGACCGACGACGTGCGCTGGTCGGCCGTGCAGGTTGCGCCGATGGCACCGTTGCGCAAGCCTGTGACCCTGCAAACCATCCGCGAGGAGCAGGCCAAGGGTGGACCGCTGGCGGAAATCAAGTTGATCCGCGAGAACCGCTTGTCGGTGGTCGCCCTGACCGCGGACGAGTGGCAGCACCTGTTGCACCTCGCACAGACGCCGGAGCCGCAGTAGATGCGGCGGCTGCTGGTCGATACCCACGTGCTGTCCGGTGAGGCGCGATCGCTGCCGCTGTCCTGGCTGGCGGATTTCGAGTTCCTGCCGTTTGCGCCGCGCGCCCTGCGTGGAAACCTGGACGCGGACGCGCTGCTGGTGCGCACGACGACGCGCGTGGATGCGCATGCGCTCGCTGGACTGCCCAACCTCCGGGCGCTGGCGACCCTGTCGTCCGGCACTGATCATCTTGATTTGGCGGCGATTTCTGAACGTCAGGTGTCACTGCATACCGGTCACGGTGGCAATGCCCTGGCGGTGGCCGATTGGGTGCTCTGGGCGCTGACGCGACTGCCGCTGCAGCATCGCCGCGTGCTGATTGTCGGCGTGGGCGCGGTCGGTACGGCGGTCGCGGAGTTGCTGGCGGCGAACGGGTTGGACGTGACGCTGTGTGATCCACCGCGCGCCGAACGCGAGCCGAATTTTACGCCGCTGACCCTCGACGAGGCGCTTGGCCAAGGTCCGTGGGGCGCGGTGACGCTGCACGTGCCCAAGGTGACGGCGGGGCCGCACGCAACGGCGAACCTGCTCGATGGTCCGCGTCTGAAACGACTTCAGGGCGCCGTCGTGCTCAACGCTGCCCGCGGTGGCGTGGTGGAGGAGGCTACTGCCGTAGCGCTGCGACGGTCTGGCCATCTGGCTGGGCTGGCCGTGGATACGTTTGTTGGCGAACCCGCGCCGCTCCCGGAGCTGCTGCGCGTGGCGGACCTGGTGACGCCGCACATCGCCGGACACAGCGTCGAAGGCAAGCTGCGCGTGGCGCACCGCGCGGTGACGGGCTTGCGGAGCGCTCTGGGGATGCGACCGCCGGGTGCGCTGGAAACCGCGATCGCTGGGCAGTGTGCCGAGCTCCATCACGTCGATCTGTCGCCCTTCGCGGCCCTGGATGCGGCGGCTTCAGCTTTGCAGAAAGCGCCGTTGCAATTCGAGGCGATCCGCCACGCCCATCGCCGCCTGGAACAATTCTTGCGGTGACGGTTCGCTTCTGGTACTGAGTTTGTGGAGGTTCACCATGCGTCGTCTCATCCTGCTCTGCGCCCTTTTGACCAGCTTTCTCGCCCTGCCCGCGTTCGCGATTCCCGGCATCGGCGCGCTCTACGGCGGCATCGGCACGCACACCTACGGCGGCTTCATCGGTCAGTCCGGCACTTCCTACGGCGGCACGCTGGAATTGGGCATCGACGACGTCGTGGCGAAACTTGGTTTCGGCCTGCGTTTCGACCTGCCCACGTTCAAGACGTTCTCGCCGGCTGCCAACATCGAGCTGCGCTATTCGCTCTTCTCGGTGCCCTTCTTCCGCGTCATCGGCGGCGTGTTCGGCGGCGTGCAAAAGGACGTAGGACTCAACGGCGTCTACGGCGTCTTTGGCGCCGCACGCGTGTCGCTGGGCTTGCCCTACCTCGGCTTGAATCTCGGCTTGCAGGGCGTTGGCAGCGACTTGTCGGGATTTGGCCAGTTGACCGTCGGCGTGGTGTTCTGAGCGACTACCTGATCTTCCACGCTGCCATCGCCAGGCAGCTCCAGCCCACGATGAACGCCACGCCGCCGAACGGTGTGACCATGCCGAACTTGCGCATGCCGGTTGCGACAATCGCATAGAGGCTGCCCGAGAACAGCACGATGCCGATCGCGAACGCCCAGCCCGCGGTGCGCAATTCGGGCAGGGACCCCAAGCCGTGTCCGCGCGCCAACCACGCCAGCACGTCCACGCTGAACAACGCGAAAACATGGTAGAATTGATAACGGACGGCGGTCTCGAAAATGCCGAGTTCATACGGCGTCAGGCGATCCTTGAGCGCATGCGCACCAAACGCGCCCAGGATCACCGCGAGTGCACCCAGCAGCGCGCCCAGAAACGAGAACGGCAATTGCGTCGGCATGGTTGGACCTCAGTCGTCCTGCGGCGTGCGCAGGAAATCGGCCAGGCCTGGAATCCGGTTCGCCGTCTGGCGCGCCAGCTTGCGGGCTTGGGCAAAGGCCTGTTCCGCCTCAAAAAGCTGTTCGTACGGCAGGGGTTGCAGGATCGGCCGCGGCGGCTCACCGGCATGCGCGGACAGCCGCTCGACCACCCGCGCGGCAAACGGCTTGGTGAATCCGACGTCAAAGGCGGCTGAGCGCGGCAGAAGCGTCTGGGCGACGTGCATCGCGTAGGCCTGACGGCACAGGCCGCGGCGCACGGCGTCTTCCAGCGAACCCGCCAAATCCTGCGCATCCACGTGGCTTTCCTTGACCAGAGACTCGGCCACCGCGATGACCACGGCGTCGTCGCAGAGCTGCGCGTCGGCCAGGTTCACCGCGATTTGCAGGGCGTTGAATGTCGCCAGCACGCGGCCACGGTAGGCGCCAAAGCGCGCTGGCGGCGAGTTGCTGGCCAAATGGATGAAGATCCGCCGCACCGGATCGTCACGGCCAAGCAGCGGCAATTGCCCAAGCGCCGCGGCAACTTCGTCGTCGTACGCGCCGCAGACCTTGAGAATGCGCGCCAAACGCGGGCCGCCAATGCGTCCGGTACAGACGTCGCTGTACAGGCAGTAAATGAGCGCGTCGAGCTCGGCATCATCGCCAAAGCAGATTTCCGGGACGGCCTCGCCGCGACCTTGCAGCCACAGGCGAGTCTCCAAATGCGCCAGCAACTTGTACGGCACTTGCGACTTGATGGCCGAGACGCGACCGCGCTTGAGCGCTGCGCCAAAGTCCTTGAGCACCAGGCGATCACAGCGAATCCCGTGGAGCTTGAACATCTTGTCGAGGCGACTGCGGATCCACTCGGGACTGCCGGAGACCACCACAACGCGGGTTTCATGCGACTGCGACAGGCCCCGCAGCAGCGCGCGCACGCCTGGGATCACCTGCTTGCGGTGCGCACCCTCGACGGCCGCTTGCAGCAGGCCGCGCAGCGTGGAGAACTCGGTCTGCAGGTAGGTCTTGTCGAGGTCCCAGCGATAGACCACGTCGGGCTTTTGATCACGCATGGGGCGCCCCGCGACGGGTCCCGTCCCAGCGTGCGAGCGCAGCAGCGAGTTCAGCCTGCAAATCGCGGTGCGTGCAGCGGGTCGCCAACTTCACCGCATTCTCGAACGCCACTTCCGCCGAATCCGGGCTGGCGATCAGCACCAGATGCTGCAGGCCCAACACCGGAGCGCCGCCGTACTGCTGAAACTCTGAGACCTTGCGCAGCATGCCGACGCCGCGATCCAGCAGGCGCAAACCGAGTTGCCACGTGACCTTCGTCCGCCAGGCATAGCGCGCCGCTTCCACGGTCAGCGTCGTCAGGCCTTCCAGCAGCCCGCGCACCGTGTGACCCACGAGACCGTCCGCGACCACCACGTCGGCATGACCGCGCGCCAGATCGGTCGCCGTGATGTTGCCCATGAAGCGCAGGCCCATGAGTTTTTTCAGCTGTTTATGCGCGTCCACCACATCCGGTGGTCCGTCGCCCGGCTCCGAGCCCGTCGAGAGCAGCGCGACGTGCGGTTCGCGCACGCCGGTGACCACGCGCGAGTAGGTCGCGCCCAGCACGGCAAACGCCACCAGTTCGTCCGGAGACGTGACGCGGCGGCCAGACACGTCGAGGAGCAGCGCCAGCGGATCGTCGCCTGACGCCCGCGGCATGGTCGGAAAAACCGCCGCCGCTGCGACCGCCGTCACGCCCGGCAGCTTGGCCAGGTGCGTCTCGGCCAATTCCAGCACCAGCGACTGCGGACTCGCGGTCAGCAACGCGTCCGCCTCGCCCGTCCGGAGCAGTTCCATGGCGATCGGCAGCCCGAGCCGAGCCGCGCGCACCTGCGCTTGGATATCGCCCACCTGCCGCGGATAGGTCGCCGGCGCGCCCACCAGCCGGAGCGTCATCGGGTCGTAGGGCAGCAGGCTGAGGTGCTCCTGCATCCGCGCCACATCGCCGACCAGCACCACGCGGGCCACGCCTTGACGCGCCATGCGAGCCGCAGCCGCGACGATGCCTTGAGGCGCCGCCGTTCCGCCGTAGGTGTCGATCACGATGGTGGGCTTCAGCTTGGTCATCGCGCGACAGACTGCGCCTTGCCGGCGGGGCGGGTCAAGAACTTAGTTGCAAGTCATGCCGCCGAGCGCGTGCGCCGTCTGAAACGCCGCCAGCCAATTTCCGTCGAGGCTCGGATCCTGACACAACGACCACTGCGAGGACACGACGACGCTGGTTGGAATCAGCATCTGGTTCAGCGCCTGATTGTTGTTCAGCAGCAGCTGCGTCACCGACGACAGGTTCGTCATCGAAACACGCGTCAATTGGCTGTTGTTGCTGACGTTGAGGGCGCCCGTGACCTGATAGCCGCTCAAGTCGAGCGCCTGGAGCGCGGTATTGCCGGTCACAGTGATGTTCTGGATGGGATTGGCGATGGCACCCGCGACAAACAGGACGAGCGAGGAATTGTTCTTGATGGTGATTCCGCCGGTTTGCACCAGGCCGGACAGCGTCAACTCTTGCAACGATCCGGAATTCTCAATCGAAATGACGCTGCCGACGGTCTGCAGGTACGCCAGCGTGAGGTTGGAAGCCAACGCCGGCGCGTTGAGGGTCAGCGTACCGTCGATCCACTGGATGCGTTGTAGCTTGTCGATCTCCGCGGCGGTCGCGGTTGGAAACACGTTCACGCTGCCGCCGACCGTGCACTGACCGTTGAAGGAATCGCTGGAGCCGCTGCCGTCAAAGGAGACGGAGCCGGAATACGTGCCGGGTATGCAGCCGCCGGTTTGCACCCCGCTGCCGTTGTCAACGCCGCTGTTCGCCGCGGCGTCCTCGCCAAAGACAACGGTACCGCTGCCTTTGGACTTGTCGGCGGGATAGTTGTCCAGTTCTGGCACGAGGCAGCCAGGCAACGCGACGGCGCTGGCGACGAGAACGGCGAGTGAAGCGAGGCGCATGAGGTTCTCCGGGCAAGGTCACAAACAGGCGATTCAGAATGCGACGCCAAAGCCAATGCGAAAGTTGTTGTCGACGCGGGTGCGGAAGATCGGCGAGAACGCGCCGGAGTTGTAGATGCCGTTCTTCGCGTCGAACGCGGCGAGCGCGGGGTCGCTGCCGGGCATCGGGCTGTCCAGGTTGCTTTGGCGCCAGTCGAAATACAGCATCAGCGAAGTCTCCTCCGTCACGGCAAAATACGTCGTGTAGCGCAACACGGCCATGGCCAAACCGGCGTGGTCGCCCGGCGTGTTCATCCAAGCGAGGCTGCCGTTGTACGGGGTCCATTGGTAGTTCAGTTCCATCGCAACGCGGGGCACGACGCGCGCGGCGATTTTGCCTTTGATGTAGACGTAGGTGTGCTGGCTGCCGATACCCAAGCCCGGAGAGAGCGCGGTGGTCAGCAGGATGCCGTCGTCGTCGAATTTCTCGAACAACGTGACGGGAAAACCGAGCCAGAAGTCCCACAGAAAGCCGCCCAGCACCGCGTTCGGGTCGTGGTCAAAACCGTCGTAGCCGAGTTCCATGCCGCCTTCGATGCCGCCGCGGTTGTGCATCGGTGTGGACATGAAATAGCCCGCACCCTCGGCACGCACCAGGAACGACTGACCCGCCACGCCTTCGCGTTTGCCAAAGCCATAGGCCCCGGTCACGGCGAATGCACGGTCGAGGCCAAAGCCGCGATTCTCCTTGTCGAGTGCGAACGTGGGCACGGCCAGGAGCGTCAGCAGCGCAACGAGCCCAAAAGGCACGAGGCGAATGCCATGGCGCGGCGAGAGCGAAAGGGGAGAAGTAAACATCCGAGGTCCTTTGGGTAGCTGCCGAAGCGGACGGCGGTGACGCACGGGAGCAATCAGAATCGCAGGCCAAGCACAGTCCGGAAGGCAAACTCCGCGGTCGTGATGCCGGGCGTCATGAGGCTGAGTTCGCCGTACAACCGACCAAAGAGATTGGACGAGATGCCGAGCTTCAGCGGCAGGACCGGCGCATAACGCAACAGCATGGCGTTGGTGCCCGGCACCAGATACGGGTCAGCCTTGGAAGACGCCGCGTGGCCGATCCAGTTCCATTGCGCGTCGAGGAAGATCAGGAACGTGTCCGTGGCGTAGTTGAAGCGAAAGGGCATCCCCACGTAGCCGTGTGACACATAGATTTCCTGGGTGTTTTTCATCATCGCGGTGTCGATCGAGCCGCCGCCCATGCCCAGTTCAAACATGAAGTGTTCGGCAAAGGGAATGCCAAAGTACCCGTTCATCCGCCAGCCGCTGACGTCGCCGCCGAGACTGCGCGAGAAGATTTCCAGGTCAAAACTTTGGTTCTTGGCCGATGCCGCCGCGCCCGCGCCCGCCGCTGCGCCTGCCATGATCGCGGCTTTCTCCGCGTCACTGCGGTAGGTCGTCTCGGTGTAGCGGTAGCCACCACTTTCCCAGGAGCGCTGGCTCTTGGGGCTGGAAGCCGCCGCCGCACCTCCCAGCATGATCATGATCGCCGTGAGCGTGCCGGTGATGACGCCCTGCCGTTCGTAGTAGCGCAAGCCCGTGGCAACCGGCATCCCCGGATTGTTCTTGCCGCCGGAGTACTCCGCCTTGCCCACTTCCAGGAACAAGCCGGTCATCACCGAATACGACATCATCTGCGAAATGGCCGTGTCGGCCATCGCGACGCGCGGCGTCCATGCCAGCAGACCGGCCATGGCCAGGATCGCGGCCAGCGTTCGCAGACGATTCCCGCGCATCCGCACATGCGTCTGCCTCAAGCGTTTCATAGCCACCTGCCCTCGCCCAGGATGTGGGCCTGTAAAGAAGAGTTTCGTAGCTGTATTGAACTGCTGTCAATTGCCCAGCCGAAATCGACTCTACGGTCTGCGTTTTTGCGCAAAGATTCGCGGAACAAGACGCGGCGTCTTCGCTTGCCAGGCCAAATAGGCAGGTCCAAGACCTTCGCCAAGTGCAGATTCCTCCACGCGAATCCTCTCCAGCACGGCCCAAACGATGGGTGTGACCACGACGATTCCGGACAGCCAGCCACCGGAACCGAGGCCAAGACCGAAAAGCGCAATGATTGCGCCGCTATAAGAAGGGTGTCGAACGAAACGATAGGGACCCCAATCCACGAGTTGGTGGTCAGCACGGATCGCAACCGTGATGGTGAAATAGCGGCGCAGCGTGAGAATGGCTACCCAGCGAACGATGAGGCCGATGGCAATTGCCGCCGCGCCGATCCAACGCAGGGGCGGGACCCAGGCGCCGGGCCACGCACCAAGGCCGGACCAGCTGAGCCACGCGCCACCGCCCAACGCGACCGTGATCGCGATCAGCACGATGCGTAAGGTGCCGCTATCCCGATGGGTGTCGCTGGCAGAGCTGGCGCGCATCCACACGACGAGGGCGAGCTCAGCACAGGCCCAAACGGCCATCATGCACACAAAGGCGACGTCAGCAGACATGGCAGATCCAGCACGCTCGAATGCGCGCGGGCAAGCGTGCTAGCGAGGCCGTGCGGAGTCAAGTCTCGCTGATCGCGTGTAGTTCATCCGTGCCGTGGAGTTCGGCATAGCCTTTGCGAAGTCCCCAGCAGCGGTCGTTGTAGGTACATTTCATGCATTCTGAGGACTTGACGAACTCTTCCTCGCCCGTGTCGTGCCCAACGGCCGTCAATTGCAATTGTTGGCGATCAAACGGCTCCGGAATGAGGCACAACGGCAGCCCGCACATGGACTCAAAGCCAACGACGCGCACACCCAATTCGTCCGCCCATTGCAGGCCACGCGACAGCTGCGGCATCATCTCCGAATATCTTGGAATGAGACGCTTTTCCTTGGGAACCAAGTCTGTCGACGGCGCCACAAAGGAGTAGTTCGCCAGCGCTTTGGGCCAACGCGCGGCGACCAGTTGCACAAACGCTGGGAACTCGTGGAGGTTCGTTTCGCACAGCACGAAATTCAGCACGATTTCGACCTGTTCGGCGTAGAGGTTATCCAAGCCACGCACGGTGCGCACGAACGTACCAGGCGTACCGGTCACGGCATCGCAGACAATGGCCGTTGCGCCGTGAAGCGAGACGAACGCTTGCTGCACGCCGGCCTCGACCACCGCGTGACACAGGGCCGGGTCATCCAGGCGCACCGCATTGGTTTGCAGGCAGACCGGCAGCGTCGTCACGCTGTTGGCGAGCTGCAGCCAGTGCACAAGCCGCGCATTGAGCGTCGGTTCACCGCCCGAGATCACGATGCGCGCCCCGCTCTGCCCCGCCGTCCGAATGGCCGTTTCGATCGCCGCATCCGTGGCAGGCGGCAGGTGCGTCGAGACGAAGCAAAACGCGCAGGACTGGTTGCAGTGAAAGTTCACGCGGATGATGGCATCGAACATCGGCGTTCCGTCGGCGTCCGCAGAAACGCTTTGCGTCATCAGTTCGTGGGCAATCTGGTCCGGCAGCGGTCGCAGCATGTTCAGGCGCCGCCGGGCTTTTTCGTCGGTGATCGGATGCAGGTCCGGTACCGCAAAATGCTGCAGATACGATTCGGCCAGCCCGGAACACCGATCGGCGATGATACAGCTGGCGCAGGCATCGACTTGCCGGTGGTTCTCGCGTCGGCGTGTCCCCGGCGAGAGCGTGTACAAGTGAGGCAACCCACGCCGCGGTGGAAACAGACACGGCGGTGGTCCCGAATCGGGCGCCAAGCGCAACGGCAGGGCCAGCGCGCGGCACGCGGCATCCAGCGCCAACAGCACTTCGGCAGCCGCGGGATAGTCCAGACGCTCACTTTGATTCGCCATGTCGGTCGGCACGGTCGCCTCGATCAAGTGTGGCCGTCCGACATCCGCCACCGCGGCCAACAACGCCACCGGCATCTCCACCACGAGTTGCCGTGTCGATTGCGTGAGCGCCACCAGAATTTCGACAGCGAGACCAGCCTGCAGCAGAGCGCGGATGCCTGCGATCGTCCGGGCAAAACCGCCGGCATCCTGGGTGATCGCATCCACGCGCGCGTCCGGACCCACCAGATTCACGCGCGCTGCTGTCAGGCCCGCCTCCGCGAGCGCGTGTGCCCGTGGCCCATCGATCAGCGTTGCATTGGTCTCGAGGACGACGCGCTGCGCCCCAGACTGCCGGGCAATCCGCACGAGTTCCACCAGATCGCGGCGCATCCCCGGCTCACCGCCCGTCAGGCGAATCTCCTCGGCGCCCGCTGCCAGCGCCCGCATGATCGCCGCTTGCACCGCACGTGGCGCGATGGCTGCCAGGTCGTCGGATTCCGCGCGGCGGTTGCAGTAGCGACAGTTCTGATTGCAGCGCAAATTCGTGACAATCGACTCCAGACGCGCGCCTTTGCGTACCGGCACAGGCTGAATGACGGGTGAGTCTGGCTGGGTCATCTGCGCGCCACGGCGATATGGAAGGTTCGCCCCCAAGATCATGCCCGTGGCCTGCGGACGCGTCCAGCGCGACGAACCGAAAGGCGGGACGCGACGGGCGTCACGACATCAGATGCCCGGGTATGGAGAGGACATCGCCGCCCACCACCGGTCCGGCCGGCACGAACGGCGGCGCAAACGTCGGAATCGGCCCTTTGCCCATCACCAGCGACACTTGCTGCTGCAGCAACCACGTCAGGAACACGGCCGCGAGCCCTTGGGCGATGGCGTCAAACAGCACTTTGTGGTGCATCGCGTCCGATTCGCCGAGCGCGTCGATCATTTCCTGCTTCAACCGCGGGGCCATCATCTCGCTTTGCATCGCCGACGGACACGCCATCAGCGGCACGGGCACATTGGGCATCGGCGGCGCCATCGGCCCCGGAAACGCTGCGAAGGCCGGATACCAGGGCAGCCCCGGCACAGCAACGTTGTCCTGCCAACTCTTGAAACACGTGGCAACGGCAGTCGCCAGCGCTTTGGAATACTTGAGCTCCTGCGGCGTGGCTTTGGGCGCACCCATCAGAATCAGCGGCTTGATGTCCGGCCCGGTCAGGCAGCCTGGACCACCCACGGCGCTGACAGCCATGATCTGGATATTTCCAAATTTCGCCTGAATCTTCCAGATGTTATGTGCATTGCAAATCGCGTCGCACACACCGTCCATGAACGCTTCGAATGCACGGCTGATCGCGCTGACCTGGTCGACGTGGTACTTGTTGCTGGACGCTGCCACGAACAACTTGGCCGGATCCGGAGCAACGGAGCGCTCCGACGGCGCGAACGCATCGACATACTGCTTGCCGGCATCGCCTTGCGGCTGCTGCCAATCTGTGGCGAGCTGGACCGCGTGCGCCTTGAACGCGGCCTTACTGAGCTGTTTGAGCATCGCGGGCTGCATCCCGGGCATCGGTCGCACCTCCGGACGAAGAAGCTAAATGGGACGACGCGATGGCACAAGTGGCGGCTGCGCGCTGCGAACGAAAAGAGCCCGCTTGTCAACGGCCACACCAACTGCACCACAGTTCGGCCACAAACTAGGTACCACCCCGCGCAAGCGAAGCGAGCGCATGCCCGCGAGGTCGCGCGCAGCGCGAACAAGCGTACCCGCGCTTACACGCACACCTGACGCCGC
>CAIYBN010000010.1 GCA_903924465.1 uncultured Myxococcales bacterium | reverse complement strand
GCTGGGGCGATGCGAGCAAGACGGCGTGCCTGTGCGCCGCCGACGCGACGTACAAGGTGGCGAAATCAGGCGACTGCAACGACGCCGACGCCGCGATCAACCCGGCGGCGAAGGAAGTCTGCGGCGACGGCGTGGACAACAGCTGCGACGGGCAGACCGATGAAGCGGGCGCGCAGGGCTGCTCGGCGTTCTGGCTGGACCACGACGGCGACAAGTACGGCGCGCTGACCGATGCGCAATGCCTGTGCGTGGCCACCGGCGAGTACACGGCGACCAAGAGCGGCGACTGCAACGACAATGACAAGACGATCAATCCGAAGGCGACGGAGA
The DNA here is from genome assembly GCA_903924465.1 of uncultured Myxococcales bacterium. GTDB lineage: Bacteria > Myxococcota_A > UBA9042 > UBA9042 > UBA9042 > CAIYBN01. The sequence goes on along the minus strand of CAIYBN010000010.1, from coordinate 2,026 downwards.
CGTGCGACGGCATCGACAACGACTGCGACGGCGTGACGGACCCAATGAACTCGGACGGCTGCGCGGAGTGGTATGTCGACAAGGACGGCGACAACTACGGGACCTACAACGCCGCGCCCAAGTGCCTGTGCAGTGGCATTGCCGGCTACGCGGCCGTCGGCGGCGATTGCAACGACAACGACGCGACCGTCAATCCCGGCGCCAAGGAAGTCTGCAACGGCAAGGACGACAACTGCGATGGCATCATTGATCCCAAAAACACCAGCGGCTGCGTGGCGTATTACGTGGATCAGGACAGTGACAAGTATGGCGTCAGCGGCTTGTCGCAGTGCCAGTGCGCCGCCGACGGCGTCTTCAGCGCGACGGTGGACGGCGATTGCAACGACAACAATCCGCTGATCAATCCGGGCATGACGGAGATCTGCAACGGCGTCGACGACAATTGCAACGGCCAGATCGACGAAGGCTTGACCGCGACGTACTACACCGACGCCGATTTGGACGGCTTCGGCGTCACCGCGAGCGGCGCGGTCCTGTGCGGCCCGGATAGCACGCACAAGGTCATCATCGGCGGCGACTGCGACGACAGCCAGGCCAGCATCAACCCCAGCGCGCCCGAGGTGTGCGACGGTTTGGACGACAACTGCAACGGTTTGATCGACGAGGGCTTGGCGACCGCGAGCTACTACAAGGACGCGGATCTCGACGGCTACGGCGGCGGCGCGGGCGTCACGCAATGCGGGCCGCTCAACGGCTTCACGGTCACCGTCGGCGGCGACTGCAACGACAACAACGCGGCGATCAACCCAGGCGTCAGCGAGGTCTGCAACGGCATCGACGACAATTGCAACGGCCAAATCGACGAAACCTTTGCCGACGTGACCTACTACGCGGACGTGGATGGCGACGGCTACGGCAATCCGAACTCGTATCTCGCCGCCAAATGCGGGGCGCCAGCCGGCTACGTCCTGAACAACACGGACTGCAACGACGCCAAAGCGAGCATCAACCCGGCGGCCACGGAAGTGTGCGGCAACGGCGTGGACGACAACTGCAACGGCCAGATCGACGAGGGGTGCTGCGTGCCGACCATGATCCAGAACTTCGACTCGGGCGCTGGCTCGGTCGCTGGTTGGACGTTCGACAACCGCTGGAAGTGGTATACGCCAGGCTTTGACGGATCTGCGGGTTCACTTGAGTACACGGACTCAGCGAGCGGCGCGAATCACGGCTACTACATCGATTGGACGAGGACCCATTACCTCGCGTCGACCACGCTGCACGTGAAGGCCGCGACCAAGAAGGTGACCATGGCCGTCGCATTCCAGAACTACGATGCTATCAAGGTACTTGGCGTGACCGTCGATCAAACGGACACGTCCGCGCGGCTCGACCTGACTCTCAACGGCGTCACCGTGACGTTCGATGGTGGCAGCCAGAACCCGGGCATGCTCAACGCGACCTGGACGTTCGCAACGCCACCCGTCACGGATGTGGACTGGGTGTTTACCGCGGATTTTTCCGACGGCAACATCTACGCCTCCAGCAAGAAAGGCTACATGGGCATCGACAACATCCAAGGCGTGTGCCAATAACGCAAATTGTGGTTTTCTGGTTTGCGTTTCGCAAAGTTTCGCTACAATAGTGGCGTTGCGCTCCGTCGATTCGGCGCTGACGAGGACTCGCGTGTTTGACATGGCCGCCCCCGCCTCCGCTTGCCGTGCTCCTGCGCTTCTGGCGCTGTGTTGTGCGCTTGCGGCGTGCGGACAACCCACCAGCAGCGGCAATTCAGGCGAACTGCCTGATGTCGGCGCGAAATGGTTCGATCTCGCCAGTGGCGATGGGCCGAAAAGCGATCTCGGCCAGCCCGCCGACACCAGCAATCCCGACGCCAGCAACCCAGACTTAGGCGAAACCACGCAAATCGGCTGCGAATTTGCCACCAACCCGCTGCCCGGCCAGCCGGGTCACACCTGCAAATCCGCCGACGAATGCGACAACAACGCGTGCGTCGACGGTCCGACCG
>CAIYBN010000009.1 GCA_903924465.1 uncultured Myxococcales bacterium | reverse complement strand
CTTTGGCAAAGTTTCTCGTCACCCACCAGCAGCCCGAACGAGTGCGCGCGTGGATTCACAGCCACGGCCGGCTCGGCGTTTTTTGGAGCCAGCAGGATGAAACGTGCATCGACGGCCTTGCCAACGAGGCGTGCCTCATCAGCATCGTGGTCAACAAGAAGCGCGAGTTCAAAGCGCGGGTCGACATTTGGCACCCACTGCGGCTGACGCTTGACGACCTGCCGCTGGAAATCCGCCTGCCCGACCAGAACCTGCGCGGTGAATGCGAGAAAGCGTTCAACGCGCACGTGGTGGAAATGCAGCCGGTGCTCATGCCGGATTGGCGCGGCGGCAAACACTTGCCGCTGGGTCAGCAGCCGCCACACGGTCAATCGTACCGCGGCGGCTGGCCAGACTTTGACGACGACCTGGCCGACTGGAGGTAAATCATGGACTTTCACAGACAACTTGACGTGCTGGACGTGCCGCGACTCGCGCGAACGCCAATCATCGTCATCGGCGCCGGCGCCGTGGGCAGCTTCGCTGTCCTCGCGATGGCAAAAAGCGGCGCGGAATGCATCACCGTCTACGACGATGACCGCATCGAAGCGCACAACCTGCCCAACCAGTGGTACCGCTTGGCGGACGTTGGTCGCCGCAAGGTCGAAGCGCTCGCCGATCTCGTCCGCGATATGACTGGCGTCGTCATTGACGCCCAGCCACAGCGCTTCGACGGAAACGGCGCCACCGAGGTCACGCTTTGCTGCGTGGACTCGATGGATGTGCGCATCGCTCTTTGGCAAGCGCTGACGCCCCGACCAGCGCTGTACATCGACGCCCGCATGGGTGCCGAAGTCGGCATGGTCTACTGCGTCGGGCAATTCGGTTCCTGGTACGACGAGACGCTCTATCCGAGCATTGAAGCGTACCGGGCGCCTTGCACCGCCAAGGCCACCGTGTACTGCGCGGCGGGTCTGGCAGCGTTCATCGCCGGTCAGGTCGCGAACTACGCGAGTGGCCGGCCAACAAAACCGCAGCTGACGCTCGACTTTCGCAACGCGGTCGTCCTGTAAGTCAGCACAACCAACCGGCGTCGCCCCCATCCCGCAGAACCTCACGGGACGGGTGGCGACGTCGGGCCCCTTTTTCATCAGCCACTTTTCGAAACGCGTCGCCCAATGTCTGGACGGCGCTGTCCCGCAGTTTTTTTCTTGGAGGACACCATGGACTGGGTCAACTTTCGTGAGATCCGCGCGCGCATTTCCATCGCGGACGTGCTCGCACGCTACTACCGCATCGAGAACCTGAAGCAGGTCGGTCAGACGCTTGTGGGACCATGTCCCGTCCACAACGGCGACAGCGCCAGGGCGTTCCATGTCGACCTCGACAAGAACCTCTGGCACTGCTTCACCGGCTGCAAGAACGGCGGCAACCAGCTCGACCTCGTCGCTGCCAAAGATCAGGTCTCCGTTCGAGAAGCCGCGCTTCGCCTCAAGAAGTTCTTTCTCGACGACGATCCGACGCCGGCTGCCCCTGCAACCGCCGTCCCGCCACAGCCGAATCCACCCGCGGCGCGCGCCCCGGCACCGGCCAGTGGCAGCAAGCGCGAGAAGCCCGCCAATCCGCCGCTCGATCTTGAGCTGCAGTTGCTTCCGGACCATCCGCACATCCTGGAGGACCGGAAGCTCACGGCAGAAACCGCCGCGCAGTTTGGCATCGGCTACTGCGCGCGCGGGATCCTCGCCGGCTGCATCGGGATTCCCATCCACGACGAGGCCGGTCAGCTGGTCGCGTACGCTGGGCGGCGGCTCAAGTTCTCGGACGCCGAGGACCTCGGCAAGTACCGGTTCCCGAAGGGCTTCCACAAGGACCGCGTGCTGTACAACCTGCACCGCGCGCTCCTGGAGGCTGACGGCGAATTTGGCCTTGTCGTCGTCGAGGGATTTTTCTCGGTGATGGCGCTCCACCAAATGGGCATCCGCTCTGCGGTCGCCGCGATGGGCAGCGAGCTGTCTGACCACCAGGCCATGCTCGCCGCCAAATCGCGTCACGTCACGCTGCTCTTTGACGGCGATCCCGCCGGCACCATCGGCGCGATGAAGGCTGTCGAGAAGCTCGCGCCGCTGACGCGCGTGCACCTCGGCATCTTGCCCCCCGACGCCGAGCCGGAGGACTGCCCCGCAGACCTCTTGCACTGGCTTCTGTCCGGCGCGCGCACGCACAACCTGTCGTCACTCGCGATCCAGACGACGCCATTGCCCTTGGGGCGCCTCACGTCGCCCGAGACCGTTCACTGAAACCACACAACATTCAAGGAGAAAATCAATGTCACTCATCGCGCTGCTTTCCAGCGACGGCGTCGTGCCGTGCGCCAACTGCGACACACTCTTGTCCGTGCCGCTCCTCGCCAGGTTCCACAAAGTCCAACGGCTGCGCGCCGAAGGGTTCGCTTACATCGACTTCGGCGACGCACTGCTCATCAACTACTGCCCGCACTGCGAGCAGCCGGTCGACAAGGAGGTGCCGTCATGGGCGGAACCGCTGTTGAACTGACCATCGCATTGTCGCAGGTCTGGAAGGCGGTGCAGTCGCATCATCCTGAAGTCCCTCACGTCGTGCTGCTCGCGGCTCCCAATCCGCACACCAACACGAACGTCCTGGGGCACTTCGCGGCGCTGCGCTGGACTGCG
>CAIYBN010000008.1 GCA_903924465.1 uncultured Myxococcales bacterium | reverse complement strand
GGTTGGTGCTGTTGGCGGTGTCGGGCGATGCGTCATGCTGACTCGTGACCAGCCGAATCGACTTCTTGGCGTTGCTGTTCATGACTACACCCCCGCCTTCAGCTGGTTGGCCAAGTTGGACGAATCGCCAAACGTCGCCACGCGAAACAGGAAGTTGAACACGAAGGGCCACGACGTGCCGTCGTTCAGGATCAGACGACCCACGTTCGCGGGCCGCGGATCCGTGTGGCCGTCCACCTGAATCACGCGGAAGCCCTGAAGGACCAGCCCGCGACCGCCACGGTCCTGCACCTCGATCACGACATCCCCACGGGTCAGCCGGGCGAACTCGTCTTCCGTCCCCGGAGCCGGGGCGGACGGGTCGTTGGCGAAGCCACACACCGTGGCGAAGCTGACAAACTTCTGGAAAGTAGCTTGATTACTCATGGTAACAATCTCCTCTGGCACGATCTCCCGACAACTGAAGGCGGGCTTGGTTTCGTGATCTGGTTGGCGTCCGACGTTGGCCGTTTCACCAGGTCACATTTCAACTACGTGACACAGAGACAATGTTCGCGATTCGTTCATAACCTCATCGCAATGTCCTGTTCCAACAATGATTTCTGCTGAACGTGTGGTTGACACCGGCAGACGCATCCCAGAGTATTCTCGACCTGATGGGGGGGCGTCTGGGCAGCAGGCGGGGTCGGAATGGCAGGGAACACAAAGGAATGGATCACCGTGGCCATGGCGGCGAAGTGGATCGGCAAGACCAGGCAGTGGGTCCACAAGCTGATCGCGTCTGGAACGGTCAAGGCCAAGAAGGTTTCAACCCGCAAGGTCTTGGTCCAGCAAGTCTCGCTGGAACGCTACTTCGTCGCCTTGGTTGAATCTCAGGCAATCGCGGCAGGCAAGACGAGGTCGGAGGCGTCGAAGGCTGCATGGTACGCGACGCAGAACTGGCCCATCACGCGGACGGGTCACATCGCCACGGCCCCCGATTCGATGCGGCTTGGGGAAGGCGGAGACAATCGGTATTCGAACGGTGGCCACCCGGGACGGAGAACGCCCGCCGATTCGGTCCGTGCTCAGGCCTTGGCCAGCGAGATTGCCAGAAGGGGCGGGTCGCAGGTTACCCGTTGGGCGGAGTTGACGAGGTGCGTTGGCAGGTTGACCGCGAACGACGCGAGCCGATTGGTCAACAGGATCATCAAGGACTGCATGGCGTCCAACAGGGTCGGGGACGACGCCACGGCTCAGGGGCTCCAATCCGTGTTGGAACGCCTCGATCCCCGCTTCGACCATTCACGACTTGTTCCGAAACGACGCCCAAAGCAGGTCAAACCGCCAGAAACGACTGCCCAGCCGACGGGGGCCCCACAGCAAATCCCGTGGTAGGACGACACGTTCACGAGCACGTTCTGCTCGGTCCAGTTGCCCGAAGGGGCGACGACTGCCGGGAGAGCCGACCTCGCCATTGACTTCGCCGTCCGCTTCGTGTTTCCTAAATCAGGCGACTTTCCAACTCTGGAAAGCATCAGCGTTTAGGAAACCATGACCGACCACGCGAACACCGTCGAACGCACCCTCCGCGACCTGCTCGGCACTTGGCTGGGCGTGCCCGATGTGGCGGCCTTGCCGCTCCCGGATGAGATCGTTCGACCCGACTACGTTCTCCAGGCAGGCACGACCAAATTCGCCGTCGAGGCCAAGAACACCGATGACATCGCCCACGTCGACTATGCCATCCGTCAGCTTGCGGCGGTGCAGTACACCGTCCCCGACGCGGTACCGCTGCTCGTCGTGCCGTACATGGGGCCCAAAGCGAAGCGGTACGTCGGTTCGCATGACGTCTCGTGGATGGACCTCTGCGGCAACGCCGACATCCGCGGGCCGGGCGTCCGCATCCTCATCGAAGGCCAGCCGAACCGTTTTGCTGCTCCGGGTCGACCGTCGACCGCGTTCTCGCCAAAAGCATCTCGGATCGCACGGGTCATGCTCGCCGCCCCCGACCGCCGGTGGTCGCAGTCGGAACTGGTTCACGAAACGGGCCTGAGCGGCGGGTACGTCAGCAAGGTCTTGAGTCGCCTTGCGGAAGATGAACTTGTCGTGCCGCAGCCGGGCGACTGGCGACTGGCTGTCCGTTCGCCGTCGACGATGCTCGACGCATGGACGCAGGTCTACGACTTCGCCAAGCACAGCGTTGCAAAGTTCCACATGGTTGGACGTACCGGCCCCGAAGTCCTTGCCGCCCTGACGGGTCGTTTGCAGGCGGCGGGCGTCGACCATGCGGCAACAGGCTTGGCAGCGGCATGGCAAATCTCGCAGTACGCCGATTTCCGCCTGGCTGCGGTCTTCGTTGCCGAACCGTTGCTGGACCCGGAAAAGCTGGGCTTGCGTCCTGTTGAACAAGGCGAAAACGTGTGGATCGTCACGCCGAACGACGCTGGCGTCTTCTACGCCGCCAAGGACGTCAACGGCGTCAGATGCGTTCGGCCAGTACAAGCGTATCTCGATCTGGCAGGGCAACCGGAACGTGCCAAGGAAGCCGCCGCCGAGCTGCGGAGCCACCACTTGGGCTGGAGCGAATGATGGACAAGCCGACGACGAGCAGTGGCTACCCAATTGGGCTTGCCGTCGAGGCACGGCGGATGTGCTTGTACGTTGCGACCTTACTGGGTGACTTGAAGGACGACGTCGTCGTGGTCGGCGGCCTCGTGCCGTACCTCATTGTCGACCAAACCACCGCCGTCGAGCCGCACGTGGGTACGCGGGACCTCGACTTGGGGCTCGCTTTGTCCGTGCTCAACGAGGAGCGGTACCACGAGATCAGCGAACGCCTGCGACGCAACGGGTTCAAACCAGACGAAAACGCAGCAGGTCGGACCACGCGGCAGACGTGGCGGCTTGGATCACAACGGGTGACCATCGACTTCCTGATTGGCCAAGCCGATGCCGACCAGAAGCCGGGAACTTTGCAGAGCCTGGAAGCCGACTTCGCGGCGATCGTCACCCGTGCCCTGCCAGTAGCCTTCGCCGACTTCATCGACGTGGTCATCGACGACCAGACGCCGATGGGGGAACTGGCGTGCCGGACGGTGAAGGTGTGCGGCCCAGCGGCATTCGTGGTGCTCAAAGCCCATGCCTTTCGGAACCGGGGCGAGCCCAAGGACGCCTATGACTTGGTCTACGTCCTCAAACACTTTGGCAAAGGTGACTGCCGTGAAATTGCGGCACGCTTTTCGGCAGTTGCCACGATGCCATCGGCGGGTGAGGCGGTGGTGTTCCTGGCAGCTGACTTTGCCTCGCCCGAGCACCACGGGGCGTCGCGGGCGGCGGCGTTCCATGGCGGCGGAGGGGCCGATGCACGGGCCGAGGCCTTTGGCTATGTCCAAGAGTTGCTCTCGCTGATACGGGCGGCTGGCGTTCGGTCGTGACGGGCAGATCCGCCTACCCCGCCGTCCTCTGCAGCACCGGCACTTCGCGGCAGATCTGGTCGCCCACTTCGACGCGAGCCCGCTCCAGGTCATACCGCGACTGCAAGTTCATCCAGAACTCCGCCGTGGTCCCGAAGTACCGTGCCAACCGCAACGCCGTGTCCGCCGTGACGCCCCGCGTGCCGCGGACGATCTCGCCCACGCGACGCGGCGTCACGCCGATCTCCTTGGCCAAGCGGCTCCGCGACAAGCCCAGCGGCACAAGGAATTCTTCGAGCAGGATCTCGCCCGGGTGAACCGGAAGCCGCTTGTCGCCGATGGCCGTTTCGTCTTGGTAGTCCATATTTTCGATGCCTTCCGCGATGCCCGCCCACGCTAACTTTGGTTGCCGCCGCCCGGCCCGTCCACGCCGACCCGGCTAACTTTGGTTTTTCCGGCTATCCCCGTTTTCATCCCCATCGCGGGCAAAACGGGGCCACATTGGGCAAGATCGGAGCCCGTCCAAGGCGGCTCAACGGCTCGAAATCACGCCGTCCGCCGCTCCTGCTACACATTGAACCGAAGTCCCGCCACCGTGCAATTCCGCACACTTGCAGCCATCTTCCCCATTCCAGCCCCGCCAAGGCCGCCAACATCACGCCGCCAGCCGGGGATCGTCACCGCAACCCCTACACATTAAACCGAAAATTCACCACATCCCCATCCCGCATCACATACTCCTTCCCCTCCATCCGCTTCTTGCCCGCGCTCGCTACCGCACTTTCCGAGCCCAGCACGAACAAATCCTCGCAGCCGTAGATTTCTGCCTTGATGAAGCCGCGCTCAAAGTCCGTGTGAATCACGCCAGCCGCTTGCGGCGCGGTCCAGCCTTTGTGGATGGTCCAGGCGTGCGCTTCTTTGACGCCCGCCGTGAAGTACGTCTGCAGACCCAAAAGCTGAAACGCCGCGTGCGCGAGGCGATCCAGACCCGACTCTTCGAGACCGAGCGCGGCGAGGAATTCCTTGCGTTCCGCGGGATCGTCCAGCTCGCCGATCTCAGCCTCCGTGCGGCATGACAGTTCCACCACCGCGGCATTTTCCGCCGCCGCGAGTTTCTGGACCGCTTCCACGAAAGGATTGGCCTGTCCCGGAGTCGGGTCGGCGGTATTCGCCACGTACAACATCGGCTTGCGCGTCATCAGCTGCAGCGCGCGGACCAGCGGCTCTTCCTCCTTGCTCACTTCCACGGTGCGCGCCGGCTTGCCCTGGTCCAGCGCGGCGTAGATGCGCTCCAGCGCGCCGACTTCGATCACCGCCTCTTTGTCGCCGCCCTTGGCCAGCTTCTCCTGTTTCTTCAGCCGCCGCTCGACCGCGTCCAGATCCGCCAACGCCAGTTCCGTGTTGATGATTTCCGCATCGCGCACTGGATTCACGCTACCTTCCACGTGCACGACGTCGCCGTCTTCAAAACAGCGCAGGACGTGGCAGATCGCGTCGGTTTCGCGGATGTTGGCAAGGAATTTGTTGCCCAGACCCTCGCCTTTGCTCGCGCCTTTGACCAGGCCGGCGATGTCGACGAATTCCATCGTGGCGTAGATGATCGTCGGTGTGCCGACAATCTTGGCGATGCGATCCAGCCGTGGGTCACGCACCGGAACGACGCCGACGTTGGGGTCGATCGTGCAGAACGGGTAGTTGGCGGCTTGCGCCCCCGCGCTGGTCAATGCGTTGAAAAGCGTTGATTTTCCGACATTTGGCAGACCGACAATACCGCAAGCGAGACCCATGTTGAACTCCTTCTGACGCAACCAACCCGCGAACGGGCGCGGCGCGGATAACACGCCACGGGCTTTACGACAAGCGTTGTGCGATGCCAGACTCCGGCCCATGCGCCATCGTCCTCACGCTCTCGACCTGCCAGTCACCGAGAAAATGCGCTGCGGCGAGGCGGAAGCGTACTGCCGCAGCCAGGGCCTGTGGCCCGTGGTTGGCACCGATGAGGTGGGCCGCGGGCCGCTGGCCGGGCCGGTTGTCACGGCCGCTGTGTTGCTGCGCGACGATGCCGATCTGCCGGGCCTCAACGATTCCAAGCTGCTCAGCCACGCCCAGCGGGTGATCTTGGGTCCGCAGATCGAGAGCCAAGCACTCGCCTACGCGGTCGTCTTTGCCGATGTGGCGCAGATCGACGCCCGCAACATCCTCGGCGCCTCGCTGTGGGCGATGGGTCAGGCCGTTGCGCAAGTGCAGACGCAGCTGCGATCGCGCGGTCTGCCAGCCCCGGCCGTCGTGCTGGTCGACGGCCACATGCCGGTGCCCGGTTTGACCCTGCCGCAAAAGACCGTGGTCAAGGGGGACAGCCGCTCGCGGGCGATCGCGGCTGCATCCATCCTCGCGAAGTTGGCGCGCGATGCCTACATGGACGACTTGGAAACGCTTTTTCCCGGTTATGGCTTCGCCGTGCACAAAGGCTATCCCGTGCCGCGTCACTTGGCGGCGTTGCAAGCGCTCGGGCCGTGTCCCGAACATCGCCGCAGTTTTGCGCCCGTGGCGGCACTTTTGCCCGACGGCAAAGCCCAAGGGACACTTTTTTGATGGCAACGAACCAGCAGACCGGTCAGGCCGGCGAACTGATCGCGCTGAAATTGGCGCAACGGCTCGGCTGGCAGGCGTGGCGCACCAACGTGCCGATCGCGGGCGGCGAGGCGGATGTCGTGTGCCTGCGGACCCGCGCGGGCAAGCGCGAGGCGTTGCTGCTGGAGGTCAAGACACGGCGGGGTGAGCTACCGGAGTCCGAACGCGTGAGCCCCACGCAGCTGGCAAGACTGCGCAAGATGGCCAAGCATTTCGCAGAGCAGGAAGAACTCGACGGCATTGAAATGGCCGTGGTCCTCGTCGCCGTCGATGGCCGATCGCAGACCACGCGCTGGCTCGACGTGCCGGCCTATTGACGTTTTCAGACTCGGCGCTTTTTTGTCCGGAATAGAATCTGCAACGCGTGCGTTGCACTCACTGTGTGGGCTTCGTAGCCTGACACGCCGGAGGACCTTCATGATCAGTCTGTTTTCCAGCCAGAAACGCCAACGCGACGCCTTTGAGCGCGAAGCCCTGCCGCATCTCGAGGCGCTACACGCCTACGCGCTGCATCTGTGTCGCGACGCGGCCGATGCCGACGACTTGGTGCAGGAAACCTACATCAAGGCGCTGAGCCATTTTGCGTCGTACCAGGCCGGCACCAACTGCCGGGCGTGGCTCTTTCGCATCCTGACCAACACTTTCTTCAACATGCGGCGCAGTCGCAAGCGCCACAATCCGATCGATTCCGAGATGCCCGAGCTGGAGCTCGCCATGGCGGAAAGCGCGCAGGATCGCGGAATCTACCGGCCGATCGACATGCAGCTGCTGGACGGCGTGGTCTCCAAGCACGTGACCGAGGCGCTGGATGCCTTGCCGCCGGAATTCCGCACCGTGCTGCTGTTGGCGGACCTGCATGACTTTTCCTACAAGGAGATCGCGGAAGTCGTGGATTGTCCGGTGGGCACCGTCATGAGCCGGCTGTTCCGGGCACGCAAGGCGATGCAAAAGCGCCTGCTGACCCATGCGATTCAGGAAGGGATCGTGACGAAGCCGCCGGTGGAGGAAGACGGCGTCGCAGATCTGGACGCATTCCGGATGCGGGCGAAGAAAGTCGGTTAGCTGTGTTGGATTCGGGGGATTGAGGGGCGCGCGATGAACTGTCAGGATGTACAGAAATTCGCCTATACGTACCTGGACGCGGAGTTTGACGGCCGCGAGCGCGGGGAATTCGAGACGCATCTGCGGATGTGTTGCCCGTGTCGCGAGGCCGTGGAACGCGATGCGCTGTTTCGCGACATGGTGCGCGCCAAGCTGGGCGCGGTCGATGCGCCTTGTCCGACGCTGAAGACCCGATTGCAGGCGCGCATGGATTGTGTCCAACAGCGCCGTTCCGTGACGACAGTGGCGGTGCCGATGGCGATCGCCGCGTCAGTGACGGTCGCGATCGTCGGCTGGCAATGGCGCCCGATGCCGACGCGGTCGATGCCTCAAGTGGCGGTCGCGCTGCCGCGTACGCTGGAGGTGATACCGCAGCGGCCGGCGTCGTTCACGACAGCGGTAGGCCCGGCGCTGATCAACAAGAATGCGCTGGTGGCGATGCAAGGCGCGCAATTGCCGCTGAATCAGAACCGGCCGCTGCAGCGAGCGAATTCGGCCAACAGTGGCCTGCAGCTCGTGTCGGCCAATGCCTACGATACCGGCGAGGTACTGCGCGGCGCGATTGCCCCGTCGTCGCTGGTGGATCGCAGTCCGTTTGGCGCGGTGCGCTCGGATGCCAGCCTGCGCACCATGGCGCGCGTGCATGCGGCGCAACTGCCGCCAGAAGTGGGCGGGCCGGCGACGAAGGTGCAGCGTTATCTGGCCGCGCGGATGCCCGGTGTGGACGGCGCTCCCGCGATGGTGCCGCCGCTGCCGCTGTCTGAAGGCGCGGGCGTGGAATTGCTCGGCGCCCGTCTGGCGGTGCTGGGGCCGCAGTTGGTGGTGATTTACAGCTACCGCGCTTATGGCACGCCGCTCACGGTCTTCAGCCGCGCCAAGGTGGCGGACGTCGATGACCCGGAAGTGGAAGCGACCGCGCCGGACAACCACGATTCCGGTGTCCTGCTGGATCAGCGCGCGGGCCTGCACTTGCTCCACGTCGTGTCGCGCGACCGCGTCCTGACGCTGGTCAGCGAACTGTCGGCTTCCGCGCTGCTGCCGCTCGTGCCCAAGGCGACCTGGTTGTAGTCGCTACTTGCAGCCCGGAATCGGCGTTCCCTGGCACTTCTGCCCGCTGCACTGATCGCCCTTCGTGCACGGATTCTGGTCGTCACAGCCGGTGTTGTCGGCGAGTGGCGTGACCGCGCACTTGCCGCTCTGGCAGCTGTCGATGGTGCACGGATTGCCGTCGTCGCACGCGGTCGGATAGACGCAGCCTTTGCCCGCTTCGCAGTTGTCGATGGTGCAAGCGTTGTTGTCGTTGCAGTCCTTCGCGCTACCGCCGCACGCGGCGCTTTTGCACAGGTCGTTGTCGGTGCACACGTTACCGTCGTCGCATGGCGTGCCGTCCGCGATGGCGGAATGCGCGCAGCCCATGGCATTGCACAGTTCCTGCGTGCATGGATTGCCGTCGTCACAGACAACGACGCCACTGTCGACTTCGCAGACGCCCGTAGCGCTGCAAAAGCCACTGCAAACGCCGCCCTTGCATGGTGCGCCGCTCGCCAAGGGCGTCTCCACGCAATCGCTGCCCGCGCTGCAAGTGGACGCCGAGCAGGGGCTGCTCGTCGCGCAGGTGTCGCTGCCGGTACACTGGCCAGCCTTGCAGGTGTCGTTCTTCGTGCAGCTGAGCCCGTCGTTGCACGGCGTTCCGGGATTCTTGCCTTGGCACTGCGCCGGATTGGGCGGCGCTACCAGGGTCACAAACAGCGGATTGCTCGCCTGGCCATCTGCCGTCGTCAGGACGATTTTGCCTTCAGCAGCGGCCATGATCGGCATCTGGATCCGGACCGCGCCCGGCTGCCAGTCGACCACCTGCACCGGCACGCCGTTCACCGCCGCGGTGCCCGATGTGGTGCCAAAGAACGCGCCCCACACCGTCACGATTTCGCCGATCGCCGTCTGTGGCTTGTCCACCGTCACGGCAATCAGGCCTTGGGCCGGCGCCAGCGACGTCAGCCCGGTCACCGACATTTGCGCCACCAGCACCGTCGGCTCCAGCACCAGCGCTTTCTCCGGCAGCGTGCAACCGGCTTGTGTCGCTGGATCGTCCTTCAGATTTGCGACCTTGTCCGGTCCTTGCACCAAAATCGCCACCTGTCCCATCGGCACGGCGTCGACGCGGAATTCGAACTGTGGATGCGCTGGGGTTTGCGCTCCGGACGGGCCGAAGCCGTAGCTCGCGGCGTGCGATCCGGTCCAGGCCACGCCGTCCTGCAGCGTCTCGTTGTGTTTGTCGGCAAAGACTTTCACCTGCCAGTGGTGCTTGCCGCCGCCGGTCGAAAACCGTGCGCGGCTGAACATGGCGCCACACAAATCACCGTCGCTGCGCCAAGTCCAGTCGGCAAAGAACTGCATCGCGGCGACGGCGGGGCTGGCGGCGTAGTAGGTGCCGTTCATGCCGGTCACGCTGCCGGTCCCGGCGTATTCGCCACAGCCCGCGCCGTTCTGCCAGCCGCCATTTTGGCCGTCGACTGCGAATCCGGGATGGCACGGTCCGATGCTCGCCGCGTCGCTGCCGGTGCTGGTATCGGCAGGCGCGTCAGGCGTGCTCCCACCGACGTCGCTCGCATCCTCGCTCTGCTGGCTGTCGTCGATTGTCGTGCTGCTGCCCGCGTCAACGACCACAGGCGTCGGCGAACTGCCACAGCTTGCCACCACGAACGAGAAGCCAATGAACCAGCGTGCACCGCGCATGGAGCCTCCGTTTCTCAGGCGTCTTTTCGCTCGCGCAACTCCGCCAGGATTCCCGGCAGGAACGGCAGCGCCAGCACCAGCCGCGCGACGACGAAGCCCATGATCATCGCCGTCGAAAATGCGTCGATCACCGGCGTTGGCACGCGCCCATCCAGGACAAACGGCGCGTAGAGCGTGCGCATCAGCCCCTGGGTCGTGCCCAAACCGCTGACCGAGATCGGCACGGTGCCAACGACCGTCAGGATCGGCAGCGCCACCAGCATGCGTCCCCAGGTCGGGTGCATGCCAAAGCACTCCATCAGTTGCATGTTGATCGCGGCGTAGGACATCACCAAGCCGGTTCGCATCACGACGCCGATGAGCATCGCACCCGGCGACAGCGACGCCAGCGGCCGCAGCACGGGCAGTTGCCGCAATTGCACCAGCAGCCGCAGCTGCCAGCCCGACTGCAACAGCAACACGCTGCTCAGCGCGCCAACAAAGATCACCGCCGTCACCCCTTGCAGCCAGCCCTGCAGACCGGGCTGTGCGGCCACAACTTCCGGCGCGAGCATCAGGCCCACCGCGACCATGCCGGCCACCGCCACCAGATCGAGGTAGGACAGCAGGGCAAGCGACCCCGTCGCCTCCAGGAATGACACTTTTTTGCGCTTGCCGACCAGCCAAGCCATCGCCAGCGTGGCGGCGTGGTAGTTGATCGCGTTGATCGCGTAACTGGTGGCCTTCACCGGCAGCAGCGTCTTCCACGGTAGCGGCTGGCCGCGATCGCGCAGCGTTTGGCCGATGAGCCAAGTCAGGCAGTAGGTGTCATACATCCACACCAGCCCGGTCGTGACGATGGTCACCAACGCGAAACGCAGCAGGTCGGCGTGACGCAGCGCATCGACGAATTTCGCCAGATCGGTCGTCTTGAGAATCAGGCCAAACAGCAGCGCGGCACCGACAAGCGGCACGATTTGGCGAATGCGATCGCGGGTGGAAGACGTCATGAGCTCGGAATCAGGCGGGCGTGGACGCGGCCGTCACAGGCGATTGCGCTGCGGCGACGCGTAGATTGCCCAGCAGCCTAACACACGCCGCGGCTGTCGCCCAAACCGGATGGCCGTCTCCACGACACCCGCGATCGGGATTCCTGCCGGTGAATTGCAAAATGGCCGCGGCAAAATCCGCCGCCGAACGAATACCCAAATGCGGGCACCCTTTTCGCTCGCTGGCTGGAGGTTCAGATGGAAATTTCGCCGAACACGGCAGAGGCAATTGCTGATCTGGCAGATGCCGGTGTAAGCGTTGCGGACATGCAGGCGCAAACAGGCAAGTCGCTTGGCGCCGTGACGAACGCGCTCATTCGCTGGCTGCGGTGGACGGGGCGCGTGGATGTGTCGCCGTGGCTGATGCCGGAATGCGCGGCGCAGATCGCGACGGCGCTCGGTCGCAACCCACCGCCGTCGATGGCCCAGGTGGCGGCAGAGCTGCAGGTGCCGATGTGGGCGATTCGCCTGGTGGCCGCGGCGACGTGGAACGCTGCCCATCCGGTTGCCGAACTGCCCGACGTGCCACTGGGGCCAGATGGCGCGGTGGATCTGCCGCAGATGCTGGCCGCGCGCTGGCCGATGCCACATCTCGTGCGGGCAACCGGCTTGCACGCGTCGACGCTCGAGGCGCGCATCGCGCAATGCCTCGCCGCCCAGCCCGAGCCCGACGCGTCGCCGTGGCTGACCGAAGCGGAAATCGCCTTTGTGAGCGAGCTGTTGGACGGTCCTGGCGCATTCCACGCCCTGCGGCGGGCTCAAGCCCGCGGTGAGACGACGCGCGGCAAAGTTGCGATCGTGTTGGCGCTCCGCGGGCAATGGCAAGCAGACCGAAAGAAGCCACAGCCGGCCAGGGCGGCGCACCATGGCAAGGCGTGGTCCCATGCCGAAGACGTTGTTGTGCGCGCTGGCCACCGAACGGGCACGCCGTTGGACGATTTAGCGGCAGCGTTGCAGCGGTCGCCCGAAGCCGTGTTGCACCGCGCGCTGCATCTTGGGCTGCTGGCGACAACAGAACCGCGTGACTGGGGCGCACCCGGATAGCCGCCGCGGTCAATCCATGCAGCAGAGCACGCCGCCGCCGGCGCTGGCGGTCTTCACGACTTGCTGGGTCTCGTCGTAGCCGCCGTTGAGCGTCGGGCAGGACCAAGGGGCGCCGACCCCGCCGCACAGGTTGCCGCTGCTCCGGTTGAGCGGATTGCAACTTGCCGCGTCGGGCGTAGTGCCCAGGTTACCGCAGCCAAAGAGGTCGTTGGCGCCGGTCGCTTGGCAAAGCGCGTTGCCCGAACCACTCTGCAACGTGGCGAAGAACAGGCTTGGCGCGCCGACCGCGGTCACACCGGCGCACGTTCCGTTCGGCGAGTTGGTGGCGACCTGGGCGCTTGTCGTGCAGATGTGCCAACCGGCCGAGCACAGATCCGGTGAGCTGCAACCGCTGCCGGTGACGTTGCTGCTGCTGTTGCCGGAAACGCGGCCGCATGTCGGTGTGGACGTGCTGAGGATGCCGGCGACAGACCAACCGCCCGAGCAGCCGGCAATCTTGGGATAGGTTGCCGGGTCGCCAAAGCCTTCGCGCGTGCCGTCGCTGCAGCCGGGTGCACTGCACGTGACGCCGTTGCCGGTGTAGCCGGTCTTGCAGGCGCAGGAGAACGTGCCCGGCAGGTTGGTGCAGTTGGCAAACGTCGAGCAGTTGTTGGTGCCGTTGCCACATTCGTCAATGTCGGTGCAGATCGCGCCGGTGCCGGTGTAGCCCGCGTTGCAGGTGCAGGTGTAGCTGCCGATCGTGTTGGCGCATGCCGCGTTCACGGAACAAGGGTTGGAGCCGTTCGTGCACTCGTTGACGTCAATGCAGGTGATGCCATCGCCTGCGAAGCCCGCGTTGCAGGTGCACGTAAAGCTACCGCCGATGTTGCCGCAGGTGGCGTTTGCCGAACAGTTGTTGGTGCCATTGGTGCATTCGTTGATGTCCGTGCAGGTGATGCCGTTGCCGGTGTAGCCGGTGTTGCACGTGCAGGTGAAGCTGCCGCCGATGTTGCCGCAGGTGGCGTTCGGCGCGCAGTTGTTCGTGCCGTTGGTGCACTCGTTGACGTCGGTGCAGGTCACGCCGTTGCCGGTGTAGCCGGCGTTGCAGGTGCAGGTATAGCTGCCCACGGTGTTGGCACACGTCGCCACACTCGAGCATCCGGCCGTGCCATTGGTGCATTCATTGACGTCGGTGCACGTCAAGCCATCGCCGGTGTAGCCGGACATGCACGCACAGGAGAAGCCGCCGCCGGTGTTGGTGCAATTGGCGAGAGCGGAGCAGTTGTTGGTGCCGTTGGTGCACTCGTTGATGTCCGTGCAAGTCACGCCGTTGCCGGTGTAGCCAGCGTTGCAGGTGCAGGTGAAACTGCCCGCCGTGTTGCTGCAATTGGCAAACGTCGAGCAATTGCTGGTGCCTAGCGCACATTCGTCGATGTCCGTGCACGTCACGCCGCTGCCGGTGTAGCCGGCGTTGCAGGTGCAGATGAAACTGCCGCCGGTGTTCGTGCAACTCGCTGCAGCCGCGCAGTTGTTGGTGCCGTTGGTGCATTCGTTGATGTCCGTGCACGTCAGGCCATCGCCGGTGTAGCCGCTGTTGCAGGTGCACGTGCGACTGCCCGGTGTGTTGCCGCAGGTGGCGGCCGCTGCGCATCCGCCGTTGTTGGTGGCGCACTCGTTGATGTCCGTGCAGAAGCTGTAACCGTCGCCCGTGTAACCGCTCGGGCAGGCACCGCATGTGCGGCCGTCCGCTGTGTTGGTGCACACCGTCAATGCCGCGCAGCCGCCGTTGTTCGACGCGCATTCGTTGATGTCGGTGCAGCCCGTCGCGCCCGTGCCAGTGTAGCCAGTGGGGCATGCGCTACAGGTCCGCGATCCCGGCGTGTTGGTGCACGTCGTCAGCACGTCGCAGCCGCCGTTGCCGGTTGCGCATTCGTTGACATCCGTGCACGTCAGGCCATCGCCGGTGTAGCCGCTGGGGCACGCACCACAGGTGAAGCTGCCGGTGGTGTTGGTGCACGTGACCAAATTGCTGCAACCGCCGTTGTTGGTCGCACATTCGTTGATGTCGGTGCAGGTGACGCCGTTGCCGGTGTAGCCGCTGGGGCATGCGCTGCAGCTGTGGCTGCCAGGCGTGTTGAGGCACGTGACCAGCACGTTGCAGCCGCCGTTGTTGGAGCTGCACTCGTTGATGTCGGTGCAGCCCGTCGCGCCGGTGCCGGTGTAGCCACTGGGGCATGCGCTGCAGGTCCGTGATCCCGGCGTGTTGGTGCACGTCGTCAACACATCGCAGCCGCCGTTGCCAGTCGCGCACTCGTCGATGTCGGTGCACGTCACGCCGGTGCCGGTGTAGCCGCTCGGGCACGCGCCGCAGGTGTAGCTGCCGGTGGTGTTGGTGCAGGTGACCAGACCGCTGCAGATGGCCGTGCCGTTGGTGCACTCGTTGACGTCGGTGCAGGTGACGCCGTCGCCGGCGTAGCCGCTGGGGCACGCGCCGCAGCTGTGGCTGCCCGGCGTGTTGATGCACGTGACCAACACGTTGCAGCCACCGTTGTTGGAGCTGCACTCGTTGATGTCGGTGCAGCCCGTCGCGCCGGTGCCGGTGTAGCCGCCGGGGCATGCGCTGCACGTCCGCGATCCTGCCGTGTTGGTGCAAACCGTCAGCGCATCGCAGCCGCCGTTGCCGGTTGCGCACTCGTTGATGTCGGTGCATGTGGTGCCGTCGCCGGTGTAGCCGCTCGGGCACGCGCCGCAGGTGAAGCTGCCCGCGGAATTGGTGCACAGGACCAGATTGCTGCAACCGCCGTTGTTGGTCGCGCACTCGTTGATGTCGGTGCACGTCACGCCGTTGCCGGTGTAGCCGCTCGGGCACGCGCCGCAGGTGTGGCTGCCCGGCGTGTTGATGCACGCCGCGAGCGCGCTGCAGCCGCCGTGGTTGGTGGCACACTCGTCGATATCCGTACAGGTCGCGCCGTCGCCGGTGTAGCCGCTGGGGCACGCACCGCAAGTGTAGCTGCCGGGCGAATTGGTGCACGTGACGAGCACGCTGCAGCCGCCGTTGTTGGTCGCACATTCGTTGATGTCGGTGCAGGTCGCGCCGTTGCCCGTGTAGCCGCTTGGGCATCCGCCGCAGATGAAGCTGCCGGGCGTGTTGGTGCACGACGTCAGCAGCGCGCAGCCGCCGTTGTTGGTCGCGCACTCGTTGATGTCGGTGCAGGTGACGCCATTGCCGGTGTAGCCGCTGGGACAGGCGCCGCAGGCGTAGCTGCCGGGGGTGTTGCTGCAAACGACCAAGCTGCTGCACCCGCCGTTGTTGGAGTTGCATTCGTTGACGTCCACGCAGCCGCTGGCGCCGGTGCCGACATAACCGCCCGGGCAAGCGCTGCACGTCCGCGAGCCGGGTGTGTTGGTGCACGTCGTGAGCACGTCGCAGCCGCCGTTGTTGGTCGCGCATTCGTCGATGTCCGTGCAGGTTGTACCGTTACCGGTGTAGCCGCTGGGGCACGCGCCGCACAGGAATCCGCCGATCGTGTTGGTGCACGTGACCAGGTTGCTGCAGCCGCCGTTGTTGGTCGCGCATTCGTTGACGTCTGAACACGTCACGCCGTTGCCCGTGTAGCCGCTGGGGCACGATCCGCAGACGGAACTACCGGGCGTGTTGGTGCAAACGACCAAGTTGCTGCAGCCGCCGTTGTTGGAGCTGCACTCGTTGATGTCGCTGCAACCCGCCGCGCCGGTGCCAGTGTAGCCCGCGGGGCAAGCGCCGCAGCTGAAGCTGCCAACGGTGTTGGTGCACGTCGTGAGCACATCGCAGCCGCCGTTGTTGGTCGCGCATTCGTCGATGTCCGAGCACGTCACGCCGTCGCCGCTGTAGCCGGTCGGGCACGCGCCGCACAGGAAGCTGCCGGGCGTGTTGGTGCAGGTCACCAGGCTGTTGCAGCCGCCGTGGTTGACCTTGCATTCGTTGACGTCCGTGCACGTGACTCCGGTGCCGGTGTAGCCGCTCGGGCAGGGGCCGCAGGTGTGGCTGCCCGGCGTGTTCACGCACGTGGCGAGCACGCTGCAGCCGCCGTTGTTGGACGCGCATTCGTTGATGTCCGTGCAGCCGTCCGCGCCGGTGCCGGTGTAGCCGCTGGGGCACGCGCTGCAGGTGTAGCTGCCGACCGTGTTGGTGCACGCGGTCAAGGGGTCGCAGCCGCCGTTGTCGGTCAAGCACTCGTTCACGTCCGTGCAGGTCGTGCCGTCGCCGGTGTAGCCAGCAGGACAGCTGCCGCAGCTGAAACTGCCAGCCGTGTTGGTGCAGGTGACCAGGTTGCTGCAGCCGCCGTTGTTGACGTTGCACTCGTTGATGTCGGCGCAGGTCACGCCGTTGCCGGTGTAGCCCGACGGACACGCGCCGCACGTGTGGCTGCCGGGCGTGTTCGTGCAGACGACCAAGCTGTTGCAGCCACCGTTGCCGACGGCGCACTCGTTGACATCGACGCAGCCCGAGGCACCCGAGCCGGTGTAGCCGCCGGGGCACGCACCGCAGGAGAAGCTGCCGGCGGTGTTGCTGCAAACGGTCAAAGGATCGCAGCCGCCGTTGTTGCTGGCGCATTCGTTGACGTCGCTGCAAGTCACGCCGTCGCCGGTGTAGCCGCTGGGGCACGCACCGCAGGTGAAGCCGCCTGCGGTGTTGCTGCACGCGACCAGCGGACTGCAACCGCCGTTGTTCATCAGGCATTCGTTCACGTCCGTGCACGCCTTGCCGTCGCCGGTGTAGCCGCTGGGGCACGCGCCGCACGTGAAGCTGCCGGCCGTGTTGGTGCACGTCACGAGGCTGCTACAGCCGCCGTTGTCGGTCGCGCACTCGTTGACGTCCGTGCACGTGAGACCATCACCGACGTAGCCGTTCTTGCAGACGCACGCCGGCGTCGACGTGTCGTTGTTCAGGCAAATGGCGGTCGCCGCGCACGGGTTGAATGTCGCGCAGACGTCCGTGCCGCTGCCCTCGACAGGAATGGCCGCGGTCTCGGCTGTCGCTTGGGCGAAGCCATCGGATGCGGTGACGATCGCCTTGATGAAGGAACCGACCTTGAGCGGATGGCCGCTGGGCAGCGCGATGCTCGTCAGGTTCAGGCTCAAGCCGGCTTGCCCCGGCACCCATTCGCCGTCGGCAAACCACTGGACCGTGAACGTGAGCGGATCGCCGTCAGAATCAACCGTCACATCCGGAGCCAAATTCACCGTGGCCGTTCCCAGCAGGCCAACTTTGTCCGGCGTCAGCGTCGCGGCAAAGGCGCTTGGCGGGGCATTTTCCACGGTGAGACTCGCCTGCCCCGTCGGACCTGCGGCGATGCCGTCAAACGCCGTGACGACAACCGTCCATGTCTCGCCGCGCTTGGCCACGCCGGGCAAAACCGCGACGGTGGAAATACCGGTCGGCAAGCCGGCTTTCAGCCACGCATAACTGTAGGTGAGGGTCTGGCCCACATCCGGATCGGTAGCGACCGCAGATTGAACGACCAAGCCTGTTTCCGTCGTCGGCGTGGTCGGGCCGGCCAGGACGACCGGCGCGCTTGGCGGCGTGTCGCCAAAGACGGTACCATCCGTTTGCGCTTGGGTCGTTTCCAACGCATCCACCACACGCACCGTCCAGACGTGGCTACCCGGTGCCAAAGTGCCGCCCAGCTTGATCGCACCAAGCGTCGCGGGCGCGCTGTCGAGCAGCGCGGAGCCGTCGTCGTACAGCAGGACCACCAAGCCGGCCGGCGCGTGCGGACCCGCACTCACGCTTGCGGAAACCTGAACGGTCGCACCGCTAACCGCTGCGCCCGGAAACGCTGCCGTCGCACACACGATGCCATTGCCGAACGAGCCGGGGGCACACGCGCAAACAGGACTGAGCGAGTTGTTCTCCGTGCAGAGCGCACCGGGCGCACAGGGCGAAACAGCCGACGGGCAAACCGCGTCGCCGGCGACAACAGTGACGTTGACGGGCACGGACGCCACGGGCGTAAATCCGTCGGTCGCGATGGCCGTGACCGTCAGGACAGCACCCACGACGACCGTCACGCCTGCGGCGGCCAATGCCGGCAGATCGACCTGCGCACCAGCGATTGCCGGTACAACCTGGCCATTGACGGACCAGACGTAACTCACCGTCACCGGGTCACCGTTGGCGTCCACCGGTTGCGGATTCGTCACGGTCGCTGTCACGCTGCCGAGCAGGCCAACGGTCGGCGAATTCACTTCCACTATCGGCTTATTCGGCGGCGTATTGCCAACCTTGACCGAAAACGTCGCGCTGGGACCGGATTCCACGCCGTCGTTGGGCGTCACAGTCACCGACCACACTTCGCCGTTCTGGGTCACACCGTCTGCGACCGTGTCGGTCACGTTGCCCATGTCCTGATTGTCCTTGCGCCAGACATAGGCATAGCTGATCGTTTGGTTCAGCCCGCTGTCCACATCTGCCGACGGCGTTGTCAGCACGGCCTTGAGTCCCTGACCCGATGACGGCGGATTCGGCGCGATGGCCACACCCGGAGCGCTGGGCGGCGTGTTGCGGTAGAACTGGCCAGTGCGCGAGCCCAGAAGCACGCCGTTGCGCCGCACGGTCACCGTCCACGTGTTCAGACCCGGCAGGTTGGGCTTGGCTGAAAGCGTTTGCACACCATTCAGGCCGCCGAGCGTCAAAGTCGCCACGACCTGGCCAGTGCCGTCCGTGATCGTCACATCGAACTGGCCGTTCACCGAAGTCGCAGCCTCGCCCAACGTCACGGTGACCTCTGCAGCGGAGGCGATCACGGGCGTGGCATCCGTGGGCAGGCCGCCCAGCACGAGGCACGTCACGCCATCGCCGATGGTTCCGGACAGGCAAATCTGATCGGGCGCAGTCGTCCCATTTTCGGCACAGGTCGCGTGCGCACCCGGAGGCGGCATCTGCGGGCACATCGCCCCAGGCAGCAGCGTCGTCGAAACGAACGCAGACGCGACACTTGCCTCACCGTCGGTCGCTGTCTGGCGCACGGCGACGATCGCCCCAGCGGCCAGCGGCTTGCCCAAGGCCTGCGCCAAGGTCAACGGCGTCGCGGTCGGCGTGGCGAGCAAGGGCACAGCCTGACCGTCAACGGTCCATTCCCACGCCAAGGTCAGCGCATCGCCGTCGACGTCCGTCGCGCCTGTCACCAAGTCCACCGCGATCACGCCATCCAGGGCCACCGCGGTTGCCGCAAGTGCCAGGCTCGCTGCGGTCGGTGCCGCGTTGACCACGGTCACACTGGCGATGGCCGGCGTGCTTTGACTCAAACCGTCGCTTGCATAGACGCTGACCGTCCACAATTCACCTTTCTTGACCGTTCCGGCTGGAACCGTCTGCGTGTCCACGCCGGACGCAGCGCCATTCGCCGTCCAAACATAGGTGTACGTGATGGTTTGCCCTTCCGCGTCCGACGACGGCACATCGATCGTCGCCTGGATGGCGTCGTGGCGTGTCGGGTGTTGCGGACTCAGGGAAACCACTGGCGGCGTTGGCGCCGCGTTGACGATGAACGAGAAGGCGGTTTCCGCGACCAAATCGCCCGAGGTCTGCTGCAAAATCACAACATGCCACGTGTGTGCGCCTGAATTCGCTGGCGTCGTGACCGCAAAACCCAGATCCGTCGGATTGGTGACATCGCCAGAAAGGACAACAACGTTCGCGTCATCGGTGACCTGGAAAACCAGACCGCCCGTCGGCACATTGCCCGTCAGCACACCGTGGAGTTTCAGCGTGGTTTGCGGCGGCACAACGGCGCCGGCGGCCGGCGCATCCAGCGTCAACGTCGCGGGACCGACGACGCCGTCCGTCGCGGTCACGTCTTCGGCCACGTCCAACGTCCCGTCGGTGGCGAGATCGGTTAGCGCAACGTCTTTCACAGCATCCGTAAGCGTCTCATCGCCTTGCCCGACGTCCCCACCGGTATCGGCCACGACGATGTCCCCCAGCGCGTCATCGCCGAGATCGTTCCCGAGACTGCCGTCGCCATTCGCCCCGTCGCTTTCCGTTTGGGATGGCCCCAATCCGTTTACGGTCGGCGAGTCGTCGCCGCAGCCTGGCAGGCCAAGGGCGAGAGCGGACATCAGAAGAATCAAGGTCTTTACATAATTTTTCATGATGGAATTCCACTGACGGGCTTGGTTTGAATCGGCTCAGCTACGAACATGCCCAAAGCAGTCTACCCTTGTCGAATCGCGCTGAAAACAAGCTGCGAAAAAACATGCACGTGGCGAGGTGTGCACGCGCAAGATGCCGGGTTCTGTTTGACGGAACGCCTCGCGGCGCCGACCATGCGCTCGCCTCCACTTCCGGGGCGCCGTTCAGGCAAAATCACGATGTCAGATCGTCCAGAGACTCTCGCAGACCCGCGGCTCCGTGCAGCACAAGCGCTCGTGTTGATTGAACAAGATGGTATTGGCAGTCAAGCCGCGCTGCGTCAAGTGCTGGATGTCCAGCCGCCGCTTGCGGGGCCGGATCGCGGTTTGTGTACCGGGCTTGTCTATGGCGTGCTGCGTCGTCGGCGATCGCTGGATCGCTGGATGGAAACTTCATGCCGGCAAGGGCTTTATGATCTGGAGGAATCCGCGCTGGCGATTCTTCGCTTGGGTGCGTTGCAGCTCGCGGACCTGCGGATTCCTTCGCACGCGGCCGTCCATGCGACGGTCGAGACGGCGAAGACGCTGCTGCCACACAAACAAATTGGCTTTGTCCATGCAGTGTTGCGTTCACTGAATCAACGGTTTCTGGCCGGCGATCGCCCGGACGATCACGACCTGCCCGATTGGCTGGCGCGGCGCGTGACCCTCTGGGCGCAGCGTATGCGCGTGGATGCGGTGGCGTTGGAGCAGGCTCTATCGCTGCCGGCACCGCTTTTTGTCCATGCGCTGGATGGCGATCGCACCCGGATGGCCGCAGAATTGCTGGAGGAAGGCGTGGTGATCGAACCGCTGGACGGTTTGTCCGTGCCCGGCGTCGGCCGCGTGGCGGATGGAAGGTTCCTGCAGTCGCAAGTCTTCGGTGATCGCCGCGCGCTGGCCCAGGACGCTGCAAGTGCGGCGGTCGTGGAATGGCTGGTGGATTGGCTGGACACGCAACCGGTCAAGAAGGTCGCGGATATTGCTGCCGGTCACGGCGTGAAATCGGCGCGGCTCGCGCACACGGGCGCGCAGGTGACGGCCATCGACCAGAACGGCGACAAACTGCTGCATGCGGTTCAGTTGTGCGCGCAAATTGGCCATCCGCTGGCCGCGACGATCACGGGCGACGCGACCAAGGACCTCGGCATTGCCGCCGAGTCGTTTGACGCCATTTTGCTGGACGCGCCGTGTACCGCGCTGGGCACCTTGCGGCGCCGACCTGAACTGCGCCACAAGCGCATGGCCGCCGACATTCTGCGCATGGCCGATCTGCAAGCGCGGATGCTGCGGCAGGCGGCGAAGTGGCTGCGGCCCGGCGGCGTCCTGCTCTATGCGGTGTGTTCGTTTGCGGACGAAGAAGGACCTCAACAAATCGCGGATTTTCTCGCGCATCATCCGGATTTTCGCCGCTTTCCGGGTCAAGCCGACTGGCTGACGGGCTGGCTGGATGATCACGGCGATCTGGCCTCGACGCCGCTTCTCGGTGGTGTGGACGGCTTCTTCGCGGCCCGTTTGCAGAAAATGGCCTGAACACAGCGTTTCCACCGCGGCAAAACCGTTGGCGGGCCGAATACCTCCGGAGGGCGTCTGCGCCCGAACGGAGTTGTCATGAACCAGAGTCGCACTGTCGATCCACAAAACATGTTGCGCCGCGGGCAGTTGTCTGGACCGTTGTTCTGGAAGGGCGCCGATCTGCCCGCCCAGCGGCTGCGGGTGGCGGTCGTCGGCAGTCGTCGCGCGACGCAGCAGCAATTGGAGCACGCGTTTGCGTTTGGCCGCGAGCTTGCGGAACTTGGCGTCGTCGTGGTGACCGGCGGCGCTCTGGGTGTCGACACACATGCGCTGCAAGGGGCGCTCGCGGCGACTGGCGAGGTCCGCGTCGCGCCATTGGCCGTGGTTCCGGCCAGCGTGGACACGCCGTTTCCCAAGGAAAATCTCAGCTTGTTTCAGGAAATTGTCGCGCGCGGTGGCAGTTTGTGCAGCAAAATCGCTGCGGATGACCACCACTGTCGCGGTCGCTTCCACGCCCGCAACGATCTGCTCGTGCAGCTCGTGGACGCGGTGATCGCGGTCTGTGCCGATCGTCCGAGTGGCACGTTGCACTGCGCAACCAGCGCGTGGCGACGCAAAGTCCCGGTCTTTGCGGTGCCGTGGTCGCCGGACGTGCCGCAGAGCGCTGGTTCGCAAGCCCTGCTGTTTGCCGGTGCCCGCGCGCTGTGGCCTGGAGTGGCCTTGCGTGAAGCGATGGGCCTGTTGCAGCGCGATCCCCGGGCGTTCTTGCAGCGCGCCGACGAACTGCCGCTTTGGCCTGCTCAAGGTGCCGCGTCCACGACAAATGCGCAGCAAACATTTGACGCGGTCGGCAACGCTTGGCCATGCTACGCACCCGACGCGCCGGCCTCAGGGCTTTCGCCGGTGGATCCGCCCGGCTGTGACGCCGGTCTGGTTGCGCGATTGCGCGTGGAACTGCGTCTGGCCGGCGAGCACGGTCTGACGGTCGAGGAACTCGCGGCAACGACCCAAACGGATCGGACCGCAGTGGCGACGACGCTGCTGAACTGGTCGCTTCACGGCGGCCTGAAGCGGGTCGCGGGTAGTTGGTACGCGCTGGCATCAGCGTCGAGGTTATGAATGGCAGGCAAGCAGAAAGTCGGCACCGGCACAGGTCTTTCACTGGTCATCGTGGAATCGCCGACCAAGGCGAATACGCTCAAGAAGTACCTGGGCGCGGGCTACCTCGTGGAAGCGAGCGTCGGTCACGTCCGCGATCTCGTGACCAAAAAGACCGATCTGCCGGCGAATGACAAGCGGCGGGCTGAGCCTTGGGTGCAGTACGGCGTCAATATTGCCAATCATTTCGAGCCGCTGGAAGAAGTGTACCTCGTGCCGCCGGAAAAGAAGCGGCAGGTCGATTCGCTCAAGGCGGCGCTGGCGCAGGCCGATGTCCTCTACCTCGCAACAGACGATGATCGCGAAGGTGAGGCGATTTCCTGGCATCTGTTGCAGGTGCTGAATCCCAAAGTGCCCGTCAAGCGCCTCGTGTTCCATGAGATCACCAAGGACGCGATCCAACATGCGCTCACGCAAACGCGCGAGTTGGACGAGCACCTCGTCTCGGCCCAGCGCACCCGGCGCGTCGTCGATCGGCTCTATGGCTGGGACGTGAGCGAAGTGCTGTGGCGCAAGATCAAGCCGGGCCTGTCGGCGGGTCGCGTGCAATCGGTGGCGCTGCGCCTGCTGGTGGAGCGCGAGCGAGCGCGCATGGCGTTTGTGTCGGCGAACTTTTGGGATGTTTTGGCCAAACTCAAGGCGCAGGGCCAGGGCTTCGAAGCGACGCTGCAGAAGCTGGGCGACAAACGGATCGCCACAGGCAAGGACTTTGATGACAATACCGGCAAGTTGACGGCGAAGGACGCTTTTGTCCTGAACGGCGACGCGGCGCGACAGTTGTGTACCCGAATCGACGGCCAACCGGCGCGGGTGCTGACCGCCGACGTGAAACCGCAGACGCTGCGACCGGCGCCGCCGTTCACGACTTCGACCCTGCAGCAGGAGGGCAATCGCAAGCTGCGGTTCAACGCCCGGCAGACGATGCAAGTGGCTCAGAAGCTTTATGAGAGTGGCTTTATCACCTACATGCGTACGGATTCCGTGGTGCTGTCGGAGCAGGCCATCCACGCCGCGCGGGATGTGATCGCCGCGCAATATGGCGACAAGTGGCTGCCGCCGCAGCCGCGCCGGTATCAGACCAAAACCGCGAATGCCCAGGAAGCGCACGAGGCGATTCGCCCGGCGGGCACGCAATTTCCGGCGGTGAACGATGTGGAGCGGTCGCTGGGACGCGATGCCGCGCGGCTGTACGAGCTGATCTGGAAGCGGACGATCGCGAGCCAGATGCCGGATGCGCAAGTGGAGCAAACGACGGTCGACATCGCGATTCTGGACGCGATCTTCCGCGCCAGCGGTCGCACGACCCGTTTCGCCGGCTACCTGCGTGTCTATGGCGAAGAAACCGATGAGAGCGACGACGACAAGAAGGACGAGACGGCCGGCGATCGCGCCTTGCCGCTGCTGAAAGCGGGCGACGTGGTGGGTTGGGATGCGAAGCCGAATCTCGAAGCGCGTGGTCACGACACCCGGCCGCCGGCGCGTCTGACGGACGCGAGCTTGGTCAAAGGCTTGGAGGAGAAGGGCATCGGCCGGCCAAGCACCTACGCGGCGATTCTGCAGAACCTGATCGACAAGGGTTATTGCTTCCGCAAGGGCAACGCGCTCGTCGCGACGTTCATGGGCATGGCTGTGACGCAAATGCTGGAGCGGTACATGCCGCATCTCGTGGATTACGGCTTCACCGCCAAGATGGAAGATCGCCTGGATGCGATCGCCCGCGGCGAAGACCAAGCCGGCGCGTACCTGCGCGATTTCTATGAGAAGGGCTTTGTCCAAGGCGCAAAATCGCGGGGCCTCACGGAAATGCTCGCGGAAGTGCGGGATCAGATTGATCCGGTGACGGCCAGCTCGGTACCGATCGGCAAGACTGAGGGCAACGACGAGGTGGTCGTGCGCATCGGCCGCTTCGGCACGTTCCTGAAGGTCGGCGAACGCACGGCGAATGTGCCCGAAGATCTGGCGCCCGACGAGTTGACGGTCGCAAAAGCGCTGAGCTTGGTCGAAGAAAAGGCGCGCGGCGAGGCGCCGTTGGCCAACGATCCGGCGACGGGTCTGCCGATCTTCGTCCGCACCGGCCGTTTCGGACCGTATCTGCAGCTTGGCGTTGCGGTGAAAGATGCCGCCGAGAAGCCCAAAATGGTCAGCTTGTCCAAAGGCATGGTGCCAGAGCGCGTCACGCTGGAGACGGCGCTGCTGCAGTTGCAATTGCCGCGGACGCTGGGCAAGGACGAGAAGACCGGCACGCCGATTGTCGCGATGGTGGGCCGCTATGGCGACTACGTAAAATGCGGCGAGGAATCGAGGACATTGCCCGCCGGCTGTTTTGCCGCCACGGTGTCGTTCGACGAAGCGTTGAACGTGCTGCGCCAGCCCAAGTCGGTCGCCGGCAAGGTGCATCTGCGCGACATCGGCATCCGCGAAAGTGATGGCAAGCAAATTTCCGTGTGGCAAGGACGATTTGGCCGCTATGTGACGGACGGTACCACCAACAAGACGCTGCCGCCGACGGTCGATATTGAGACGCTGCAAGTCGCGGATGTCGACGCGATCCTGGCCGCGGCGGCGGAAGCGCGGGCGGGCAAGTTGATCGGCGTGGATCCGGAAAACCAGGCAGAGATTCGGCTGATCGACGGGCGTTTTGGCCCGTATTTGACCAACGGCGCGGTGAACGCGTCGTTGGAACGCGGTGTCCAGAAGCAGGAAGTGACACTGGAGATGGCGGTCGATCGGTTGCGCGACTACGGCAAAGCGGTCAAGGCCAAGACCAAGGGCCGCGGTGGACGGACGTCGAGCGCGGCAAAGACTGCGAAAGCGCCGACAGCAGCCAGGAAGCCCGCGGTCAAGAAGCCAGCCGCGAAGAAGCCAGCCAAGGCGCCCCCAGCCAAGTCGGATTCGCCAATGATTTCTGCACGCTCGGCGACGCGCGCCAAGGCGGAAACCGTGCAGCCGCAGGAGGTTGCGCTTCCGGTGAGCCGGACTGGCGTGATCCGCCGGCCCCGGGCGTGAGGCGTCATGTCGGCGACGGTTATCTCATGGAATGTCAATGGGCTGCGCGCGGCCGCGGGCAAGGGCTTTGCCGACTGGCTGGCGCAGAAACCAGGCGACATTGTGGCGCTGCAGGAGACGCGGGCGCTGCTGGAGCAGCTGCCTGAAACGGTGCGCGCGCCAATGGGTTGGCATGTGCATGTGCAGCCGGCCGAGCGGCTGGGCTATAGCGGCGTCGGGCTGTACGCGCAGACCCGGTGGGACGCGCTTGAAACCGCCTCGGGCCGCAGCGAATTCGATGTCGAAGGTCGGTTGCAGATCGCCCGTTTCGGTCGGTTGTGGGTGGTCAACGGCTACTTTCCCAACGGCAACGGCAAGGAGCGCGACAACGCGCGGATTCCGTACAAGCTGGACTTCTATCGCCACGTTTTTGCCATGATGCAGCCACAGTTTGCTGCTGGTGAACCCATCCTCGTCTTGGGCGATTTCAACACGGCACATCGCGAGATTGACTTGGCGCGGCCGAAGGAAAACCGCGAAATTTCCGGTTTTCGCCCGGAGGAACGCGCGGAGCTCGACCGCTGGATGCAAGCCGGCTGGGTGGACACATTCCGGCACTTTCATCCAGACCAAACCGGCGCGTACAGTTGGTGGAGTCAGCGTTTTGGCGTGCGCGCCAGGAACGTCGGGTGGCGCATCGACTACGTGCTCGCTTCGCCGGGTGCGATGCCGTTTCTTCAGGACGCGTTCATCTGGCCGCACGTGTCCGGTTCGGATCATTGTCCGGTCGGCGTCGTTCTTGATCGCCAGGTGCTCTCGCCTTGATTGCGCAGTGGACGTAGACTCACGGCGCGGTCGGAAGCCTGGCCGCGCACTTGGCCCAGCATTGGAGGACATCTCATGAGTTTCGGCTACATTCTGGACGCAGTACGCACCCCGCGCGGTCGTGGCCGTGCCGGCAAAGGCGCGCTTTCTGGCATCCATCCGCAAGAGCTGTTCGCGCAGACGCTGCGGCAATTGGTGGCACGCAGCGCTTTCGACCCCGCGGAAGTGGACGATGTAGTGGCGGGCTGCGTTTCTCACGCCGGTGAACAGGGCGCCAATCTTGCGCGCAACGCGGTCCTGACGGCTGGCTGGCCGTTGAACGTCAGCGCGACGACGCTGAATCGCTTCTGCGGGTCAGGCGCCCAGGCCGTGAATTTTGCCGCGATGGGCGTCGCATCGGGGGCGCAGCAGCTCGTTGTCGGCGGCGGTGTCGAAAGCATGTCGCGGGTGCCGATGGGCGCGGACGGGGGCGGTATCGATGGCGACAACCTGCGCCTGCGCGAGCGGATCTTTCAGGTACCCCAAGGTATCAGTGCGGATTTGCTGGCGACGCTGGAAGGCTTCCATCGTGAGGAACTGGATGCCTGGGCGTTGCGTTCGCAGCAGCTGGCGGCCGTGGCAGCGGCCCAGGGGCGATTTGCCCGCAGCCTCTTCCCGGTGATCGATCCGGCGAGTGGTCAAATGGTTCTCGACCGCGACGAGTACCCGCGTGCGGACACAACCTCGGAATCCTTGGCCAAGCTGCCGGCGGCGTTCGTCGCAATGGGCGCGGCCAGTATCGGGCCCAACGGTGAAACGCTGGATGAAATCGCTCTTCGCGCTTATCCCCAAGCGGGGACCATCCGCCACGTGCATACCGCTGGAAATTCCTCAGGTATTGTCGACGGTGCGGCCGCGGTGCTGGTCGCGTCAGAGGCCTTTGTGAAGAGCCGCGGCTTGAAGCCGCGCGCGCGGATTCGGGCGATGGCGACCGTGGGTACGGAGCCCGTGCTCATGCTCACCGCGCCCGCACCCGCGTCGGAAAAGGCGCTGAAGCTGGCCGGCATGCAAGTGGGCGATATCGACCTGTGGGAAATCAACGAAGCGTTCGCTGCCGTTGTGCTGCAAACCATGCGCAAGTTGGCCATCGATCCAGAGCGCATCAACGTGAACGGCGGCGCAATCGCCCTCGGACACCCGCTTGGCGCCACGGGCGCGATGCTCATCGGCACGGCGTTGGATGAACTGGAACGCAGCGGCAAAGCGACCGCGCTGGTGACCTTGTGCATTGGCGGCGGTCAAGGCATCGCCACGATTCTGGAGCGCGTGTAGCGGCTGGCGCATCGGCGGGACTCCGCGGGCGCGCTGTGGAGAACCCGCTGCGTCGGCTTGCCAACCCCGTCGCCACTCATTACGGTGTGGCCGGGTTCCTTGCGCAACGGCTGAAAACGGGAGCGAAAATGACTTTGCGAGTAGCGATCTTTTTGGCGATGACGGGCCTGCTTTCGGCGTGCGGCACAACGACGACTGCAACGGACGACGTGGTCGATGCCCAGGATAGCGGCGCCAGCGACACGGCGATTGCCACCGATGTCACCGCCACAGTCGATGCCTCACCGACCTGGCAAGCCGGTCGCAAATGGCCGAATACGCAGACGACGGCCGCAAAAGGCGCCCTGTCAGCGGGCCTTGCCCAGGGCTACCTGGACAGCCCAGTCGGCGTGTCCATGGCCGGCTTTGGCGGCCGCAACGACGGCTTGCACAGCACCTGGTGCGAGGCGTCCAAGGCATCGCGTGGCTTCTACAGCAAGATGACGATCAAGACGATGGCACTGCAAGTGGGCGCAGAGCGGTTGGTTTTTGTGAAGTCGCCGCTGATGACCTCGGAATCGTTTCTGACAGATTCGATCGCGGATCTGCTTTGGGCGAAATACGGCCTCGACTTGCGCGGACGGCTGATTTTTTCCGCCACGCACAGTCACCACGCCCCGGCGCGCTTTTGGCCGATTCCATCGGCGATGGGCGGTGTTGGACTCGACACCTTTGACCCCGAATTGACTGCGCGGATGGTGGTGTCGTTTGCCGAAGTGATCAAAGCATCCATCGACGATCTGGCGCCGGCAGAATGGGCGTGGGGTGCATTTGAAGACTGGGACAAGACGGACAAGGTCTACCGCGACCGCCGCCCAGAGAACGATCCGACGTGGGGCAAGGATCCGCGCCTGACGCTGCTTGCGGTGCGCCGTCCAGGTGGCGCCATGATCGGATCCATTCTCAACTTTCCGGTGCATGGCACGGCGTTTGACACGGACAACGATCTGCTGACGGAAGACGCGCCCGGCGGCGTGGAGAACAAGGTCGAGGATGCGTGGTTCGCGCAGACGGGCACGCCGATGCAGGCGATGTTCATGCAATCCGCGGGTGGCGATGCGGCGCCAGCGGGCGATTCCCTGGGCCATCCGACGCCCTCGCGGATCGAGAAACTGGGCGAAGACGCAGCGCAATTCATCCTGCCTGACTTCAGCACGCTCAAGTGGAAGCCGGACATGGAGCTGGCGGTGCGGACTGTGCGCTTGGATTTCTCCCACGACGTGATGTACGCCTACCCGGACCTGGTGCACGAGTTCGACGATCCGACCGGTGCGCCGTATGAGGACGGCGGCTGGCAGTGCGCGGTGCAAGGTGTGTCGAGTGGCCAGAGCATGGCCGGACATCCCAAGCAGTGCATCGATTTGCGGACGTTCATCGGCGCGCTCGACGTCGTGTTCCCGTACGGTCCGCTGAACCAAGCACTGCTCTCGGCGGCGCGGCTGGACGACTTGGCGATCATCACCATCCCCGGTGAGCCGACCTATTCGCTGGCGCAGTACGCGCGGCAGCTGGTTGAAGGCAAAACGACCGGTATCACTTCCTTGATGGTCATCGGCTACAGCCAGGACTATTTCCTCTACCTGACGGCGCCGCTGGACTGGATGTTGGGCGGCTACGAGTCGCAAATGAGCCTGTGGGGCCCGGCGGGCGGTCGTTACTTTGCCGACAATGGCCTGGCGCTGTTGCACGACATCCTCGCCGGCAATGGCCAGCCGACGTTCTGGGAGTCCTCGCCGACGCTGTCGCCGCCTGTGCCCTTTGTGGCACGTGGCGTCGAGAAGAGCGAAGACGCCAATACCGTGCTCGCCGATCTTCCAGCGGAAGCGACGCGCATGATGAACGTCGACTTTGCCTGGGGCGGCGGCGATTCCAACCTCGGGGCGCCGACGGTGGCGCTGCAGCGGCAGCAAAGCGGCATTTGGAGCGACGTTCCGGCGCGCAATGGCCACAAGGGCCTGGCCTATGACAACAGCCGCAGCGAGATGCTGACCATCTACCAGCCGATCCCGGAAGTGAAGTCGGACGTCCTGCCGAGTCGCAAGCACCATTGGCGCGTGCGCTGGCAGGTGCCCGCGGATCTGCCGCTGGGAACCTACCGCTTGACGGCGACGGGTTTGGCGCTGGGCCTGGACGGCAAGTCGGTGACGGTGGCGGTGCAATCGAAGCCGGTGAAGATCTCAGCCGGCACGACGGCGTTCCAGGTGACACGACCGGGCGGCGTGCTCACCGTGGCCATGACCGCGCCGCCGATCGCGTATGCCAACGAGCCGGGTGAGTCGTGGCCCATCGCCGGCTGGCGCCTGCTGGACCGGAACAACAAACCGCAAGACGTCGCCTTTGTTCACGCGAAGGTGCGCGCGTCCATCCTGGCGTCGGGCAAGACGACGGAGGTGGACCTGGCGTTTGACGGCACCAGCACATCTTCTCACGTTGATTTGGCCCCCTTGGGCTTGGCAACCACGCCGATCGACGTGTCGGTCGAGGTGCTGGGTTCCGATGCGCCGTGGCCAACGTTCCATTTGCCCGCGCCCTGATCGCGCGACTTGACCGGAACCGTCCGCAGCCGCATGATAGTTGCGTCAGAGCCATGAGGCCCGCCATGTCCCGTTCGCGTTTCCCGATTTTCGCCGCTCTTGCCTCCAGCTGTGTCGCACTGGCCACGGCTTGCGGTGGTACGCAGGCTGATACCAAGCCAGCCGCGTCGGCCGCGCCGACTGAGTCGGAGCGCGCTGCAGTGGCGCAGCCCGCGCAGACAGAATCGGACGCCAACGGTGCGATTGAGCGCATTGATGTCAACGGCGACCACAAGCCCGACGTCTTCAAGTTCTATCGCAACGTGGAAATCGCGGGCGCCGATCCGTCCGCGCCCAAGACCGTCAAGCGCGCGCTGGTGCGCAAGGAACTGGACGTCAATTTCGATCAGCGCATTGATATCGTTGAGTTCTACGAAGGCGAGCCGGGCAAGGAACAGAAAGTCAAGGAAGAGTTTGATCTCGACTTTGACGGGCGCGTCGATGAGACGCGTCACTACAAGGACGGCAACGTGACGCTGATCGAGCTGGACCTTGGCTTTGACGGCAAGACCGACACGTGGAGCTACTTCCAGCTCACCCAGAACGAGGAAGGCAAGCCGGTGAATCGCTTGGTGGAACGCCGCCGCGACACCAATGGCGACGGCGCCGTCGACGTGTGGGAGTACTACACCAAGGGCGTCATCGTGAAGATCGGCACGGATTCCAATGGTGACGGCACGCCGGACGTCTTCGTCCGCGTGGACCAGAAAGGCGCGAAGTAGCGCGTCCGCTCCAGCCCATCGAACAGTACGCCCGTCCGTTGCACGCGCTACGGCGTGGCCGGTGTCGGCGTCGACGGCACGTCAGCCGGGCGGTGGTCGGGCGGTGGCGTCAGCGACAATTCCACGAGTTGATCGCCATCACGCGCCAGCGCCACGACCCGCCATTGCCCAGCCTTCAGCGCCACTTTGCGCACGCGGCTCGTCAGGTCCATCGGGACGCGCGCATCCACGGCCAGCACCAGGCGGTTCGGCTCCAGACCCGCGCGTTCGCGGTAATCCTGCGCCGCCATCCGCAGCGTCGTCGTGATCGCGTCCTCGGACTCCAGCCGTTCGTCGCGCGCTTCGCGTTCCAGAATCCGCAGGGCGTGCTCATCCAGACGCGCGACCAGGTTTTTCGTCACGTCGAAATCGGTGAGACGGCGGTAAGGCAGCATGTGCATGGCCGGCAGAATCGTGCCACCGCGTCGGTCCGCGAGCTGCAAGTCCAGCGCGCGCTCAACCGGCAGGCGGTTGGGATCGATCGCGCGACCAGAACCGGCGTCTGTCACGGCGGGCGGCAAGTCGGGCGACGGGCCGGAGCAGCCCTTGCCGCACGCAGAGAACACCAGCAACGGCGCGACAAATTTCAAGTGTACGAGTCTCATTTGGCCAACCAGGAAAACGCCATGGGCGCGGAAAAGGTGGTGGGGAGGGGCGGCGCGAACGTTTCCACCGGGAACCCGCGGCAGGTGCCGGCGTGCGGCGCGCATTGGCCGTCCACGCCGTCGGGAACCGTGCCGCCACAGGTGACCAGCTGCACAGGCTTGTAGGCCAGGATGCGGTACCACTGGTCCTGAAAAACGAAAGCATAGGCCTGGCCACTGATCGCGCCGTCGCCGCCCAGGTAGTAGCCGGCCACGGCGACGCTGGTGCACGTGGTGTCGGAGACGCCGAGGCGCGGCGCAATGACTTTGCCGGTCGACATTTGCAAGCTGAGAAATACGCCCGCTTTGGGCGAATAGACCACCACGCCGTCGCGCAGGATGTCGAGGGTGCCCGCGCTGGACAGGGACGGATGACCGCGGCCAACCAGCACCCCGATCGGTTGACCGGCCGCATCGACGACCCACAATCCGCCACCGACATTCGCCGTTGTGACCACAACATCGGGCTGATCGCCGGTCGTGGAATCGGCATTGGCCACCGCATCCGGGTCACCCACGCCGGTCGCCGTGTCGTCGGTGCCCACTGTCACGGGTTCCACGACGTCTGCGACCGGCGGGCGACTGCACGCACAGACCACGGCCACAATGGCGACCTTCCAACCCTTCACGGCAAATCCTCGCGCTGCGGCAGAACGCTCCGAGATCGGCGGCTGTGGCGTCTGGGCTGGGTTCACGTACACGCGCATCGGCACTCCACGCGAGAAGCATAGCCGCGGCTGCGCCAGCCGCAAAGCCTACGACGCCTCGACCGCGGGCGCGCCGTCCAGAAACCGTTGCAGGATCACCGCGGCGGCAAACTTGTCCACCTGGGTCCGCCGTTTTGCCGCTTTCATGCCCAGCATGCGCAGTTCCGCGTGGGCCACGGTCGTGGTGTCCGCTTCGTCGACCAGCCACACCGGCCGCAGTTGCGCCGTGGCCAGTGCCACCGCGAATTGCCGGCAGAGGCGCGCCGAACTCGCTTCTTGCGGTTGCTCCATCGGCAGGCCTACCACGATCGCTTGGACCTTCAGGCGATCGCAGAGCTGCGACAGTTGTGTCACGTCCCGCCGGGTTCCCAGCCGCGCCACGACGCTGTGTGGCAACGCAAGAGGCGTGCCAGTCTGGCTCACGGCCAATCCCATGCGCGCGCGGCCGAGATCAATGGCCAAAAACACACCGTCCCGCTTCATGTTTGCCTGCCCGTACATGGACGCGGCCCGGTTGGCGCGCTATCCTCGTGGCCTTGGAGTAATCCCATGCCAGTCCCGGTTACCATCTACCGCACCCGCCTGTGTCCGTACTGCGTGATGGCCAAACGCCTGTTTGACCGCCTGCATGTGGCTTATACGGAAGTTTACCTGGACGACAAGGACGACCTGCGCAATGAACTGTCCCGTCGCTTCAACTGGCAGACCGTGCCGATGATCGTCGTGGGTGAGCAATTTGTCGGCGGGTACTCGGATGTCGCTGAACTCGACCGCTCAGGTAAGCTGGCCAGGCTGCTGCAAGGAGCCGCGTGAAACGCTTTTGCCTGGCCGCGTTCGTTCTCCTGATCGCGGCATGTGGCGGTGCCAGTCGCGCCACTTCGCTGAAATCCGACGTCAGCGACTTCGCGCGCTACATGCGATGGGGCCAGGTCGAAAAAGCGGCCGAACTCGTGCCAGTCGGCCGGCGGATCACGTTCATCGCCCAGAAGCGCGCGGCGCTCGGCAGCATGATCATCCACGAGTACGATATCCGCATCGTCGAGCCGGATGCAACAGGCGCGCGGGCGCGCGTGCTCGTGCAAGCCACCTGGAGTCGTCCGAATGACCCGGTGATGCGGACGGAACTGATGGAACAGACGTGGGAATGGTCAGATCGCCACTGGCAGATGATCGAGCAAAAGGCCGTGGAGACCACCGCGCCGTCCTCGCCAGCCGACGGCCTGTAACGACGCCAGCCAGTGTGCTACGCTGTAGGCCCCCGACCGCCCGCGGTCGCAGCGCGATCCCATGACCACGCAACAGCCTATTATCGTTCAGAAATTTGGCGGCTCCTCGGTTGCCGACGTGGCTGGCATTCGCCGGGTCGCGGCGCACGCAGTGGCCACGCGACGAGCGGGGAAGCGGGTCGTTGTTGTGGTATCGGCGATGGGCAAGACCACCGATGCGCTGATCAGTCTGGCCCAGGAGGTCACGCCGACGCCGGATCGTCGCGAATTGGACATGCTGCTGACGGCCGGGGAGCGCATCGCCATGGCGATCCTGGCGATGGCGATCCGCGACTTGGGCGAGCCCGCGACGTCGTTGACCGGCAGCCAGTGCGGCATCATCACCAACGACGCTCCCGGCGGCGCGCGGATCGTGGAAGTCCGGCCCTTTCGCGTGCAGGACGCGCTGGCCACGGGCCACATCGTGATTGTCGCCGGTTTTCAAGGCGTGTCGTGGAAGAAGGAAGTCACGACGCTTGGTCGTGGCGGTTCAGATACGACGGCGGTGGCGCTCGCCGCAGCGTTGCAGGCGGAGGCGTGCGAAATCTATTCGGACGTCGACGGGGTCTACAGCGCGGATCCGCATCGCGTGCCGGAAGCCTGCCGGATCCACACCTTGGGCCACGATGAGATGCTGGCGATGGCGCGCGCGGGTGCCAAGGTGCTGGGCGCGGATGCGGTCGCGTGGGCGCGCCTGCATGACGTGGCGCTGTACGCGCGGGCGACCGACGGCCGTCCCGGTGAGACGGTTGTGCGCCTGAATCCGCCTGCCGATCGGCCGTGGATTGCTGCGGTGACGCAGCGGCCAAGTTGCGTGCTGCTGGTTTGGCCTGGCGACGTGCCGGAGCTTCCCGCGGTGCTGGACACTTTCGCCGTGTCGCCGATCCTCAGCCTGCAGCTGCCAGGGCAAACCCTGCTGCTCGTGGGCCGCGACGTGGCCGACGCCGTGGATTCCCAGTTTGCGCGCCTGGTGGACCGCCTGCGGCAGTTGCCTGACGCCTTCCAGCACACGCCAACGGTCCTGGATGGCACGTTGGTGTCGATCGTCGGTCCCGGTGTCGGCCGCGAGCCAGATCTCCTGACGCCCTTTCGCCGCGCGCTTGCCGCGCACTGGACAGCGCAAACGCCGGTGATGTCCCATGGTCTGACGCTGTCGTGCCTGCTGCCGGCTGAACAAGCGGACGCCGCCGTCCTGGCGCTGCATGCGGCGTTCTTGGGCGGTGTGTCGTGAACCGCGTCCTTTCGCTCGTGATGTGCGCGGCATTGTCGGCGTGCAGCGGTACGCAGGTGCAACTGCCGGTCGATGGGCCACAAATCGCCGAGGACGTGCTCTCGCGCGCGCTGGCGCGGCCCTTGCCGCAGAGTGCCCAGGGCATGGCGCGGCTGACCGCGTACCTGAAAACGGAGCGACGTTCGGTGGACCTGATCGTCATCGTGGCGATGCCCGACAAGGTCCAGATGCAGGCCGTATCGCCCACGCTGGA
The DNA here is from genome assembly GCA_903924465.1 of uncultured Myxococcales bacterium. Lineage (GTDB taxonomy): Bacteria > Myxococcota_A > UBA9042 > UBA9042 > UBA9042 > CAIYBN01. Next base: position 157,653 of record CAIYBN010000008.1, on the reverse strand, counting down.
CATGCTGGCGATCATGGCCACCGACGGCCAACGCTTCGTGTCCTTTGAGCGCGGTGGCGAAAGATGTTCCGTCGGCGACGCGTGCCCGCGCAATATGGCGCGGCTGGTGCCGATCGCGCTGTCGCCGCAGCAATTGGCGCCCGCGCTGCTGGGCCGTCCGCCGGTGCTGGATCTGCCCGAGAAACGCCTGCGCTGGGATGCCGATCGCGCCTTGTACGTGGTGACGCTCGGCCAGGAGACGAGCACGCATCAGCAGGTTTTTGTTTCGCCCAAGGATTTCCGTATCGTGGGGACGGTGCTGTTTGAAAGGACCGAGCGCATCGCCTCGATCGAGTACATCGGCGGTAATCGCGTACCGGATTCCTTGCACTACAAGGCCAAGGATGTGGACGTGACGGTTGAGCTGCGCAAGATCGATCTGGATCTGCCGACAGACGTCGAAGTCTTTGCGCCACCGTGTCCCGATGGCATGCTGCGGCAAGAGATGCCGTGTGTCGATGAACCACCTATTCTCGAAAACAGGGCAAAAAACCCGTGAATCAGCCGCTTTTCATCGTATTTGAGGGAACGGACGGGTCGGGTACGACGACCCAGGGTGATCTCTTGACTGCGGCGCTCAAGCGCTCCGGTCGCACCGTCCTGCGGACCGCCGAGCCGACGGATGGCGATGTTGGCGTGATGATTCGCAATGTGTTGCGCGCCCGCACCGAATATCCCCTCGATCCCGCGGCCGTGGCGCTGCTGTTTGCCGCGGACCGCATCGATCACTGCGCGCGGATTATCGGCCCGGCGCTGGCCCGCAACGAGGCTGTCATCTGCGATCGCTACCTGGCGTCGTCGCTGACGTTCCAAATCGTCGATGGCGATGGTCGCATCACGCCCGAATGGATTTGCGAGATCAACAAGGAAGCGCGCAAGCCGGACCTGACGATCCTGCTGGACCTGCCGGTGACCGACGCGATGACGCGGATTCACCACCGCGGCAAGCCGCGCGAACGTTTTGAAGTCGCGGAAACGCTGGAGCGGGTCCGCGAGCGCTACCGCGAGGTGTTTCGCCAAGCGCCGGAACAGTTGGGACGCACTTTGGTGTTGGATGCCAGTCGCAGCCGGGAAGCAATCGCGTATGATGTGCTGTCTGCGGTGTTGCAGATCATTCAGGAACGGCCGCAGATTCAGGCGGAATCGGCCAGTGCCGACCCGGACGTCAGCCCCGAGGCTTCGCGATGACTGACCGCAAATCCCCGCCGCAGCCGACCATGCCCTATTCGGGCGCGGTTTCTGGCGACGACGACGCGCCCAAGACGATCCTGGCGGACGTATCCGATGCGCCGACCGTGTTTGGCGATTTGCGCCCGCTGACCCAACCGCCGGTTCCCGCGCCGCCGGCAAGGCCACCGGGCGGTCAAAAGACCGTCGACTCGCAGATGATCGCCCAAGCGGCGCCCGCCGAGCCGACCATCACGGGTGAAGATACGATGGCCGGTGTCGATGCCGTGCCCCGCGGTTCGCTGACCGCGCCGACGCGGCTGGAGGAGAGCGCGGAGCCGGATGAACTGGGCGACCGGATTCGCGCCCATTTGGACGACGGCAACAAGCGGGAACGCAAGGACAAACTGCTCGGCGAGCTGCTGGGCGGTCGCTTCCTGGTGCTCAAGAAGATTGGCGCGGGCGGCATGGGTGCGGTGTACCGGGCGCGCCAGGAGGGCATGGATCGCGACGTCGCCGTCAAGGTCTTGCTGGGCGATCTGACCGAAAACGACACGGTGCTGCGGCGGTTCACGCTGGAGGCATTGGCGGTTTCTCGGCTGAAACATCCGAATACAATTCAAATTTTCGACTACGGCACGACGCCTCAGGGCAATCCGTACATCGCGATGGAGATGCTGGAGGGCTCGACGCTGCACGACGTGCTGCGCAAGGAGCGGCCGCTGCCAATTCGCCGGGCTCTGAAGATCATGTCGCAAGTCGCCGCGTCCTTGGGCGAAGCGCACGGCAAGGGCATCGTGCACCGCGACCTGAAGCCGGAGAATATTTTTCTCATCGACGTGTCCGGCAACCCGGACTTCGTCAAAGTGCTGGACTTTGGCGTGGCCAAAATGGCTGATTCCAAGGACGAAAAGGGCACGCTGACCCAAGCCGGCAGCATCTTTGGCACGCCGCGGTACATGAGCCCCGAGCAGTGTTCGGCCCAGCCGGTGGACCACCGCAGCGACATCTACGCGCTGGGCGTCATCCTGTTTGAAATGGTCACCGGCATTCCGCCGTTCGTTTCCGACCAACCGCTGACGTTGCTGTTGGCGCACGTCAATGAGGCGCCGCCGCAGCCCTCGGCCGTGGAATTGCTGGGCAAGGACGGCGTGCCGCTCAAGCAGGTGATCCCGGCGGAAGTCGAAGACCTGATCCTGACGCTGTTGGAAAAGAATCCCGCGGACCGCATCCAGACGTCGGAGGACTTGTCCAAGGAGTGTATGAAGCTGGCGGAGGCTTTGCCGCCCGCATTTGATGCCCGCGTCGGTGAGGCCGAGGCCGAAACGCTGGGCGTGCGTTTGCCGTCGATGCACACGATGAGCATGACGGCGCGCACGATGCACATGACGCCGGAACAGGCGGCGGCGGCGGCGCTGAGCGCCCAGGATGCGCCGAAGAAGAAGTCGAGCGCGCTGGTGCCCATCCTGATTGGCCTGATCATGGCGACGGGTGCGGCTGTTGCGGTGGTGGCGACGCAAAAGCCTGAAGTCAAGGAAGTGGCCAAAGTCGCTGAACCGCCACCGGGAACCGTGATCCCGCCGCCCGCGGTGCCGCCGAAGGACGATGAAGTGACGGCCACGCTGACCAGCCAACCGCCGGGTGCCACCGTGCTGCGCGGCAACGAGAACCTCGGCGTGACGAACCTGACGATGACGCGCAAGAAAGACGCCCCGGCTGAAGTTGTACGGCTGGTCCTGCCGGGCTACAAACCTGTGGAAGTGACGCTGAATTTCAAGCAGAACTTTATGCAGCACACGCAGATGATCGAGGAGCCCGCGCCGCCCGTGGCCGCCCCGCCGCCGGTTGCGCCAGCGTCAGTCAAGTCCAAGGCTCCGAGTGCGCCTGTCGTGGCGCCAGCCAAGGTGGAAGCGTCCAAGGCGGAAGCCCCGAAAGCCGAGCCGAAAGTGGAGGCGCCCAAGGCCGAGCCGAAAGAAGAGAAGAAAGAAATCAAGAAGAAGAAGGAAGACCTGATCGACGACCTGCAATAGCCGCAGCGCCGATCCGCCTCGCTCACCCGCCCGCCGCGCCATACGAGTCACCATGCCCGCGAATCCCTCGACTGTTTCCCTGCAAGGCCGTGCCGTCTGCGTCACCGGCGCTGGCGGCTTCATTGGCAGCCATTTGTGCGAAGCGCTCGTGCGCGGCGGCGCCAAGGTGCGCGCGCTGGTGCACTACAACGGCCGCGGCGATCGCGGGATGCTGGAAGAAATCCCCGACGATATTGCCCGGGAGATCGAGGTCGTCGCGGGCGACATCCGCGATCCGCACCACATGCTGCGTTTTTGCCAAGGCCAGGACACGATCTTTCACCTGGCGGCATTGATCGCGATTCCGTGGAGCTATGAGGCGCCGCAGAACTACGTGATGACCAACGTCGTGGGTACGCAGAACCTGCTGGAAGCGGCGCGGATTTGCGGCGCGCGACGGATGGTGCACACGTCGACCAGCGAAGTGTACGGCACTGCGCGGTACGTGCCGATCGACGAGGCGCATCCGCTGCAAGGGCAATCGCCGTATTCGGCGTCCAAGATCGGCGCGGACAAGCTCGCGGAAAGCTATTTCCTCAGTTTCCAGACGCCGGTGGTCACGCTGCGGCCGTTCAACACCTACGGACCGCGGCAATCGGCGCGCGCGGTGATCCCGACGATTGCCAGCCAATTGCTCTCCGGCCAGCCCGAATTGCGGCTCGGCAGTCTGGATCCGGTGCGCGACCTGCTGTTCGTCCGCGACACCGCGCGCGCGTTCGTGCTGGCGGGCACGGTCGAGGGCATCGCCGGCGAAACCGTGCACGTGGGCACCGGCGTGGGTGTGACGATTGGCGAACTGGCCGAGCGCATGATGCTGCTGGCGGGACGCAACCTTCCGATTCTTGTGGAAGATCAGCGGATTCGACCGGCGGGCAGTGAGGTGATGCGACTGCTGTGCAATCCGGCGCGGGCCAAGGAGTTGCTGGGTTTTGAATCCCAGGTCTCCCTGGACGAAGGCCTCACGGAAGTCCTGGCGAGTGTCGCGGCGCGCGCAGACAAGTACCGCCGCACGGCCGAATATCAGCGGTAGCTCAGGCGCTGAAAAAATCGACGACAGCACCCAGCAGGACGTTGGCGCCCACGGGCAACGCCGCTTCGTCGACGACAAACCGTGGCGAATGGTGCGGTTCAGCGTGCGGCCCGCCGCAGCCGACGAAGAAGAAACAGCCAGGCACGGCGTCCAGAAAGAACGCCATGTCCTCGCCGGCCATCATGCGCAGTTCACGATCCACAAGAGTCACGCCCGGCGTTGCCTGCGCCACCCGCGCGATGCGGTCGGCCATCGCCGGGTCGTTGCGCAGCGCCACGGTGAATCGCTGGTACGTGACCTCCGCCGTTGCGCCGTGTGCCGTCGCGGTCGCCTGGGCGATCTGCGTCAGCCAATTTGGCAGGTTCTCGCCGAGCGTTTTGCCAAAGCTGCGGACGGTGCCGCGCAGCACGACTTCCTCCGCGATGACATTGAACGCACTGCCACCGTGAAAACTGCCAACCGTGACGACAACCGGCTCCAGCGGGTCGGTGCGACGCGACGCGATGGACTGCAGCGCCACGACGATGTGACTGGCGGCGACAATGGCGTCGTCGGCCGTGTGCGGCAAGGCGCCGTGGCCGCCGCGACCGCGCACAACGATGGAAAAATCGTCAACGGCGGCCATCGTCGGCCCAGAAGCGCAGCTGATCACGCCGACCGGCAGCGGACTCCACAGGTGCAGGCCATAGGCCGCCTGCACTTTCGGCCCGCGACCAGCCAGCCAGCGTCCGTCCAGCAAGCCATCATCGATCATTTTCACCGCGCCGCGACCGCCTTCTTCGCCGGGCTGGAACGCCACGATCACATGGCCGGGAATCTCGTCGCTGTGCGCCAGCAGCCGCCGGGTCACCGCCAGCAGGGACGCCATGTGGCCGTCGTGCCCACACGCGTGCATGTGCCCGGGCCGGCGCGAGGCAAAATCCAGACCGGTCTGCTCGTCCACCGGCAGCGCATCCATGTCAGCCCGCAACAGCAGGGTGCGATCCGTCTCGCCGCGACCCAGCCGTAGCGCCAGACCGGTACCGCCGACTTGGCGCACGTCCCGAGCACCCATCGCCGCCAGCGTCTGCTGCAGCCACGCCTGCGTGTCGTGTTCCTCGAGAGACAGCTCCGGTTCCTGATGCAGACAGCGCCGCCAGTGCACCAGATTGGCGATTTCCGTGGAGGTCAACGGGGCAGACAACATCGACATGGGCCACCTTGCGCGGTACCGGACCGCGACGCGAGCGTGGCACGCCAGCGCGGTCGAGGCAATCGCCGACGCGGGACAGTCGCGCGTCGCAGTGGTATCGTCGCGTCATGCCCGATGAAGCCGCACCGCTCCTCCAGCCGCTGACCGATGCGCTCCGCGCTTTGGCAACGCAGCCAGCCGGTTTGAGCCAAATCGAGGCGGAACGGCGCCTGACGCAGAACGGTCCGAACGTGCTGGTGATGCGTGCCGAACGGCCGGTCGTGCTGCAATTCCTGGCACGGTTCAAGAATCCGCTTGTCTTGCTGCTGCTGGTGGCGAGCGCGCTGTCGGCGGGGACGGGCGACGGCGCCAGTTCCATCATCACGATGCTGGTCATCCTGCTGTCCATTACCCTGGATTTCGTCCAGGAACGGCGCGCGGGCAAGGCGGCGGAGAAGCTGAAAGAGGCGGTGGCGCACCAAGTGCAAGTCCGGCGCGACGGTCAGGTGAGCGAGCGCTTGGCGGAGGCGCTGGTCAGCGGCGACATCGTGGAGCTCGTGGCCGGTTCGCTGGTGCCGGCGGATCTGCGTGTGGTAACGGCCCACGACTGCTTCGTCAACCAGTCGCTGCTGACCGGCGAGTCCTATCCGGTGGAGAAAAAGCCAAACGACGCGGCGACTTCTGTGGAACCGAGCGACGCGACGCATGTGATCTTCATGGGCACGACCGTCGTTTCCGGCGCGGCGGTCGCGGTGGTCGTGCGCACGGGTTCGCAGTCGGCGCTCGGGGCGATTGGCCGGACGCTGGAAGTCGAGGCGCCCCCGACAGCTTTTGAAGCGGGCACGCGGCGCTTCGGTTTGATGATCCTGCGGCTGGCCGGCGTGATGGTGACGTTTGTGCTGATCGTCTGTCTGGCGCGACAACGGCCACTGCTGGAGGCGCTGCTGTTCTCCGCGGCGCTGGCTGTCGGCCTGACGCCCGAGCTGCTGCCGATGGTCGTCTCCGTCACGCTATCTCGCGGTGCGCTGCGGATGGCGAAGAAGCAGGTGATCGTCAAGCGTTTGGGCGCGATTCACGACCTGGGCAGCATGGATGTGCTGTGCACGGACAAGACCGGCACGTTGACGGAGGCAAAGATTCGTCTGGAGCGCCACGTCGATGCTCAAGGTCGCGATTCAGCTCGTGTGCTCTGGCTGGCGGTGCTCAACAGCCGGTTCGAGTCGGGGCTGAAATCGCCGATGGACGAAGCGATTTTGCGCCACGAGGAAGTCGACATCGCTGGCTGGCAGAAAGTCGACGAAGTGCCGTTTGACTTCGAGCGGCGGCGCGTCTCGGTGCTCGTGCAACACTCGGACGGTCGGCGGCTGCTGGTGGTGAAGGGCGCGCTGGAGGACATCCAGCGGTTGTCGACACGCTGGGAAGGCGACGGTCCCGACGATTTGCGGCCGATGGATGACGCCGCGCACCAGCAGATCGACGCGCGTTTCGACGCGTTGGGACAAGAAGGTTTTCGCGTCCTCGGCGTGGCCTGGAAAGTCGCGCCGCCGGAGCTGGATCACGCCCGCATCGACGACGAAGTGGCGCTGAATTTCTGCGGTTTTGCGGCGTTCGAAGATCCGCCCAAGGAATCGGCGAAAGCCGCGCTGGCGGAACTGGCGGCGCGCGGCGTGACGGTGAAGGTCATCAGCGGCGACAACGAACAGGTCACGGTGCACGTGTGCCAGCAAGTCGGGCTGGCGATCGACGGCCGGATGACGGGCGCGGAACTGGCGCTCCTCGACGACGCAGCTTTGGCGGCGAAGCTCGACGCCACGACGATCTTTTGCCGGATGAATCCGAGCCAGAAAGAGCGCATCGTCAACGCCCTGCGCGCGCTCGGCCACGTCGTGGGCTATATGGGCGACGGCATCAACGACGCGCCGCCGTTGCACGCCGCTGACGTCGGTATCTCTGTCGATTCCGGTGCCGATGTCGCCAAAGAGGCTGCGGACATGATCCTGCTGCGCCAGGACCTCGCGGTGCTGAACGACGGCATTGCCGAAGGCCGGCGGACATTCGCCAATATTCTCAAGTACGTGATGATGGCGACCAGCTCCAATTTTGGCAACATGTTCAGCATGGCGGCGTCCGCGGTGATCCTGCCGTTCCTGCCGATGCTGCCGGTGCAGGTGCTGCTCAACAACTTCCTGTACGACCTCTCGGAAATGCCGATTCCGCTCGACCGCGTCGACGACGACTGGCTGCAGCGCCCGCATCGCTGGGACATGCGCTTCATTCGCAACTTCATGCTGACGCTGGGGCCGGTGTCGTCGGCATTCGACATCGGCACGTTCGGCCTGCTGTGGTGGTGGTTCGGGCGCGATGAAAAAGCCTTTCACACCGGCTGGTTCATCGAGTCGCTGGCGACCCAAGTGCTGGTGATTTTCGTGATCCGCACGCGCGGCAAGCCATGGCAATCGCTGCCGAGCCGTGCGCTCATCGCGACGTCGCTTGGCGTCGTGCTGCTGGCGTTTCTTCTGCCCTTTACGCCCGTCGCACAATGGGTCGGATTCACGCCGCTGCCGTGGCCGTTCCTGCTGGCACTGGTCGGCGTCGTGGCGACGTACCTGCTCGTGACGCAGTGGATCAAGACCTGGTTTTACGGGCGGGAGAAGTCGTCGCTGGCGCATTGAAGCGAATGAATAGCTCGGCTTGAGTCGATTTCGGGACGCGTACGTCTGCAGGTGCGCCCGCGCGACAGGACGGCGCCGCGATCCGGACGGCTCAGGGCGCACGTTGCGCGCTTACGCCTACGCATTGATCGGATCTCTCCGCGACAGTCTCGCCCCTTCCAAGAAATCGCAAATTCGCTGCCATCCGGTGTGTAGCGTCTCCCATCCCGGGCGTCCATTTCGCGGTAAGTGGCCGCCCAGCTTGGCGATTGCGAGATGGCACTGAGCGGCCGTCGCGTTTGCATCGAGCTTGGCCTTGGGTACGGCGTTCTTGAGGATCCGAAACTCCGGCGGCGTCAGGATTGAGCGCCAGGACGCGTCCGGCTCCTCTTCGCCAAGTTGGCGCAGCAGCAGGAGACGCCATGCCGCCGGGATCAGCAGCATCAGCACGCGCAGCAGTACCGGCGCGGATTCGGCTTGGCGCTGCTCCAGTTTGCAGCCGCACTTGAGCGCCCGGAAGTACTCCTCGATCAGCCAGCGCCGCCGGTAGATGTCCACCACGCGCATCGCCTGGTCGACCGTGCCGATGGGCTCGGAGGTCATGAGCACCCAGTGCACCGGTTTTTGGCCGGCCGGCGGGTGTTCCTCAATCGCCTCGACGACGTTCATGCGCAGTTCACCCGGCAGCGATTTCCAATCCATTGGCGACAGCTTCTCCACGCCACTCTTGTCATTGCGGATCATCTTTCCCTCACCGTACCGTATCGTCAGCAGCGCCGAACGTCCCTTGCGCGGCGGGTTGGTCCGGTCACAGTCGTTGCGTTTGGGCCGCACTTCGCCCAGTTGCACGTGCTCCTTGCCGACCACCGTGGTTTCCCCGATGCGCAGCCGCTTCTTGTGTGCGCACCGGACCACGAAATTCGCTTGCTCTGCCAGCATGTAGCCCAGCAGCGCGTAGCTGTCTCCTTCGCGGTCCATGACGTGGATCGCCCGCGCGCTGGCGCCCCGAATCTGCTGCTCAGTCTGGTCGACCGCCCGATACCATCGCTCCGCCTCGTTGTCGTACAGGCCGCCTTCATCCAGCCAGTACGCCTGTGTGGTCTTGTCGTAATCTGGCAAATCGTTCTTGTGTACAAATGGTTGCGCATCGAGAACGCCCAGCGGCAGCAGCGGCCCTGACGCCGTCGCCGCCAGGCTCGTGTGCACCTGCAGACCATGCCAGGCAACGCTGACCGCACTCATTCGACTGCGAATCCGCTCGGGCCAGTACGTCCGGAAGCGCACGTCCGTCGTATCGTGGATGATCAGCACCTCGCCCGCTTGCGCTACGCGTTCAACCGTTTGCTGCGCGTGCGCTCTGAGCAGTTCGCGCCACTCCACGTCCTCGTTCTCGACCAGCCGATAGAAGCCCTCCAGCTCAGCCTCGTTCGAAAATAGCTTTGGAAACGATAAGTTTGGCTTCATCGCGATCGAAACTCCGACCTGACGCGCCCGCCGCCCCCGCCGAGCGTCGCCCAGATCCGCTGAGTATTCTGCCGCCATCGCTGAGTTTGTCACCCAACGCTTCGCTTCCTGGACCTGCATGGTTCACCTCCGGCTCAAAGCCACGGTGATTTTGCAATAGATCTTGGGATGTGCACGAAATGTGAGGGATCCGTAGGCTTACGCGCGCTCTTTCCGCATCTGCGATGCGAGGCGTGCGACCTTACGGTCGCTCTTCGGCCGCACGCCACCTGCGACAGCCCGGGCGACGTCTGCTAGGCTCCACGGCCGCGGCTGGGTTCGCGGGTTCGATGCGGCAATGGCCAGAAACGACGTCAATCCCCTGATCCGCGACGAGGTCGGCACGCTGATGCGCCGGGCGCGGCGGGAAGTCGCGCTGTGCTATCCCAATTCCTATCGCGTCGCCGGCAGCTCGCTCGGTTTCCAGGTCATCTACCGCGCGCTCAACAGCCGCGAGACCGTGGCGTGCCACCGCGTCGTGCTGGAGGAATCGCGGCCCAAGCCAGTGCGCAGCCTGGAGTTCGCCAAGGAACTGGCCAGCTACGACGTGATCCTGGTGTCGATCGCCTACGAACTCGACCTCGTCAACCTCGTGCACCTGCTGGATGACGCGGGCCTCGCGCCGTTGGCCCGCGATCGCCGCCCGAACGACCCGCTGGTGATTGTCGGCGGCCCGCTGACGACGTCCAACGTGCTGCCGCTGGGGCCATTCGCCGATGTGGTCGTGATGGGCGAGGCCGACCATGCCGTGTTCACCTTGCTGGACTGGTTTGAAGCCAACCTGGACAAGGCTGCGATGCTGCACGCGGCCCGTGACCTGCCGGGTTTCTGGCTGCCGGAGACGCAAGGCGACGCGGTGCCCAACCAGATCAGCGTCGCGGCGGATTGCCTGCCGGCTCTCGGCCAATGGCGCAGTCCGCAAGCCGAGTTCAAGGACATGATGCTGCTGGAGGCGAGCCGGGGCTGCCCGCGTTTCTGCAAGTTCTGCGTCGTGCGCGCGCCCGTCGCGCCCATGCGCGATCCCGAGCTGGCGCGCGTGGTGGCGGCGCTGGATCGTCCGGAATACGCCGATGCGCCGCGCATCGGTTTTGTCGGCGCGGCTGTGAGCGATTGGGCGCCGATCAAGGACGCGCTGCGGGCGGCCTTGGAGCGCGGCAAGCAAATCGGCATTTCCAGCCTGCGTGCGGATCGCTTGAATGAAGACGACGAATTTGTCGATCTCCTGTGGCAAGGCGGCTATCGCACCATGACCGTCGCGTCGGACGCGCCGAGCCAGCGGATGCGCGGCAAGATGATGAAGGGGCTGCGGGAGCGGCACCTGGTCGGTGCGGCGGAACAGGCCCGGCGGGTCGGCATGCGCAGCTTCAAGATGTACGTGATCATCGGCCTGCCGGACGAGAACGACGACGACATCGCCGAGCTCATCGACCTCGGCCAGCGCCTGTCCAAGCGGATGTCGACGACCATCACGCTATCGCCCTTTGTGCCCAAGCTGCACACGCCGCTGGCGGAGGCGCCGTTTGAGGATCCGCAGAGCCAGATGGTGAAGCTCAAGCGGATTCAGCGCGGTCTGGGCGGGCGCGTGGACGTGCGTTTCGATTCGCCGCGCTGGGCGTGGCTGGAATACCGGCTGAGCCTCGGCGGTCAGGAGCTGGCGCCGGCGATTGTCCAGGCGGCGCGCGCGGGGGGCAGTTTCCAGACGTGGAAGGCACTGCTGGGACAGATTCCGCCGGAGCGGGAGAGGCACGCGGTGGTGGCGGCGCGGGCGCATCGGCTTTGGCCGGTGACCGGGGCGAGGTGAGATTTCGGTAGCCATCGACCGGAAGGTCGCACGACCGCGCCAAAGGCAGGCAAAGAGCCGACGGAAGTCCGCAAGGCGCGCCGAGCCATTTGGATCGCGGCGCCGTATTTCCGCGCAAGCGCACCGCCAGACATACGCGTTCCGAAACGAACAAGCGCCCTGACTGGGCGCGCGTTAGAGTCTTGCGTCCCGGCGCCCTGACTGGGCGCGCGTTAGAGTCTTGCGTCCCGGCGCCCTGACTGGGCGCGCATTAGAGTCTTCTGTCCCAGCGCCCTGACTGGGCCCGCGTGAGCATCCCGTCTCCCGCACTCTGATCCCGGCCAACTATTCCGTCAGGTTTAGTTCCGTACCCTTCTCGACGGCCTCCGCAGAGATCTCGATCGGCTCGCCCATCTTGTTCATCGCCGTCCACATCCGCACGGGCATCGCCGGGGCGTCGGCCGTAGCCGCCAGCGCCGGGTAGGGAAAGCGCAGCGCCAGATTGCCCTGGGCATCGGCGCGGGTTTGGCAGTCGAACACGAAGACCTGACCGGCGAAACGCCGCGTCGTCTCGACGCGCACCGGAATTCCTGGCACCAGCTTGGACATGCGCAGGAGCGCGCCAGGCACCCGCTTGAACAGCAGCGCGGCCGGCAGGTGACGCCCGCCCACCTCGCGAATCACCGCCGACGTCGCCACCAGCTGCAGGCCATCCACGCAAGTCTGGTCGTGCGTGCCCGTGCCGTACAGCAATTGCAAATGACGCAGCGCCGACGGCACCAGCACCGCCTTGTCCTGGGTCAGCGCCGGCACATCGCGCAGATCGGGCTCGGTGGTCAGCAGGTAGTCCAGGTGCTTGTCGGTCATCCCGGTTTGCAGCGCCTTGGCGTCATGGGCCAGCAGCCAGGTCTGCCCGGCGGGCTCCAGGAACGGTGCGCCACCCGCTTGGCGAACCGCCGCCGCGCCGGTCTCCGACAGCGTCAGCACGCCGGTCACGGGTGGATGCGCGCGCAGCCAGGTGACCACGCCGCTGAGCTCCGGCGGCACCGGCACGGGTTTGGCCGCGCACGCCGACATCGCGCAGACGGTGAGAAGCAGCAGGCGAAAGAGATGGTTCGTCGTCATGGTCATCTGGCGGGCACCGGCCCGGGCGCGGTGAGGCTGGGCCTCGCGGCGGGCGGTGTCAAGACGGTGTTTGTCCCCACGAAGACCGTGGCTTCCTCCGCCCATCAGCAGAGTCGGTCCATGGAGCGACGTCACGGCACGATGCCCAGGCTGCGCAAGAGCGCAGTCAGGCCGTCACGCAATGGCAGGGAATCGGTGATGTGCAGCGCCTCTCGCAGCCGCGTCGGCGTCACTTCGGACAGGCGCACTTCTCCCGGCCGGCTGGGTGCGTGATCGACCGGCAGTTCGCGCCCCACCACGTCGCCCAGGGCGCGAATCAGCTGCAACAGCGTGACGCTCTGGCCGGTCGCCACGTTGACGACGCCCACGATGTCGCTCTCCAACGCCGCGAGGTTGGCGCGCGCGACATCCCGCACGGACACGAAATCACGGGTTTGCAGGCCATCGCCAAACACGCACAGGCGCTCGCCCGCGGCGATGACCGAACAGAACTTGCTGATGACCCCGGAGTACGGCGAACGCGGATCCTGACGCGGACCGTAGACATTGAAGTAGCGCAAGCCGCAGGCGGAAACACCGTAGAGCTGGGCAAAAAGCTGGGCATACTGGTCGTCAATCAGCTTCTCCAACGCATACGGCGAGAGCGCCATCGGCGGCGAGGCTTCCGTCAGCGGCAAGTCGGTCGCGAGCCCGTAGACAGCCGCGCTCGACGCGTACACCACTCGCTTGTTGCCAAGGCGGCGCGCGGCGTCCAGCACATTCAGAAAACCCGTGACATTGACCGAACCGGACATCACCGGCTGCGCAATCGACGTGGGCACGAAGACTTGCGCGGCCAGGTGCAGCACGTGCGTGATATCCGCCATCGCGCGCTCGACGGTCGGCACATCGCGGATGTCGCCTTCCATGACCTCAAGCGCGGCATGCGCCCGGAGGTTGTCGCGTTTGCCGGAGTAGAAATTGTCCAGGACGCGGACGGAGTGCCCGCGCTCGAGCAGCAAGTCCACGGTGTTGGAGCCAATGAAACCTGCGCCGCCTGTGACGAGAATGTGCATCTGCCCATCCAAACTTCGCGACGGTTCCGCTTGGCGATTGGCCAACCCTACACGAGCGCCAAGCGAGTGTGCCGCGTCCGACACGGGCGTCAACTCGTCAAAGTCGAGTTCCCGGCTACACCTCCTGATCCAGCCCCGGCAACGCGATATTCTCCGCGCCATAGAGACCCGCCGCTGCGTCAAGCAAGTCCACCGGCCAGCCAAGCTCCAGCCGCAGCTGCCGTCCCGTCCGCGGGTGCTGAAATCCCAGCGCGTATGCGTGCAGCGCCTGACGCGTGATTTTGGCCAGCTGCAGCGCATCGCCCATCGTCCGCGCCGTGCGCGCATGGGGCCGCGTGCCGCCGTAGAGCTGGTCCCCGGCAATCGGATGTCCCGATTCCGCCAGGTGCATCCGGATCTGGTGGCTTCGCCCCGTCTCCAGCTGACACACCACCAGCGTGGTCAACGGCGACCGCGCGAGCACCGTCACGTGCGTCACCGCTTCCTTGCCTTCCGTCACCCGGCTGGTAAAGCGCTTGCGCTCGGTCGGATGGCGGCCGTGCAGCGTGCGAAACGTCATCTTGTCCTGCGGCAATTGCCCCAGGACAATCGCCACATAGCGCCGTTCGATGTGGTGCAGCGCGAACAACGCCGCCAGCTTCTTCATCGCCGTCTCGTTCTTGGAAACGACCAGCAGCCCTGACGTGTCCTTGTCGATGCGGTGCACCAGCCCCGGCCGATAGGCGTCTTTTCCCTTCATCGCCGCCATTTCCGGCGCATGGTGCAGCAGCGCGTTCACCAGCGTGCCGTCCTCGTGCCCCGCCGCCGGATGCACGACCAGGCCCGCTGGCTTGTCGATGACGAGCAGGTCGTCGTCCTCGTAGACAATCGTCAGCGGGATCGCCTGCGCCTCCGCCGATAGTTCCACCCGCGGTTGCACGTCGATCTCAAAGATGTGCTGCTTGTTGACCAGCAGGCTCGGCTTGAGCTTCGTGTTGGCCTTCGCCGCACCCGCGATCAGCCGCACGTGGCCGGACGCCAGATGCTCGGTCGCTCGCGCCCGCGACAGGCCTTCGACCCGCGCGCACAGGAGCGCGTCCAGCCGCGTGCCGCCCTCGTCCGCGCGGACCTCGATGCGTACGGTGTCGCTCACGGTGCTTTCGGCGCGGCGTCAGCGGGGACGGCGGGCTTGCCGGTCACTTCTTCGCGCATCTTGGCGATGGCCGCCGCTTTCTCCGGCATGTCCTTGGCCCACTGGTCGAGGATTTCACCCGCCGCATCCCGGGTCATGCCGACTTCCGTCGCGACCGCCATCTGGTGCGTGGCCTCGGCGTAATTGCCCAGGTGCAGCAAGGCATGCGCGTAATTCTTCTTCTGGTCCGGGAACTCCGCGCGCGCCAGCTCAGCCGCTTCCTTGAAATGCGGCAACGCCTCCTGCCAGCGGCCAAGCTTGCCCAGCACCTCAGCCAAATCGGCTGCGCGATTCATCTTTTCTTTGTCCTTCTCTTCCTCCGGACGACCGTCGTTGGCCACCGGCTCGGCGTACAGCAGCTTCAAGTATTCCGCCACTTCCGCCCATTTCTCGGTCTTGCGCGCCGCCAGCACGCAGTGCGTCAGCGTCGTCTTCCACGAATTCCACAACTGCCCTTGGTCATCCGTCGGCCAGTTCGGCGACAGGCGATAGGCGGCGTACGGCTTGATCTGCGGCCGCAACAGCGTCAACTCCTCGGCGTATTTGCCCTTTTCCTCCAGCCACGCCGCGCGCACGTTCAGCGCGATCAGCTCATCCGGCTTCAGCTTCACGGCGATATCGATCGCCTCGTTCATCTTCTGGTCGTTGCCCAGCCGCTTGTTGAACATCGCCAGATTGACCCAGGCGTTCAGCAAATTCGGATACAATTTCAGGGAATTCTCGATGCTGTGGATGGCATCCTGAGTCCGTCCCAGGCTGTTGAGGTTCAGGCCTTCGATGAAATGGTTCTGGAAATCGTCCGGGTTCAACGCAATCGCCCGCTGGATCGCCACGAGTCCGGCTTGCGCACGACCGCCCTTTTGCAGCGCCCGACCGTCGGTGAAGCCCAGTTCGGCCACCAGCCAGCGCTGGTGCAGACCCTTTTCCTTGGCCTGCTCAATCGACAGGTTGCGGTAGCTGTCCAGGTTCACGTCGCCCGGCACCAGGTAGATCGGCCCGAGGAATTTCAGGCCGATCAGGCCCAACATCAGCACGGCGCCGCCCAGCCACATCGGCGTGGCGACCACATGGTTCTCGCCTTCGCCGAAGAAACCGCGCTTGTACAGGATCGCTTCCGAGGACGCGATCGTCGCCAGATGCAGGGCAAAAAGGAATGTCGGTCCAGGCAGTTGCAGCGGAAACGAGGCCATCGCGTCGCCGCAAATGGCGACAAGGGACGCGAGCGACGCCAGCGAGCAAAACGCCAGCCACGCGCTGTCCTCCTGCAGTTTGCCATCGGGCATCGCGGCCTTGCGCACCGCCCGCAGCGTCAGCCACGCCGCCATCGCCAGCAGCGTCAGCAGCGCCAGCAAGCCGTGCACGCCGAATTCCGAGCCAAATTGCAGGAAATCGTTGTGCGCGCGGATCGGCTGCTTGGCGATATTGAACATTTCGTTCTTCTCGCGCTGGGTCACGTACTGCGGATAGATGACGCGCCAGTTGCCCGCGCCGCCGCCCAGCGGATTGGCCTTGATGGCCTCCACGGTCGATTCCGCCATGCCAAAGCGCCAGCGATAGTGGTTCGCCTTGCTGTCCATGAACGAGCGGACCAATTCCGGCACGGACATCTTCTTCTTGTCGTCTCCGGAATTGCCGTCGTCCGGTTTGAAATGATCGCCGACCGCAATGACCACGAGCAACAGCGTCGCCACCACGCCCGCGGTTTGCAGCACCCGCTTGGTCGGCGCGCCGAACAGCGCCGCCAGCCCCGACGGCCCCTCCGGCGCCTCCGCATCGAGCGTCGCCTGACGCTTGCTGCCCCACAGCACGCCAAGAATCAGCACAAGCCCCGCCACGAGCACGCCGCCGCCCGCGCCAAGCCACGCGGACCGCGTCACCGTCAACAGCAGGAAATACAGCATGGTCACGAGGCCAAATGCGCTCGTCACACCCAGCACGAACCCCTGCCACACGCGGCCGGTCAGGATCCAGCGCACGCACAGGCTGAGCACAACGTACGCGGCGGGCATCACCGCGACGATTTCCTGCGCCGCCATGTTGCGATTGCCAAAGGTCGAGCCCGGAATCGTGATGAGGTTCCAATGCGGATCGGGCAGCAGGCCGCGGATGTTGTGCTGCTCGCCAATGCCGATCAGCGACACCAGGAGGCCGCCCAGCAGGTTGCCGGCGATGATGTACCAGAGGCGCTTGGGCGTCGTCAGACTCAAGAGCGCGATGACAAAGATGACCGCCGCCGATACCCAGCGATGCGCGTCCGTGCGGGCAAAGATCGACAGCACGCCACCGGTCTGTTGCGGCGCAATGTACACGCCGCCGGCAATCGCCAGCATCAGCACCAGACCTGGCCAGATCATCGGCGTCTTCGGCAGCTTCAGCGGCCGACCCGCGAGCGCCAGCGCACCAGCCAGCAAGACCAGCCACGCCGCCGCCTCCGCCATGATCATCTGCTTCGGCAATTGGAACAGATCGCGGATGTGCGGCTCGACCTTGTACGGCAAATAGGCGCAGATGAAGCCCAAAAACAGCGGCAGGACGTGATCTTTCCAGTCCATCTCGCTGGTTGTCACGGGCTGCCGCGGCGCGGTCGCGACGACTTTGCGCGCGGGCTGGGCCTCGGCCTCCAAGCCAGGATTGGACTTCAACTCTTCAGGACGATTGCGAATCTTCTTGGCCACGAAAAGTCTCCTGAGCTGTCACCAAGGGCGGGCAAAAGCGCGCGGAGTCTAGCCGATTGCCACAAAAACGCACACCCGCAAGAAAACTGCCAAAACGCCCGCGGCAAAATTCGCCAGGGCCCGAACACGTGCTTGGACTGCGCAAACGGATGGGCGCGGACATCGGGAGGAACGGATGGGTTTTGACGGCAGGATCGGGCTTGGCAATCCAGAAATGCGGCGGCTGCAGCTGGTGCGGGATGCGGTGGCGCAGACCGTCTCCATCGCGCGGCTGGCGAGCCGGTCGCGCGATCGCGTGGGCGAGGAGTTGGTGCGCCTGGGTGCGCTGCAGGAATTGGCGCGGCTGACTCCGATGGCCTGGCGTCAGGCCGCGCACGAACGCCGGGAAGAGCTGGCGTTCTGGCTCTTCAACGTGGCGATTGGCCTGGCGGCAACCGGCGAGCACCGCGCCGGTCTGGCCCTGCTCGACGCTCTGCCCGGGGTGCCAGCAGGTGCCCAGGGTCGACGGGAGCTGATGCTGGAACTGTGCACGCAGGAGAGCCTGCTGGCGGCGTAGAGGGTGGTTCGGCGTGCGCAACACCTGGAGGCGAGGATGAATGAAGACGTGAAGTGGCATGTGTGCGTGCCTGGCCCAAGCGGCTGGCGGCGCGTCGAAGTGAAGCAGCGGCTTGAACTGGGCAGCAGCCCCGGCTGCGATCTGCGGATTGCCCGGCCAGGCATTGCGTTGCGGCATCTGCGGCTGCAGATCGTCGGGCAACGCTTGGAGGTGTTCGATCTGGCGGGGAACGGGCTCACGACGCTCGCGGGCAAGCCTTTGACCGCGCGGCCAACCGGCGTGCAATCGGGCGATATCCTGCGTTTGGGGCAGCTGCCGATTCTGGTCCTGCGAAGCCACGGCGGCTGGCTCAGCGTGGGCGGGCTCGGCTCCAGCGCGCCGTCGATGGTCCGCGTGATGCAGGATCTCGCGCTGGCGGCGGCGACTTCGTGGCCGGTCCTGATCACCGGTGAATCCGGTGTGGGCAAGGAACTGGCCGCGCGCGCCGTGCACGATCTGTCGGCACGTCGCGAAGGTCCATGGCTCGCGGTCAACTGTGGAACGCTGTGCGGTGACATGGTCGCGGCCGAATTGTTCGGTGCCCAGCGCGGTGCCTATACGGGTGCGACGGAGAACCGCAAAGGTGCTTTTGAGCGGGCGCATGGTGGCACGTTATTTCTGGACGAGATCGGCGAGCTGCCCACCGAAGCGCAGGCCATGCTGCTGCGCGTGCTGGAAGTCGGTGAGATTCAGGTGCTGGGCGGCGGCGTGCGCCACGTCGATGTGCGGGTGGTTTGCGCTACCCACCGCGATCTGGCCGCCCTGGTCCGCGCCCAGAAGTTTCGCCTCGATCTGCTGCATCGTCTGGACGTCGCCCAGGTGCGTCTGCCCGCGCTGCGCGATCGGCCTGAGGACATCGCGACGCTGTTCGGCCATTTTCTCGGCGACGCGAAGCTGCCGCCGGGCGCCGCCCCTCTGCTGCAGGCTCAGCCCTGGCCAGGCAATGTCCGACAGCTGCGCAATGTTGCGAACCGCTTGCAATTGCGTGGCTATTTTCAACAACCACGGCTGGATGACCTCAGGGCCGTGCTGACCGATGGTCAAGTCGCTGAGCCGCACTTGCGACTGCTGCAAGGAGGTCGCGCGGACCGTCGTGCGCAGCGGCGACGCGCTGTGGCCGATCTGGTCGCGGATGAGACCCAGGTCTGCGCGGCATGGCGGAAATCCGGCTTGCCACGCGGCACTTTCTTTCGCTACCTGAAGGAGGTGCGGATGGCAGCTACAGCTTGAACAAGCAGTTGACACGATCGGCCGCGACAGGCGACAACCCGCACCATGCGCATCGACGTGCTCCATGGCCCGAACCTGAATTTGCTCGGAGAACGCGAGCCCGAAACGTATGGCCGCGTCACGTTGGCGGAAATCGACAAGCGTTTGGTTGCAATTGGCGCGGAATTGTCCTGCGATGTCCATACGTTTCAGAGCAATCACGAAGGCGCGCTCATCGAGTACCTTCATGAGACGCGCAAAGCGACAGACGCTTACATCCTCAATCCGGCGGGCTATACTCACACCAGCGTCGCCCTGCGCGACGCCGTGATCGCGGTGGCTAAACCGGCCATCGAAGTGCATCTCAGCAATACCGAAGCGCGCGAGGCGTTTCGGCACAAGTCCTTGCTGGCTGATGTGGTGATGGGCCGCATCCAGGGACTGGGGGCGCGGGGATATGAATGGGCGCTGCGTGCGCTCATCGAACACCTGCGCACCGACCGACACGCTTGAACCGTCCTGCGCGTCCCAACTGATTATTTTGACTTAGGAAAGAGACCAAGACATGGCTTCAACGATCGATACCTCAGAGTTCAAGAAGGGCCTCAAATTCGAAATGGACGGCGGGCCGTGGGAGATCGTCGATTTTCAGCACGTCAAGCCGGGCAAGGGCTCCGCTTTTGTACGCACCCGCATCAAGAACCTGCTGACCAACAATGTGATCGACAAGACTTTTCGCTCAGGCGACAAGGTCGATCAGGCGGAATGCGAGGAAATCGACGCGTCGTTCCTGTATTTTGACGGCGCCTACCACTTCATGAACACCGATTCGTTTGAAAGCTTTGAGGTTGCCGACACCGCTGTCGGCGACGCAAAGAACTTCCTGACGGAGAACCTGAAGGTCGAAATCCTGCTGTACAACGGCCGGGCGATCGCCATCGAGCTGCCGAACTTCATCATCGCCAAGATCACCGAGTGCGAGCCCGCGATCGCTGGCAACACGGCACAAGGCGCGACCAAGAGCGTGACCGTGGAAACCGGCTACAAGCTGCAGGTTCCGCTGTACATCACCGACGTGGATGTGCTGAAGATCGACACGCGCGACGGCCGCTATGTGGAGCGCGTCAGTCGCTGAGTTTGTTCGTCACGGGTCGCTTGTCGCGCCCAACTGCCGTTCGCCGGAGCTGAAGTGGCCGCGCCCGTTCAAGTCGATCCCAATCGCTTTCACCGCCCGCTGGCCGCGCACGCCACGCGGGGCGGCGAAGCGGTGGGTACCGTTCAGGACGTCCGCGAGCGACTGAAGAAAGTCGAACAGCTGCAGGCGGCTGGCAAAACCGCCGAGGCCGTGGCGGAACTGTTGTCCATCGCAGAGGCCTACGCCACGCGCGGCGCGCCGGTCAAGGCGGTGGCTGTGCTGCGGCAGGCGGCCAAACTTCGTCCCGATTCCGCGGACATTCGCGTCGCGCTGGGCGATGTGCAGCAGCAACTCCGGATGGTGGAGGACGCAGCCCGCGAATACGTGGCGGCATTTGAGATCTACGAACGGTCGCGGCAATTCGCAGACATGATGCAGGTGTTGGGCCGGCTGCTGGAAATGGATCCCGACAATCTGGCGGGTCAGCTGCAGCTGGCGGAACACCTGGCGCGGGCCGGTCACAACCACGAATCGGCCGGCCTGATGCGAACCTTGGCGGCGACGCTGTTGCGCAAAGGTGCGGTCGAGGACTGGGAAAAGGTCGCGGAGCGCGCCCACGGACTGTCGCCAAACGACGTGACGCTGGCCCATGACCTGGCGCTGCATTATGTGCGCTCCGGAAGGCCATCGTTGGCGCTGGGCAAGCTGCTGAAATGCTACGAATCTGTGCCCAACGACGCGGAATTGCTGGAACTCATCATCGAATCGCTGGAACAGCTGGGCCAGCGCGAAAAGGCTGCGGTGATTTGTCGCCAGCTGATTCGGACGTTTGAACGCAACGGCTTGAAAGACGAAGCGAATCGAGCGCTGGAGCGGTTGTACTCGCTGGCTCCAGATGACGAACGCGCCCGAGCGTATATGGGCGTGATGGCGCCTTCCGTGCAGGGTGGCACCGTGATCGAACTGCAGGCAGGCTCAAGCGGCAGCATTGCCACGGATACCGATGCTGCGGAGCGGGACGCTGGCGTAGCCGTTGCCAGAAGTCGGCCAGGGACGATGGCGCTGCCAGAGGCGGACCTGGAACGCCTGCAGGCGGCAATCGCCCGTCAGGCCGAAGAAAAGGCCACCGCGCTGCTACAGGAAGCGCCGCCGCTGCCGGAACCTGAACCGCCGCCCATACCGACGACGCCGTTGGTCCGGGAAACGGCGCCGCAAGCGCCGGGTGGGTCGAAGCCCGTTCCAGCGATCGTCCATGCACCGACTGCGGCCCAGACGCCGATGGCCAGACCGGTCGTGTCCGCGCCGCCGACGCCCGTGGCACAACCGCGGCCGGCGGCGGCAGCTCCGTCTCCCTCAGCGACCGCGCCCATGGCCACTCGGCCGCCTGAACTGACGCCGCACCCGGTCGACATCAGTCCGGACCGGCGCGTCTCGCAATCCATGCGCGTAACCCATCAGCAGGCCCTGGAGGCGCTGTCGGAGTTGGACGATCTGGAAGCCAGCGGCGCGGAGTGGGACGACGAGGCCGGCTTTGAGACCGCGGAGCCCACCTTGGTGGAACACATCAGCGTGGAAGTCCTGGAAAGGCACGGCCTCCGCTTGGCGGAAAAGCCCGCCCCCGACTTGATGATGCCGGTCACTGCGCGGTCGCAAGGCCCCTCCGCCGTTGAGCCCGAAACGGCGTTCAATCCGGTAGCTCCGGCCCAACCGCGGTCGCAAATCCTGCCGCGTCCGCGACTTTCGCGGCAGCCAGGTGCTGAGGTGTCAGCGGCCCCGCGGGACATGAGTCGTGATCTCGGCACCCTCGACTTCTTCATCGAACGTGGCTTCCACGATAGCGCCGTCGCGTTGCTGGACGCGCTGGATCAACGCCACCCCGGCGCGCCTGAATTGACCGGGTACCGCGCACGCGTGACCCAGATGCGACGGAACGCCTGATGGCACTGCACAACGAAATCGAGATTGCCCTGACGGAACATGAGCTGCAGATACGGCGCCAGCACCTCAGGACAGTCGCGGATGAGTTGGCCGAGCGGATTCAGTGGCTGGATCACGGGCTGCCGGAAGCCGCCCGATCGCCGTTGCCGCCCAATGATTGGTTGGAGTCCCTGAACGTCGAGCGGTCGGAGATCGCCGCCGCCGTGGCCGCCCTGCGAGATCGCCGGATTGCACAAATGCAGGCGGAAAGCGCAGCGCTCCTGATTTGGCAGCTGCAGCTGGACGCGATGGCCGATGACGTGAAGTCCCGGGAGCGCGCGCACCGGCAGCCGACTCCCAGTTCCCGCACGGCGTTGACGCGACTTGTGGAGGCGCCGCAGCTTTCGCTCGACGAGCGGAAATCGCCGCGGACAAACACCGAAGACTGGCGCATGACCGTGGAGATGCCTCAGGCAAAACTCGCCAAAGAGACAGTGGACTTGGTGCGCAGCCCGACCCTGACGATGACGGACGCGGAGCATGCGTCAGCGGACGAGGCCGTGCTGCCACGCGCGAACAAACGGCGCACGAGTCGGATGGCGCCGCTGGCGTCGATCACGAGCGGCGCAGTCGCGCGGCGCCCAGGCCATGAACCGGCTGAACTGCCCGTAGATCCCCGCGATCTCGTGGCGCTTGCCACGCCCCACGACTTGCCGACGATGGCCCCCGGGCCAGACCAGCCGCCCGCCCGTCACCGCACGCGCGCCGTGACGGAGCCGTTCATGGCCGCGCTGGACCTGGATGGGTTCTACTTGCACCGCGAGCAGGTGACGCTGGACACGGAAAAGCACGCCATCCACGTGCGGCTGCAGGCGGATGCCCGACACGTGGAACGCGAGGACATGCCGGCCGAGCCGCAGCGCATCACGTTCCGATCCCGGGAGGGCGACCTGCAAGTCTTCGCGGTGCGGGACGTGGAGACCCACAGCGATGGCGCGAATCCTGTGCTGGTGCTCGACGTCCAGCATTGGCCCGGCGACGAAATGCAGGCATTTCAGCGCGCCCTGGATTCACTGCCGTAGGGTATCCGTCACGTACAGCGATTCCGTCGTCCACTCGGCCCGACCCAGCAGCGTGGCCTGCGCGGATCGCATGGCCGGCAAGTCCAGGCGCCGAAGTGAATCGGGCAGCATCTGCGCAAAATCTTGACCTGCGCGCTTGCCGTCATAGCTGAGCAACACGAGCACACCGCGACTGTGCAGGGCATCGATCAACGTCAGCAATTGCGCCCGGGTGTAGCCAGCGTGGTAACGGTTGTCGTTTCCGACCGTCGTGCCGTGCCAGGGCGGATCCAGGTAGGCGACGTCTCCGGCTGTGGCATCGCAAGTCGTCTCCAGGGCATCCCCGATCCTGAATTCCGTGCGTCCGCGCAGCAACTCCGCGGCCGCCGCGATCAGCGCCGCCATGCGATCAGGGTGCGTTCCACGCCGGCGCTTGTCCGCCGCTTGATTGAACTCCCCCCGCCGGTTGAACCGCACGGCGGCTTTGACGCAACGGGTCAGCAGGTAGAGCAGATCTTCAGGCGTCGGATCGCGCCGAAACGCTTGCCGGACCGCGTCATAGTCACCCGCTTGCCAGACCCGACGATAGCCTTCCGCCACAAGCTGCGGCGCCTCGACGATCTGCCGCCAGAGCAGAACGATCGGTCCGTACGAATCCGCCACAACGTGTTGGTCGGCGCGTTGCGCGTGGGCCGCCGCCAGCGTCATCGCCGCCGAACCGGCAAATGGCTCGTAGAGCCGCCGCACGGGCTGCCCCGCCAACCGCTCACGCAGTACCGCCAGGATCGCCGGAGCGAGCAGGCGCTTGGAGCCCTGATAGGGAATCACATGCGGCACTGGCTGTGTCCGCGACTGGGACACGCTGACCACCGGCTACACCAGCTTGCGGTAGATGCCGACGACGGTGCCCAGCAGGTCGATCGCACGAAAATCTGCGCGATTGACGTAAATTGGCTTCATCTTCGCGTTTTCCGGCTGCAGGCGGATGCGATCGCCCTCGGGAAACCAGCGCTTGACCGTCGCCTCGCCGTCGATCATCGCCACCACGATGTCGCCGGACTGTGCGGTTGACCGCTTGCGCACAAACAGAAAATCGCCCGGCAGGATGCCCGCCTCGATCATCGACTCGCCAACGACGCGCAGGCCAAAAACTTCGCCCGGGCCGCCCAGCAGGTAGCTGTCCACGACCAGCGTGTCTTCGCAGTCCTCCACGGCGAGAATCGGCTGGCCAGCCGCCACCCGGCCCATCACCGGAACCGTCACCGCGTTGCCGCGCTGCACCATCGATTGTGGCGTCTTGGACGCCAGCGAGAGCGTCCGCCCCGTGGTCGTCGTACGGGCGATCACCGGCACATCGTCCGCATCCACCTCCTCCGATTCCGGAACAAAGCGCGTTTCGTCGCGCACGACTTGCAGCGATCGCGACAAGTGCCCGTTGCGACTCAGAAATCCCTTGCGCTCCAACGCCCGCAGGTGATCCGACACGCCATTGGTCGAGCGAATGCCGAAGAACTCGCCGATCTCGCGAATCGACGGCGGATAGCCATGTTGCTGCTGAAACTCATGAACAAAATCAAGAATGTTCTGTTGACGCGGGGTCAACTCGGTATTTGCCATGGCCGCCACCGTCGTGCGGAATCATACCGCACAAATGTTCAGTACCGCACAATCCGGGATGTGTCAAGAATGGCCGTCAGTCGCTGGGACGGATTCTCGCCCGCGCGGCTACTCCCTTTGTTCCAGTCCTGCTACAGTTTCGCGGCGCGGCGCTGAAGAAACGCTGCCCTGCCCAAGGCCACTGACCATGCCTGCGAAGCCACAGCAAACCCCGCCGATCGTTGCGACCCAGGAACAGCTGGCCGAGCTGGTCGCCGCCCTGAGCACAGCCGATCTCGTCGGATTTGATACGGAATTTCACAGCGAGCGCACGTACGTGCCGCGACTGATGCTGCTGCAGCTGGCGACCCGCGATGGCCTGTGGTTGGTGGATCCGCTGGCAGACATCGACCTGAAACCGCTCGTGCAAGCGATGCGACGCCCTGACCTCACCGTGATCGGCCATGCGCTGCGCAACGATCTACGCATCCTGTGGTTGCAGTTCAATTTGCTTCCCGAGCGGGTTTTTGACACGCAGATCGCCGCGGCATTTCTCGGCCACGGCCTGCAAATCGGCTTGAGTGGCTTGCTGCAAAGCTTGCTTCAAGTGCATCAGTCCAAAGGCGACCAAATGGCGGACTGGAGCAAGCGGCCGCTACCGGAGCGGATGGTTGGCTACGCCGCGGGCGATGTGGCGCATCTGCTGCCGTTGCATGCGCGCCTTCAGGACGAATTGACACGACTGGGCCGGGCGGAGTGGGTGGCTGAGGAATGCGCGATGCTGACGGACTCCGCACCGTATATTCGTGACCCGGATGCGGCGTTTCTGCGCGTGGCGGGCGGACGGCGAATGGACGCCCGCGAGGCGGGGGTCGTGCGCGCGCTGGCGGTCGAGCGCGAACAGATCGCCCAGGAAGAAGACATCGTGCCGCATTTCCTGCTGCCCGATGAAATGCTGCACACGCTGGCCCGCGTCGCGCCGGTGCGTCGCGCGGATTTGGACAACGACCGCCGCTTGAACCACCGAACCGTGCATCGGCATGCGCAGCGGTGGCTGGACGCCGTCTCGCGCGGTCTGGCCGAGCCGCATCACCGGCCAGCAGGTCGGGCGCCGCCGGGATGGGAGCTGGAAGCGGTGGCGGCGCTGATGATGTTGCTGGTCAACGACATCGCGGTGAAACAGAACCTCGCGCCGCAGCTGCTGGTCAAGCGGGAGACGCTGCTGAACGCGGTGCGCGAACCGCTGACCACGCGCGAGGCCCTGGCGACAGCGCTGGGTCTGTCGGGGTGGCGCGCGGAGCTGCTGATCGAGCCGATGTGGACGTTGCTCGACGGCCAGCTGGCTGTGCGTTGTCAGCGCCAGCAGAATGGCGCCCTGCACCTGCGGTTTCTGGAGTAACGGATGCTGCAACGTTGGGCCGCGCTGCTCGTGGTCGTCGCTGTGGCACTGGCGGCTCGCGTGGTGGGCACTTCTGCGCTGCGGTTGCCAGACGGTGGCGTGCGGCCGGTTTCCTCGGATTCGCACTACTACCTGCGGCGCATCGTCGCGACCTACCAGCAGTTTCCTCACGTGCCCGACTTTGACGACGGCCTCGGTTGTCCCGACGGCACGGTGCCGCCGTGGCCCGGTGGTGTGGAGCGGCTGACCGCGGGTCTGGCGCTGGTCGTTCTGCCGGCGAATTCACCTCCGCGCGATGTGGAACGATTCGCTGCCTGGATGCCGGTGGCCGCGGGTGTCCTGGCAGCGATGGCAACATGGGCGCTGGCAACGGCGTGGCTGGGAACGCTCGCCGGACTGTTCGCCGGGCTGCTGCTGGCGCTCCTGCCCCTGCACATCTGGTACACCGCGTTCGGCTTTGTCGACCACCACATGCTATTGGGCCTGTGGTTGGCCGGGCTGGCCTGGACCGTCGATGCCGTGCTGCACGAGCCGAAACTGCGCCAAACGTTGCTGCTCGGCGTGGTCCTCGCCCTGGGTCACGCCTTGATGACCGAAGCGTGGATCGCCCAATTGGTGGTCACCTCGGCGGCCGTGCTGACCGCGGCGACCGCGTTGCCGGCGGGTGCGCGACGACACCAGACGCTTGGTGCGCTGGTGGCCGCGATTTGGCTCGGATCGCTGCTCGCGGCGCCTGCAATCATCCAAGCGCCGTACTTTCGCCACGGTCTGGTCGCGCCGCACGCGCCGTCGCGGTTCACGCTGTGGCTGCTGGCGGGCTTTTGCGCGGCCCTGACAGGCGGGTGGTGGACGGCTGGTCAGAAAGCGGACCGTCGTTGGCGCGCGCTGACCGTCGCCGCGGCCGTCGGCGCAGGATTCGTGGCCATGGCCGCCGCTGTGGATCCCGCCATGCGCCACGCTTTTGCCGCGCTGCTCGATTTCTCCGGGCGCGCCGGCATGGTCGCGACCATTGAGGAAAGCAAACCTTTCTGGCGCCAGCCGCTGCCACAGCCGCTGATCGTGCTGGGCGGCGCCATCGTGCTGTTTCCGGTCCTGCCGCTGGGTTTGGCGCGTTTGCCGCCGATTCGCCGCCATTGGCTGTTCTGGCTCTACGCGGCCACGGCGCCGCTCGCCTTCCTGCAAACGCGTTTCGGCCTGGTCTTTGCCGTTCCATATGTTCTGGCGTGGGCCAGCGTGCTGACGCTCCAGGCCCGGCATTGGACGCGGACCCTGGCGGCCCTGGCCGCGCTGGGCACGCTGACGCTCTTTCCGCCGCTGCTCCACCCCGAGCAGTGGAGTGCCCACGAGGAGTCCGTCTGGCGGACGCTCACCTGGATGCGCGACCATCTGCCGACGCCCGCGCGCGCAGGGCCGCGGTGCCTGCTCGCGCCGTGGGACGTCGGCCACAAGATCCTGCATGTGACAGGGCAACCCGTTATCGCCAGCAATTTCACCGAGCTCAAAGAGCGCGACGCCCTGCGCGACACGATGCGCGTGTTGCTGGCACGGAATTTCGGCGCGGCGGAACCAACGCTGCAAACGCGCCAAGTGCGGTGGCTGTGGACCATGGCCACGCCGTGGCCGGTGCTTGTGGCGAACGCAGACGAAATCGGTCAACCCACGCCGACGCTGACGGACGCGCAAGCGTACGTGGGCACGCGGCTGCTCGTCGATGCTGGAACCGCGCACGTGGTGGGTGCGGAGGTCACGGAGGCGACCGGCACGTTGCGACGCATCCACGTCTCGCCGCTGGAATTGCCGGGACTCTGGCATGGTCAGGTGCATGGGCCGCTGCGGGAAATCGCCTTGTTCGAGCACGTCGCGGGCGCGCAGTTGGCTGGGCGCGCGCCTCCCGGATCGCTGGTGACCGCAGCGCTGGAGGTCAAGCATCCCGGTGCGCCGCCGTTCCTCTTTCAACAAGCGGGTCGGGCGTCGCCGGATGGTACGTTCATGCTGCGCGTGCCTTATGCGACTCAGGATATGCCGTTCGAACTGACCGCACGGACGCCTTGGCGCCTCCAGATCGCCGGCACCCTGCGCGAATTGACGGTGCCCGAGCGCGCCGTGCAGATGGGCTCAGTCGTGACAATTCCTTGACGAAACAGCAAGGAATTGACGACGATCCGCAGGTCCCGCCAGTTGACCCGGTCGGCCACCCGGCGCACGCTCATTCTGTCTTTCGTCTTGATGGGGGATTCGATGGAATCACGCGCTCGATTCATCCGCAGTTTCGTGTGGGCGGCGCTCGCCATGAGCGTCTTTTTCATCGGCGAATTCCTGCTCGAATGGTGGCACGCCGGCGCTCCGGGCATGGACAAGGTGTCGTGGGCCGCGAAGAACAACGCCAAGCTTGTGGATATCCTCTCGCCGATGGCGCGGGCCTACAACAACGTGCTGGCGATGCTGATTGCCACCATCGGTCTGGCGATTCCGCTGACCGCAAACATGCACACGCCCAAACTGATCGACATGTTCCTGCGCGATCGCACGAACCAGATCATGCTGGGCCTCATCGCTTTCGGCGCCGCGCATGTGCTGTGGGCCGCGTGGATGGTGGGCCCCGATTTCGCGCCGATCTGGTCGGTGCGCCTGGCCGTCTTCGGTGCGATGGTTGGCTGGGCCGCGTTGATTCCCTATTTCTTCTACGTCGTGCGGTTCCTGGACCCGTCGACCATCCTCGCGCGCCTGACCGGTGACACCCTGTCCGCCGTCCAGGACGCCCTGAACGGCAAGGTCGATGTCGATAGCGCCCAAGCCATCGTTCACGAGCGGATGCACCAGACCGGCACCATCATCCTCAAATCGATCGACCGCGCCGATCGCTCCGTCGCGCTGGAGGGGATCTGGGGCTGCAAGGTCCTGCTGGAACAATATGGCGCGCTGAAGCCCAAGCTGCCGCCCGCGTGGTTTCAGGTGGACCGCGGCGATTTCATCGGCGCCTCGCAGGACGCTCTGTCCATTATCAACGACGAGCACAATTGGTTTGAACTGCGGGTGATGACGCAAATGTATCTCGCGTACCAAAGCGCCTTGGCCAAGTCGACGGATGCGATTCCGGCCATCAGCGACGCCACGCGCGTGGTCGCCAGCCATGCGGCGGCGCGGGGCGACATGGAGGCGTTCGTCATCGCGCAGCGGTTCTTCCACAACTACCTGCGCGAGGCGATCAAACGCAAGGACGTCCATGCCTTGTACGATTTGTTCTACCAATACCGGCAACTCGGCTCAGAATTGACGGACAAGCCGGAGCTGTTGCGCGGCGTCGGCAAGCGGTTTCGCGGCTACGCGGAGCAGGCTTCGGGTGCCGGAATCGCTTTTGCCACGCAGATTGCCGGTTTTGACCTCGGCTGGCTGACGCTGGTCGCGGCCAAGCGGCATTGCCCGGCGACGGATGCGCTGTTGACCGAAGTGCTGTCGTTCAGCCATGGCAATCCGCAACAGCCGCTCATGCTACTGGTCAAGGCCAAGTTCATCCTGGGCGCCGGCTTGCTGGAATGCGGCTGCACCGTAGAAGCGCAGCGTGTCGCCGATAACCTGCGCGAATTGCCGACCGAGGTCATCGCAGCGATTTCGCAGGAATTGGTCGAACAGAAGGAGCGTGCGTTCTGGGAAGTCACCGATCGCCAGGTCAACTTTGAATGGTTGTCGCCCGAGCACCGCGCATTCGTGCCGCAGTTCGCCGCCCTCGCGTCACAGCGCAACTAGCCGCCGCAATTCGGGATATTCTGGTGCTGGCACTTGCTGTTGCTGCAGGAATCCGTCGTGCACGGGTCGTTGTCGTTGCACTGGCTGTTGAACTGGCAGCAGTTGGGCGTCGTGGTTTGTGAACACAGGCCGCCGTTGCTGCACACCGGCGTCGTGCAGCCGTTGGCATCGCCGCAGTCGTTGGTCGACTTGCAGCAGTTCGGCACGGCTTGGCCGTTGGTGCATTCCTGACGCAGCGGGTCCGCGCAGGTCATCTTGATGCAGTTGGACGGATCGCACACATCGCCGAGCGCATCGCCATCGGTGTTCTTCTGGTCGGCGTTGCTCACGATCGGGCAGTTGTCGACCGCCGTCAGCACGCCGTCGCCGTCGCAATCCTGATTCAGGCACGTCGCGCAGCTCTTGTTGGCCGTGCAGACGTCGCAGCCAGCAGAGGCCTGGCAGCAATTGCCGTTCACGCAGGCGGTTTGCGCGGTTGCTTGAAGTTGCAAGCCGTCCACCAAATACAGCGTGCGGTTCTTCTGATCGCCCACCGACTTGGCCGTCGCCGTCACGGTCATCGGCGCATTGGGATTCAGGCCAGAAACCGGCACCTGCATGACGATCCACGGCGTGCGCTGCGCGGTCTTGCCCGTGGGATTGGCGCCGGCGTCATACAGCCCCATCGGGTACGTGCCCTTGGCGCCAAGCGGCGGGTTGATCAGCGTGCCATTGCTCGGTACCAGCACCGCCTTCGCACAGAAATCGCCAATCGTGAGCGTCAGCACCGTCTTGCCGTCGATCTGAATCGTCAGGGAATCCTGATACGACTGGAATTGGTTCTGGCCACAGCCCTGCGCGAATTCTTCGCTGATGACCTGCACGCTCAGCGTCAGGACGCCCGCGCTCTGGCCCGTGGAGGCGAGCGCGTGCGTGGCCGAGCCGTCCTTGCCGGATTCCGTCGGTGCCGTGCCAACGGCCAGGAAATCCGCGGCAGCGTCGGCGCTCTTGGTATCGCCGATCTGCGCCGCTGTCGCCGCATCGCCGGACAATGTCCAACCGGCTGTCGCCGCGTCACACGGGCCGCCGAAATTGCCGCCGCAGCAGGTCCAGCCGGGCGCGGAGGATTCGCCGCAAGCGCCAGACGCCAGGCACGCGACGATGCCAGTGGTGCACGGGCTGCCGTCCTTGTTTGCGGTGCACTTGCCGCCAGCCTGCGGCGTGTGGATGCAGCCGGCTTTGGGGTCGCACACGTCGTTGGTGCACACATTGCCGTCGTCGCATCCCGCCGATTGGATGGCCAGGCACTTGCCTGCTTGGCAGCTGGACAGGGCGCCGCACAGGGAGCCATCGCCACCACAGGTCGTTCCATCGGCTTCCGGCACGAACTGGCAACCGGCGATGGTATCGCAGCTGTCCGTCGTGCACACCGAGCCATCGTCGCACAGCACGGGCGCGGCAAAGCCGGATCCGTTGGCGACACAGGCAAAAAAGCCTTGCGGGCTGCAGGCACTGGCGCTGCACAGATCCGCGTGGCAGATCTTGTCCGCACCGCAGAACTGCGCCGTCTTGCAATCGCTGTCGCCCAGACAGTCGACGCACACGCCGTTGGCCTTGTCGCACACGGCCCCGCAGTCCTTGGAGGAGACGCACTTGGTCTGCGCGACGCATTTGTGTGCCGCGCAAGTCAGGCCGGTCGCGCAGTCCACGCTGCCCAGGCAATCGACGCAGGCCTTGGCAACGGTGTCGCAAACCTGATTGGTCGTCTTGCAGTCCTTGTCCGACGCACAGCCGGTGAAGGCGACACACGTGCCGGCGTTGCACAGCGTGCCCGCGCCGCAGCCCTTGGTCGTCGTGCAGTCCACGCAGACGTGCGCGGCGATGTCGCAGACTTGGCCCGCTGCGCTGCACGCGTCGTCGTTGAGGCAAACGCCACCTTTGCAGCCAGCGATCGCCACGAACTGACAGCCTTTCGCCGGATCGCAGCTATCGGTCGTGCAGCTGTTGCCGTCGCTGCAGGTGATGGCCTTGCCGTTGGCGTCGACGCAGAGGTCGGTCGATGTGTCGGTTGCGACCTCCGGAGCGTCGCCATCACTTGGGGTCGCCGCGTCGGGCACGACGAGCACGTCCGCGCCCTGCGCATCATCGGCCACTTGACCGTCCGTCAGCGTCACACCGTCAGCGGCCTCCACATCGTCGGTCCCCACCGCCACACCGTCGGCGGCCGATTCGGAATCCGGGGTCGACGCTGTTGCCACCGCGGAATCATCGCCGCAGCCCGCTGCGATCAGCGCAAGAAGGCCGCACAGCAAAGGAACGAGCTTGCCATTCATTGAATTTCTCATCGAAACCTCTGCGTGGGGCGACCGCGTCCACAGAAACCGGCCGGGAACCTGTTTGTTGCGCTGGGTCCGACCGCCCCGTGTCGCCCGCAAGGGTAGGTAAGGTGGCCAATACAAGCAAGGTTACAGCCTACGCGTCATGAGGATTCTTCACAATTCCGCGAACCGTGTGGCAGACTGCCGCAGGGAAATGCAGAAGGAGTGTCGATGACAGCGGAACTGCAGAGTGACGTTCTGGCCCGTTTGCGGGAAGAGGGCGGTGCGGAGCTGATCGCAGCCCTCGCGGCTCTTTTGGCGCGCACGGCCCCGGCGCGCATGGCGCTCGTCACGCACGGTTTGGCGACCGAAGATCGCGCCGTCGTCGTGCGTGCCGCCCATTCCCTGCACTCTTCTGCCGCGAATCTCGGTGCGCGGGATCTGGCCAAAGCCGCGAGCGCCTTGGAGCAGTTGGCCGAATCTGCCGATGGCTGGCAGGATCGTGATGCGTGTCAGGCTGCGGCCGCGGCGGTGGCGCAATGCTGGTCGGATGTGGCGGACAGTGTGCGACGCCTGGCGGCCGCGCATGTGGAGACGCCGTGACGCGTCAGACGTCCAGACCGTTGGGCGCAAAGCGGTAGCCCACGCCGCGCACGGTCACCAGGTAGCGCGGCGCATCCGCATCAGGCTCCAGCTTTTGCCGCAGCCGCATGACGAAATTGTCCACCGTGCGCAGCGTCGCGTGCTCCAGCCCCCAAACGCGACGGAGCAGCGCCTCGCGGCTCAGCACGCGCTCCGGATTGTCCAGAAAATGCAGCAGCAGCGAGAATTCCCGCGCCGTCATCGGGACATCCTCGCCCTGACGACGCACGCGGTGGCCGTCGCGATCCACCTCGACGTCGCCAAACGCCCGCACCGGCTGGCCTACCTGGGCCTGCAGGCCTGCGCGCCGCAACGCCGCCCGGATGCGCGCGCGCAGCTCCCCCAGACCGAACGGCTTGACGATGTAGTCGTCCGCGCCCAGTTCCAGGCCCAGGATCTTGTCCGCCTCTTCCGCACGCGCCGTCAGCAGCAGGACCGGCAACTCCGGCCGGCTGGCGCGAATCGTCCGCAGCACTTCAAAGCCGTTGCGCCCGGGCAACATGACGTCCAGTAGCACGAGATCAAAAGGGAATCGATCGAGCGCGAGAATCGCTTGTTCGCCGTCGACCGCCGTATCGCAGTGATGGCCTTCCAACGACAGGTTGAGTTCCAACCCTTCGCGAATGGCCGCGTCATCCTCGACGATGAGAATGCGCGCCCGGGTCGGTGCTGGAGGGTTGGCGCTGACAGTCACGGCGAGCTCCGACGTACGGCTCCCTGTGTGCCGCATGCGCGGCGCGATGGCAAGAAAACGCCGCCCTCACGGCGCGGCGAGCGTCACCTGAGCGGAGAGCGTGCCCAGCTTCGCGGTTACTGTCACCGTTTCACCGCTCTTCAGGACCGCGTAGTTGCCGCCATTGGACTGCTTGACCAACAGGTGATTGGCGCCGCTTTCGCTCCAGGCCACCGTCGGCCCGTAGACCGGCGTGCCATCGCCCAGCG
Organism: uncultured Myxococcales bacterium; assembly: GCA_903924465.1. Classification (GTDB taxonomy): domain Bacteria; phylum Myxococcota_A; class UBA9042; order UBA9042; family UBA9042; genus CAIYBN01. The sequence continues at coordinate 123,680 of CAIYBN010000008.1, read as the reverse complement.
TTGCGTCGATCGCCAGCAGGTAAAGCTGCGTTTGGGGCGTCGACGTATCGGCAGGATCCGGGTTGTTTGGACCTTTGTCGGGATCGGACGGTGCGCTCGAGCCCGACTGCACGGTCGCCGAGTGCAGGTTCAGGTGTGCCACATCGGCCGGCAGGACAACCTGGATCGCATACGTCGTGCTGGCTTGTACCGCCCCCGCCGCATTCTTGACCGCCACCAGCGCGGTGGTGGCACCCAACGTTGTCGGCGTCGCCTCGACGTAGTCGTCCGTCACTTTCACCGTCGCGTGATCGCAAGTGACCGCAGCGATTCCCGCGTGATTCAAGCGGGCCCCCGAAGCATCCGTGACGACAATCGCACCGACATAACGGCCGCCCTGCACAAGCGCGAATTTGCTGGCCAGCGTCGCTGGCTGTGCCGTCGTGTTGCTCCACCAGGCTCCCAAGGCCACAGCCGTGGGCGCGACGATCGTGAATTCCACGGTATCCACAGCCGCCAAAGTCGCGGGGTCACTGGCCTGAAACTGCGCCATTCCGGGCGCTGCCGCCAGGAAGCCTCCAGCGGCCAACGCCGTCACCGTCGGCTGCGTGCTCGTGACCGTCAGCGCTCTGCGCGTCAAGTCGTTGCGCTGCGCCGTGGCGGTAAATTGCGAGCCGACTGCAATCCCTGTGCCCTTTTGCCAATTGCTGCCCACATGGAAGATTGCCGTGCCTTTGTCGCCGACAATGCCACAGCCGAGGTGACACAGGCTCAAGCCCAGCAGGCCCAATTGGACAACGCGACGACCGAAAGTGTGCTGCATGATGCCTCCAACGCGCCTGTTCAGCGTCCGGCTATGGGAAGTGAGCAAGAAAGCGTCAAGCCGACATCCCGCGCAACCATGCAAAATTTCTGCAAAATAAGCAAGCGTTGCGTGCAGGATCGCGACACATTTGTCCTGTCGGGGCGCCATGGGACGCTAACCACTGGGCTGGCGCGGCATGGCTTCCTGGTGATTCAAACTCGACAAATGGCGCCTGCGTGCGACAGTACCCGTGGCCAAAAGGCCGTGGGAGAACCAGATCATGGCATTTTCAACCGTTTCCGCACTGCGCGAACTCATCGACACGGTCGATCTCCATATTGGCAAGTCGCGGGCTGGCATTGGCTTGATCCTCGGTTCCGGCTTGGGGGGCGTCGCCGAGGAAGTCCAGCATGCCAAGCGCGTGCCCTACACCCGGCTGCCCCATCTCGCTGGATCCACGGTCAAGGGCCACGCCGGCGAGCTGGTCGCGGGCGAGTGGCAAGGGCACGACGTGCTGGTCCTGGCCGGCCGCGTGCACCGGTATGAAGGCCATTCGATGGAGCAGGTTGTGCTGCCCGTGCGCATGCTCGCGGCGCTGGGCATCCACACGCTGATCGTTTCCAACGCGGCGGGCTCGGTGCACCCGCGCTTGCAGCCCGGCGATTTGATGCTGATTTCCGACCACATCAACTTCCAGGGCCAAAATCCGCTCATTGGACCCAACGATGAACGCCTGGGGCCACGTTTTCCCGACATGACCGTGGCGTACGATGCGGCCCTGCGCGAGCAGGCACGGCAAATCGCCCAGCAGCAGGGCTTGACGTTGCACGAGGGCGTCTATGCTGCCGTGCTGGGCCCAAGCTACGAGACTCCGGCGGAGATTCGGATGCTGGCAGCGATGGGCGCCGACGCGGTGGGGATGTCGACCGTGCCGGAAGTGATCGCCGCGCGCCACATGGGCGTTCGCGTGCTCGGGCTGTCATGCATCACCAATCTGGGCGCCGGCTTGGGTCAAGGGACGCTGGACCACGCGCACGTCGGCGAAGTGGCGGGGCAGGCGACCGCGCGGATGGTCAGCCTGCTGGGCGGCATCGTCCGGGCGCTGCCCAACACGCCGGGCCAGCGGAGGCTGCCGTGAGCCACGATCTCTGGCGTGACGCGGCGATTTTGCGCGCTGATCCACAGCTGACGGCGCTGGTCGCTGAAGCTGTGGCGGTTCGCGAACGCGCCTGGGTACCGTATTCCGGATTTCGCGTAGGCGCCGCCCTGGTCGGTGAATCGGGGCGCGTCTATCTGGGCGTCAACGTGGAAAACGCCTCCTATGGCGTGGCCGTCTGCGCAGAACGCACCGCGGTCGTCTCGGCCGTTGCCCAAGGGGAACGACGATTTCGGGAAATCGCCATCGTCACCGACGCGACCGAACTCGCAGCGCCATGCGGAGTTTGTCGACAAACGCTTGCAGAATTTGCGCTGGCGGAGGAAGGTCAGGACCTCTTTGTGACGCTGGTCAGTCTGGGTGGGACTGCCTCGCGGCTGCAACTGAGCGCTTTGTTGCCGCTTGCTTTCACCCCGCGTTCGTTTCAGGTTCGTCCAATCCGATAAAACAGCGTCGTGCGGGGCTTTTTGTTCGCGTCCACATGTCCTCACAAACTTGCGCCGTTTCCGGACAAATTCTAGTATGATCCGCCAGTCGGTGCGGCTTTTTTGCCCACGCAGGAGTTCTTGATGTGTACCCAAAGCCCATTCAGCCGTTTGAAACATCGCTCGGGCGCATTCGGCTTGATCAGCTTTCTGGCCACAATGGCTTTTCTGGTCCCCATCACCGCGTGCACCGACGACGCGCCGATTGAGGGCATCAGCCTCCCGGGCGACGATATTGCCGACCAGGACGGGCTTGTCGTGGGCGACACGGTGATCGACGGCCTGATTTCTGGCGACACTGTTTCCAACGATGTGCTCGCGAACGACGGCTCCTCCGACTCGGTGGATCTGGACCTGCTGTTGCCGGACATCGCGGATGCTGTTGACGCCCCCGACGCGATCAGCGGAGACACGGCGGATGTGGGCCCGGACAGCAGCTGCGGTGGGCAACTCGGCTGTCCCTGCAACGTGCTTGCGGATTGCGCCACCGGCATTTGCGCGGCGGCTGCGGGAGGCGGCGGCAAGGTCTGCACCGCCAATTGCCAGCCGGGACAAGTGGTTCCCGAGGTCTGCAACGGCATCGACGACAACTGCAATGGCCTGACGGACGAGGGCACCTGCAACGATGGCAACCCGTGCACCGACGATTCGTGCAATGCTTCGACGGGTTGCGTGCACCTGGCCAACACCGCCACCTGCTCCGATGACAACGCCTGCACCGTCGGCGACGCGTGTTCAGGCGGCACCTGCCTGCCAGGTGCGATCAGCACCACCGCGTGCGACGATGGCAACCCGTGCACCACGGACTACTGCTTGCCGCAGCTCGGCTGCCAATCCGCCAACAACGCCGCACCTTGTGACGACGGCAACGCGTGCACGGTCGGCGACGAATGCGTCAAGGGCGCGTGCCAAGCCGGCGTGATGAAGGATTGCGCCGCCGCCGGCGTGTGCACCGACCTCGTCTGTGATTCCGTCCAAGGCTGCGTGTCCGGCAATGGCGCACCCACCTGCAGCGACGGCAACGCGTGCACAAACGGCGACAAGTGCACGGCCGGCGTCTGCTTGCCCGGCGCGATCACGGTCTGTGCCGACGAGAACCCCTGCACGGTAGATTTCTGCGATCCGCTGAAGGGTTGCGTGTTCCAGCCCGCGGACTCCGGTTGTTCAGATGGCAACGCGTGCACGGTCGGCGATGTCTGCACAAACGGCGCGTGCATCGGCGGTTCCGCGCCGGCGTGCAATGATGGCAATCCGTGCACCAAGGATTCGTGCGACCCAACCATCGGCTGCGTCAACACCATCACGACCGATGCCTGCACCGATGGCAATGTCTGCACCGTCGGCGACGCGTGCGTGAGCGGCGAGTGCGTACCGGGCGCGTCGAGCACCTGCGACGACGGCAACGTCTGCACGACCGATGCATGCGACCCGGTCAAAGGCTGCGTGACGACGTACAACATCCTCTCCTGTTCCGACGGCAATTCCTGCACGGTCGGCGACGTGTGCGGCGGCGGCATCTGCACGCCTGGCACGACCACACCCTGCAGCGATGGCAATCCGTGCACCGCGGACAGTTGCTCGCAAACCGGCGGCTGCGTATTCACGCCAACGACCGACAGCTGCAGCGACGGCAATGCCTGCACGGTCGGCGACGCGTGTTCGGACGGCGTCTGCCTTCCCGGCGCGGCGACGACTTGCGACGACGGTAACCTCTGCACCACCGAATCCTGCGATGCAAAGCTGGGCTGCGTGACGACCAACAACACCCTGGCGTGCAGCGACGGCAGCGTGTGCACCCAAGGCGACCTGTGCGCAGGCGGCGCGTGCATCCCCGGCGCGTCGCTGCCTTGCAATGACGGCAATCCCTGCACAACGGACACGTGCGACGCAACCGGCGGATGCACCTTCCTGCTCAACAGCGATGGCTGCAGCGACAACAACGGGTGCACGGTCAACGACGTGTGCAGCGGCGGCGCGTGCGTGCCGGGCGCGGTTGCCAATTGCGACGACAAGAACCCATGCACCGCCGACACCTGCGACCCCGTCGCCGGCTGCTTGAACAGCCCGACGACGGCCTCCTGCTCGGACGGCAGCGTCTGCACGTTGGGCGACCAGTGTTCGGGCGGCGTCTGCGTTCCCGGTAGCACGCTGCCTTGCGCCGATGGCAACCCCTGCACCGACGACTCCTGCAACGCCGCGACCGGTTGCGTGTTCACCCCGAACACCGCGACCTGCGACGACGGCAGCTCCTGCACGTTGAACGACAAGTGCCTGCTGGGCGTGTGCACCGGCGGTACCGTGGCGCCATGCGACGATGGCAATCCCTGCACCTCCGAACTCTGCGACACGCAAAACGGCTGCACGCACGTCAACAATACCGTCCCGTGCAGCGACGGCAGCGCTTGCACACAGGGCGATACCTGCGGCGGCGGCTCCTGCGTGCCGGGCGCGACGGTCACCTGCAACGACGGCAATCCCTGCACCAGCGATGTCTGCAGCGCGGCCAGCGGCTGCGTGTTCACCAACAACACACAGGCTTGCTCCGATGGCAACACGTGCACCGTCAACGACGCGTGCGCTGGCGGTGCGTGCGTGCCCGGTGCAGCGCTCGGCTGCGACGACAGCAACCCGTGCACCACCGACTCGTGCAGCGCGACGAACGGCTGCGTGCACAGCAACAACACGCTGGCTTGCTCAGACAACAACGCGTGCACCAGCGGCGATGTCTGCGCGACCGGCGCGTGCCAGCCCGGCACAATCGTCAGCTGCAACGACAGCAACCCGTGCACCGACGATATCTGCGACCCGACGAGCGGTTGTGTCCACAGCAACAACGCGGCGACGTGCTCGGACAACAATGCGTGCACCAACGGCGACGTCTGCGCCAGCGGCGCGTGCCAACCCGGCGCGGCGGTCGGTTGCGACGACGGCAACCCGTGCACGACCGATTCCTGCAACATCAGCGGCGGCTGCGTCCACGCGTTCAACACCAACGGCTGTTCAGACGGCAACGCGTGCACCCAGGGCGACGCGTGCGCGGGCGGCGCGTGCCAGCCGGGCGCCGCGGAGATCTGCAACGACAGCAACCCCTGCACGTCCGACACGTGCAATTCCAGCACCGGTTGCGTCTTCACCAACACGACGGCAAGCTGCTCCGACGGCAACGTCTGCACCGTGGGCGACGCCTGTTCCGGCGGCGCCTGCATCGCGGGCCCCTCGACCGTCTGCAACGACAACAACCTCTGCACCAACGACGCGTGCAACCCGGCGTCCGGTTGCGTGTTCACCGCCAACAGCCTGCCGTGCAGCGACGGCAGCGCGTGCACCTCGGGAGATGGTTGCGCCAATTCTGCCTGCGCGCCGGGCGCGACCATCGTCTGCAACGACGGCAATCCATGCACCACCGACAGCTGCGACCCGAACTCCGGTTGCGTCGCAACGCCACACGCGGGCTCGTGCACCGACAACAACGCGTGCACGCTCGGCGACGCCTGTTCGGGCGGCAACTGCGTGCCCGGCACCGCGCTGAACTGCGACGACAACAACCTGTGCACCAGCGACTCGTGCAACGCCGGCAGCGGCTGCGTCAACAGCAACAACACACTGCCTTGCTCGGACGGCAACGACTGCACAACGCCAGACGTCTGCGGCGGCGGCACCTGCGTGTCCGGTCCCGGCCAGGCGTGCAACGACAACAACCCGTGCACGTCCGACAACTGCAACAACGTCGGCGGGTGTGCATTCACGCCCAACAGCAACAGCTGCTCGGATGGCAATGCCTGCACGCTGGGCGACATCTGCTCGGCCAGCGCCTGCCAGCCCGGTGCATCTGCGCCCAACTGCGACGACAACAACCCGTGTACGACGGATTCGTGCGACACCAGCGCCGGCTGCGTGCACAGCAACTTGACCATCGCTTGCGACGACAACAACGCCTGCACCAGCGGCGACGTCTGCGCGGGTGGCAGCTGCCATTCCGGCGCGACCATCGACTGCAACGACAACAACCTGTGCACCTCGGATAGCTGCAGCATCGCCACGGGCTGCGTCAACGCCAACAACACGGCGCCTTGCAGCGACGGCAGTGCGTGCACGCAAGGCGACACGTGCGCGGCCGGTTCCTGCGCCAGCGGCCCGAGCGTCACTTGCAACGATGGCAACCCCTGCACGACCGACGCTTGCAACCCGGCAACCGGTTGCGTCTACACCAACAACGCGCTGACGTGCTCGGACGGCAACAGCTGCACGGTCAACGACCTGTGCGCCAGCGGCACGTGTGTGCCCGGTGCCGCGCTGCCTTGCGACGACGGCAACCTGTGCACCACGGACTCCTGCAACGCCGGCAGCGGCTGCGTCCACACCAACAACGTGCTGACGTGCACAGACAACAACGCATGCACCAACGGCGATGTCTGCGCCAGCGGCACGTGCCAGCCCGGCGCGCTCGCGACCTGCAACGACGGCAACATCTGCACGGACGACGCCTGCGATCCGACGACAGGTTGCGTCAACACCAACAATGCCGCGTCGTGCTCGGACAACAACGCGTGCACCAACGGCGATGCCTGTTCGGGCGGCGCCTGCGTGCCTGGCGCGTCGATCAACTGCGACGACGGCAACCCGTGCACCACGGATTCCTGCAACGTCAGCGGCGGCTGCGTCCATCCGTTCAACACCAACGGCTGTTCGGACGGCAACGCGTGCACCCAAGGCGATGCGTGCGCCAGCGGTGCTTGCGCGGGCGGCGCCGCGGTAACCTGCAACGACAGCAATCCCTGCACGTCCGACACGTGCAACGCCGTGACCGGCTGCGTCTTCACGATCACAACGGCGACGTGTTCAGATGGCAACGTGTGCACCGTGGGCGATGCCTGCTCAGGCGGCTCGTGCGTGCCGGGACCGACCACGGTCTGCAACGACAACAACGACTGCACCACCGATTCGTGCAACGCCTCCTCTGGCTGCGTGTTCGCCGCCAACACCCTGAGCTGCAATGACAACAACGCTTGCACCAACGGCGACATCTGCGCAAGCGGCGCGTGCAAGCCTGGCGCGACCATCGTCTGCAACGATGGCAATGTCTGCACGACCGACAGCTGCGTCCCGGCGAGTGGCTGCACGACAGCGCCTTACGTCGGTTCCTGCACGGACAACAACGCCTGCACCCTGAACGATGCGTGCTCGGCCGGCAACTGCGTCCCCGGCGCCGCGCCGAATTGCGACGACAACAATCCGTGCACCAACGATTCCTGCAACGCCAGCACGGGCTGCGTCAACACCAACAACACGCTGCCTTGCTCGGATGGCAATGACTGCACAACACCCGACGTCTGCGGCGGCGGGTCGTGCGTTTCTGGCCCGGGTCAGGTGTGCAACGACAACAACGTCTGCACCACCGACAACTGCAACAACGTCGGCGGCTGCGTTTACACGGCGAACACCAAGACGTGCTCCGACGGCGATGCGTGCACCATCGGCGACATCTGCGCGTCCAGCGCCTGCCAGCCCGGCGGCACCGCGCTCAACTGCAACGACAACAACCCGTGCACCTCAGATATCTGTGACACGGTCGCCGGCTGCCTCCACACGAACCTGACCACGAACTGCGACGACAACAACGCCTGCACCAGCGGCGACGTCTGTTCCGGCGGCAGCTGCCAATCCGGCGCGGCCGTCACCTGCAACGACGGCAACGGCTGCACCTCGGACAGCTGCAGCCCCGCCAGCGGCTGCGTGTACACCAACAACACCGCTTCGTGCAGCTTGGGCAGCAAGTGCACCGTCGGCGATTTCTGTTCCGGCGGCAGTTGCCAGGCCGGCACGCCGCAGAACTGCGACGACGGCAACCCGTGCACCACCGACTCGTGCAGCCCGGCAGTCGGCTGTCAGACGGTGAACAACACGCTCGGCTGCGACGACGGCAGCGCCTGCACGAACCCGGACAAGTGCGCCGCGGGCGTTTGCTCCGGCACGCCGATTGTCTGCAGCGACGGCAACATTTGCACCAACGACAACTGCATCGCCGCGACGGGCTGCTCCTTCCCCGCCAACACGGTGGGTTGCAGCGACGGCAGCGTGTGCACCATCGGCGACACCTGCGCCAACACCGTGTGCGTGCCCGGCGCGCTGGAAACCTGCACCGACGGCAACATCTGCACCGACGACACCTGCAACCCGGCGTCCGGATGCGTGTTCCCCAACAACGCGCTTGGCTGCAACGACGGCAGCGCCTGCACCAATCCCGACAAGTGCTCCGGCGGCGCGTGCGGCGGCACGGCGGTGGTCTGCAACGACGGCAACATCTGCACCGATGACTATTGCGACATTGCATTGGGCTGCAAGACGACCAACAACGCCGCCGGGTGCGATGACAACAGCCAATGCACGAGCCCCGACAAGTGCGCCGGCGGCATATGCGGCGGCACTGCGGTCAACTGCGACGACGGCAACCCGTGCACGGGCGATTCTTGCGCCCCCGCAACCGGCTGCGCGCACAGCGTCCTGAACGGCACGGCCTGCGGCGACATCGGCGTGTGCTTGACGGGCACCTGCTCACCGGGCGCGAACATCACACCTGGCACGAGCTGCAATCAAATTCACACGGCCTACCCTGCCGGCGCGAGCGGCACGTACTGGATCGATCCGAATGGCGGCAGCACGGGCGACGAGTACAAGGTCTATTGCGAAATGACCAACTGGGGCGGCGGCTGGGAAAAGATCGACAACAGCTGGGCCAATACGTTGCTGACGGTGACGAACCCGAACCCGGCGCAGGGCAATTGCCTCATGAACGCAACGCTGTGGCAGTCCTGGTACGGTTTCAACCCGACGACAAACGCCAATCAGGTGCTGTGCATCGGCGCGAACACGACGGCAAACTGGCCTTCATACACGCAGTTGCACTATGAAGCCGTGGTCCTGACGGGCTACGACGGCACCAACGGCAATTTCGATCTCGGCACGAACTGCTACAGTGTGAACGGCGTCGACGATTTCTGCGCAGGACCAGCTGCAGCCTTGGCGCCGCCGAATACGGCGTACATCCAGCTGGCGAACGGCGTGAACTCGCCGTCGTACACGCGCACGATCACTCTGGGCGCAACCTACACCGACTTCCAGGTGCGCGCGCGCGGCTATCGCGGCGGTGGCGGTGGTGGCTTCGGCGGCAACGAAGGCGTCCAGTGGAAGACCGGCGCCATCTACATCCGGTAAGCGTTCAGAACAGCATGGTCTTGGACAGGGCCAAACCCTTGTCCGTCAAGTGGAACGTGCTGCCGTCGTACATCAGCAATTCGTCGGCGACCAGCCATTCCATCAGCGCAGAAAAGGCCTGATGGCCCGCGGCAAATCGCGCGGTGCTGAAGGTATGCAAGTCTGCAATCGGGCAAGAACCGCCTTGGCGGGCGAGATACTTGATCAGGCCTTTCTTGGCGGCGTCAGCATTGTCGGGGAGAAAGGGAAACTGGTCGCGCATGGTGATGTCCTGCAGGTGAACTACGACCAGTTTGGTCGCAGAACAGCGAAAGTCAAGGCGAGCGCCGCAGCCGGACGTGGTCTGCGGCGTCAATAGCTCGCAATGATTGAGCAAAAACGCCATAGTCTTGGGACTGGATCACCGCCGGACGCGTCCAGATCTGCCGCGTGACGACGACCGCCGAACCGTCGTGCCGCATGTTTCGCTGGTAGCGCACGTCGGCCAGGTCCACGGCGACGTCAAGCGGCAATTCCCGCACCGCGCTGCCGCCGTCCAGAACGCGGACGGTCACGCGGTGATCCGTCGCGTGGCTAAACAGCAGTGAGGTCGCTCGAACCGGCAGCTGCGCATACGTTTGACCCAAGGTATCCGCCCACAAATCCAGATCAAGCGCTTCCGCCCGGGCGGAATCCGTCGCCAGCGTCACTTCATAAGCCAGCGCGACGTCGCCTTCACCGGCCAGGCCGTCGATCGTCAGCAATTGCAGCGCCGCACCGTTGAAAGCGCCATCGGCCAATTGCTGCACCAGCTCGTGGTCGTTGCCGCCATTGCCACGCAGAAACGCGCGCACCGTGCTCGCCAAAGCACCGCGCAGTTGCTCATGCACGATGCCGATCACGCGACCATCTTCCGCCCACTCCAGCGTCACCTCCGTGGTCCTGCGGTCCTGACCTTCCCCGAGCGCCGGAACCGTCACGCGCGGATCGACCGGCGGCGTGGCACAGCCGCAGAGCAAACCCGCGCGACCTCGCAGCCCGGCCCGCACGTGGTTCAGTCGTCCGCCGTCCTGCGCTGGGTCGTACCAGATGTCCGTCGTCGTCGTTTCGTTGGGCAATTGCACACGCAGACGCACGAGTTCCAGGCCGTAGTCGTCCGGATCCAGCGGCGCGTTGGCCTCGAGCGGATCCGGCGCGGGCAGACGCGCCAACGGCAGCACGCGCACGAGGCAAGCATCCGCGCCCAGCTGCCGCGCCAGCGTGTAGAACGTCGCCGCGCGATCGCCTTTGCCTTCGGCCAGGGCCGTTTCCGGGCGGCCAGGCAGCCCGCCCTCATGGGCATGCTGCACCGTCAGCGCCAACCGCGCCGCCAGCTTTTGCCAACGCACGAGCGACAGTGGCAGCTGCGCGAGCGACGCCCGCCAGGTGCGCAGTGCCGGCGAACGACTCTGCACGTAGGCCGCCAACGCCTCGTTCCACGGCTCCAGGAGCGCGGCGAGGCTCGGTCGCGTCAGCGCACGGACGGTTGGCAGCACGCGCTCCGCACGCACCGCGCGGGGCTCGCTCCGGACACGCGGCAGCGCCGTCCGCGTGTACACATAGGCGGTAAAGGCACCGACCTGCTGCACGCGTGGCGTTCCCGCAGCCGGCGACGCATCCATTTGCACCGGCAGGCCTTGCGGCGCCAGTACGATGTACTCGGACAGCGCGACCGGCGCGTCCGTCGACTGCATGTGAAACAACGGTAGCCGCGTGGCGCCCGTCGCGGCATCATCGGGCGCCACATAGGCGACTTGGGCAAACTCCACGGTCGTCCCCGCGGACACGGCGCGCAGGGAAATCGTCTCTTTGTCGTCGGTTTCAGCCGGGAGCACGAGCGTTCCATCCGCGAGGATCGTCCGCGCCAGCTCCAAATCTGCCCCTTCACCGACGCGAATCTCACCCACGGCATCAGCCGCCGCGTCTTCGCGGACGCGCACCACCTGATGCACCCGCCGAATCGCCCCGCCATCTGGCAAAAGCTGCACGATTTCCTGATCCAGCAGCCAGACGGTCGCGGATCCATGGGCAAAAGCGTCAGTCACCTCCGTTCGCGCCAACACTTCGCCGTCGCGCAGGAACGACTGCCAAATGGGCTGGGCTCCCGCCTGGATGGCTTTCTGACGCGCCTCCAAAGGCAGTCCAGGCGCGGTCAGCAGACTGTGCAGCGCCTGCTGGATTGCCTGACGGTCGTGGCGCACTTCGCCTTGCTGCACGGCCTGCCAGAGATCTCCTTGCGCATCCTCGCCCCAAGCCGGCCGCGGCGGCGGCGCTTTGTGCAGGGTTTGGGCCATCAACTGCGCGAGCCCGGAGGCCTCACGGGCGTGTGCGGGCTCCGCTTGAACCTGCAGCAACGTCGCCAGCGCGTCGTCCAGCCGGCCCACCATCGACTGGGCAAAAGCCTGGGTCAGGCGGTCGTGCGGACAGTGGAGCTGGCGGTCCAGCAGCCGGCGAATCAACGGCCGGTCCAACGTATCCTGGCCTATCGACAGCGCCCGCGTGAGGGTCCGGCAATCCTGTGGCTGCATCGCGACCGCCGATTCAGCCGCGAGCGCCGCCAGATCCGGCAGACCGAGCGCCTGATAGGTCATGGCCCATTCCAGTTGCACATCGCCGCGCAACGGCGCCACCAACGGCGACGGCGCAGTATCGACCGATGGCGATGTCTGCATGGCCTGGAGGGCCTGCCACGCCAGCTGAGCTTGACCCGCTTCCCGCGTATGCACCGACCGCACGAGCTGCGCGTCGGCATGGCCCGGCCAATGCGCCAGCAGCGCGTCCACCGCTTGCGCTGGCGGCAGCGTTTCCGAATCGCCAATGTCCGCACGCTGGATCTCCGCATCCGACGGCAACAACGCTTGTGGAAATCGCTGGGCCAATCGCGCTGCCGCCTCACTCTCGGGCTGCCGCAGGACCTCGAGCACGTTGTCCAAGGTCGCGTGCCAAGCGGGCTGCAGCGACGGCTTCACGGCCGGATCCCCAGGCACGAGCGCCAACGCCAGCGGCTGGCCGTTTTGGCCAATCGGCACAGCCAGATCCAGCACGTGCTCGCCAACCGGCAGGTCGAGCCAGGTGGCATCGCGTGCGTCGGCATCACCCGGATCCACCCGCGTCAACGGCCGGCCATCGCACCACACACGCACCGGCTTTGGCGAGTCCAGACTCAGCAGCAGCGATCGCTGCTGGGTCACGTGAAACCGCGCCTGAAGGCGATAGACGCCTGCGTCGCGGACTGGAAGCGCATAGGCCAATTCCGCGGTCTCCGGCGGCGGCAGGAGCCGTGCGGCCGTCGTCGGCGGCAGGACATCCGCCACCTGGGTCAGGCCGGTGAAAAGCCGGCGCGACAACGGTTGGGGCACGAGCGCCAACGCCAGCGGGACAGTCGCGAGGCCTTGCACGTGCGGCTGCGCGAGATCGAGCCAGGAAGCCAGCGACCGCTGCCGCCGCCAGCGCTCGATCGTCGACCCCACACTCAGCCATCGTTGCAGAACGGCGGGCTGCGCTTGGATCCGGGTCGTCACGAGCGCGTGATCGCGCAGCGCGAGCTTCCCCAGCGCTTCCACCGCAACCGTCAGCAGCCGGTCCGCGCGGTCGCTGTCAGCCGGCAAGGCGTGGGCTGCCACATCCGCCAGTGCGAGCCACGCATCCAGGCGTGGCGCAACGGCACCCAGCCCGTCCGACGCCAGCGCCAGCGCCAGCTGTGCTTCCAGCAGCGCCTCCGGTTCCGGCAGCCACAGGGATGGCGTCTGTGTCAGGCGTTCGCAGCCGCGACCGTGGAGCAAACAGAGCCAAGTCGTCTGGACAAATCCATGGGCTCCAACCGCGCGCGCCTTGAGCCTCTCGTCCAAGCGGACCGCATCCACGCCCGGATCCAGCGCGCTCAGCACGGCACTGCAGGCAGTCAACGGCAGCAGCAGGAGCAGGAGACGCTTCATGGCCGCACCGGCACTTTGAGCAAGGGCACATCGGCGCGGAGCGTGTTGTCCACCGCGTTCAGCCAGCGCAGCAGCGTCGGCACGTCTTCCGCGGCGACCACGCGCCGGTCGAGCTGCAAGTGCGTCCGCAGGGTCAGCGCGCCGTCCGCCGCCAGTTCACAGCGAAGCGAGAACTGCCCCAGCGGCTGGCCGTCCTTGCCGCGCACGGCGTCGTCCACGGGTGCGAGTTGGCGGGCAACGGCATAGCCAGGCGGCGGCACAAGCCAAGCGGTATGGTTCATCTCTGCCGCATGCGCCAGCACCAGCGGCTGTTTGCGCCCCGCCTGGACGCCAAACATTTGGACATACGGCTGACTCGGCCGCAGCGGCTGCACGCTCAGCCCGCCATCGGGCAAGCGATGCGCCCACTGCGGTGCGCGCGCCTGGACGTGCAGCTTGACCGTCTCCGCCATGGGCTCAATGCCCGACGTCGTCAGGCTCTGCACGACCACGCCGGGAAACCGCGCCGACAGGAACTGCTCCATCTGCTCGCGCCGCGACGTGTCCACCCAGAGTTGCGCCCGCACTTCCGCGGCCGACCGGCCATGCATCTCGAAGTCCAACTCCAGCAGCGCGGCACCGTCGTCCTGCACTTTGGCCTCGATCTTCACCGTTTGCACCTGCTCGTGCGCCGGCGCGTCGGGCAGCACCTCCAGCTGTGCCGGCTGCGTGTGCGACCGTGTGATCCGCAACGCCACGCCGCCTGCGTCGCCTTCTGGCAGTTCGCGTGGTCCATGATGCGTCGCCGTCGCGTCCAGCCACCAGTTCAGGCTCGGCACATAGGCGATGGCGTGGTTGAACACGCCCAGACTGGCGACGGAATCGTGAAGCTGCCCGTTGTCCGCGGTCCGCACCAGCGCCACTTCCGCAGCAATGCCCACTTCAGCCAGCAGCGCCACCAGCAGCGTCGCTTTGTCCTTGCAATCGCCGAATGCGCGCTGCAGCACCTCGCGCACCGCGTGCGGCTTCAAGCTGTGGATGCCAAATTCCAGACCTACATACCGCACCTGTGTGGTCGCAAAAGCGAAGATCGCGCGGACTTTTTCCTCCTCCGTCGTCAGCCCTTGGGTCAGACGCAGGGCTTCCGCGTGAACAACCGGATCCGTGCCGCGCGGCGCAATGGCCTCGGCCGCCAGTTGGCTCCACCACTGGCTCAGCGTGGTCCAATTGGCAAAAGTCGAGACGTGCAGGTACGGCATGACGTCGGTCGTCCCGGGCATGTTGTGCTCGCTGACCACCGCAGCCTGCGGCCCCAGTTGCAGGCGCCACTCGTCCCACGCGCCGCCGTCATGTCGGTCCGCCGATTGCACCTGACGCTGCACCATCTGCGGCATCGCCGGCTGGTGCGGTCGCGGATCGACCACCTGCGCGCGCACTGGCGTGCCCGCCGGCAGCAGCACCACCACGTCGGTCTGGCGCACCGGTCGCACATCAGCCAGCGTCAGCAACTCGCCAAAGACCAGCCCAAACGGCGTCGGCGCCAAGTCGCGCTCCACATGCTCCACGACCAGCGCGTCGCCGGGCCGCAGGTTGTTGAAATGCAGCGTGATGCGCTCCAGGTCAAAGTACATGCCGGACGCATCTTCGCCAAACTGGTCGACAGTCTGGTTCGTGCACGGCTCGATGCGCCCGTCCTCGCGCACAATCACCGCCTGCAGCACGTCGACGCGACTCAGCGTCGGCGCGTAGTCGATGTCCACCGACTGGTTCGCCTCGCAGCCCGGCCCAAGATAGCGCACGAGCACCTCGTACTGCGCTTGCTGGCCGTTGCCCACACCCTGAATCACCGTCTGCACCAGGCGATCCTCCGCGGCGTACGGGCGCGGCAACGCTTGCTCCGTGTGCACAAGCGCCGCCAGATCGCGGCGATACGGTGTGAAGAACTCCCCGTCGGGCTGCAATTGCGCCAACCGCCAGCGCAAGTCCGCACGCGCGGGCGCCCGCTCGATCGCCGTCTTCAAGGCCGCGATCGCCTGTTCGGGTTGGTCGTGCGTCTGCGCCAGCGCGCGGGCCTGCAATTCCAGCGTCGTGGCGCGCACCAGATGGCTGGGCAGCTTGGCCAGGTCGCTCAGCGCCTCGGCGGGCTGGTTCCTGGCGAGCGCGTGGCGCGCCAGGATCTCCCAACCGCGTGACCGCGCCGGAAATTGCTGTGCAAGACGGGTTGCCAGCGCCTGGGCATCGGCGAGTCGATCCGCGTCGATCAGCGCCGTCAGCAAACTCATTTGCACGTCAAGCCGCCCGGGCTCCAGTCTCGCCCGGTGTTGATGCAGCGCGACCGCGCCGGCCAAATCGTCGCGCGCCACCGCGTCGCGAATGCGGGCTTCCAACAATTCCGGCGCATCGGGCCAGCGGGTGGCGCACTGGGCCAGCAGGTCCGTCGCCACCGCGTCGCCGCCCAGTCGGGTCCACAGCGCGGACCGGAGCACACAGCCGCGCACGAACTCCGCCTCCGGGAGCCGGCCCGTGCGTTCCGTCCAGTCCCGCCACAGCCGGTGCGCAAGCGGCGTCTTGCCCATCGCGTCCAGTGCCGTGGCTTGGGCCATCAGCAGTTGGACGTCATCCGGCAGCACAGCCGCCCAGAGCCGCAGCCGGTCGATCCGGTCGCCCAGCTCGCCGGCCAAAAGCGCGTGACCCACTGCAACATCGCCGTCGGCCGGCAACTCCGAGACGTCCAGCGCCAGCAGCCGCTCCATCACGTCCGTGTGCAGCGGCCAGCTGTGCCAGCCCAGCGCCACAAGTATCGGCAGTGGCGACGGCTTGGGCAACGGCCCCTCCAGCGGCCAATGCAAGCCCACCGCACCGTCGGGCTGCCACGGCGGTTCGTGGGCTTCGACGTCGGTCGGCGTCAGGGCCTGTGCCAAGGACTCAGCCGGACCAGGCAGGTCCGCGCGCACGTCCAGCGCCAGCGGTGCACCAGCGGCATCCGTCCAGGCAATCCGCACGGGCAGCCGGCCGGCACCGGGCGCCAGCTTGACCAGCAGCCGATGCCAGCCCGCCGTCAACGCAACCGTCGCCAGCGGCACGTCCGCCATGGCCGGCACGGACGCAGAGAGGCCAAATTGTTCAGCATGTTCTGGAAGTTGCACCAACGCGACGCCATCCAGATACAGCCGCGCGGCGCCGACGACCCCCGCGCGCACCTGCGCCAACCCGGGCTGCCGCGGTCGAATCCAGGCTTGGAGAAAGAGAATCGCATCGTCGGGCTGCTCGACCCACTCGTCGGCGTGCAGGCGGCCGGTTGGACCCACGAGGCCGTCGGCGACGGGCTGCCACGAGACCTGCGTCGATCGTCCCGGCCAGCTCGGCTGCGGCGGCGTCTGGCCAGCGCCGATGCGCTGCGCTTCGCGCTCCACGGGCGACTGACGAGCGAACGCCGAGCCATGTTCATCGCCAAACGGCCCCAACCAACTCCACTGCGTGACAACGCCTTGGGTCACCCGAAAGCGCGCCAACGCGCTGGCATCACCCGAACGCAGCGCCGCTTCAGCCACGAGATCTGTCAGGAATTCGGTCACAACGGAGTGGCGCGTCTTGGCCGAGCTCAGCCATTTCTGCGCGGCCGGCGCGAGCGCCCGCACCAATTCAGCCGGTGGCACTGCCCCCAGCGTGCGCGCGGCCGCGAGCACGTCCACAAGCGCCGTCGGGCCCTGCGGTCGCCGCAGACGCGCCGCAGCCTGACGCAGGACGTCGCGCTCGTCGGCCCAAGCCGGCGTGGGCAACATCAGGAGCAGAAGGAGAAGAAGACGCATGCCAAAAGGCCTCTGCACCTTGGGACGCGCCGCGACTCCGTTTGGTTTCGCCTGGATCATCAACCGCCAACAATCACGTTGGCCGACGCTTCGATGAGCCTGCCGATGCCACCGCAATGCTGATCGGCGTCGCCCAGACGGTGGGCGCCTTTGCCGTTGATCTGGACGGTGCTGGAGCCTCCTTGGGCCACCCAGGTATTGCCGCCGCAGCAGGACGCGTGCACGCCGTTGTCGCCGACGCGCACCGCCGGACGGCCGTTGACCAGGACGTCGGGCGAGCCACTCGTCGCCGGACCGATGGCGGAGTGCGGGCATGCCGGGCAGCCGTGTGCGTCGAACGGAACGGAGGATTTGTCGCCCAAGCGGCCTTGCCCTGGCATGGAAGCTCCGCTGGACCTATTTGGAGAGCGGCGTGCCGCCAAAATTCAGGCCAATTTCCAAGGTAATCCGCGCCAGTGGCCCTGCCTGGATGTCATCGTACTCGGCGACGGGCCGCAGCGATTTCAGCATCAGATCGGCGCCAATGCTGTAGTAGAACAGGCCTTTGCCGGTCATGAGCCGCACTTGGCCGGTGAAATAGTCAAAGCTTGGCTGGCCGCTGTGGACGTTGACGTGGTTGTAGTTGAGGGACAAACACAGGCCGGCGAGACGTGGAAACAGGACTCCAGTCCAGACGGCAACGCCTCCCGGCTTGGCGGCCGGCGGATCGTTGGGCGTCAGCATCCCGGCGTATTTCTGGTAGCGGGCACCGACGACCCAGGAGGCGAGGGGCACTTCATCCTCTGCAGCGCTGCTCATGTGCACAAATCCGCCAGCACCCCAATTCACGTCGGCGTTTGTCTGCTGACTGGCGTCATTCACCAGGGCAAGGCCACCTTCCAAAAGCGGCACGACGCCCCAGACGAAGCCGCTGCCGCCTTTCGCAGGCGCAACCGATTTGGCCGCCTCGGCGTCCTCACGCGGTGCCACGGTTTCTGGTTGCTTTTCGGCCTTCTTGGGCTCTGGCGCTTTTTGCGCGGGAGGCGGGGTTTCTGCGGCGACTGCCGCGACTGGAACAGCCACAGGCGCCACGACGGCCACAGGCGCAACCGCGACCGCGGGCGGCGGCGCGGGTAGCGTCTCCGGCGGGAGTTGCGCCGGCAGCGTCACGGCCAGCCTGTGCGGACGATTCGCCACCGTGAGCGCGCCCGCGCGTGGGTGAAAACCGGGATGTGACAGGCGAAGCCGGTGCGTGCCTGCCACCACATGCAAGGTCAGCGGCGTCGGTCCCACATCCAATTCATCGACCGTAGCCAAGGCGCCAGGCGGATCGCTGGTCAGCGCGACCGTTGCTGGATCAAGGGAAGTCACGCCCGCCGGCAGCGGCAACGGCGTCAAGGTCAACTTGCGGATGGCGTTGAACAAATCACCCGCCATACGCTGACCGCGGGTCGACACGCCGGCAAACGTCAAACCCGCAGCCTCGACAGCCGCCAGTTCCGCGGCATCGCTGGTCTGCCAGAGCACCAGTCGAACGCGCAGGTCCTTGCCATCCTGACGCAAGGTCGTCGTCACAGCGTAGGCCGCGCCCATGCCACGCGCGACTTCCAGACGGCAGCGAAAATCACACGTTGCGCCCATGCCGACCGCGGCGCGACTCTGCTCGGCGCGCAGGTAATCCGTGGCCGGAACCACGTTGCCAACCGCCGCGTCCAACGCCTCGCGCAGCACCGCCGCCTGAACCTCACGCGCAACTTTTTCCGTGTCCTCGCCGGTCGTTCCGGCTGGCGGCAGAATCGCCACGCCTTCCGTGTTCCGGCGCAGCGCTTCCAGACGCGCTTTCTCCGCATCTGCCTTGGCCTTTTCCGCCCTTTGGCGCTCCAACTCAAGCCGCGACGCTTCAGCCTGTTTGGCCACTTCTGCCGCCGCTGTTTCGGCTTTCTTGCGCGCTTCTGCATCCGCCTGGGCTTGGGCCGCAACGGCCGCGTCGATGGCGGCCAGATGCGACTGCCCGTCGGCCAATCCCGCCGGTGTCTTCTCGATCTTCAGGTAGAGTTCCAGCAGCGCCCGCGCTTCCGGCAACTTCTTCGCCTGTTCCCGCGCGCGCGCGGCGTTGAACACGGCGTTCGGCGTCTTGGCGAGGTCATAGACCTGCATGAACAAGTCCGCTGCTTGATCAAACTGGCCATCGTGAAACGCTTGCTTGGCCTGGGCGTTGAGTTCTTCCGCGTGTTTGGTCGCCGTCAGCGGCGCCGCCAACGACGGCGTGGCGTACACAACGGCCGCAACCGATGTGATCAGAACGACAAGGCTGGCGAGCGGCCACTTCATCGCCCGCAGTATGCCGCGCGGGCGATCGGTTGGCAAAATCGCGCGGTGCGCGGCATGCGCCTACTGGTGGTGGTGCAAGCTCTCCGACAGGTACGGATCCTTGGCCGGCAACAGCGACGCTTTGCCGAGGAACGTCATGACCGTCAGCAGGAACAGGCCCGCCACCGCCGCGGTCGCACCGATCTCCGGCAGACCGAAATACGGGCCACGACCGCTGGTCAGCGTGCCCATCTCAGCGGCAAAGTGCGACGTCGCCGGCAGGACTTGCAGATACACATCCAGCCAATGGCCGCACAGCATCAGGATCGCCACCGCGACGAGAATCTTCGGATTGCGCTTGTTGGGCCGCGGCAACAGCACGAAGAACGGAATCGTCCAGTTGATGAGCAGGTTCGTGGCCCACAAGCACAGCCAGCCAGTGTCCTGGCGGATGATGAAATAGCCCGTTTCTTCAGGAATATTGGCATACCAAATCAGCAGGAACTGGCCGATCCAGATGTACGCCCAGAACGTCGACAGGCCGAACATGAACTTGCCGATGTCGTGCAGGTGATTCTCGTTGACGTGCGGCAGCAGGCCGGCCTTCATCAGCGCAACGGTGATCAGCAGAATCGCCGCCATACCCGCCGCGTGCGCACCGGAGAACTGGTAGACGCCGAACATGGTGGAGAACCAGTGCGGCTCCAGGCTCATCAGCCAGTCGAGCGCGCCGAGCGTCAGCGTCATGCCCATGAAGATGATGTAGATGACCGAGAACAGCAGGTTGCGCTGGGTGTGCTTGACGTCGCCATCGCTGTCCTGGGTGATGGAGCGCTTGCGGATGAAAAACGTCAGCAGCGACCAGACGCCAATGATGACGACCAGACGCGTCAGAAACCCGGTCGGATTCAAAAGCACGGCCTTGTGCTGAAGCAGGTGGTCTTCGGCGACGATGTCCGGGTGGCTCCATTCGTACAGCGACTTCATGCCGAAGCCACACACGGCCAGCATCGTGAGCAGCGCGACCGGCAAGTAGGCCATCATCGCTTCCGGCACGCGACGAATGACGACGCCCCAGCCGGCCTTGGTCACGTGCATGATCGCGACGATGACCGAGGCGCCGAGCGCGATGGACAAAAAGTAGTACGCCGCCACAAGCCCAGCGGACCACGCCCGCCAGGCTTCGCTGGACAGGGCGTAGGCAAACAGCGCGCCGCCGCCGACCAAAAGACCCAACGCCAACGCGCGGAGCTTGGCGGGCATGGTGAACGTGGTCGGCTGGAGCACGTCTTCCGCAGGTTCAGTGTGTGCGCTCACGAGATACCTCTTCTAGGTCGCGGCCTTTGTGCGGCCCGCGGACGGCAGAATCCAGGGCGATTACGGGGTGGTCGCCGGCTGGGCGGCGGTCTGTTGCAGCTGGCGCAGGTAGAGAATCGCCTTCCAGCGATCTTCCTGTTTGATTTGACTGGCATACGACGGCATCACGCCGCGGCCGTAGCTGACGATGTGAAACAAGTAGCCGTCGGGCCACTTGGCGGCATTGTTCGCGGCGCCACCGATCGGAAATCCCGGCATGCCGCGCTTGGAGACCGGGCCATCGCCCGCTCCGACCGTACCGTGGCACGGCGTGCAGAACGTCTGGAACACGACTTTGCCGCGCGCCAGCGTCTCCGGCGTGGGCTTCTCCGGATTGACCAGTTGCTCACCCGCCAAGGTGCGACCCGCGTCGTCCGCCGTGAAGTGCAGCGGCGTAAAGCCACGCGGAATCGTGCCGGCCGGCGGGACTTGGTTGGTCAGCTTGTTCTTGAAGATCGTGCTGGCGGTGTTGGTCTCCGCAGCCGAACTGAAGAACATGTGGTTCAGCCACGGCAGCCATTCGTAGTTCGGCTGCCGCTCCACGCGACAACCGGACAGCATGCTGGCACCAAGGACGACCAGCGCGAGCCCGGTCAGCTTATTGTGCATTGCGAACGCGGTGTTCATGCGCTCTCTCCGATGAAAGCAACCTCGGCAGCGAAGTGCGCGGCAAACAGCGCGCGCACTTTGGCCTCGTCGTAATTCTTGCCCTGGGGATCGATGGCGATGGCAAACCGGTCGTTGGTCACGCCGTCGATCAGCAGCCTGGCCTTCTTGCCGGGGAACAGGCCGTTGATCGCGAACATGCCAAACGCCGCGGACAGGCCAGCGAGCAGCACCGTCAGCTCAAAGAATACCGGCACGAACGCCGGGAACGGCAGGAAGGGTTTGCCACCGATGATGAGCGGCCAGCCGGACAGCAAGGGCGTCGCAATGCCCTGCGTGTAGATCTGCAGCAGGCCCGCGGTCATGAAACCGCACATCCCGCCGAAAAACGCCACGAAGGTGACCTTGGAGCGGGGCAGCTTCTGTGCGTGGTCCAGACCGTGCACGGCATAGGGCGTGAACGTGTCGTGGACCGGCAGTCCCGCGTCCGTCGCGGCTTGGGTGACAGCCATGATCTGATCTTCTTCCGTGAAGATCCCGACCAGGAATGTGCTCAGTTCTTTGGGTTGGGCGTGCATGGCAGCCTTGCTCCAGTCAGTCAGGTAGTGGGCCATCAGTGGCCGTGAGCGGTACCTTTTTGAGCCCAGCGCGCGACCGCTTTCACCTCGCCGATCGCCACAACGGGCGCCACGCGGGTGAAGAGCAGGAAGAGCGTGAAGAACAGACCAAAAGTGCCGATAAACGTGGTGTATTCAACCCACGTCGGCGAGTACATGGCCCACGACGACGGCAAGTAGTCGCGGTGCAACGACGTCACGATGATGACGAAGCGCTCGAACCACATGCCGATGTTGACGATGATGGACATGACGAAGATGATCCACGGCGTGGTGCGCATCTTCTTGAACCAGAAGACCTGCGGGCTGATGACGTTGCAGCTGACCATGATCCAGTAGGCCCAGGACATCGGCCCGGTGGCACGGTTGCTGAAGAACGTGTAGCCCTCGTAGTTGCTGCCGGAGTACCAGCCGATGAGGAATTCCGTCGCGTAGGCGAGGCCGACCATCATGCCGGTGGCGACGATGACCTTGCACATGTTCTCCAGGTGATGGATCGTGATCATGTGCTCAAGTTTCATGACCTTGCGGGCCACGACCAGCAGCGTCAGCACCATCGCAAAGCCGGAGAAGATCGCGCCGGCGACGAAGTACGGCGGGAAGATCGTCGTGTGCCAGCCGGGAATAACGGACGTCGCGAAGTCCATGGAGACGATGGTGTGCACGGAAAGCACGAGCGGCGCCGACAGGCCGGCGAGGACCATGTACGCGGTCTCGTAGTTGGACCAGTTCTTGTTCGAGCCGTTCCAGCCCAGGGACAGCGCGCCGTAGATCGTCTTGCGAATGCGCGTGGTCGCGCGGTCGCGCACGGTGGCGAGATCGGGCACGAGGCCGACAAACCAAAAGACCGCGGAGATGGTGAAGTAGGTCGAAATCGCGAACACGTCCCACAGCAGCGGCGAGCGGAAATTCACCCACAGCGGACCGCGCAGGTTCGGATAAGGTGCAACCCAGATCATGCCGAACCAGGGACGGCCCATGTGGATGAGCGGAAAGGTCGCGGCGCAGATGACCGCGAACAGCGTCATGGCTTCGGCGGAACGGTTGATCGAGGTGCGCCACTTCTGACGAAACAGGAACAAAATTGCCGAGATCAGCGTGCCAGCGTGACCAATACCGACCCAGAACACGAAGTTGGTGATGTCAAAGCCCCAGCCGATCGTCTTGTTCAAGCCCCAAGTGCCGATGCCGTTGTAGATTTCGTAGCTGACCGCCACGAGCCACAAGCCCAGCACCGCCACCGCCACGGCAAATCCGGCCAGCCACAGCTTGGTCGGCGGACGCTCCAGCGGTCCGACAATGTCTTCCGTAATCTGCGCCAATGCCGGATTGCCGGTCACCAGCGGTTCGCGCAAATGTGAGGTATGCGAGGACATGGATTAACCCTCCGCCTTTTCGGGCGCCTTCTTGTCGGTACCGTGTTCGTTCTTCTCGCCGTGGTGCACGCGCTTCGGCGCACGCGGCCGATCCGAATGGCGCACCTTGGTCATGTACGTCACCGCCGGCTGCGTGCCGACTTCGACCAGCGCCGAGTAATTGCGCGGATCGTCGTACTGCTTCTTGACCTGACTGGCGGCGTTCATGTCGCCAAACGTGATCGCTTCCGCCGGGCAGGACTGCTGGCACGCGGTCTTGACCTCGTCCGGCTTGCAAATCTGGCCATTGCCGCTCACGTCGACGCGCCCTTCCCGCGAGGCCAGCGCCTTCACGTCCTGAATCCGCTGGATGCAGAAGCTGCACTTTTCCATCACGCCGCGCGAACGCTTGGTGATGTCGGGATTGAGCGCGAGGGCGACCAAATCGGCCTCCTGCTTGCCTTCCATTTCGCCGTGCGGATAGTTGAACCAGTTGAAACGGCGCACCTTGTACGGGCAGTTGTTGGCGCAGTACCGGGTGCCGATGCAGCGGTTGTACGCCTGGCTGTTCAGGCCTTCTGACGAATGGACCGTCGCCAGCACCGGGCACACCGTTTCGCACGGCGCGTTGTCGCACTGCTGGCAGAGCATCGGCATGTGCACGACTTCCGGATTGTCGGCCAGCGCCAGCAGGTCGTCCTTGGTCGAATCCCAGTCCTGGCCATCGATCGGCGCCGGGCCGCGCTCGCTGAAATAGCGGTCAATGCGCATCCAATGCATTTCGCGGCGCAGCAGCACTTCCGACTTGCCGACGACCGGGACGTTGTTCTCGATGTTGCAGCTGACCACGCACGCGCCGCAGCCCGTGCACTTGTTCAGGTCGATCGCCATGCCCCACTTGTGGCCGGGGTATTCGTGGCGGTTCCAGATCGATCGCGTGATGCGCTTGTCCCTCTTGCCCGGATCGTGCATCGATTCTTCGAGCGTCTCGTTGCCGGCTTTCGGATCCTCCGCCCATTCGTCAAAGCTCGTCTCGCGCACGCTGTCGCGGTGCTCGTAGCTGTGGTGCACCTGACTGAACGCCACCGGGTCGACCGCGCCCGTCTTGGTCACGTCGGCTTTGACCGCGCCACCCTGCGGTGCCAGCACCCGCACGTCCTTGCCCAGGCCGTCGCCAATCTTGCCCGCTGCCGTGCGGCCAAAGCCCAGCGGCAACGCCACGGCGTTGTCGTGCAGACCCGGGCTCAGCACCACGGGCAATTCGACCGTCACACCGCCGGCCTTGATCGCCACGACGTCGCTTGAGCCCACGCCCATCGCTGCCGCCGTCTTGGGCGAGAGACACGCGTAGTTGCCCCAGGTCGATTTCGTGATCGGATCCGGCATCTCGTGCAGGAACGGATTGTTGGCCTGTTGACCGTTGCGCAGCGCGACCGTTGGGAACAGCAGCAGCTCGAACTTGCCGTCACCCGCGATTTTGCCCGCAGGCGTCGCGAGCGCTTTCTTGACGCCATCCAGCGTGTACAGCGGCGGCGGCGGCGCTTCCAGCTTCGCTTCCGGCGTCACTGCCACGGGCAGGCCAACCGGCGAGACGTCGTGCGGCGCGGCCACCGGCGAGGCATCGGCAGCGCCAGCGACGGCAGGTAACAAATCCAGCATGTTGGGATCGGCATCGCGCTTCCTATCCTGCGGCGGCGCAATTTCCGCCGGACCACCGGGCAGCACCACCAGCTCGCGGCCCACGACCACGTAGCCGTCATGCACCGACTTGTCCCAGAACTTGATGAAATCCACCGGCTTGCCCGCGCGGATCGCGACCTGCTGCTGCCACGTCTCCTGCAGGAACGGCAGGAACGTCGCCGGCTTGCCAGCCACCTGCACGCCCGCCCACAGCAGCAGGGAATCTTCCACCTGCCGCGTGTCAAACAGCGGATTCACCAGCGGCTGCTGCACCGTCAGCGTGCCCGTCACCGTCTCCAGGTCGCCCCAGGACTCCAGCGCGTGGTTGCTCGCCGCGACGAGCTTGCACAGCTTGGCGGTCTCATCGGCCCGCTGCGAGAGCGCGATCGACACGGTCGCTTTCTTGATCGCATCGGCCCAGGCACCCGGCGTCACGCTGTCGTACACCGGATTGACGCCGGCCAGAATCAGACCCGTCACCGCGCCGGACTTCACGTCCGCCAGCAGCTTGTCGATCGCCGCCGCATCCGCACCGTTCGACTGCAAGTGCGAGTTCAAATCCAGCGTTTTGCCGTAGTTGCCCAGCTGCTCGTTGATGAACGCCACGGCGCCCTGCACGGCGAGATCCTCGGCATCCGTCACAACCAGCGACTTGCCCTTGTTCGCCAGCAGTTCCTTGGCCAGCTTGTCGATGACCGCGGACTTGTCGCCCGCGCTCGCCGTCACGCCCAGATCGACGCCGGTCGCCGCCGCGATCTTTGCCGCCAGGGCCAGCACCAGGTTGCGCTGCTCGCTCGGCAGGATGCGCAAGCGCTCGTCGGCATTCGAGCCGGTCAGCGACAAGCGCGTCTCAATTTGCACCGTGCGGGACATCGTCTTCTTGTCGAGCGACACCGCGCGGGTCGTCGACCACTGCTTGGTGAACGCCGCCGGCTGCAGCCACGTGCCGAGATAGTCGGCGCCAAATGAGATGACCAACTCGGCGCGGTCAAAATGCAGGCCCGGAACAGCCTTCTTGCTGTGCGTCAAGGCGTGGGCCGCCGCGATCGCACCGATGTCTTCTGCTTCGTAGACCACGTGGCGCGCGCCGGGAAACTTCTTCTGCAGCGCGGCAATCGCCGCACGGCTGGCCGGACCACTCGCGGTCGGCGTCACGATCGCCAACGCCTTGCCGTTCGTCGCGTACGGCGCCAACTGCTTGGCTACTTCCGCATCCAGGGCATCCCACTTCACCGGCGCACCCGCGACGGTCGGCCCGCGCAGGCGATCACCGTCGTACAGGTCCAGCACGCCTGCCTGACCCGCCGCACACACACCGCCGCGGCTCACCGGGTGCTCCGCGTTGCCTTCCACCTTGATCGGCCGGCCATCGCGGCTCTTGACCAACAAGCCGCAGCCCGCCGAACAGGTCCGACACGCCGTGGCGTACCAGGAGGCCCGGCCCGGCGTCGTCTCCTCCGGCTTTTGCACGTACGGTCGCGCATAGCGCTCAGGCAAACGCGCGCACGCGCTCACGCTGGCGGCGGCAAAAGTCGCGCCGACCACTTTCATGAAATCGCGGCGTTGCAGCTCGCTGCCGTCACCGACGACGGGCACCTGGCCCAGTTCCTGCTCGCGCAGCGCTTCCACAGAAGCGTCGCGCATGAGCTCTTCCACGCTGACAAAACGCCGCTTTTTGACGTTCTTCTGCGTGGCCGAGAGGGCGTTGGAAATGGCCAGCGAGGCAACAGCCTTGTGGCTGGTCTCGTGGTTGTCGGCTGCGTGGTCGCGATTGCGGTCCATCGAAAGAACCTCCAGAACTGGGTGCCTGCTTCGGCGAAAAAGCGGTGGTTGGTGCGGCGCGGTGTCACCCGATCAGTGGTGGCAAACCGCACAGTCCGTCGAGGGCTTGAGATGCAGGTCCTTGAACTGCTCAGGCGGCGTCTGGCCGAACTGAGCGCTGTCTTTTTCACTGTATTGGCGGTGGCAGTTCACACACCAGCCCATCGCCAGTGAACTGAACTGGTACACCTCCGGCATCTCCTGCACCGGACCATGGCAGGTCTGGCACGCCAAGCCACGGCCAACGTGTCGGCTGTGGTTGAAACTCACGAAATCCGGCAAGTTGTGGACTTTCACCCACGCGATCGAGGTGCCCTTGTCGTAAGCCTCGGCGATCTTCTTGATCTGCGGCGAGTCCGGCTTGACGGTCTTGTGGCAGTTCATGCAGACGTTGACCGGCGGGATCGAGCCGTTGCGGCTCTCGGCGGCGCCAAAGTGGCAGTACTGGCACTCCATCTGGAGGTCGCCCGCGTGCAGCTTGTGGGAGAACGAGATCGGCTGCACCGGCTTGTAGCCCTTCTGGTACGTCGGCACGGTCACGTCGGTGTAGTCGCAGCCGGACAGCGCGGTGATGATCACCAGCGCGGGCAGGAAACGAAGAAGTCGCGGGGTCATAGCTCGTAGGTTCATTGTCTGTGCGTTCCTTCGCACCGCGCTGCGGTGGCTTCCCGGCACGGGCTGACTGCAAGTTCGCAAAACGCGTCTCCCATTCTGCGGGGTGATACCCCATTCACGCGAAGATTTCGCTCAGAGACGACAAGAGAAACAACCCATTTGCGGACTTACCCGTCCGCCGAATCGCTCACAGGGTGAACGAACCTCGGGTCGTAGCAGCTAGACTGGAAAATTCCAAGGCCTGACGTACCCGCAATTGGCCCGTCGCGCCCGCGTTATGGATCAATGCCATCAATTCGTCCAGCCTTCCGTTGGTGATATTTTGTCAAAGCCCTTCCATCGTGCGTTTTTCCCCGCGGCGCTTCACGGAATCGTCACGCGAAATCATTCCGGCTCATCACGACCACCGGATTGCACGCGGTGGTAGCGCAAGTCCGTTCCGTGTGTGGCCATTCCGGAATCCCCACACGTCTCAGAGTAAAGTAGCACGCGGCGATGGCCTGTCGTGCGCGCCACGTCCAGCGCGATCTCGGCGCGGGTGAACAGCTCCTGGCCATCGCTCGAATCGCCCGGAAACGTCGCCACGCCGGCTGTGAATGTGACCCGGTTGGCGGTTTCACCGAGGCGCTCCAAGGTCTCCGGCCGGAGACCCAAGCTGCGCCACAACTTGTACAGCAGTCGCCTCGCCTCAAACGGCGTGATGTGATTCAGGATCAGGCCGAAACGATCGTCGCCCAGCCGCGCCACGGTGTCGGACCGCCGCAACGTCGCCAGCAGGTGTTCTGACATGTCGATGAGCAGCGCGCGCGCCACCTCGCGACCTTTGTCGCGCTCGATAGCAATGAAGCCGTCCATGTCAACGACCGCAACCGCCATCGGCATGTTGGCCCGCGACGAGAGGCGAATCGTCGGATCGAGGCGCGAGAAGAAGACCTGTTGCGTAGGCAGGCCGGTCAGCGGGTCGCGCGATGCCAGCGAGTGCCGCACGCCGCGAGACCGCATCCGCCCGTGCAGCCGCAGCGCCCGTTCCTGCGCGTCAAAGGTGCCGACGACGACGTCGTCAAAGCCCGCCGCGAGCCAATCGCCTTGTTCGTCGCGGCGCGATTCCGGCAGCGCGGCCACAGAAATCGGCAACAACTGCGCGGCCCGATCGGCCAGCGACTGCCAGACTTGCGCCGGCGTCTCCGTGGCCGTCGGCGCCAGCACACACAGGACCGCGCCCTGAAGAAACGCTTGCCAAGCGCACTCCTGCGGCGGCGGGCGCTGGACACGAATCCCCTGGGCGATCAGGGCGTCAGCCAGCACATCCAGCAGTGGATCACGCGCGACCATCGCCAAATCCGTGGGCGAGTCCATCGTGGCCAATGCGTTGTGGGACATCTCAGACTCCAGGGATGCGTTCTGGCCTTTGGCCGCCGTCACTGCCCGGGGCAGACGTTGATGGCACCAGGGGTTCCGCGATCCTTCAAGTGGCAGACCAGAACGCCGAAGCCGTCGTCCTGGCAGACTTCAGTCGCCATGCAGGCAGGCAATCCAACGCCACATTTGGCGTAGGTGCTGCCCGCAAACGCGTCGTATGCGCCGTACGCGCACGCGCCGCTGGACGCAGCCTGCCAACAGGTTGCCGCGTCGTTGGCAGTCGTGTCGTAACAACTGCCGACCAGCATCATCGCGTAGCCGTTGCCATACGGGAAGGTGAAATCGTACACGACGGTGTCGATCATCGTCGCCGCCGGATTGCTGAGGATGACCTCGTCACCGCCGTTGCTGAGCGAAAAGCCGCTACCTGCGGGGTTGTCGGCCATGCCGTAGAGCACGTTGACGTCGTTGTTGAGCGTCAGATCGATCCGCTGGCCAATGACGGCATAGCCGCCCGGCGGGATCGTCAGCGCGCTGCCACCCGGCGTCTTGGCCGAATTGCCGCCGACAAAGCCATTCACGTCCTTGCAATACGGACCGTTGGCCGTGCTCCAGGTGCCATCGATCGCGGTCACGGCGTTGCCTTTCGCGTCGACAGGCGTGGTGCCGCTGCCGTCGTCCACTTGGATGGACACCAGGTCGCCCTTCCACGGCGCCGACCATTTCACCTGCGGGCCGATCGGCCGGATCATCGCGGCGCCAAACAACGCGGAAACCTGGAAGCTCGCGACGCTGCCCTTCAGCTGATGCAGCAGGTTGCTCGTGCCCGCCTCTTGTGCGCCGCCCATCGTCAGCACCGCGGCGTTCTGCCCGGTAGGCCAGCCCGCGACGGACACTTGCAGCAC
The DNA here is from genome assembly GCA_903924465.1 of uncultured Myxococcales bacterium. GTDB lineage: Bacteria > Myxococcota_A > UBA9042 > UBA9042 > UBA9042 > CAIYBN01. The sequence continues at coordinate 93,699 of CAIYBN010000008.1, read as the reverse complement.
AACGGTGCCGTTGAGCAGCGCGACCAGTTTGCCTTTGTCGTACGTCAGCGCGAGGTGAAACCACTGTCCCGTCGCGGCATCAGCCAAGTCGAAGACCGCCGGGCCGACAAACGCGCGCAGCTTGCCATCCTGGACTCGCGCGCCAAAGGATGCGTCGCCGGCTACGCCAAAGCTGAACAAGTCACTGCACGCGGAAGTGCCGGTCGCGGTCGGGCAGGTGCCCGCGCCATACAGCGCATCCAGCAGAAACCAGCCGTGCGCGGTCAATTTGTCGCCAAACGGCAAGGTGGTCTTCGGCGTCACTGTGACCACGCTGGTCGCGCCGTTCAGCTGCAGCAGCGTGCAGGTGCCTTCGACGTGGCAAGTCGCGTCGCAGCCATCGCCGTCCTTCAGGTTGTGATCGTCGCACTCCTCCGCGCCTTCCGTCAGGCCGTCGCCGCACGCCGCCGTGATCACATGCAAGTCGCCGGTCGTGTCGCTCAGCTTCCAGCCAGCCAAGTCAATTGGCTTGCTCGTCGGGTTGTACAGCTCCAGCCACTCGCCGTCTTCATCGGACACCGCGTCCGGATTCACTTCGATTTCCGTGATGATCAGCGTGCCATCCGGCGTCGGCTTGATCTCGATGTGGCACTGCGCGTCGCAGCCGTCGCCATTCTTGTCGTTGCCGTCGTCGCACTGCTCGCCCAGGCTCAACTGGACGATCTTGTCGCCGCAGTACGGCTTGATCACGCACACGCCCGCTTGGCACCATTCGGTCGTCACGTCATCGCACGCCGTGCCGTCCGCGACATTGCCGCCACCGGCGTCGAGACACATGTTCTTGCACGTGGTGTTCAGCTTGCCCGGCGTGCCAAAATCGCCCGCGCTGCCTGACCATTTGAACTTGCCGGGACAGTAGCTCGTCGCCAGATCGTTGTCCGTCGCGTTGAAATGCGTCGGGTCGAGCGACAAGGACTTGCCGTCCTGGATGTCAAAACCGGGGACGCTTGGCGTCTGCTTGACGTATTTCACGTCGTCGATCATCAAGCCGTTCCAGTCCAGATCAATCGCGTCCGCCAGGTTGGCCAAGGTGAAATCGGTGTAGACGTAGTCGACCGGCACGCCGCCGTTCTTGGTCTTGTCGCCGTTGATACCCAGCACGCGAAAGCCTTGCGCCGGCACGACAAACGGCACGCCGGGCGAGATGAAATGCTTCTGCGTCAAGTCGTCGTGCAGGTTCCAGCCGCTGATGTCGATGGGATGGTCGGTGTTGTTGAATAGCTCAACCCACTCGCCCAAGCTGTCCGTGACGGCCATGGGCTTGACCATGAACTCGGTGATGAGGATTTGTCCGGCGCTGAACGACTCGACCTGGCAGGTCGCCGAACAGCCGTCGCCCGAGAGCTTGTTGCCGTCGTCGCACACTTCGTACACGTCGAGCTTGCCGTTGCCGCACGTCGGTGCGTCGCAAAAATCGCCATAGCCGTTGCCATTGCTGTCGCTCTGGTCGGGATTCGCAATCAGCGGACAGTTGTCGCAAACGTCGCCGATGCCGTCGTGATCGCCATCCGCTTGTGTGGGATTGGCCACGCCCGGGCAATTGTCACAAACGTCGCCCAAACCGTCGCCGTCCGTGTCCTTTTGCCCAACGTTGCTGTCAAACGGGCAGTTGTCCGTCTCATTCTTGGTGCCGTCGCCGTCCTTGTCCTTGCCCACCGGAATGCAGGTCGAATTGGCCTTGTCCGGCGTGCCCAAATCGCTGGACGTCGGATCCGCGTCGTTGATCGGCTGATCCGCCTGGCACCAATACTTCGCGAAATCATTGAACTCAACCGCATGATGCGCTGGATCCAGCTGCAGCGCTTCGCCCGAAGTCGGCGTGGGCGTTTGCACGCCGTAGTGCACTGCGTCGATGACCGCCGTGCCGTGCAGCACCGAGACGGTATCTTCCACGTCATCCAGGCCGAACGTCACCGGCCACGCCCAATCGACCTGTGCACCGCCGTTGTACAGCTTGTCGGTCGAGCCCCCGAAGGCGAGCCGCGTCCCTGGCGCCATGGTCAGCGCCGGCAGCGTCACCTGACCAGCCTTGCCGGACTTCAGGATCCAGCCCGTCAGGTCCAGCGTCTTGGTCGAGCCGTTGTACAGCTCCAGCCATTCGCCCGGCTGCGAGTCGGCGTTGTAAGGAATCGCCATGATTTCAGCAATGACCAGCTCAACCGGCACGACGGGCGCGATCTTGCAGTCGTTGGTGCAGCCGTCGTCATTGTCCGTGTTGCCGTCGTCGCATTGCTCGCCCGGCAAGCCTCCCGGATATTTGGCATCCAGCTCGCCGTCGCCGCAAATTGCCGGATCACAGGCGTCGCCGGCGCCGTCGCCATCCGTATCGAGCTGGTCGGCGTTGGCCACCAACGGGCAGTTGTCACACGCGTCGCCGATCTTGTCGCCGTCGGTATCCTTCTGATCCGGATTGGCCACCAGCGGGCAGTTGTCCTTGCCGTCCACGATGCCGTCGCCGTCGGTGTCGACCGGCTTGGGGCAATCCGCGTTCAGCGCCCCAGGCGTGCCGAGATCGCCGCTGCCGTAGGGGCTCACGCCGTTGCACCAGAAGTCGATGTTGTCATTGGCTGTTGCGTTGGCGTGACCGGGATCGAGACTCCACGACTTGCCGTCGACCGGCAATTGGCTCGCATCCCACGTGACGGTGTCCTGGACGGTCGACCCGCTGGCCACCGCGTTGCGCAGCGTGAGGTCGCCAGCCGCATTGGCCAATTTGATTTCGTCGCCGTACTCGTAGTTGCACACCACGCCGCCGTTTTTGCTGCTGTCCGCGTCGCGGCACAGCGTCACCACGCCACCGGGCGGCACCATCAGGCCACAGGCGAACACGGTGTGGCTGAGCCCATCGGTCGTGCTCAAGTACAGGCCCGTCAGCGGGATCGGACTGGTCGTCGTGTTGAGGATCTCCATCCATTCGCCAAAGGAATCGCCAACCGCTTTGGGATGAATCATCATTTCGTTGATGATCAGGCTGCCCGCAGCGAGCGAACTGGGCAGCAATTCGCAGCCCGCATCGCTTTGCCCATCCGAACCTTGCGTGTCGCCAACATCCTGCGTATCGGTCGTGTCAGCCGCATCGTTCACCGCCACGTCCTTGGCAATGTCCTTGGCGATGTCGGTCGTGGCCGAAACGTCTTCCGGAATCGCATCGCTGCCATCATCGGTCGCCGCATCGCCGTCCGTTGCGTCGGTGCCCTGATCCACGTCCTGTTCACTGTCGTCGGTCCCCGGCGCCGTTGACGACCCGCAGCCGGTGACGAGTACAGCGCAAAACACCAGCATATTCAAGCGATTCAGTAACATCATGGGGCGATTTCTCTCCGCGACACGGGCATGGGGCAAAGCGACGTCAGACTACGGCACCGGTCGCGGCTTCGCAACCAATTGCAACCGCGGGCCGCGGGTCAGCTTACTTGCCTGTCGCTCCGGCACGCGTTGGGACTTGGCCGCGCCGTCCAAGTGGAGCTCAGTCCGCAGGACACACCGCAGCTGCTGCCCAAATCCACACCGCATCTTTCGCGGCCACCGATTCTGGATGCCTTTCAAGGCGAAACTCTGAATCGGTCCAAAGTCGACCCTCGCGGTCGCCAACAGCCGGTTCGAACCGAACCGCGTGCGGAACGGCGGATCGCGGTTACGCCCGGGTCTTGCTGGGCACGCCGATATCCGGCACCGGGATATCCTCGATCGCAACATCTTCCACGGCCAGCACTTTGGCTACCGGCGCGGGCAGGATGCCCATCTTGGCTTTCAACGCCAACAGCGCGTCACTCGGGCCCTGCTGGTTCTCCAGCTTCTTGAACTTGTCGTCCAGCGTCGCGCCGCTCACATCTGCCGCAAGCTCTTCGGATGCCGAGGCTTCCGCTTCCAGCTGGTCCACTTTCTCCGCCATCCGGCCAAACGTGTCGAACGCCGAATTGTCGTTCAGCCCCGCCATCGTGTTCTGGATGGTCTTCTGCGCATCGGCCCGCTTGGCGCGCGCCACCAGCAGGTCCTTCTTGCGCTTGGCCTCGTCGATCTTGTTGTTCAACTGCACCAGCGACGCCCGCAGCGATTCGGTCGCCGCCTTCTGCGACTGCCACTGCTTCTGCCATTCCGCCGACTGCGACGCCTCCGACTGCTGCCGCGCCAGCGCTTCCTGCGCCAAGCCATCCTCGCCGGCCTTCACCGCGATCATCGCCTTGCGCTCCCATTCCGCGGCATTTTGCTGCGACTGAATCAGCTTGGCCTGCAAGCGTTTTTCGTCCGCAATCGCCACGGCGACCTGCTCCTTGGCCTTGATGAACTGGTCGCGCATGTCGATGAGCAACTGCTCCAGGATCTTTTCCGGATCCTCCGCCTTGGACACAGCCGCGTTGACATTCGAGCGAACCAAGAGACCAATGCGATCAAACAAGCCCATGATATGCCTCTATAAATAAGGTCGGTTTGGCTATGCCAGCTTGGCGAGCACGCCTTGACGGTGGTCCATGATCGCCAGCGACAAGGAATCGATGGCCGCCAGGAACTCGTTCTGGTCGAGGTTCTCGGACTGCATCACTTCCACGGCCACCAACGCGTTGCCTTCCAGCGCGTAAGCGCCTTGCAACATGTCGGAAGCGTTCAATTCCAGCAGGTGGCGAAACAGCGCTGCGGCCTTGGCATCCGACAAGTTGGCCGGCAGGTCCATCAGCTTGACGCGAAAGATCACCAAAGGCTCGGTATTTTGCACGATGACCTGCGCGCCGACCCAATTGGGGTCGCGCAGGATCCACATGCCCTCACCCACATGCTCATGGGCAATTCCGGCGTTCAACAGATAACCTTCCAGCTTTTCTGCCGTGTGATTCGGGCTGCTGGAGAAAGAATCGTTGGCCATGCGAACCTCGTCTGAAGACCCCGGCAGTGTAGGGCGCAGGGGGGCACCGGTCAACGGCGTTTGCCGCGACGCGCGCGTGTGGCACAATGACCGTGCGGCTGCAGATGCGGCCTGTCGTGGGCAAATCATGCGGCAAATCGCGCTCGCTGGATGGACAATGGTCGCGCTGGTGGCATGCGCCCGCCCGTTTGGCGATCCGCCCCCGGCTCCAGCTCAGCAGCCGATCCCACTCGCAGAGCTCGCTCGCACAGCAGAACGGGAAGTTGGCGCGATTCTGGACGTACAGGATCAGGACGTTTCCGCGCGAAAAGCACGGTCTGACATCACGACCGCCCTCGTCTTGAGCGGTCTGGCAAACGGGGTAGCTGGGGGACCAGCGCTCGATAATGCTGAATCCTGTTTTCGCCGCGCAGCCTTGGCGCGTGGACTCCTGATCAGTTCGTTCAAAGTGGATGTCCCTGACGGCGCCCGGCCTCAGCCTGTCCAGTTGAAGCCAGGAGAACGGTGGCTCTTGCCGGTCGACGAACTGGTGCAAGTGGTTCCGCTGGAAGTTGTGGTCAATGGCCCAATGCCCGTCATCGCGAGCTTGATCGACGAAGTCGGACAATGTGAACGTTTGGTCGCGGTCCGGAGCGCCAAAATTGTCGGTGATACGGTAACCCTGAAGGCGGATGGTTGGTTTGAGCGCAACGTGACGCCGCCCCAACTGGATCTGCGTTGGCGGTCATTGGACGAGCGGCTGGCCGCGGCCGGCTGGCATCCCAATGACCCCGCCTTGACCAAGGATCCTGCTTTTGGCCAGCTCAAGGCCGCAGTCGACGCCGGCCGTGAACTCTTGCCCCACGCGCGCGAGCTCCTGAAATCGAACGCTGATTTGCCGATCTTGATGACGCGGACCCGCAAACTTATTGCCTTGAAACAGGAAATCGCCAAGCTTCGCGGGCTCAAGTTGTTGGGCATGACCGACAAGAGCGGCGCTCGGTAGCAGCTTCGGGTGCCCGAATGCCAGTACCGTCAAAAACGGATGACAAGCCCGCCTTCGCCGTTGCCGTATTTGGATGCCGTTGCGGAACTCTTGTGCACGGCTACCAGCACAGCCACTGCCGAACCAGCGGCGGCGGCGCCGATGACGGTCCAGAACCACCACGTTCTGTAGACCGGCGTAACCTGTGCCGGCGCAGGCGCTTCTGAAACCGGTAGCTCTGGAATGCGAAAGAGTTCATCGACCAACCTGTCGATCAATTCCTTGTCCCGCTTCTGCCACCTGATCTCACGTCGCACACGGTTCACGACCTGACGTCCCGCCAGATTCGCCAGCGCGAGCTCGATCTTCATCTTGTCCCGCGTTCCGGACGCCCGCAGCGCCACAGCGTAAGTCGCCCCGCCCAAGCCCTGCGCTTCGGTCAAGTCATTCGGCTCTACGGCGCCTTCGAAGATTTCGCTCAGCCGCTCGCAGACCGAATCAAAAGCCGCTTTGCGCTTGGCGGACGGCAGTTCTTCCACTACCGCCGGTGATTCCGCCTGCGTCTGTTGCAGGATCCGCGCCCGTCGGGCACTGCCTTGTTTGGAGATCGCGACAAACTGCTCGCCTGCAGCCGTCTTCACCCAGATGGGGGACAGCCCCTGGAACACACCGTTGACGTAGACCCGCGCGTTGGCGGGCGTCGTCCGCACCTCGTACTGGATCCGCGGCCGCGCCAGCACACCCTTGCGGGCGTCGTCGTAGGCAGCCTGCACCTTCGGCGGGTATTCGGTAAAATCCTGCTCGTACTTCAGATCGGCCTGGATACTTCGCGCAAAGTTCGCCGCCGCCTTCTTCTCCTCGCCGCCCAGCCATTGCGCCACGCCCAGGAGCGCCATGGCTCGAGGCAAGACGGCCAGATCAGGCAGCAGGGCATAGGCTTCCAAATAGCTCTCGACGGCAGCATCAAAGTCGTCCGCAGCAGCAGGGTATTGGGCCGCCGCCAATTTTGCCTTGCCGGATTTCACCAGGCCGTCGCCACTCCGCACGCTGGCAACCGCATTGTCCTCTGCGCCGCGGTTCAGTTCCTCATCGAGATCGCGGTATCGCACCTGCTTCGAACGCCGCAGCGACCGCGCCACGTCAAAAGCGATTTCCCGAAGCGCCGGCTCGTCGTGGCTGAGGTCGAACAAGGTTGTCAGCGGCGCATCCTGCGCGGACACGCCCCCCGGCGTTGCCGCGAACGCGGGAACCGTCACAACCAGGAGCGGCAGGAGCAGGGCAATCGCTGTCGGACGGTGCCAATGGGCGCGCATGGATCATCTCCCGTTCGGCATTTGAACCGGAAGCGTCAGGCGCGTCAATTCTGCAGGGATGGGCGCGCGCGTTGTCGGCGCGACGGGCAAACACGGCAGAGGGCATCCGCCGTGTTTGCCCAGCCCATTGGGCGAGTGCGCGGGACTACTGGCAGATGACCTGAACGTCGTCGATGTAGATCTTGCCGGACGCCGAACCGGCCTGCTTGACCACATAGAAGTTCGGTGTGACGACGTCGAGGGTCGCGCTCGGGGACACTGGGGTCTGGAATGTGCCCCAGCCCGTCGTCGGCGGGGAGCATTCCCACGACTTGGCCGGCCCGGCGTTGGACAAGCTCGCGACAGTCGTGACCACGCTCGCGGAAGGCTCCGTGACGCGGAACCAGAAGATCCCGCTGGCCGCATTGGTCGCGCAGTCCGACGGTGGCGTCGCAGAAAATGCATTGACGGCCATGGAAAGCGTGGCGCCCAGGACAGGCAACTGCAGGAACGTGCCCTTGCTGATGTCGCCCGTCATGTAGACCATCTTCCCGTTCGTCGATGTGCTGTCGTACTGGGCAAACGCCGACGTAGAGGCTGACTGATACGTCGTGGTATTGGCCGCGAACGGCTTGAATTTGGAGCCCGAGTCGGTGCTGGCTGTCGTCCATTTGGCCAAACCACCTGACTCGAAATCGTCGTTCAAGCACAGGTACGTGCACGTACCCGTAATGGCGATGTCGTCGATCTCGACCGTGCCCGCAGCGGCGGAGCTGGCACCCGTCGTCACCACGAGGTCGATGTCGACCGTGGTGTTGACGAAGGCGGAGAGGTCATACGACTTCACCAACCAGCCCGACGAGTTGCTGCACTGTTTGAGCAGTTCAACCACGCCAGTCGCGGTGACGACGCGCACGGAGAGGTCATCCGCACCGCACGTCTGATCGCCAAACGATGTCTTGAACGCAAAGTTCAGGAAGTTGCCGGCCACGACGCTCACTCGCGGAATCGTCATCTTGGCCACCTGCGGCGTACCGCTCGTCGGCGCGCCGGTCCAGGTCGCCAACAACTCCGAGGTGCCGGTATGACCCGACGCGGCGCTCGTTGCCCAACTGGCATACGTCACATCGGTCGTGGTCGCCTTCCACGACTGCGGCATCACGTACGGATACGCCGGATTGCCGGAATCGCGTGGTTCAAAGTCGACGCCAACACAGGACGTCGTGCACATGCCTTTCACTTTGATGTTGGACATCGCGACCACGACCGTCGAAGTCGGCTTGGTCGAGCCCGGGCCGGTCGAGAACGCAATATCAACCGGCGCACCCGTCCACGCTGTCAACGGCACCGTGACGTGCGTCTGGACCGACGCGTCGCACACGTTTTTGACGTTCACGTTGTTGACCAACACACCCAGCGACGCGACAGCGCAATCGGCATTGTTGCCGGACACGGTGACGTCGAAATCGAGTTGGGACGGGCCGGTCGATTCCAGATACAACTTGCGCATCAACAAACTGGTCTGCGATGGCGTGGCCGCCGGGTCCTGCCAAGTTGCAGCGCTCCACGTGACCTCACCGTCCGTTGTGATCGCCCAGTTCGCGATGGCCGCGTTGCGGCTGCGCACGACCGCATTGGCGTCCAAAGTGGTGGCGAGATATTCGGTCAAGCAGATTCCACAACCCGCGATGGCCGTGTGCACGCAAGAGCCCGTCTTCGGGTCGCAGGAATCGGTGGTGCACGTGTCGCCGTCATCGCAATTCGCCGGTGCGCCGACACATGTACCCGCCGAACAATAGTCAAATGGCGTGCACAGGTTTCCGTCGCTGCAGGACAGCGTCACGGACGGCAGGCACTGACCCGTCACGCAATTGTAGCCCGTGGGGCACGTGCTCGGGCTGGCGCCGGTCACGCAAGACACGGACGGCGAGAGCGGGGGATAGCTGGTCATGGACTTCACATTGCAGACATACGCCGTCGAACTGGTGCTGGCACAAGTTGCCTGGGTGCACGAGTTGATGAACGAAGAGCAATCCTGGGTTGCGCCCTTGTAGCAGACGCCCGACGCACACGCGTCACCAACCGTGCATCCGTTCTGGTCCGCATCGCACACCGTCTTGTCCGGCAGCGCGCCGCTCTGACAGGTGTACATGTCCTGGCCCGTCGACAGGCACGACTTCGCCTGGCACTGAACGCTCGAGGCGCCGCAATCGACGGCAGTACCCGCCTTGCAAACGCCGCCCAGGCAGGAATCCTTGATGGTGCAGCCGCTGTTGTCCGCATCGCATAGCGTCCCGTCCGCTTTCCAGGCACCGTTGCAAAGGTAAGTCTGCGCGCTCGTGCTCAAGCAAGCACCGCTCGCGCAATCACTCGTGATGCTGCAGTCAACGTTGGGGCCCGCGACGCAGTTGCCGTAGGTGTTGCAGGCGTCGCCTTTGGTGCAACCAGTACCGTCTGCGTCGCAAATCGCGCCGACTGGCGCCGGTACTGCGAGGCAGGTGTTTTGCGAATTGCCCAACGACTGGCACGTACCAACCAGGCAGCCATCCTTCGAGGACAACATCGAGCAGTCCGCGGCCGGGCCGGGCCAGCAGACGCCGGCCAAACAGGCGTCACCGACCGTGCAGCCATTCTTGTCCGCTTCGCAAGGCAACTTGTCCGCCTTGGGCGCGCCGACGCAGGCATAGGTTGTGTTGCTCGCCGCCTTGCATGCACCTGTCGTGCAGTCCGTCGTTGAACTGTTGCAGTTGGGCGCGATACCCGGTACGCAGAAGCCTTGCGTGCATCGGTCGCCTACCGTACAGCCGTTCTTGTCGGCATCACATGGCTGACCTTCGTTCACCGGTGACGGCACGCAAGCGCCAAAGGGCGCGTTGGAGGCCGGATCACAGATGCCCAAAGCACAAGTCCCCGTTTTGGCTGAACAGTCAAACGTGCCCGTGCCCGGCGTGCATGTGCCGTCCGTGCAGAAGTCCCCGACCGTGCACAGCTGGTTGTCGTCACAAGCCGTGTTGTTCGCGGCTTTCGCGGTCTGGCACGTAAACGAGTTGGTGCCCGTCGATTTGCAACTGCCGACATAACACGACGCCGCCACGCCCGAGCAGTCAACCGCTGTGCCCGAAACGCATTTGCCGGCTGAGCAGTGGTCGTTGGCGGTGCAGCCATTGCCGTCCGCGTCACACGCAGTCGTCGGGTCGAGAGGCAGGACGACGCACTTGAAACCATTGATTGCATTCGGATCTTCCACGCAAGTGGCGCCGTTGCAGGCGTCCTTCGCGCTGGCACAGTCGTTGGGAACGCCCATGTTGCAAACGCCGTTGTTGCAGGTGGTGCCTACCGTGCAGCCCTTGCCGTCTTCGCACGGCGTACCAGTCTTCACCTGCGCCATGCCGCACACGCCGGTGCCGGTGTCGCAGGTGTTCTGCAGGCACGGGCCGTCGCTCGTCGAGTCGCACGTGACGATGGTCGGGTCCCACTTGCAGACGTACTTGCTGAGGACCGTGATGTTGGTGCAATGGAACGTGCCGTCGCAGGCATTGTTGTCCGGGTCCAACCAACCGCAGTCCGCTTTCGCCGTCTCGGGTGTGCAATACGCCGGGCAAAGCTTGTTATCCAAGGTGCCACCGCCGCAAACGCCGCCTTGGCAAATCGTGTTGAGGGTGCAGGTCTCGCCGTCGTCGCACGCCGTGAGTTCAGCCATCGGCGTGTGCACGCACCCGGAGATCGGATTGCATTCGTCCAAGGTGCAGCCATTGCCGTCGTCGCAGTTCAGCGCAACACCGACGCACGTGCCCGACACGCAACCGTCCGCGGTGCAGATATTGCCGTCCGTGCACGTCGATCCATCTGGCAACGTCGCAAAAGCACAGCCTTTCACCTTGTCGCAGGTGTCGCCGGTGCAGTCGTTCTTGTCATCGCAAACCGTCGCCAAGCCGCCGGTGCAGGCGCCCGTGTCGCACGTCGTGTTCTGCGTGCACGCGTTGCCGTCGTCACAGAAGCCGCCGTTGACGATTTCATGCTGGCAGCCCTTCACCTGATCGCACGTGTCGATCGTGCAGGAATTGCCGTCATCGCACGACACGGCCGTGATGAGGCAGCCCAACTTGCTGTCACATTTGTCGTTGGTGCAAATGTTGTTGTCGTTGCAATTGATCGTGGGGCCGGTGCAGCCGCCACCCTGGCACTTGTCGGTCATGAGCGGTGGCGCGCCCGTGCAGGCGTCGCCGTCGTCGCAATTCGCGCCGTCATTCTGAACGGAAATGCAACCAGTGACAGGCGAGCAGGTCAGGAAGGTCCGGCACACGGTGCCTGTCGAGCAATCCGTGGTCTTGCCTTGGCAAAGGCCGTTGCCGTCGCAAAAATCCGGGCCAGTGCATTCGTTGGAGTCGTTGCACGGCTGGCCGGTCGCCGCCGAGAAGATGCACGTGCCCGCGGTGCAAATGTCGTTGGTGCAGGCATTGCCGTCGTCACAGCTCTTGACCTTGCCGACGCACTTGTCGTTCACGCAAACGTCCTGGATGGTGCACGGGTTGCCGTCATCGCAATCTTTGCCGGGGTAGACCACGTTCTTGCAGCCGCCGTTGCCGTCGCACGCGTCAATCGTGCAGGAATTGTTGTCGTCGCAATTCAGTGGTGTGCTGACACAAACGCCGTCAGCGCAATGGTCCGGCTTGGTGCACGGGTCGCCGTCGCTGCAACTCAGCGTGTTGTTGATTGTGTGCGAGCAGCCACCGACCTTGGCGCACGTGTCGAGCGTGCACGGGTTGCCGTCATCGCAATTCAGCGCGACGCCCAAGCAGGCGCCGGTCTTGCAGGAGTCCTTGGTCGTGCAGTCATTGCCGTCGTTGCAGACGCTGCCCAACGCCACGGGCGCGTTGCCGCAGCCAAACGCTGTGTCGCAGAAGTCCTGCGTGCACGGGTTGTTGTCGTTGCAATTCGTCGCCGTTGTGGAAGTGCAAACCGCGGCCAAGCAGACTTCGCCGAGCGTGCACAAATTCGAGTCGTCGCACTTCGTGTTGTCGGCCTTGGCCACCGGGCTGCACTTGCCGGTCAACGGCGTGCAGACGTTGTCCTGACACGGGTTGCTCAGCAACGAGCAGGTGATCGCCGTCGTCGGGTCGAGCTGGCAGAGGCTCTTCTGGCAGGTCAGGATGCCGTTGCACAGGTTGCCGTCATCCAAACCGGCGCATTGCGCGTCGCTGGTGCACGCGCACGTGTTCGTGTTGCCAAGGCAAGTGCCGCCGATGCAGGAATCCTTGGGCGTGCACTTCGATCCGTCGTCGCAGGTCGTGCCGTCCGTCACCGAGGCGTGTTTGCAGCCAATGGTCGAGTCGCAGCTGTCCGTCGTGCACACATTGTTGTCGTCGCAGTTCTTGGCAATGCCCTTGCAGCTACCCAAACCGTCGCACTGGGCGTTGTTCAGGCACTGGTCGCCGGAGCAGAACGTGCCCGCGTTGAACTTGACGATCGCGCACACGCCGTTGTCCGGATTGCACGTGTTCTTGGCACACGAGCTGTCCTTGGAGCCATCGCATTTCACGACGGTCGCCGGATCGGTGTCGCAGACTTTGCCCTTGTAGCTGCTCAAGCACTTGATCGTGCCGTTGCACATGTCCTGATCGTTGAACTTGGCGCAGTCGGCGTCGGAGTTGCACGTGGTGCACTTGTTGTCGGCGGGCAGCTGCGTGCACTTGCCGGCATCGCAGTAGTCGTTCTGCGTGCAGGCCAGGCCGTCGTCGCACTGCGTACCGCCCGGCAGCGGAATGTGCTGGCACTTCTTGATGCTGTCGCACAGGTCATTCGTGCACGGGTTGCCGTCGTTGCAATCCACCTTGTTGCCCGCGCACTTGCCGCCAACGCACAGGTCAAAGTTCGTGCAATTGTTGCCGTCGTCGCAGGGGCCGTCGAACTTCAAGTGCGTGCAATTCGAAAGGGCCGGCGCAGTCGAGTCGCATGCATCGGAGGTGCACGGATCGGTGTCGGTGCAGTCTTTCGCGGTGCCTTTGCAGGCCGTGCCAATGCATTTGTCGGTGATCGTGCAGCTGTCGCCGTCGTCGCAAGCCATGGCGCTGACGACCGGCGTGTGCAAGCAGCCTGAAGCCTGTTGGCACGAGTCATTCGTGCAGCTGTTCTTGTCGTCGCAATCCGTCGCCAAGCCGCTGCATTTTCCTTGGCTGCACGCGTCGCCCGTCGTGCACTTGTTGCCGTCGTCGCAGGACGCGCCATCGGCCTTGACGGGTGCCACGCATTGGCCGCAGTCCGAGCCCGTGCACTTCAACGGATCGCAGGTGTCGTCGGTGCACGGATTGCCGTCATTGCAGATCAGCGTCGAACCTTTGCACTGCTGGTTGATGCAAACGTCGACCTTGCTGCAGGGGTCGCCGTCATCGCACTTGGTGTTGTTGGCGGCTGGCGCATAGGTCAATTTGCCGGTGGCTGAGTCGCAGCTGACCACCTGACAGGGCAAAGTCGTGAGGCCAGCGATAACGGACGTGCCCAAGCACTTGCCGGTCTTCAGGCACTTGTCGTTCTCCGTGCAGGCGTCGGTGTCGTCGCAGGCGACCGTCACACCCGTCGTGAGCGGCAGGGGCGACGTCTGGCAACCCAGCTTCTTGTCGCAGGCAGCGACGAGACACGGACTGCCGCTCGTGCAGGACACCGGCGTACCGGCCGTGCACGCGGCGCCGGTGCACGTCTCGCCCTGGGTGCACGCATCGCCGTCGTCGCACGACGCACCGGCGTTGGCGGCTGTGGGCTGTGGGCTGGACAAGCCCGTCTTCGGATCGCAAACGTTGCTGTAGCAGCTGTTGGTGGCTGCGACCGGCGGATCGACCGCGCCCAGGCAAATGCCGCCCGCCTGGCAGGAATCGTTCTTGCTGCACGCGTTGCTGTCATCGCACTTGGCGCCGGTGTCGGTCGTCACGTTGGCGCAGGTGCCGTCCGCATTGTTGGCGCACTTGCACACGAGGCAGCTGTTGAGTTGGCCGGTCTTCGGATCTTTCTGCGGATTCGGATCGGTGCCGGGCTGGCAGACGCCTGCCGCGTCGCATTTGTCGCCGGCGGAGCAAGCCTTGCCGTCATCGCAAGCCGTGCCAGCGGCGGCAGGCTTCGAGGAGCCATCGCAGGTGCCGCCCGTCGAGCACACCCAGACGTGGCATGGGTCGGGGTTGCCCGGGCAATCGGCTGCCGTGGTGCAAGGGGTCGGACCAGTGTCCGTGTCCTTGTTCGTGTCCTGCTTGTCGGTCGTGTCGCCGGTTTTGATGTCTGGCGCGTCGTTGGTCACGTCGGTCGTGACGGCCGCGTCCGAATTGTCGGTCGTGTCGTCAATCGGCGTTTCCGCGTCTGGTGTGGTTGTCGTCTGGCCGCAAGCTCCGAGCGCCAAAATCAGCGCGAGCATCGTCAGCCAAACAGGTGTGCGAGAAGGAGTGTGAGCAATCAGCGTCTCGTTGTTGGCAAGACGACAAGCACTCAGAATCATTGATTGTTTTCGCATTGGTTCCTCCCCCCCGGGATCCTGGGACAACGGGTCCTTCGACATCACACGACCGACGGTCCGCTTGGTCGCCTGGCCCACAAAAGGCACAGGCCTCCCGTCTACCTTACCAGAGCCTGCCGCAACCGGGCAAGTTCTCGGGATCAAACTTCTGAAGTAGGTTTGCAGCTTCGGCGCGCAGCCGGCCACGACCTGAGTTGTCCGCCGCGCTTGAGGGGATCAAGGGCGCAGCGGGAAGCTGGCTCGCCTCAGGGCGAACTCAGCAGAAAGTCCAGACAAACGGGCACCACGCAGGTGACGCAGATGCTTTTGCACGAAGCGCCACCGCATGAAAACGGCTGGGATTTTTGCGTTGGCACGCACTTGCCCGCCGACGTGCACACGCCGGCGATGTCCTGGTTCTGGCACAGATCGAGCTTGACCGTGGTTGAGCAGGTCTTGTTCGGCTGCGGGAAGCACTGGCCGCCGGCGCACTGGCCGATGGGGCATTCCGTGGAGGTGGACGTGCACGCGGCAAAATCGTTGTTGGCGTGCACGCAGCCACCGGCCTGGTTGGGATCGCAGGTGTCGACCGTGCACGGATTGCTGTCGTCGCACGCCACCGAGCCTTTCATGGGGCCAGATTTGCACACGCCGCTGACGCACATGTCGCCTTCCGTGCAGGGGTTGCCGTCTTCGCAAGGGCCGCTCGACTGCGTGTGCTTGCACACGCCCGCCGCATCGCACAGGTCGTTGGTGCAGGGCAGGCCGTCATCGGTGCACTTGCCGCCGTCCTGAATCACGTGCGTGCAGACGCCGGACTTGCAGACGTCCAACGTGCAGAGGTTGCCGTCCTCGGTGCAGACGCCGTCGGAAGCCTTGGCATGCTGGCAGCCGACGAACGGATCGCAACTGTCCGTCGTGCACGGATCGTTGTCGTCGCAATTCATGTTGTTGCCGCCGACGCACTTGCCGCTCAAGCACTTGTCCGTCTGCGTGCAAATCGAGCCGTCGTCGCACGCCATGCCGCCCAATTGCACGTGCTGGCAGGAGCCATCGCTGTTGCACGTGTCCTTGGTGCAGGGGTCGCCGTCTTCGCACAAGCCTTCGTCGGTCTTGCCGTCGCAGTTGTCGTCCTTGCCGTTGCACTGCTCGGTAGTCGGCGTCTGGCCCTCGCAAAGCGCTTGGCCGTTGACGCATTGCTTGATGATGCCCTGGCAGGTACCGAATTCGTTGGTAATCGGGCACTTGGAGCTGGCGTTGAAATCATCCGTATAGCCGTTGCAGTCGTCGTCGATGTTGTTGCAGATCTCCTGGGCTGGTACCGGTGCAGTGCATTCTGCCAAGCCGCCGACGCCACAAGCACGCACGCCGCTGCACTTGCCATAGTCATTTTGGATGTAGCAGGTCGTGGAAAGTTGGAGATTTTCAGCAGCTTGTGAGCATTCGCAAATTCCCTGATGCTGGCACTGGTGAACCTTCGCGCCGGTCGCTGGATTCAGCACCACGTCGCAGGTGTAGCCTTTGGGGCAATCCTGAAGGATCTCGTCGCACGCCGCGCCGCAGAAACCGCCCGAAGCGCCGTACGGAATGCAGACGTTCGTCGAATCGCCACCGTCGTTGCAGTCCTTGTTGGCATTGCACGGATCGCAGATGTGTTTGTACTTCGGCACGCAGGCAAAAAGCGTGTCGCCACCGTGAGTTGTGACTTGTTGGCAGGTGTAGCCCGTCTCGCAGTTGCCGGAGCAGTCGTGGGAGCAGATCTGGCCGCCGTAGACCTGGATGCACATGCCGGCGTTGCAATCGGTATCGTCTTTGCAGGGCGCGCTGAATTCGCCGGGCAGGACCGTGGTCGTGGCGTCGCCGCTGGCATCGGACGCATCGCCCAATTCGCCGTCGCCGAGCTTGCCATCGCCGCTAAAAAGGTCGGGCCACTTGGTGTCGGTCTTGGCGTCCGTCGTTGCACCCGGATCGACGGTGCCCGGCGTGCTGGAGCAGGCAGCGAAAATCAGACAACAGACCAATAATCCGTTGAGAATCACCAGCTTCTGCAGCGCGCTGTCGGTCGGCAGAGGGGGGAGCTGAGACATCGCGGCAAGTCCTTTTTGCGCGGCCAGTTCGCGGCTTTTTGCCCGTTTGGGTAAAAATGCAAGCTGAAACGCCAAGTTGACACTCAGTCTAGCCAAATGCCAGACAGACCCGACCAGTATACGGGCGGCCGTACCCAAGGGCAACAACTCTCGCAAGTGCCCGGAGTCCGAGGCGGGCGGCGGCGTTCTCGTCGACAAACACACCGGATTCTGGCAGCACTTGGCGTTGGGCACTACACTGCGCGTCGATGCGAAGCCCGCCCCGACACCGCCATCTGCAACAACCCGCCTCGCGCGCATGCATGCGCTCGTTGATTCAGACGCAAGCGCACCCAAGGCTGGGCGAATTTCGGGAGCGCACATGAGCGGCCCGTCACGTTTGCGGCGCTTTTTGCGACAACTGGGCCGATCCGTTTACCTCATCATCGTGCAAACCGCGGTTGGAATCGCTTCGGTCGCGCTGCTGCTCTACCTGACGTTGAATTCGCCGTCGGCGGCCGGTTTGGTCAGTGGCATTTTGTCCAACGTGCTGCCGGGCACTTTTGACGTCGCCGCCGTGCAATGGGGCCCTTCGCCCGGGCGTGTGCGGTTGCGCGGCGTGCACATCACCGAACCGTCCGGGCGACCGGTGATCGCCGCCGCGACGCTGGACGCGCAACTGGATTGGCTGAAGCTGGTCAACGCGCTCGTGCGCGGCAAACGTGAGATTCCCCTGTGGTTTGAGCAGGTCAAGATCACGGATCCGGAAGTCTTCATCGAATCCGATCGCTTTGGTCGATTGCTGCTGCCGATGGCGTTTACCGATCCGGACACGCCGAGTTCGCCCGAACCTGGTCCGCGCCTGCGTCTGGACGTAGAGCGGGTGAAGATTGACGGGGGCCGCTATCGCATGAACATCCCGGCGATCGCTCTGCGCGCGTCGGGAATCCACCTGCGCGGATCCGTGCAGATCTTTGTGCCCGGCGATGGCCCGGCACAAGTCGCGTGGCAAGCCCAGGACGTCGTGGCGAACGAGGTCGATGTGGCGCCGACGGCGATCGCGCAATTGCCGAAAATTCCCACAGGCGCGGTGCAGGTGCGCGTCGCGCATGGCGATTTGACCGAAGTGCAGGTGCGCAGCGCGTCGATCCAACTCCCGGCGATGGCGCATTGGCATACGCCGGTGTTGCCGGACACGGCGATCTCGGGCGTGGATCTGTCGATCGCGCTGACGCCCGACGTGATTGTGGAAGGCCGCGACGCGGACATCGCGACGTCGACGCAATCCGCGTTCTTGGGCAAGCTGCTGGGCGACAAGTTCGACTGCAAGGCTCTGGCACAAGGTCGTTTTCGCGTGGATCCGCAAGCTGGATTTTCGGCGTTTGCCCACACCACGGGCTGGGGCAAGATCGCTGGGTTTCAGGCTGGGCACGTCGCGGCGGATGTCGAAGTCCACGCGTCCTTGCCGGGTCAGGCGATGGTGACCGTGGAGGGTCGCGATCTGGCGATCAACGCGTACGGCGGTTCCATCTCGTCGCCACACGTGCGCTACCGGATGTTGACGAGCCCGCCGCCCGCGTGCCTCGGCAAGGACAACGACGCCTGCGATGCGCCCGAACGTCCCGGCGAACCGACCCACACCGTCGACGGCCAGTTCACCTTCGCCCACGTCCAGCCCGGGCAAGCGCTGCAGAGCGAAGCCGTGGCGATGCGCGGTGCGCTGGTTGAGCAGATGACCGGTCGGTTGTCGGGCGAAGTGGATGCCGGCGTGCGCGTTCGCCTGGCACCTGAACTGACGTGCGAGCTGCCCATGGTGCTGGACGTCTCGCTCGACAGCCGCCTGACCATCGACAACCCCTTGCCGCGTGACGTGACACCCGACGAGGAACACGAATCGTCCGCCGAGAAAGCGGACGAAGCGATTGCGGCGCTGCACCTGCGCGGTCGCGTGGGCTATGCAACCAACAGCACTTGCGAACAGCACATCAGCCTGAACCATCTGCTGGTCTACGATCGCGGTGGACCGAGCGCGACGCCCGCTGAAATCGAGCACAAGGACGGCGATTGGTTGCGCGCCGACGGCTACCTCCATCTGGGCGGGAGTGAGAGCGACCTGCGCGTGTCGGCCGAAATCGCCAGCCTGCGGCGTCTGCTCGCGCCGTTTGGCATCGATGCGATCTCCGGTTCATTGAGCATCTTCGACACGCAGGTCAACGGCGGCACGGTCCGGCCTGGCCTGCATGGCAAGATTGCCGCGCACAACCTGGGCTACCACGGCGTGCTGAACCGCCGCTCGATGGACCTGTCGCTGGCGACGCTGAGCGCTCAGGTGCGCTTGGAAAACGGTGTGCTGTCGCTGGAACACCTCGTGACGCGCGGCGACGTGCTGGGATCGCTCAGCGGCGATCTGGCGCTCGACCTGCAAGCCGATCGGCAACGGCGACTGAAGATCGCGCATCTGGAAGTTGCAGACCTTGCGCTTGCCAAGCTGATGGCGCTCCTTGGGCCCAATTCGGCGGCGCTGGGTGGCGCCGTGTCGCTGGCGCATGGGACGATCGATGTGGACCTGCTGCGACCACTGACCACGTTGGCAGTCCAGGTTGACGTCGATGTCAAGGACTTCACGGTCGCGGCGGAGACGTTTCCGCACATCAAGGCGCACGTCAAAAGCCACGAAGGTCACCTGCACGTCACGCCGTTGGCGATTCAGCTCGTGACCCAGGACTGGGCCAGCGCGACTGTGGATACCGATTTGCAATTCAAGCACTTCGACGTCGGCCTGCAACTCCCACAGACGCCGCTCAACCGCTTGTCCCACACGCTGGTCGACTTGCCGTTGGGCGGCTCCGTCGGTGGCGATCTGCGGCTGTCGGGCTCGCCGCAGAAGTTCGCGCTGCAGTCGGCGCTTCACCTCGTGGGTTTGAAGTGGGACAAAATCCAGTTGCAGGACGCGGAATTGCAGATCGACAAACAGCTGTCAGGTCCGGCGATTATCACCAGCGGTCACTTCTTTCCCGGCTTTCGCCTGCTGGATGGCACGGAAATTCGCTTCGCCGGGATCAAGCCGGCAGAAATCGACGTGCATATCGATGTGCCCGAGTTGATTGATGTATTTGCGCTGCTCGGCATGGCGCCGCCCACAGGCATGCAGGCACATGTGGCTGCGGATGCGGTTGCCCACATTGACTTGCGACCTGGTGCGACGCTCTACACGGTGCGCGCGACGTTGCCGCCCCGCGGTCTCGCGCTGGATTTTGGTGCCGGCACGCCGGGCCTGACCAACACGTCACCGGGCGTCGTGACCGTGACGCCGGAACGCGTGACCTTGGGCTCCATGTATTTCGATCTCGGTCGTGAACCGTTGGAATTGTGCGGCGCGCTGACGCTGCCACAGAACAAAGGTCCGCTGACGCTGAAAGCCTACCTCTCTGGAACCATTGATGTGCCTCGTCTTGGCGGCCTTGCAGACTCGATGGCCGCGATGGACCTGTTGTTGGATATCCTGCCCTGGGAACATGGCGCGGACGATGCGGCGGCCGGGTGCCTGGAGTCCATGCAATCGGGGCGAGGCTACCTGCGGCTGGAAGGTGCGCTGGACGCTTTGGCGATGGAGGGCCGGCTGCGCACGCGGGCCGGTCAGGTGACGCCGCGGCATTTTGGCCACGACGTGGTCATTGACGAAGGCGGCGAGTTCGACATCCACCCGGCGCGCGACAAGCACGGAGACATCGTGCCCGGTCGGATGGTGGTCACGATTCCCGGCAATCCCGATTCGCGCCTGTCGGGCTCGATCGACGACGGTCAGTTCGACGCCTTTGGTTCGCTGACCCTCGACCACTTGTTGCCACACGAGGTCGATTTTTCCCTGAACGGCACGAGCATTCCCTTCTCCGTGCCGAAGGAATACGCGATCGCCTTGTCGCCGCGATTGCAGTTTGTCGGCACGGCTCTGGACAATTCGTCACACCGCAAAATGGTGCTTTCCGGCCAAGTGGACGTGCCTGACGGCTCCTACTTTCGCAATTTCGACCGCATCGCGGGCGTGGTCGGCGGCGTCACGGATCGACAGGTGGACCAGTTCTCCAAGCCGATTACCGAGACCTTGCCGTGGATCAACGAGCTTGTGCTGGATTTGCGGGTCAATGCCCAGAATATCGAGGTGGCAAGCCGCATTCCGTTCGCGCGCATCGACGCCGTCGTGGAAACGGAAGGGCTGAGGGTCACCGGACCGTTGACCAAGCTCAACCTCGTGGGCCGCGCCAAGGTCGCGACGTCCAGCGACAGCAAGATCACCTATGCAATCAACCGCCTGGTCTTTGATGTTGACCACCTGTGGCTCGATTTCCAGGGCGACGTGACGCGGCCGTACATCGACGCGGAAATCCGCGCGCCGATCACCAAGAGCGGCACGAGCACGAGTTCGACCACATCCGCCATCGGCGCGGACCTCAACACCGACAACCAGGGCTTCACCGACATCATTCTCGTCTCGGTCGGCTACTCCGGTATCCTGACGGCCGACGCGAAGGCCGAGGACTTGCGCTTTTCCGACAACAAAGGCGACTCGCCGGCCGACGTGCAATGCCTCATCCTGACCAACCGCAAATGCTCCGATTCCAGCACCAGTGGCTCCAGCGCGCCGCCGATTTCGTCCGCCGCGCTGCTGGGCGACCTTGGCCCGTCCTTGCTCAAGCCTTTCCAGAAGTTGCTGGGCATCGATTCCGTGTTCGACCAGTTCACATTCGACTTTGACGCCGCCGGCAACGTCGGCGCCAGCGGTTCCAAGAAACTTGGCAATCAGATCAGCCTCGCGACCCGCGTGCAGACCGGCGGTCAGGACCGGTTGTACAACGTCAGCTTCAACTTCCGCGCCACGGATCGCTTGAGCGCGGGCGGCTTGTGGCGCAAAGCGCAGCAGTCCAGCCAGGGCGCGACGTTACCGACAGAAGTCTATGAGTTCAAACTCAGATACAAGCAGCCGTTGGAGTAGGCGTGACCGGACCGGCAAACCAGAACACGCAGCAGACGCCAGGAACGTGGTGCGCCGTTTGGGCGATCGCTCTGGCTGCGCTGTGGTCGCAAACGGGCTGGACCGCTGAACCCGCAATGCCCGGTGCACGTGGCGCGGAGCCGCTGGCGGAACTCGCGCAATCGGCGACGACAACGCAACTGCCGCAAGAGTCGACTGCGGCGGTGGAGTCGGCGCGATTCGCGACGGTGATCGGCCAAAGTGGCGCGGCCGAAGGCGAACAACGCTGCTTGAACCGGCAAGTCGGCGCGGTGCAATGGCTGGGTTGCGCCGGCACACGCTGCGAAGACGCGCTGGAGCGCAGCCAAATCGAATCGCTCACGGACATCCGCGTGGGCGCGCCCATGACGCGCGGGGTGCTCGGCCGCGCCGCGTCGCGCATGCTGCAGCTCGGGTTCTTTGCCAAAGTTCAGGTCGACTGCCAAGTGAGCCCAGCCGGCATGGCGCTAATCCGCTGGACCGTTCAGGGCAACCACTTCGTGCGGCGCGTCGAGTTTGCCGGCAATGCCGCGGTGTTTGAAGACGAATTGCGCGCCAAGCTCGTCATTCGCCCTGGTGACATCCTGAATCCGGAAACGCTGGATGGAAGTCACGCGCTCACGCTGCAGCGGACGGCGCTGGAGGGCCTGTACCAGCGCTATGGTTTTGACAACGCCAAAGTGGAACTGGCGGCCGTGCCCTTTGTGGACGGTCGTCCGGACGAGCTGCGGCTGATCGTGGCGATCGACGAGGGCGCGAAACAACGGGTGGCCGCGACGCGGTTTCGCCTGGAGCCGCTGGCCCCGCCGAGCGAGGCTGAAGAGCACGCCGGCTTGGTCTGCCCAAAGGTGAGCGAACGGATGATTCGCGAGGTGTCGGAACTCCAGAATGTGGAGGTGTTCACGCGACGCGCCGCCAACAAGGCCAAGAACAACATCCGCACGTACCTGCGCCGTCTGGGTTTTGCCAATCCGAATGTGGGCATCCCGGAGCCGAAGGACAACATTGTCGATATCTCCGTGCGTCCGGGTCGCTGCCACTTGCTGCGGATCTACATGCGGGAGGAAACTGGCCAGTACGACAAGTCCGGGTTTCATCTGGTCACGCCCGATGACGATCAGGCGCTGTTCGACGCGCTGCCGTTTGCCGAATCTGGCTTGTTCGAGTTTGAAGAAGCCGATCGCGGCCGCACAGCCTTGGCCGGCGTACTGGAAAATCGCGGCTATCTCTTTGCCGACGTGCGGTTGGACCAACGACCTGTGCCGGCGCCGATCGATCACCAGGTCGAGTCCGCCATCACGTACTACGTCACGACGGGCTTCGTCTCGCAAATCCGCGGCATTCATTTCCCCGGCGGCGAGGCCCTCGACCTCGATCAGATGAAATCGGTCATGGCGACGAAGGCTTATGATCTGTTCAATACCGGCGGCTTCCTGCAAATCGATCAACTGCAGGCGGATCTGGACGCGCTGCGCCAGTCCTACATGGCGGCCGGCTACTTCAACTTCAGCTTTGACGTGCATCTGCCCGACAACGTGACGACGACGACCGGTTACCAGCGGCTGACGACGGTGACGACGGCGGGTGATCAGCACGAATACCTCTACAAAGACAAAGGGTTTCGCATTCGGCGACCGGCGGGGGAGGACTTTGTCTACATCGAAGTGCCCATCCGTCCCGGCCAGCGCACGCATCTGGGCGCGTTGGCGGTAGATGGTACGTCGTCCTTGTCGGAGCACGAGGTGCGCAAGGTGCTCGGCCTGCAGCAGGGGCAGGTCATCAGCTTTGATCTGCTCAGCCAAGCGGTGACGCAGGTGGACCAGCGGTACAAGAATACCGGCTTTTTTCGCGCCAAAATCGCGGCCTTTTGCAAAGCCCAAGGCGCAGATCAGCCGGAAGCCGAATGTACGTTTGCCGCCATGCGCGTGCCGACGGTCGACGTGCGGCTGCACGTGGAAGAAGGTGAACGTGTTGAAATTGGCGAAGTCTTTGTACGCGGCAACTTTGAGACCGACGTCGGCGTGATCTTGCGCGACATGCCCAAATCCGGCCAATCGTTCTCGGCCGCCACGCTTTTTGAAGCGCAGCGGCGCCTGCGCAACCTGGGCCTGTTCGGTCAGGTCACGTTTGACTACATCGGCGACGACGAGACGCCGCCGCGCCAACGTTTGGGCGTGGTCGTGCAGGTCGCAGAGAATTCGTTTCGCTGGATGGAATACGCGGTCGGCGTGCAGACCATCAACGCGTCGCATTCAGCCACCGAGCGAACGGTCGCGCCGCTGTTGGACGGTGTCGGTCAGGCAACTGCGGCGGGCGATCGCGCGACGAGCGCGTACAACCAAGGGCTGACGTTGAACCTGCCAAACCTGCTGCTGACCGGCGAAGCTGCATGGGTCAACCGCAATTTCTTGGGCTTGGGCAAGCAAATGCGCGTGCCGCTGAAGCTGGGACTCGCGCGTTCGCCCACGTGCGGCGAAGGCATCATTGCCTGCGATCAGCAGACGATCCTCGATACCATCCGCCTGGTTTCTCTGACGCCTACCTACACCGACTCACGGCTGTTCGGTTCGGACGTGACGCTGAACCTCACGGCGCCGTACTTCATCCACGATTATGCGAGCGGCGTCGTCGATCTGGATCGGACCGGCGCACTGGTGCAATTGGCGCGGCGGTTTGGCAAGGTGGCGCTCGCGGTGGCGTTCGACGCTGGTTTCATCCGCACGCGATTGCCGAGCGTGCCGACGCCCGACAACGGCTTTCGCCTGGAGCCGCAGTTCCAGATCAACCCGACGTTGACGTGGGATCGCACCGACAGCCCGCTCAACCCGACGCGGGGCTACTACCTGAGCGGCTCGGTGCAGTACATCAACGCCTACAAACAGGTGGTTAGCAGCCCGGATCCCAAGCTCATCGGCCTGTACGAGCATGGCAACTACATGAAATATGAGGGCTCAGTCAAAGGTTTCATCCCGTTTGGGCAGGTTGCGGTGCTCGCGCTTTTGGTCCACGGTGGTGCGTCCACGCAGTTGGGTTCGGAGTCCAATGATCTGCCTGATTGGGCACGATACCAGCTGGGCGGCGTCCAGGGCCTGCGCGGCTACGCGGATCTCGCCGTCAAGGAATACCTCGCCGACGGCACGACCAAGTCCCTCAACAAGTCCGGCCAGCCCGTCTCTTCCAACAGCGCCGACGCCATCCAGACCAAGCAAGGCGGCAACGTCATCCTCAATGGTTCCGCAGAATTGCGATTCCCCATCCTGCGCGAAACCGGCATTTGGGGCGCCACGTTCTGGGATTGGGGCGGCATCGCCGACACCGCGTCCGAGTTCTACCCAACGAGCATCCGCCACGGCGTCGGTGTGGGCTTGCGCTGGCTGTTGTCGGGACAGATTCCGATCCGCATCGACTACGGCTTCGCGATTGGCCGGCGCGTCCGCGACATCCTGAACGCCGGCTTGCTGAAGTCGCAGGTCCTCGATGACTTTGGCGCGCTGAGCTTCAGCGTCCTGTACAGTTTCTGATTCCGGCTAATTCACCAGCGCCGCGCTCTCACCTGGCTTGGCCAGGAACGGCCCCAGGGAACCGGGCAACTTCGCTGGACGGGACAGGATGTCGCGCTGGATCTCCTGCCACTCCGGATACAGCCACGCATACGTTTGCGCAGTCGCGGTCACCTGCATGACGTATGCACGCGTGGCCGGATACGGAATCGACTCGACAAACACGTCCGTCGGCTGCGCACCGGCCTTCTTGACCCAGGACTGCACCGCGTAAGGCCCCGCGTTGTAGGCCGCGGCCGCCAATGCCTGGTTGTTGCGGTAAAAACTGAGCAATTGCGTGAGGTACAGCGCGCCAATCTGCAAATTCGTCTCCGGCCGTTTCAGACCACCCGCGCCGGGCGCCGGCAGGTCATAGACGCCCGCAATCATCTTCGCGGCGGACGGCAACAGCTGCACCAGGCCATACGCGCCCGCTTTCGACACGGCCGTCGGCACAAAAGCGCTCTCGTGGCGCATGATCGCGTACAGAAAGCTCATCGAAATGGCCGCGTTCCTGGCCGCGCTTTCAGCTTCCGGATAGAACGCCTTGGGAAAGCTCTGCCGCCAGGCATTGGCGGTCGAATCGTCCGGCCGCGCCGCGCGCCGCGTATGCCGTTCCATCACAGCGTAGGCAGCCTTCCTGCGGCCTTCCAGGTCGTAGAGCGTCGCCAGCAACTGCACGCCATCGCGCGGCAGGCCACGGGATAGCCCGTCGCGCAAAAGCTCCCGCGCTTCACCGAACAGCCCCATCCGCACCAGCAGCGCCGATTCCTCCAAGGCCTGATGCCGCGCCACCCGCAGGCGATCCAGCGACAGCGCCTGCACCACCGTCCCGTCCGACGGCCCCGGCGGCGGCCCCTGGACGCGTGCCGCCCGATCCGGCCGCAGCTCACGCAGACGGTCCAAGGCCAGGACGCCGTAGTAGGTTTGCGCATAGGTCTGCGCCACGGTCGTCCAGGCTTCCAGCGCCGCGTCCTTCTGGCCCATTTGCGCCAGCGTCCGGCCTTGCCAATAGAGCGCCTTGGCGCGCCAAGACTGCCAGGAACCCGTCCACAGGTGGCCAAAATCCTTTTCCAGCTGCACCAGATGCTGGAGCGCCTCGGGCCAACGCTTGGCGCGAAATTCAGCGAATCCGAGATTCCACAAAGCCAATTCCCGCTCGTCGGCCGCGGGGTGCTGCGCCAGGACATTCTGCAGCGCTTCCGCCGCCAGCTTGGGTTCGTTGACGTTGCCGTAGAGCTTGTGCAGGCGCTGCAACGCACGGGCTTGGGTCTCGTCACCCGCGGGCAGCTGGCCAACGCGTTCCAGCAGGGCAATCGCCTCACGATCGTCGCCCGCCTTGCCGACCGTGTCGCCCAGCACAAACAGCGCGCGGCCCAGTTGCACGGGATCCGTCAGCTTGTCGACGGCGCTCCGCAACAGGGCGATCGCTTGAGTCCGCGTCTTCTTCTCGCGCGCCTTGAGCGCCCCGGTCACATACAGCCGCAGCCCGCCGCCATCTTCGGTCACAGCTTCCGCCTCGCGTAGCCAACTGCGCACCTCACTGTCCTTGCGCGCCTGCCGACGCAGGATGCGCTCCAATTGATCGGCGGGACTCGGTACCGCATCCAGCAGCTTCAACTCAGCGACGGCCTGACGCGCCGTCGGCTCGATGTCCAGGTTCCACGCTTCACGCAAGCGCTGCACGGCCTCGTCGGTCTTGCCGGCCCGTTGCGCCAACTGGCCTTGCAGCAGCGCCCACCACGCCCGCAGGGGCTTGGCCAGCGTGCTGAATCGCACGCGATCGAGGGCATCGCGCGCCGGACCGCTCTGGCCACGCGCCAGTTCCAGCCGCGCCATGTCCAAGGTCGCGGCATCGCGGTCCACGTGCCACGGCGCGATCGCCGCCAACTGGGCCAGCGCCTCATCCTGATCCTGACGCTTCAACGCGAGGTCCGCCAGATGCCGCCGCGCCCGCTGCGCCATCGGTCCCGATTGCGCCAGTCGCTGCCAAGCCTGCTCGGCACCGTGCCAGTCCTTCTGCGCCTCCGCTGCCATCGCTTGCAGCGTGATAACAGCGACTTGCATGGGCATACGCAACGGCGATCGCAGCATCTCATGGCTGAGCGTTACGACCTGGCTGTACTGGTGCCGGCGAAACGCGTCCAGCAGTGGCGTGTAGCGGGCATCTTCACTCGCCAAGGGCTTGAAATCATAAAGCCCCTCCGTCGACACATGGGTCAACGGCGCGCCGTCCGGCTCGTCCTCGTCCGCCGCGACGGCTTCTTCCTCCGGCTCGTCCAAATCATCAGCACGAACGGTTGTCGGCCAGCTGGCGACACAAAACGCCAGCAACATCAACGCATTGGCGGACATGCGGCGTTGGTCGCGAAGAACAGCCATCGCACGACGGTACGCCGATGCACGAGGTTCGGCAAGAATCATCGGCCAATCGCAAACGGCAAGGCCAGGCTCAGTCCGCCTTCGGGCACTTGTAGTCCTTCATGATCAGATCGCGCCAGGTCTTGAACTCCGGATCGTCCTCCAGCTTCAAGGCAATCTCGCGCTTTTCCTTCGTGAACATCAGCTGTTCCCAAAGCAGATCATCGGCGTCTTTCTTGCCTTGATCCGGCTTGCCCTTCCATTCCGGCGCTTCCTTCATGCACTTCGACTGCTGCGTGTACTGCATGTAGCGGTTGACCAGCACGCGCGGCGTCGGCGTCAGGTCAAACGCGGCATTGTCGATCAGGTACTTACCATCCGGCGTGCGCTTGAACTTGCGCGTCGTCCAACCTTCCTTCTCCAGCTTCTTGACGTCCAGATCCGGCGGCGCGGGATCGTCGTAGAACAGCACTTTGCGCGGCAGGTAGCCCGGCGCCGTCAGCTCGATCTCGTACACCCAGGTCGACACCGCGACAGTCTTCACCGCCATTTCCGGCTTCTTGACGACGTTGCCTTCCTTGTCCTTCTCCTGCGGCCCGTTCTTCATGTCCTCGATTTTCTTAACATCATCCGCCGTCAGCCGCTTCTTGTTGCCGTCTTCCTGCTCCTTTTCCAGCAGCGGCAACGTCGCCAGCGACATCGGCATCTGCAGTTCCTTGTTCGGCTTGGGCTCCCACGTGACGGGCTGGGTCGCCGGCCGCGGCGGGGTCGGCGGCACTGCGGGCGGTGGCGGCGGATCGTCGGGCTTGGCCGGCGGCGGCGGCGTGAGGACGATCGCCGGGTCGGACTGATGCTTCTTGACCCAATCTTCTTCCAACATGAACGAAATCACGCCCTTCGAGGTGCCGTCTTCCGCCTTGGGCAACTGCTTGAAATCACCGACCTTGCGGGCCTTCATCACGCGGTTGTCGCCGGCCGATCCCGCCTTGACGATGCACTTCTTGTTGCCCTCGCCGCCGGTGCATTCATAGTTCGCCGGGCAGTCCGCCTGCGCCTTGCACGGCACGCTGCCCGAAACACGGGCGATGAACGACGCGCGATCTTCTTCATACCGCTTCTGCACGATCAGCACCGAAGTGTCCTTCGGCGGATCGAAATTCAGGTCAAACTGGCCGTAGCGCGCGGTCATCAGCGTAATTTCTTCTTCGTGCTCTTTGCGCTCGATCTCCGCTTGGCGGTCCTCGTCCGTGATGCACTTCTCCGCTTTGCCGAGCAGGTTGCACTGCAAACGCGCGGAGAGCTCCTCATCGGTCGAGATCTTGATGATGATGCCGGCGACAAACAGGCCCAACAGGACCATCGCGATGAGCGCAATCGGCGGCGCCTTCTTGGTCGGCGCCGTGTCTGCCTCCGGCATTTCCAGGCGATCTTCGACGTCCAGTTGGTCGTCGACGGTTTCATCCTCCTTGTCCATCAAGTGCGCCAGCGGATCCTCAAACTTGCCACCGGCATGCTTGGCCTTGTGCGCGTGATGGTCTTCCGGATCCGGCTCGTCGAGCACGTCCGCCTTGGGCACCGGCGTCTCCGAGATCTTGGCGTTGGCGGCGACTGAAGTGCCGCAAGCGGCGCAGAATTTGGCGCCGGCAGCGAGAGGTGCACCGCACTCGGGGCAGAACTTGGGCGTGGTCGACATGGGTCATTCCTTTGAAGCAAAGCGGCGCAAAGTGCGCGAGCCCGGGGCGCGAATGCTGGCAAGCCTGCGCTTTGACGTCAAGCCAAGCCTGTCAGGTAACTCCAGGCAATCCGCGCGGCCAAACGCGCCGTGGCGCCATCGAGGTCAAAACGCGGATTCAGTTCGTACAAGCCGAGTTGCGTGACGCACGGCATGGTTCCAAGCCGCGCAGCTGCACGAATGACCGCACCAGGTGCCACGCCAACCACGCCGGGGGCACTGACGCCGGGGGCACAACTTTGCGGAAACGCATCCAGATCGACGGAAAGACACAATGCCGCGTGACTGGCCGCCAAAGCAGCGAGTGTGTCCGTCAAGGCGGCCGCAGCAGCGCGTTCCGTGTCCGGCAAATCGTGCCAAAATACCGTGCGCGCACCCTGAGCCGTGAGGAATTGCAAATGCGCCACCGCATTTGCGGCCCGCTGCAAACCCCATTGCACCAGGCTCGTCCCATCCAACCGCGCCGCCGGTTCCAGGAGCAAGCGGCGAAACGGCGTGCCGGAGTGCGGTTCGCCCGTATGTGGCCGCACGTCCGCGTGCGCGTCCACGTTCACGGCCGCCAAGCGCGCCTGCGGATCCGTGCGCGTGAGCCAGCGCGCGAGCCCCAGCAACTCGCCATAGGCGTGATCGTGTCCGCCGCCGATCACCACCAGGCGCGCCAGGGGAAAGCGGTCGCGCAGCACGCCGACGATCTCCGCCAGCCGCGCATGGGTCTCCGACGTGTGCTCCGCGCCCACCAGATCGCCAGCGGACAGCACGGAATCCGGGCCGAATTCCGGCGGCGCGGGCAACCGACCGAAATAATCGCGAAATTTCGCCGGCCCTTCCGCCGCGCCGTGTCGCCCGCCATTCAAGCGCACACCGCGATCATCGGCGACACCCAAAAGAACCGCACGCACCAGATTCGCGTTCGGGTTGCCATCCAGGCCGACCATTTTGCTGGCCATCCGCGGATCATCGCGCCGCACCTTGCCGTGGGGCTTTTGCGTCGTGGTATCCGTCCGGATGAAACGCATCGTGTCCAACATGAAACCTCACGGTGCGGGTGGCGGCGGCTCGTCTTTCTTGGGCTGTGGCGAAATGGCGCCCGCCTGCAGAAGCCGCGCGCGCCGCGCTTGGTTGCGCTCGATCGTCGCCATCATGCGCGACAAACCGCTCTCCGACTTCGCCACCCAATCCGACTCCGACGCGCCCAGCGTCTTGCCCAGTTCGATGTTCTTGCGGTAAATCACGACCGCGCGTTTCGCCAAATGTTCCGTATGGTTCCACAGCTCGTCGCGGTAGACGTCGGCGAGTTGCTCTGTCACTTCCGGCGGCACCTCCGCGTTGTCGATATCGTCGATCAGCCGCGTGTACAGCCCGCCGATGTTGTGACCCGAAGCCAACGACCACTGCTTGTGGTGCAGCCGAACACAATGATAATAGGAGTTTTCCGCTTTCAGGAACAGGTTCGCCTTGTCCTCCAGATCGCGCTTCATCCGGTCGACCGGCAGCTTGAAGCGGATCGACGCGAACAACTCGCGGTACAGCTCGCCGCGCTCATACGCCGACCGCGCCACCCATTCCGACTCGCCGACCACCTGGACGTCGCGGTGGTCGTTGTAGAGGCGCTCGACGCGGCGGAAGGCATCATCGGCAAACTTGATCTCGCCCGCCGCCCGCCAGCACAAGCCCATGCGCGCGGCCGCCTCCAGCGCGTCCAGGATGCCCAGCTCGCCGCCGATCTGCTCCTGGGTCTTCGCGTCGTCCAGCGCGTCCCGGTACAGCGTCGCCGCGCCGGTCACGTCGCCGGCCAGCTCCAGACTTTCCGCCTGCAGGAACAGCCCGTCACGGGCATGCCGCGTGCCGGCATTGTGCAGCCGCGCCGTGGCAAAACGCGCTGCCGCTTCCTTGTGCATGCCCATATTCTGCAGCGCCAATCCGCAGTTATGGGCAATCGCGCCCAGCCCTGGCGTGTTGGGAAATTCGCGCAGCAGGATATCGTACAGCCGGACCGCGTCCGCCCAATGCTCAGCGTGAAATTCCGCCATGGCCTGGTCGACCAGCGCGTCGTGATCCTTGACGTAGGTCAGCGGCTTGCCGGACGTGCGATCGGTCTTGATCTCGATGGTCGGCAGTTCCACCAGTTCGTGGCGCTGCGCCCCCTCGCCGACGACAGTGTGGCTCGCGGCGCCGCACGCGGTGGACGAAATCAGCAGCAGAAGCCAGATGCGTACGCTCATGGCCGGAGTGTCGCGCAACGCATGGCGATCGTCTACGCGGTCAGTCGACCTCGTACTTGGCGATGCGAAACGGCTCGGCAGCGGCATCATCGGCAAGGGCTCGCAGCGCTGGCGTGGCCAGCATGGTCGCCAGATAGACGCCCGCGGCGCCTGAAAGTTGCACGCCGTAGGTCTGGAAACGAAAGCACACGGGCGCGTACATGGCATCCGCGATCGAAAATTCGCCAAAAAGGAACGGCCCGCCTTGGCCGAATCGGCCGCGGCAGTCGGTCCACAGCTGGGCGATGCGGTCGATATCGGCCTGAATCTCAGGCGTAGGCGTGCGCGGCGCGCGACGGCGAATATTGCACTGGAAGTTGCTGCGCAGCGCGAGAAAACCCGAGTGCATTTCTGCACTCACGGACCGGGCGATGGCGCGCGCCGCCGGATCGCGCGGCCACAGGCCCGGGTGTCGCTCCGCCAGATACTCGCAGATCGCCAGCGAGTCCCAGATCTGCAGGTCGCCATCCTGAAGCAAGGGCACCTTGCCCGAGGGCGAAACCGCGCGGATGGCGGCGTCGTGGCCCGGCTCAAAGAGCGGAATCACGCGTTCAGCAAACGGAATCTCAAAATGACGCAGCAGCAGCCACGGCCGCATGCTCCACGACGAGTAGTTCTTGTTGCCGATGATCAGGGTGTAGGTGGGCATGGGAGCGGCCTATTTTGCGGGTTTCTGCAAAAAAACAGCCCAAAAATCCCAAACCCTCCGCTTCTTCCCCTGGCGGGGTTTCAGCGGAGGGCTTGAGATGATCCCCCACTCTGACCTTATTCACGGTCTGTGCCAAGTTGCCGCGAAATACTGCAAAACCTTGATCGCGATTACGTTTTTGCGCTTCTACACAAACCAGACAACGGCTCAAGATGTTCTGGTCCGCAAAGATTGCGTGGTTTTGATGACAAATTTCGTCACTTGTGACGTCACGTGTCACGACGCAGCGCGTCAAGCATGTGACTGCAGCCGAAGAGCGCTCCGTGCAACTTTGACGATGCGCTGCAGCGCAACCCGCTGTTGCTTGCCGGTCGCGAGCTGACGAATCCTGACTTTTCCAATATCCACATCCTCTTGCATGACAATCGCGGCGAGAGACACGCCGCGTTTGTTCGCGCGTTCCAGCTGTTTGCCGAGCTTGCCGCCGGCCAAATCCAACTCCACCCGCATGCCGCCCAGGCGCAAGAGGTGTGCCAATTCGATCGCGTTGGCCTGCAGTGCTTCGCTGGCCACGGTCACGTAAACCTGCACAGCGTGCGCGTCCTTCTGCACCAAATCCAGCTCCTGCATCGCCGCCAGCAGGCGATCGAGGCCCAGGCTGATGCCCACCGCCGGGATCGCTTCCTTGGTAAACAGGCCGATCAGGCCGTCGTAGCGCCCGCCGGACATCACCGCGCCGATGCCCTTGACGCGCGGATCGGTGAGGCGCGTTTCGTAGATGATGCCGGTGTAGTAGTCGAGGCCGCGGGCGATCGTGGGGTCATACTTGATGCGTCCAACGAATCCCGCCGCTTCAACAAGTTTACGCACTTCGACGACCCGGTCCACGGCGGCGCCAACGACGCCTCCAAGCAGTTTCAATTCGCTCAGAAGTTCCTGACCATCAAGGTCCCGGGTGAAGTGACCGATCAGTTTCGTCGCCGTTGCCGCATCAACGCCAGCCTCGCGTTCGATCTCCGCCTGCACCACCTCTGCCGGCACCTTATCCAGCTTGTCGATCGCCCGGATGCAAGCGATTTGCTGGGCTTTTTCGCTCACGCCCGCACGTTCCAACGTCCCGAACAGGATGTCCCGGTGATTCAAATGCAACACCGCGCCCTCAATCCCCAGCGCCTGCAGCACGCTCAGGCCGGTGATCAGCGTCTCCGCATCCGCCATCGCCGAATTCACCCCGACGATATCCGCATCGCATTGAAAAAACTCGCGAAACCGCCCGCGCTGCGGCTTGTCCGCGCGCCAGACCGGCGCCACTTGATAGCGGCGAAACGGCAGCTGGATTTCATTGCGGTGCTCGGCGACGACGCGCGCCAGTGGCACCGTCAGATCGTAGCGCAGCGCCACGTGGCGCTCGCCGTGATCCTGAAAGCGGTACAGCAGTTTATCGCCTTCTTCTCCATACTTGCCCGCCAGCGTCTCCAGGTACTCCAGCGCCGGCGTTTGCAGCGGCTGAAAGCCGTGGCGTTCGAACGTCGCTTCAATCAGGCGAATCATCGCCTGGCGCGGCGCCATCAGTTCGGGCATGTAGTCGCGAAACCCTTTGAGGGTCTGGGCTTTGAGGAGTTTTTGCGGTTGATCGGTGGCCATCTTGTTCTCGGGCGCAGGCATGCGCGGGGCGGAGTGTCGCGGACAGGGCCTTTGGCCGCAAGCCTCAGCCCAGCAGCCGCTGCGATTCTTGCGCCGACTCGACCAGATGGGCGTACAGGCCGCTTTGCGCCATCAATTCCTCGTGATTGCCCGATTCGGCGATCCGCCCGCGCTGCATCACGATAATGCGCCCGGCCTTGCGAATGGTCGACAGCCGGTGCGCCACAACAATTGCAGTGCGACCCAGAAACACCCGCTCCAGCGCGCGCTGCACGGCTTGTTCAGTCTCCGTGTCGATCGACGCCGTGGCCTCGTCCAGCACCACGATCGGCGGATTCGCCGCCAGAATCCGGGCGATCGACAGCAGTTGCCGCTCGCCCGCCGACAGGTTGCCGCCATTTTCGCTCAGCACGGTGTCCAGCCCACCCAGCCGCGCGACCTTGGGCGCGAGCTGCGCGTCCTCGACCGCCTGCTCGACCGCCGCGCGCGTGACGCCTGCGCGACCCAGCGAGACGTTGTCGGCAAAAGTCCCGGAAAACAGCATCACATCCTGTTGGACCACGCCGATCGATCGCCGCAGCGCCTGCAACTGCCAGTCTTCCACTGCCACGCCATCGATGCGGATCGTCCGCGGCGGCGCGTCGTACATCCGCGCGATCAGCTTGACCAACGTCGATTTCCCCGAGCCGGTTTGCCCCACCAGCGCGACGACTTGACCCGGCTCGACCACCAGCGAAACGTCGTCCAGCGCCCGCACCTCCGCCCCGTAGCCAAAGGACAGGTGGTCGATCTGCACGCGCCCTTCCACCCGCGCCGGAATCTGATCGCCGGAAGCCAGCGGCACCGCTTCGTCCAGCAGCCCGAAGATCCGCTCCAGCGCCGCTTGCGCCCGCTCGATGGTCGCCACCTTGCCGGACAGTTCCCGCACCGGCACAAAAACGCGCTGAATATACTGAATAAACGCGATGAGCAGACCCGGCGTACCCAAGCCCGCGACCACGCGGCCGGCGCCGTAGCCGAGCAAAATGGCGATACACAGACCCGCGACGCCGTCCATCACCGCGTAGAGCGAGGCGTCGTACCAGTTCGAAATGCGGTACGCGTTCAGGTAGCGGAAGTTCAGCGCGCGATATTCGTCCAGCGTGGCGTCTTCGCGGCCGTGGAGCTGGACGATGCGCGCGCCGGCCAGCGCTTCCTGAAATTGTCCGGAAGCAGTCGCCATCGAACGGCGGATCTCCGTCGAATAGAAGCGCAGGCGGCGGCGGAACAGGTTGACCAGCAGCACGATGAACGGCGCGACGAGCAGGCTCACCGCGGTCAGGCGGACGTCAAACCACAGCATCGCGCCCAGAATGAACAGGATGTCGAAGACGTCGCCGACGATGCCGACGATGCCAAAGGTCAGCACTTCGCCGATCGCTTCCACGTCGGTCGTCGTGCGCGTCAGGAGGTTGCCCGAGGCGCGTGTGTCAAAAAACGCCGAACCTTGCTTGAGCACGTGGCTGAACACGCCGCGCCGCAGCCGCTGGAGCGCCCGATAGCCGGCGCGTTGCAAAGCCCACAGTTGCAGGCCGCGCAGCACGTATTCCGCGAGCACGGCGCCGAGAAACGCCAAGGCCACGCTGGTCAGCGTCCAGCCCTGGCTCGGCCGGTGCTGCAGCGCGTCGGTCATTGGGCCATCGACCGCCACCTTGAGCAGCCAGGGCTGGGCCACGCCGCACAGGCTCATCAACGGCACCGCCAGCAGCCCGAGCGCGACCCACAGCGCGTCGGGTCGGACAAACGGCCAAAAGCGCTTGAGCAACGCCAAGTCGTTCAGTTTCACGCGTTTCTTGGCCACCGTTTCGCTCACGCCGTCAGTCCTTGGCTTTCGCATCCCCGTCGGCAGGCTTGGCGTCCTTCTGCGGCTCCGGTTCAACCCAGCGAATATCCGTCACGCGAAACGCGCATGCATGCGGTTCATCGACTTCAGTCAGCAATCCTTCCGCTTTCAGCTTCTGCGTCACGACCGCCACCAGCCACTTGCGATCGGTCGTCCAGTACAGCGATTTCAGCGCGACTTTGGCCCAAACGTCCGTACCCGCGTCGTGTCGCACCGGAATATCCGCGATCTTGCCGAGCTTTTGCCGATCCGTCACCGCGAGAACGAACCGGTCGCGGGTCGCCATGAGGCCAAAGAAGCTGAGCGTCTTCTCCGCGTCGTTGGGATCCTGCGGGTACAGTGTCTCCTCGAGGCCCAAATCGACGATCTTGAACCGCTTGCGGGTCGCCTGGATGACTTTTTGCGACTCGCCGCGGTGAAACGGGATCAGCACGCTCTTTGCGGCCGGCTGACCCGTCGCCAGATCATAAAGCCGCAAATTCGTGCCAATGTTGTCGTCTTCCAGCTGCACCAGCATCTGCTTGGCGTCGGCCGTGAAGCCCAGAACCGCCAGCGTGACCTTGGTCTCCTGCGCCGCCGCGGGCAAAGACCACAGGAGGCAGCACACCGCAGCAATCAGCGCACGCGGCATGGTCAATCGACTGTGCAAGAAAAGGATTCCGGAGAGGCGCCGGCCAAGTGCACCTTGCGCAGCTTGTTCTCGCAGCAACTTGCCAAACCCGCGTCGTCTTTGCCCTCGGCAGTCGCTTTGACGTCCTGCACTTTGCCGCCAGCGCCGACCTTGAAGCGAATCTTGAAATCCGCCACGCCCGCGGACTGACCACACGCACGCAGGCTCGGCTTTTGCGCTTCGCACATCTTGCGGATATCGCCAGCCGTCACTTCTTCGCCAATCGTCGCACCACGTGGACCCGCGCCACCGCTGTCCAGCATCGCCAGCAGCCGTTTCTTCTCTTCTTCGCTGACCGTCGGCCCAACCGGCGCCTTGGCCGCCGCCTTTTTGGCCTTGACGACCGTGCGCATTTTCGCTGCCAAATCCGACAATTGCACTTCCTGCTTCGGCTCCGGCGCTTTGGTCGGCTTGGCCACTTCACCGGGCTTGGCCGGTGGCTCAGGCGTGTCGTTGGCCACGTCGATCGTCACGCTGGTCTGGTACGGCAGGTTGAACATGCCGAGAATGTTGTTGGCATCCGCCAGCAGCTGCGCCTTTTTCATGCCCTGGTAGCGAATCACCAGGCCAAAGCCAATGGCGCCCAGCACCAAACCCGCGACAATCACCGTGATGAGAATCTTCTGCCGCTTCGAGCGCTTGTCCAAACGGAACATCACGCTGAATTCCTGAAGCAGATTCTGGTATTCCTCTTTGGTTGGCTTGTGCTTGTCCGCTTCCGGCATCGCCAACGCAACGTGGTCCAGGTCGTGGTGCGAGGTGAAGAAGCTGTCGGTTTGGACCGCGTTCAACTCCGAATCTGTGGCGCGCCGAAGCGGTGCGGCGGCGACAGCCGGTGCTTCGGGCACGGGTGCTGGGGCTACAGGAGCCGGTTGCGCGACCGGCGTGGGCTGGGCCACGATCGGTTGCGGCGCGACCGGTGCAGGTCGCGGTCCGGGAGCCGGTGCCGCGGCAACCGGAGCGTTTTGTCCCGTGCTATCTGGCCGCGGCATCATCGGTGGCGGCCCGCTGGACACGTGCACGTTGCTGGCGGGTCGCAGCAGTGGACGCAGCTCCAGCACGTCGATCATCGGCACCCAATTGGCCATGCCTTTTTGCCAGACCAGCGACTGCGCGGAAATCGTGCTCACCGCGAGCAATTCAGACAGCTGGAGCGGCGAGAATGGCCCTTTGCGATCGCGACCTACGGCAACAAACCAGGTCGGATCCGCGGGAACGATGGCCGACTGCGGGCGCACATCGGTGACCAGCACGGGGCCCGATACTTCGCGCGTCGCCAAACGCGCGTCCAACAGGTCACCGCCCAGATCACGAACGATGATGGAGGCTTTGCAATTGGGACAACTGATCTGGGCGCGCTGGTAGCCGGCCATGCGATCAGGCGGCAACCGATACATCTTGCTGCAACTTGGACAGGAAAAGCGCACGGAGCGGTCCTCCAGAGAAGCCTGGGGCAAAGGGGGCACGGCGCTGTGCCGCAGATCGTCATGGTCTACCCGATCATGCCCCGCAAGTCTACCCAGCGACGCCCTTTTGGCCGCAACTTGCTGCCGACGATATCGACCAGAGGCTGGAGATCCTGACGGGCAAACCGAACATGGCAACGCATTTCCACAATATGTCTTGCAAAATGCCGGTCTTTCGCTGGAATCCTCGGGCAGAATCGCGGCGACAGACGGGCGGAGCCAGAACGCCGCGACTGCGCCGACCGATCCGCCTTCAACCAACCTTCACGATTCTTCACGTGACGCCGGCCATCGACTCTTCCCGCGCTTGCCGCACGCCGGAGCGTGGGGTAGTTTCCGGCACCAACCGCATCGGCCATATCGACAGGGGCTGCGCACGATGAAAGCTCGGTTTGTCACAGGCTTGTGCTGGCTCGTCGGGCTGGGGACGGGAGCCGCGGCGCCGGTGGCTTGGGCGCAGTCCGCGGCGGGAATTCGGACCGATGTGGCAACCGAACACGAGGAAGACGAACCTGCGCACGCGATTCGACCGTCCGACGCGTTTCCGCTAACCGGCGAGGTCCGGCTGGACAACACCGTCGGGCTGGGCACATTCGTTCCAGGCGAGGCGAAGCGGGCCAGCGACGACCTTGGCCTGTTCCTGCGCGCCAATGTGGCGTTGGGCCACGGCGTGAACATCGGCGCGCTGCAAATGGTGAGCAAAAATCTGGCGACGAACGTCGATAGCGGAGCCGCGCGGCTGTACGACACCGTGGTCGGCGACACGCTCTTGACCGTGAGCTGGACGCCGATGCGGACCGAGGGCGCGAGGAAGCCGGAGGCGTGGCTGCTTCCCGGTGGAATCAAGCTCGCCGCGTCCCTCGCCGCTGCG
Source organism: uncultured Myxococcales bacterium (assembly GCA_903924465.1). Classification (GTDB taxonomy): domain Bacteria; phylum Myxococcota_A; class UBA9042; order UBA9042; family UBA9042; genus CAIYBN01. Next base: position 54,923 of record CAIYBN010000008.1, on the reverse strand, counting down.
CTGCCGACGTCGCGCGCGTCGCGCTTCCAGACGCGCGTGCTGGCCTTGACGCCCGGCATCGCGCTGATCAAACCGGACCTGTTCGGCGGCAGACTGTCAGTCCTCTACGCGTTCGGTTTCACAAAGAATTTCAATCGATTGACCACGACCGCCGTAGACGCGGTCAGCTTTCCTGGCCTGGCTCGGCCCGATGGTCCGGAACTGGTGTCGGGACAAAGTGAAATTGCCACGGGCACGCTGAATACCTCCTTTGCCATCCGCAATACGGTCGCCGTCACGTGGCTGCCGACGCCGCGCATCGCTGTTGGATTGACGTATGTGCTCTATAACAACTTCAAATACAACGATTTTTCAGCGGACATCTATACCGCTCTGAACGCCAAGCCAGATCGCGGCCGCAGTGATTTGCAATGGGGATTGGTGTCGGTTGGCTACACGCCTGACCCGGATCGCAAATGGACGCTGAGCGCATTGGCCATGACCGCGTCGCCGCCGTGGAGCGCCGACAATCGAACCTTGCGCTTCCCGTTCTTCGATTTCCGTTCGTCGGCTGACAACTACACCAGTCTCAGCCTGTCCGTGAACCGAGCGTTTTGACCAAGATGGTGAGCAACACATGAAGATGATGCATCTTTATCCCTACCTGCTGTTGGCCACACTGCTGGCCTGCGCGCAGGATCCCGGGCTCATTGACCGCACCCAGGTGAACCGCGTGCAAAAAGCCGATTTCGCCGGCGTTTGGTATGAATTTCAGGTCGTCAGCAGCATGCCGTCGAGCGCGGCATTTGGTTTCGTCGGTCAAACCAACTTTGGTGGCAAGCAGGGCAAGGTCATCTTTGACATCCAGGAGAACTACCTCGTCGTCTATCCCTACACAGAATCGGTGCTCGGCGCCGACGCAGCTTGGAACAAGCGCAAGATTCGCAAGTACTGGGACGATTCCGTCCGCAATCGCCCGGACCGCGATGTGCTGGACAGTGATTTCATCGAAGTGGTGGTCGGAAATCCCGTTGAAATGTATCCGATTACCAGCCATTTCGACGTGAAGCGCGACTACTCGCCCGCGACCGGCGCGCAGAGCAACGTGCTGGTCGAGAACACCACGGACCGGCCGTGGTGGCAGCGCGACTACATCCGCGTGGACTGGATGGGCAACACAATCGCCAACTTCGCTTTTCCCCAGGGCGCGGTGACGATGTCGCCAGCGGACTACTTCGTGCAGGGCGATGATTTGGAAAATCCCAATCATTTCTATGAAGATCCCGATGGCGGCTATTTCCATTTTACCCGTCACATGTTCGGCCAGCCGATGTCCACGGGCGCGTGCAGCCCGTATGCGCTGGCGCCGGGTGACTGTGCAGGCGCTGCGTTCGAGATCCGCGTCAGTTTCAAACGTGCCGTTCCGGGTCATCTGAACGACTACGAAATTCGCCCGTACGCCAACGCCGGACCTGCGCAGAAATTCGGCTACTTCCTGGCCGATCGCTTTGCCTACAGCGAGGACTACGGCCTGACGGTCACCGGCCACGACTACAAAGCCGCGCGTTGGAACCTGTGGCAAAAGTCCAAGACATTCGCGCTGCCCAAAGATGCCAAGGGCACGGAAATCCACAAAGCTTGCCTGACGAACTACGACTGCGACCTGCCGCAAGTGTGCAATCAGCCCGGCTGGTTTGTGCCGAGTGAATGCAAAATCGGCCAGCGGCTGGATTATGCGACGCGCGGGATTCGACCGGTCGTCTACCACTTGAGCGCGGATACGCCCCGGGACCACACGCCGGCGGAGTATGCGACCGCAGATGACTGGAACGACGTCTTTGCGGACACGGTGGCGTGGCTGCTGTTCTGGGAAGACAAATGGCGCGCGGATGTGCCCAAGGACGCGAGCGGCCAGCCGACGGGGCAGGCGGGATTCACGGACCCGCAGTCGAAATTCGGCCAGCGATTTTGCCAGACGAATACCGACTGCGCGCAGAGCGCGGTAGCGACGACGGATCTGAACATCGTGGCGGACAAGTTCAATGGCGTGGTCATCGCGGCCCAGGTGCCCGGTCAGCAAGCACAAACGGTGGTGCTGGATGACACGCCGTCAGCGCGGCCGGACGTGCCCGCGGGGGGTTCGTGGCTGAGCTTTGTCAACGCGACACCGGGCAGTGCGCCGGCCACGTTGACGGTCGGAACGGTTCAGGTCGCGAACATCGCTTTCGCCGCCGGAACGCTGGGAGCGGCAAAGCAGGGCGTGGTGCTGACCGCGACGGACCTGCAGGCCACACAAGCCACGGTCACGGCTGGCGCCGCATCCGCCACGTTGCCCAACCTCGGCCTGAAAGCGGGCGAGTCCTACACGTTTGTCTACGTCGGTGGCGATGCGCTCGTGCTGGTGCGCGGCGGACTGAGCACCGCGCAATTGCGTGCCGTCAACGGCGTGGCGCAGAGCGCGGATCCCACCAAGCCAAGCGCGGGCGACGACCTGCAAGTCGGCGTTTCCGGCGTGCGGATGGTCGAGCGCCTGCCCTATGCTGAGGCCAGCGACGCGCTGTTTTACAGCGGCCAGCATCCACAAATCGCCTTCGTCCGCCCCGGCAGCCGCACCGACGTGACCTGCATGTCCGACGCCGGCGTGGGCGTCTGCGTCGGCTGGAAACAGGACCTGACGCAAGCCGATGCCGACAAACGCGCGCAGTTCAAGGCCAGCCTGCCACCGATTTTTGTACTGTGCGAGAACGTCTTCACCGCCACGCTGGACATCTGCGACCAACGCGGCGAAACGGGCAAGGCAACCGCGCTCAACGACTGCCGCTACTGGCGTCAGCAAAGCGATGGGTGGCGCAATCCGTGCAGCGACGTCCACGACGGCGGCTGGGTCCGCCACGCCGCGGAGCCGAAAATCGTCGGCGACTCGCGCTACAACTTCCTGTACTGGGTGACCAACGTCGAGCCGACATCACCGCTGGGCTACGGTCCTGCGGCTGCCGATCCCGACACCGGCGAAATCCAGTGGGCCTGCGCCAATGTCTACGGCGCGGCGCTGGTCACGTATGCGCAATATGCCAAGGATCTCGTGGATTTGCTGAACGGCGATCTGAGCGACGCCGACGTCAAGACCGGCAAGTACGTGAAGGCATATCTGGCCAAACAGTCGCGATCGGCGCTGAACAATTCTGCGTTCCTGGGCGCTGCGTCGCCTGAAGCGGGCCTGACGCCCGCGGAGTCGCTGGCCAGTGCGCAGGCGCGAGCGACGCTGAAAATGACCGACAAGTTCTCGGCTGTGGTGCACACAGACCCGCCCACGCCGGCGCAGGAACAGCTGCTGCACGATTTGGCCACGCCGACCGGCTTCGCGGCCGCGCTGGACGCGCAGAGCCTGACTTTTGATCCGCAACTGTCTCTCGACCACTTGAAGAAGATCGCGGGTACACCGTTCGAACGCGCGCTGATCAACGACGAAGTGGCGCTGACGCTGTCAGGCGGTGCGGTGCAGCCGGGCGACGCGATCGCGCCGGAGCTGATTGCGACGCTGAGCCCGACAGGCTGGGCAACGCCGCAGCGGGCGATGGACGAGCACAAGCGGATGCTGATGCTGGGGATGAGCTCGATCGAACCGGCGGAGTTCTACGATCCAGCGATCGTCGGTCTGGCGCAGCGTTTGGCGTGCCAGCCGGGCCAGGATCCCAACGCCAATCAGGCAGATCCGAAACAGGTGGACGCGCCCGGCAATTTTGCCAAGCAGTGCTACAAAGGCGACGCGCTGCGGACGGCGCTGTCGGTGGCGATCTTCCGCGCGACGCTGGAGCATGAAGTCGGTCATACCCTGGGCTTGCGGCACAATTTTGAGGGCTCGTCTGACCTTTTGAACTATTTCGACCAGTATTTTGACCCCAATACCGGTCGGCAAAAGGAAGCCGTGCCGTGTGCCGATTTGGCGACGCCAGCTGGGACCGTCGCCGCCAACCAGTTCTGCGGCCGGGACATGTATGGCCGCAATTTGCTGGGAGAAACCTGCGTCTTCAACGTCTGCGCCAGCGACGACGATTGCCCGAACGGCGCGGCGTGTGCCAAGGCCACCAAGCACTGCGTCGACGCGGATGGCGTGAAAACCGGCATGTGCAACGCCACGGTCCAGGAAACGCTGCCGTGCACCGATGACGCCTCGTGTGGCGATCAAAGCGTCTGCCGCAGCGGCGCGTGCAACGCCAAAATCAAGTGCAGCGACCCGACGCAATGTGGCACAGGCAACACCTGCGACGGCGGGTTTTGTGTCGACGCCCGCAATGGCGCGCCGCAGAGCACGCCGATGGTCCAGTCGTCGACCGGTGTCGCGTTCAAATACGTGCCGCGGGCGCAGATGACCCAAGCGGAAATCGACCACCGGCGCATGGAATACCAGTACTCGACGGTGATGGACTACGGCCAAAAAATCCAAAGCGATATTCATGGATTGGGAAAGTACGACTACGCCGCGATCCGCTACGGCTACGGCGAGCTGGTGGACGTCTACGCCGACACGAGCTTCCTGCGCAACCGCGTGCTGCAAGTGGCGAAAATCGAGAATGCCAATAAGCCGGACTTGGCCAAATGGTCGGTGCAGATGGAGACGGTGAATTGGCAATACGACGTGATTACGCCGCAGTTGAGCATCGTCAGCGATTGGATGCCGCCGGAGTACAACCGCAAACGCGACGCGGTGCCGGAATTCCTGGTCAACCTGGAGGTCAACAACGCCTTCAAGTACGGCCGCAACGACATGGACCGCACGTACCTGGAGGTGCCGTACAAGTACTGCTCGGACGAATTCGTAGGAATCTTGGGCTGTAACCGCTTTGACACGGGCGCGACCACCGAAGAAATCGTCTACCACGCCGGCGAGGCGGTGGAGGAGTACTACTTGTTTGACGCGTTCAAGCGCGAACGGCAGTGGTTCGCGGCGGGCGGCAATCCGCTCGCGTACATGGCGCGCATCACCGACCGCTGGTTGACGCCGTTGGGCACGGCGGGGCGGTACTACGCGCTGTACAACAACATGCTGCGGTTCTACCCGTGGTTCCCGGCTTTCGACCGCCAGGAATCGGGCTTTGCTGAACTGCGGCGCGCGTCGCTGGCGGCGTTCAGCAAGTTGGCGGCGATGATCGGTTCGCCGGCGCCAGGCGCGTACGTGCTGGACAAGAAGCAGAATGCGTACCTCAACACGTCGTATGACGAGAACGCCGCGGGCGATGCGCACGTCCCGCTGGGGCCGGGCAAATATCCCTGGACGACGTTTGCCCACGACAGCGGCTATTTCTACGCCGACCATCCGTTGTGGATCGGTTCCTACTGGGACAAGGTCGCGGCCATCCAGGTCATGACCAATGCCACCGTGTCGCTGATCACCGAATCCGCCGGTGAACAGCTGCCGCTCTTTCGCGGCACGGCGATCGGCTTCAACACGATCTATCCCCGCGAGCTGATGCAAGTGCTCGGCGGGCTGGTGGCAGGCGATACCGCCTTGATCGGAGGCGTCTTCCTCCCAGACGCGCAAAGTGCCGACGGCAAAAGCTACCAGCCAGCGGATCCGTTTCGCGCGTATCCCGCCACGACGCCCCGCGTGCAGCCGTCGATCACCAACCTGACCTTGCGTCTGCTGGCGGCGTGGCAAGCGGTGGCGAACCTGCCCGCGGGTTTTGACCCGAGCTACACGGATTCCATGGCTGTTTGGCTCAAGGGCAATGGCCTGCAGTACACGATTGGCACGGGCCAGGTGGGCGGCAAGGACGCGAAAGTGCAGTTCGTCGAGTTTGAGGATCCGTTCGGCAAGAAGACCTACGTCGCGCCCAAGCCGAACTACGACGCAGACCGCTACTCGCCGACCTACCGGATGCTGCAGCGGCTGAACAATTGGAAAACCGGCTGCAACGACGGTCTGCCGTGCAGCGCGAACGCATGCACGGACGCCAGCGCGTGCGCGGCGGAATCCTTGGCCACAACGACCGGTGCGGCTCAGGACGCGATTGCCGCCAAGATGAAGTCGGAAATCGAGATTGTCGACGCCATGCGGCAGCTCTATGCGCTTTACGGCGCGATTGGCGCGGGGAACTGATGCAAAAGCTGTTTCACATCCTGATCGCCTCTGCGCTCCTGCCCGCCTGCGCCCAGGACTTGCCGGTCGTGGACACGGTGCAGCCTGACTACGTCGCCAAAAGCGATTTGCTTGGCCGCGAGTGGTACCTGCGCACGACGGTGGTGGACACGAAATACACCAACGCGCAGTCGTTTCCGGGCTCGATGGGCAGTCTGGCGCGCGGTGTCTTTGACGTGCAGGAAAAGACGCTGTTCTTCTATCGGACCTATGAGTTCCTGGCGGGCTCTGAGGCGTATGCGCAAAAGTCCGATACCGACACGCCGCTGTTGGATGGCAACGGCAAACCGGTGACCCACGCGGTGCCGCAGGACTACCAGAAGATCGCCTGCACCGCCGATGGGCAATGCCAAGCAGGCGCGCGCTGTGCCAATGGCGGTCGCACGGACGCGTGGCAGGACGAAGGGGACTGGCAAGGCTTTTGCGTCAACCATGCCCAAGCCTACGTCTTCCACGGCAGCCCGCTGATGGCGTTTCCGATCACCAGCCAGTTTGACATCAGCTTCACCTACAGCCCGGCAACCGGTGAGAAGACCAACAAGCGCTATGAAAATACCAGCGATCGCAAGTGGTACGACCGCGACTACATCCGCGTCCAATGGGGCCAGAACCAGCTCATCAACTACGACGCCGACGTACTGGCCAGCTCCGGCGCGAGCGTCGTCTACGCCGGTGACAGCGCGCCGGCGGGCGAAGGCTTGCAGATGGGCGTCGACAAGAAGTGCGCCGACAACGCCAGCGATTGCAGCGACAGCGACGCGATCAGCGCGCAGCACTTCTTGACCTACACGCACCGGCAAATCCTTACGGCGTCAACGGTCAAGATGACGGACGGCAGCACGGTGCCCGCCTGCTATTTCTACCCCTACTACGTCGGCGGCGTGTACGACTGCGCGTCGGAGGAATACACCGTCCGCACGTTCTTCCTGGAAGTGCCGCAATACGCTGATCCGCAACGGCAATACGTCGCCCGCGAGATGGACGACGTGGAGATGCAGAAGTTCGGCTTCTTCCGCGCGGAGCGCCAAGTCTACGACATCCAGTACGGCAACATCTTCAGCAATGAAGTGCGCCGGGCGATTCGCCACCGCTTGTGGGACAAGTACGTCAAGAAGCCCGATGCCGATGGCGTGTGGCGCGGCGGTTTTGACTACACGCAAATGACGCCGCAGCCGGTGGTCTACTACCTGAACACCGACCATCCGCGCGAGTTGGTGGCGCAGTCGATCGAAATTGCCAAGATGTGGGCTGAGCCGCTGGACGCCGTGGTCAAGTTTCAGAAACCTGATTTCAAAATGGATTTTCCGATGTTCGTGCTGTGCGAGAACAGCGACGTTCAGGCTCAGGCGGCGCTGGCGGCGGGCGAGAAGCAGGACGACGGCCAGTGGTCGGCGGGACCGGATGGTCAGCCCGCGCCGATCGCGAACGGTTCCGTGGCGCAGTGGTCAGGCACGGATCTGGGCCGGCGTTTCTGCCGCCACATGGACCAGCCGCACACGTTTGGCGACCTGCGCTACTCGTTCCTGCACGTCGTCAACGAACCGCTGCAGGTGGGGCTCTATGGCTACGGCCCGGCGGCCAACGATCCGCTGACGGGCGAAATCATCGCGGCGAGCGCCCACAGCTACGTGGCGCCGATGAAGATTGGCGCGGAAAATGCCTTGCAAGCGATGGAGTTGGCGGCGGGTATTCTCGATTTCAACGACGTCAAGCGTGCGACCCAGCAGCGGTATGTGGCGGCGACGCGCATGGTTCAGCAATACGACCTGAAAGGTCCGAAATCCCTGGACGAGGTGCGCAACCATGTGGCGGCGATGCTCGATCCGGACGTGCGCAATCATCTGACAAACCTGGGCCTGACGCAAACCGACGATGCTGGCACGTGGGCACAGGCGCGCATGGCGCGGATTCAGCAGAACAGCCAGTTGGACCAGATGCTGATCGGCGACGACGACGGCCACACGGTGCAGGCGATGTTCAAGCTGTGGAACATTCCGGTGGGCCAGAGCGCGGTCGTGACGGAGCAGGATCGCCAGCAGCTCAGTCTGGCGAACTGGGCGCACAAGGCGGGTTATCTGCAACAGCAGTCGACGATCGACGCGCTGGCGGCCAAGACGGTGCATTTTGCCGAGTTCGCCGATGGCGCCATCCTCGGGCTGGCGCAGCAGTATGGCGCCCGTTACGACGAGGCGCTGTGCAAGGCGTATCAGGCGACGCCGGTGAAGACCGTGCTGACGTGGACGCCGGAGAACACGCCCGCGCAGGCGTGCCCTACCCCGGGCGCGTTCGAGTCGCTGGGCCTTGGACGCGGCCACATTTGCGTGGACATGGGCGCCGGTCTGCAATGGTCTTCGTGCTCGGCAGGATCGCTGGCGGCGCAGATCCGCGCGGCGCTGAACGATGTGAACAACAACAACAATCCCGCCGTCGATCAGCAGCACGTGCTGCCGGGGCCGTTCTATTCGGACACGGTCGATCCGGTGATCATCGCGACCCAGCAGATTGGCCGTACGGTGATTGACGGACTGCGCGCGGACATCAAGCTGGACTTGTGGAAGCGCATCTACCGCGGCACGGCGCAGCATGAGGTCGGCCATACGCTGGGCCTGCGTCACAACTTTGAGGCGTCGACCGATGCGCTCAACTATCACCCGCACTTTTGGGACCTGAAGCTGGACGCGAACGGCGAGGTCGCCAACCCGTTTGCCGCGGAGACGCCGGCGCAGAGCCAAGGGAACCTGCGGATGCACATGCTGGCGTCGGTGATGGACTACACCGCCAAGTTCAACGGTGAATTCCTCGGCGTGGGCCTGTACGACAAGGCGGCGCTGAAGTTTGCCTATGGCGACATGGTGCAGGTCTTTGACCATCCGCCGGCGCTGGACCAGTCGCCGGGTGGTGACTTGGCGCCGATGGCGCAGTACCTCGCCTCGCCGCAGGACACCGATCCTGGCGTGGTGATGCTGCAGGATCACGGCGTGACGGACGTGAACCGGATCAACCGCCGCATCCACTACACCACGCTGCCGAAATACTACGGCGGCGTCGCCAACCTGTACGCGCGCCACGACGTGTCCTGGCACGACATCAAAGGCGTGCCGTGCGCCCAGGACAGCGATTGCGACGGCGGCAAAGTGTGCAGCCCGCTCGGCTCCGACAAGTTCTGCGCCGTGCAAGCCACGCGCGCGGCCGAAGTGCCGTTCCGTTTCTGCAGCGACGAGCAGAATGGACAGACGCCGACGTGCGCGACGTTTGACGAAGGCGCCGACCCGTACGAAATCACCCGCAACGCCTTGGATGACTACGAGAACTACTGGTATTTCTGGGGCTACATGCGCGACAACGAGCTGTTCAGCCCGAACACCTACGCCAACCGCGTGCTGCGCCAGTTCTACGCCGCCAACCGGCAGATGCAGTTCTGGGCGATCGATTTTGCCACGTACCAGAAAAACGGCTGGTGGAAAGCGCGGTACGGCCAGGATTTTGACCAGGACATCAACGGCGGCCTGTCGGGCGCGTTTGCGTCGTTGCTCGGCTTCAACACCATGGCGCAGACGATGGGCCGACCGGCGCCGGGCTACTACGATCTGAATCCGCTGCGCGGTCGCTTTGAGCCGTACAACAACATCGATGCGCAGACGTCGGAGCTGCACTGGCTGGATGAGCTGGACGGCGCGCGGCCGATCTACGCGGCATGGGGCGGCGGCTACCAATACCGGCCGGTGACCGCTGGGCAAATCTACGACCGCCTCGCGGCCTTTGAGATGCTGTCCGACCCGACGCTGCCGCGCTTCACCGGCATCAACGAGACCGAGGACACGCGGCGCTATCTGGTCAGCTATTTCACGCTGTTTCCGCGGCAGTTGATCAACCTGTTCGGCGGCATCAGCTACGAGGGCATCGACGCTTACGGCTGGATGCTGCTGCAAGGCGCCAAGTCGGACGGCACCGCCGACGTGGTCCAGCGTCCGTTGTTTGCCGGTGCCAACGCGACGACACCCAAGGCTTGCTCGGACTATCCAACGACGGCAACGCTGGCCGACAAGGTCGGTTGTCTGAAGTACCGCATCTACCCCGATCCCCGGCCGACATTTCCCTCGTCGCGGTTTCGCATGCCGCTGCTGGGCTCGCTGTACGGCATGTCGTTCCTCGCGAAGGGCTACGACCGCACGTATCTGGACCTCGCGCGCGTGTTCGTGGCCGGCAACCAGGCGCAAATCACCCTGCCGGACGACCTGACGCCGAGCGCGATTGCGCAATTCACCGATCCGCTGTCCGGCCGGGTGTATGTGGCAGCCAAGATCAGCGATGGCTCGGTGAATCCCGGCTACGAGGCCGTGCTGGCGGCCCAACAGGAGCTGGCGAAGTATCCAACGCTGGCGAAGCTGCAGGCGGATTACCTGTTCAGTGAATACCAGTTTCGCGTGAGCCTGCTGGATCTCGTGCGGACAATGGTGGACGTTTACGAGTATTGAGGGCCGACGCGACGACGACGCAAGGCGGACTGGCCGACTCGGTTAGGTGCTGCCACCTTCGCGAGTCAGCCCAGATCGAAGATCGCCATTTCGCTCGACGTTGAACCGTTGCGACCGGCGGCAATCGACGAGCCGATCCCGCAATTCACGTACAAACGCGTGTCGCCAAGCAGGTACCAGCCTTTGAGGTAGCGAATCCCCGCGGCGGTCGCGATGGCGGATGTCAGGCCGGGAATGTCGAACTGCCCGCCGTGGGTATGGCCAGAAAGCACGATGCGCGCGCCGGTTTTGGCAATCTTGTCAGCGGTTTTTGGATCGTGGCTCAGGACCAGCGCTTGCTCGGGCCGCGCGACGTTGCGAAACGCTGCGTCGACGTCATCCCGATGGGAAAATCCGTCATCGACGCCGACAATCTGCAGCGATTGGCCCGCGACGTCCAGCACGGTCGATTCATTGGACAGCACCGGAATGCCTTCCTGCTCCAGCATCCGCCGAATGGGCAGCGCGCCACTCCAGTGATCGTGGTTGCCCAACGTCGCGATGCACGGCCGCGGCAGCTTGCGAACCCACGCGCGCAAGGTGTCCATTTCCGCCAGCGAGTGGTTGAGATAGTCGCCAGTCAAGACCAGCAGATCGGGGCGCGTCAGCTTGGCCTGGGCCAGAGCGGTTTGCAGCGTATCGGCGCTCGTACCCCAGCCGACATGGATGTCCGTCAGTTGCACGACGCGCAGCTGCTTGCCGGGCGCCAAGAGCGGGGCTTGACCGTTCGGCAACGCGTGCCGGGTGATCCGTACACCACCTTGCGCGAGTGCCATCCCGGCGACGCCCGCTATGCCCAGCGCTGCCCCACCCGCTACCGTTCGCCGCAGAAATGTTCGTCTGTCCATGCGCACCTGTTCACGGCCCAACGTCCGCCATGGTAGCTCAAACGCGCGAGCGTTTGTCGCTATTCGCCCGCTCTGCCACAATTGTTGCCGCCACAGGAGTCCTGCATGCCCGATTCGATGCCCGCCGCGCCCTTCCACGCCGCCCACGGTTCAACGCTTTCTTGTCGCGGTTGGGTGCAAGAAGCGGCGCTGCGGATGCTGTGCAACAACCTCGATCCGGACGTGGCCGAGCGTTGGCAGGATTTGGTGGTCTATGGCGGTATCGGCAAAGCGGCGCGCAATTGGCCGGCGTTTCATGCCATTTGCCGCGCTCTGCAAACCTTGGAGAACGACGAAACGCTGCTGGTGCAATCGGGTAAGCCGGTGGGCATCGTCAAGACCCACGAGGATGCACCGCGCGTGCTGATCGCCAACAGCAATTTGGTTCCCAAGTGGGCGACCTGGCAAGTCTTTCGCGAGCTGGAACAGAAAGGCTTGATGATGTACGGCCAGATGACTGCAGGCTCGTGGATCTACATCGGCAGCCAAGGCATCGTGCAGGGCACCTACGAGACCTTTGCGGAAGCCGGGCGCCAGCATTTTGCCGAACTGCCTGGCTTTGACCCGCATCGACCGCTGCGTGGCCGGCTCATCGTGACCGCTGGTCTGGGCGGAATGGGTGGCGCGCAGCCGTTGGCGTGCAAGCTCGCGGGCGGTGTGATGCTGGCGGCGGAAGTGGATGCGACGCGTTTGCAGCGGCGCCTGGAACAGCGCTATCTGGATGCCCATTTTGCAGATGTGAACGCCGGTATTGACCGCGCGCTGGCGGCAAAAGCGCGAGGTGAAGCGCTGTCTGTCGGCGTTGAAGCCACGGCGCTTGAGCTGCTGCGTGCGATGGAAGCACGCGGCATCCTGCCGGATTTGGCGACCGACCAGACGAGTGCGCACGATCCGCTGGTCGGCTACCACGTGACAGACATGACGTTGACGGAAGCAGCGGCAGCAAGAGCCGCAAACCCGGATGCCTGGATCGCCCGCGTGCGGGCGGACATCTGCGAACACGTGGCGCGGCTGGTGAACTGGCAGACGCTCGGCGTGCACGTGTTCGACTATGGCAACAACCTGCGTGCAGAAGCTGTGTCAGGTGGCATGGCTGAGTCGACGGCTTTTGCCTTTCCCGGCTTCGTTCCTGCCTATATTCGCCCACGGTTCTGCCGCGGCGAAGGACCTTTCCGCTGGGTCGCGCTCTCAGGCGACCCGCAAGACATCGCCGTGACCGACGCCGCCGTTCTCGCCGCTTTTCCGGACAATCCTGGGGTGCAACAGTGGCTGAAGGAGGGTGCGCCGCAGATTGCTTTCCAAGGCTTGCCGGCCCGCATCTGTTGGCTCGGTCTCGGTGAACGGGCCAAGGCGGGGCTCCTGTTCAACGACCTCGTGGCGCAAGGCAAGGTCAAAGCGCCGATCGTCATCGGCCGCGACCACCTGGATTGTGGCAGCGTCGCTTCGCCCAACCGCGAGACGGAAGCCATGAAGGACGGATCAGACGCGGTCTCCGACTGGGTCTTCCTGAACGCCCTGGTCAACGCCGTCAGCGGCGCCTCCTGGGTCAGCGTGCACCACGGCGGTGGCGTCGGCATGGGTTACAGCCAGCACGCTGGTGTGGTGATCGTCGCCGATGGAACACCGCAAGCTGCCAAGCGTTTGCAGCGCGTGCTCACCAATGACCCGACGCTGGGCGTCCTGCGCCATCTGGACGCCGGCTATGGCGAAGCGGTCGCCGTTGCCGCAAGAGAAGGCGTAAAAGTGCCGAAGTAGCCGCTGCCGCTGCCCCTGAGCTTGTCTGCAAAATGCTTGATGAATTGCTGATTAGCAAGTTGTGGATAAGTTGTGAATAGCCTGTGGATGGAGCGTGGACAAGTTTCTCTCCCTGTGGACAGTCCAGCGCGCCTGTGGACCAGGTTGCCGGCTCTCCACAGCGCTCCACTGATTTGTCCACAGGACGATCGTGTGAAATATTGTATTATTTCAATGCTTTATTTAGATACCACAGTCCTTCCACAGGACCTCCAACACCACCTCTTTGATCTGATCTCTTTTCCATCCTGACATTGTCGCTGCCCGTAGCCGAGGCTTCCCTTCACGGCGCCGGGTCTGGTCAATTGCGGTCATCCGGAGTACAACTTCGCGGCGTCAGCCGAGCACGAGACGAACGGTTCGGCAGGAGAGTTCAGAGATGAAAGTTCGCATCGACAAAGCCGCTTTGACTGTGCCGCTTTACCGTGCCCAGGGCGTCATTTCCCGCAAGCCGATGAACAACGTCCTGGCCCACGTCCACATCGCCGCCAGCGAGGATGGATTGGTGTTTACGGCTGCGGAATACGACGTGACAGTCGTGGCTGAAGTGGCGGCCGACGTGATTGAACCCGGTGCGGCTGTCGTCAACGGCCGTTCGCTTTTTGACATCGTGCGCGCGCTGCCTGACGGCGCGACGGTGCAATTGTCCACGGAAGCGAACAATCGCCTGCGGATCGAGGCAGGCCGGGCCTACTACTACCTGAACGGCATGGCGCCGGAAGAATTTCCGCCGAACGCGATTGAGGACACGCAAGGCCGTGGCCTGCTGTGCGACAAGAGCCACTTGGAGACGATGCTGAAGCGGACGCTGTTCTCCGTTTCCCAGGAAGAAAATCGCCCGGCGTTGAACGGCGTACTGCTTGAAATCGAGCCGGAAGGCAATGGCGCGCCGGCGAACCAGGTGCGGATTCGCATGGTGTCGACCGATGGCACGCGGCTGTCGAAAGCCGAGCGGTCGATGACCGTCAGCGATTACGACGGCCAGAAGCACGCGTGGATTTTGCATCACCGCGGCGCTTCGGAGCTGCAGCGCATTTTTGAGGGAGCGGATCCATCGGCGCGCATTGAGTTTGTCGGTCGCAACGTCGTCATCTCCAGCGACAAAGCCCGCGTGCAAGTGCGCCAGATTGAAGAGCGTTTTCCTGATTACACCCGGGTTATTCCCGAGCGCGGCGACGCCTCTGTGACGCTCAACACGAGTGAGTTCATGAGCGCGGTGCGTCGCGTGTCCTCGTTGGCCTCGGCGCGTGGCGATTCGCCGTTGCGGGTTGAACTGGAAGCAGGCCGCATGGTGCTCGAAATGAGCCACAACGACGGTGAAGCGCATGAGGAAATTGACCTGCCCGACTACCAGGGCGCCAAGATCAAGGTCGGCTTCAATCCGCGGTTTCTGCTGGACGTCTGCAATGTGCTGGGCACGGAGCACATCACGCTGGAACTTTCCGACCAGTTTTCGCCGTGTCTGCTCCACGCCGATGAAGAGCCCGGGTGTGTGTTCGTCATCATGCCGATGCGCATGTAAGGTTTCGTCACCGGGTATTTTGGGTCACGAATCCTGAACTTGGCTCTGGAACGGAAGCGCTGTGCATATTGAGCGCCTTTTTGCTGAGCATTTCCGCAACCTCGAGACGATCGAGTGGTGGCCGCATCGCCATTTCAATCTGGTCAGCGGCGACAACGGCCAAGGCAAGACCAACTTGCTGGAAGCCATCGCGGTGGCGGCGAGCCTGCGCAGTTTTCGCACGTCCAAGCTCGGAGATTGCCTCGCTTTTGCCGAGAAGGAGGCGACGCTTGGGCTGAGGATCGAGCGTCGCGGCTTGCAGGAAGATTTGGGTGTGCGCATCACGCCAGGCCACAAGAAGCTGTTTCTGGACGGGAAAGCCGCGACGTCGATGACGAGCTATTTGGGTCGTTTGGTCGTCGTGCTTTTTGCGCCGACCGACTTGGCGCTGCCGCACGCGGAACCGACAGAACGGCGCCGCTGGCTGGATCGGCTGGCGTTCAACCACGAACCCGCGCATCTGGCGGACCTGCGGCGCTACGAACAAGCGCTGGCCAATCGCAATGCCCTGTTGCGGCAGCACAAGGGAGCGCAGGTCGATGTGGGTTTGCTTGAGGCGTTCGATCAGGTGTTGGCGCATTCCGGCATGAAGCTGATCGCGCGGCGGCAGCGCATTCTGCAGCGCTTTGCGCCGATCCTGCGCGATGCCTTTGAGCGGATTGCCGCGCCCGGCCTGACCGCCGACGTGCGCTATCAGCCGCGCGACGAAGTGGACGATGAGGTGCAGTTGCAGCGACTGTTCCTGACCCATCGTTCGCGGGATCTCGCCCGCGGGCACACCACGCGAGGACCGCATCGTGATGACGTCGACCTGCGGATTGCCGACCGCACCGCAGCGATGCACGCCAGCCAAGGGCAGTGTCGCGCCTTGGTGTTGGCGATGAAGATTGCCGAGATTCGCAGTCTCGAAGCCGATTTTGGCGAGCCGCCGGTGTTGCTCATGGACGACATTTCGTCGGAGTTGGACGCCGCGCGCAACCGCGCTTTGATGGGCTATCTGGACGAGTTGGGCGGTCAGGTCTTTTTGACGACCACCGATGCCGCGCACATTCGGGTAGCTGCGCCGCGGCAAGTTTTTTTGATGCAATCCGGCCAGTTGACGGAGACTGGCCGGTTTGACAGGACGTCTCCTCCGGAATCATCCACAGGTGTGACATGAGCCTCTTTCGCATCCAAGGTGGCGTGCCGCTTTCCGGTACTGTCCGCGTTTCTGGCAACAAAAATGAAGCTTTGCCCGCGCTGGCAACAGCTTTGCTGACCGACGAGCCGGTGATCCTGCGCAACATCCCGGACATCCTGGATGTCCGCGTGATGATCGACATCCTGCGCGAGCTGGGCAGCGAAGTGACGTGGCTGGACCCGCACGCGATTCGCATCGTGACCCGCGATTTGCGCACAACGGTCTTGCCGGAGCTCGGGCGGCGCGTGCGTGCGTCGATTTTGTTTGCTGGGGCGCTGCTCGGCCGCGCTGGCCAATGTGAGCTGCCGCCACCGGGTGGTGACGTCATCGGCCGACGGCGTTTGGATACCCATTTCGACGGCTTTGCCGCGTTGGGCGCCAAACTGACTGTCGGCGAGACGTACAAGCTTGATTCCAAAGGCTTGGTTGGCGCTGATTTCTTTCTCGACGAAGCGTCGGTGACCGCGACCGAGAACCTGCTGATGGCGGCGGCGATCGCCAAAGGCACGACGGTGCTGTCGAATGTGGCCTGTGAGCCGCACGTGCAGGGCATCGCACGGCTCCTGACCTCGATGGGCGCAAAAATTGACGGCATCGGCACCAATCGGCTGACGATCGATGGCGTGCAGAAACTGCACGGTGCGGATTTCACAATCGGCCCGGACTATCTGGAAGTCGGCAGTTTCATTGGACTGGCTGCGGTGACGGGTGGCAGCTTGCGCATCCAGGACGCGGCGCCGGAGCACTTGCGGATGATCCGGATGGTGTTTCAGCGCTTGGGCGTGCGGACGGAAATCGACGGCAACGATGTGCTGGTCCCCGGCGAACAAGAAATGCGCATTCGCCAGGATCTGGCGGGCGGCATTCCGCGGGTCGATGACGCCATTTGGCCGCAATTTCCGACCGACCTGATGTCGATTGCGATCACCGTGGCGACGCAGTCGAGCGGCACGGTGCTGTTCTTCGAGAAGATGTTCGAAGGGCGGATGTTCTTCGTGGATCACCTGATTGGCATGGGCGCGCAGATCATCCTGTGCGATCCGCACCGCGTGGTGGTGGCGGGACCGAGCCGGCTGGTAGGCCAGCGCGTGCAGAGCCCGGACGTGCGCGCGGGCATGGCGCTGGTCATGGCGGCGTTGTGCGCGCACGGGACCTCGACCATCCACAACATCCGCCAGATCGACCGTGGCTATGAGAAGATCGAAGTGAAGTTGGCGGCGTTGGGCGCAAATATTGAGCGAATTGAGGAAGGTTGAATGACACGCGGGACACTGGCACGGTCATCGCGGATTGTCGTCAAGGTCGGCTCGCAGGTCCTGTGCCGCGACGATGGCAAGCTGGACGACGACGTGCTGATCGACTTGGTTGCCGGCCTCGCCGGGCGGTTGCGTCTGGGACAAGAGGTGGCGCTTGTCTCGTCCGGCGCGGTGGCGTCTGGCACGGGCGTAGCGGCCAAGCTGGCCTTGGGCAAACAGGCGCTCGCGGCGATCGGCCAACCGCTCCTGATGGCGCGCTACCGCGAATTGTTCGCGGCGCACAGCGTGCAAGTTGCACAAATCCTCTTGACGCACGCTGACTTAGCCGATCGAGGTCGGTTCCTGCACGCCCGCCGCGTCATGGCTGAGCTGATGGCGGCAGGCGTCCTGCCGATCATCAACGAGAACGATACGGTCGCAGTGGAAGAGCTGAAATTTGGCGACAACGATGTGCTCGCGGCGCAAGTGGCACACGTGGTCGGCGCAGATGTGCTGGTCTTGTTGACGGAAACGGACGGCCTGTTCACCGCCAATCCACATGAAAATCCGTTGGCCGATCGCATTGCCCTTGGCGACAGTCAGGACGACGCGCTGCTGGCGATGGCTTCCGGTGGCAAGAGCGCTTTTGGCACGGGCGGGATGCATTCCAAGCTGTTGGCGGCGCGCAAAGCCGGTTCGGTGGGCGTTACTGTGGCCATTGCGCGCGGCAAGAACCACGGCATCTTGCAGGCGCTGTTTGCCGGCGAGGATGTGGGCACGGTGCTGGCGCCGGGCAAGCGTCGGCTGACCGGTAAACGTTCGTGGATCGCCACGTCGCTGCGACCGCGCGGCACGATCCACGTCGACCAGGGCGCGGCCGATGCGCTGCGCTCGGGAGGTCGCTCGCTGCTGCCGATTGGCGTCAAGCGCGTGGAGGGTGAATTCGCGGTCGGCGATCCGCTGTTGGTCGTGGATCCGCAGGGTCAGCCCTTGGGCCGCGGCCTGTCGCGCTATGACAGCGCCGATGCGCGCCGAGCAGCGGGCTTGCGCACGGAGCAGATTACCCAGGAAATTGGCTGGCTTCCGGCCAGCGAACTCATCCACCGCGATGACTTTGTGGCGCAGTAGATGTGCACCGCCGTGGTCTGGCCGGTGCTGGACGGCTACGTGTTCGCCTTCAACCGCGACGAATTGCTGTCGCGACCACCGGCTCTGCCGCCGCATCAGCGGGGCGTTTTTCTCGCGCCGATTGACCCGGAAGGTGGCGGCACGTGGCTGGCGACCAATGTCTTTGGGCTGACGCTGGCCGCACTCAACGTCTATGAAGCCGCAACATGCGAGCCTGAACCGCCGGTTCGCAGCCGTGGACTTCTGGTGACCGATCTGGCGGACGCCGCAACGCTGGCCGAGTTTGCCACCCGCATCCAAGCGCATCCGCACTTGCGTCACACCCGACCGTTTCACCTCCTCGCCGTGGCGCCGGAACAGCCGGTGCTCGACGCCCATTGGGATGGCCAAACGTTGACGCTGACCCAAGCGGATTTGCCGGTATTGCGGGTGTCAGCGGCAATTGACGCGCCGGCGGTGATCGCGGCGCGTACGGTCGAATTCCAGAAGTTGCAGGCAGACTTACGAACGAGCACCGCCATCGGAGAAACGCTGCGCACTTGGTTCGGCAGCCACGCGCTGAACGGCGCGCCGCGCGGGACTTGCATGCACCGCGAGCCCTTTGCCGCGACCGTGAGCCACACGCAGGTGTTCGTCCGCCCGCTGGCCACCGCGATGTGGTATCTGGCTGGTGCGCCATGCCAGGATGTGCCGGCGTTTCATGCCCAACTGGCGAGGTGCTGACATGGGTTCTCTGCTGCTCCTGTTCTTGGCTGCGCTGGCGCCACTGGTCGACCGTCCAGCCGCCGATCCCAACGCGCCGGTGGTGATTGGCTTGCACGGCCGCGGCGACACGCCGGAGAACTTCAGCCATGTCGCCGATCGTCTGGGTCCGCAGTTTCACTGGCAATTTCCACGCGGACCACTGGCCTGGAAGCCCGACATGCAGGGCTCGCAGTGGTTCGATCGCCAGGCGCCGGACGGCGGTCGCGCGGCGCTGCAGGCGGCTTTGGATCTCGTCGCGCTCCAGGTGCAGCAGGCCGGCAACAAACCGGTGGCGTTGGTGGGCTTTAGCCAAGGTTGTATGCTGGCAGCCCATTTTGTCGCTGCACATCCTGACGCGGTCCGAGCGGTGCTGTGTTTTGGCGGCACTTTGATCGCACCTGTGCATGTGCCGCCGGGCCAACATGCCGTGCAAATCCGCTTTGTTCATGGCAAGAACGACGAGATGGTGCCGTTTGCCAAGGCGCAAGAAGCGGTGGCCATTTTGCACAAAGCCGGACTGAACGTGACGCTGACCAGCCACGAAGGCGGTCACGTGATTCCGCCGCAATTGACGCCCGAGTTGCGCGGTTGGCTGGCCGCGCGCTTGAAGTGAATGGCCCGGCGGCCCCGCCCCATCGGCGTGTTGGGTGACGGATGGTCAGAAGGCGATGGTGACGAACTTCCGGCCACACGTCATGAACCACGGCCGCAGTTATCCCTCACCGCCAATCCGCACTTCACTCACGCCGGTTCCGCCATTGGACACGACCTCAATCTTGCAGCCGTTGGTCTTCTCCAGATCCCGCAGCGCGCCGGCCAGCGTCTCGGTCAGGATCGCATGCACGCGCGTCGGCACTTGCACCCGGAACACGCTGCTGCGGTCCTCCGCGCCCTTCACCGCGCGCCGCAATCGCCCGACCACTTCCACGGCGAGATCGCTCGCGGACCGCACGTAGCCGCGACTCTTGCAGGTCGGACAGGGCTCGGTCAGCCGCTCGTACAGGCTTTCCCGCACGCGTTTGCGCGTCAATTCGATGGTGCCAAATTCGCTCAGCTTGCCCACGCGTACGCGCGCACGGTCGCGGGAGAGCGCCTGCGCGAAGGCGTCTTCCAGCGCGCGGCGATTCTCCGTGTTCGCCATGTCGACAAAATCGACAATCACCAGCCCGCCGATGTTGCGCAGCCGCAGTTGCGCCACCACCTCGTGCGCCGCTTCCAGGTTCAGCGCCAGCAGCGCGTCATCCAGCGACTCCTGGCCAGTCTGGCGCCCGGAATTGACGTCGACGACCGTCATCGCCTCCGTCCGCGAAATCACCAACTCGCCACCCGAAGGCAGAAACACCCGCGGCTCCATGGCTTCGCGCACCCATTTGTCGATGCCATGCGCGTCGAAGAGCCCATTGGGCCCATCCCACAGCCGCACTGCTGCCTGGCAATCCTGATGGAAACGCTTGACGAAGCGCTCCACGCGCAGGGAATCGCCCGGATCGTCGATCCACACGGTCTGGGTATGCGGGCCGACCTGGTCGCGCAGCGTCCGCAGGGTCAAATCGAGGTCGTCGTACAGGAAGCTCGGCCCCGACGCGGCGTCAAACCGCGCCTGGATGTCCTTCCACTGTTCCGCCAGCAGCGCCAGATCATCGGCGATTTCCGCCTCCGTCGCGCCTTCGCCCACCGTGCGCACAATCGCGCCACAGCCCGGCTGCACGTGCCCCGCCACCAGCGTCCGCAGCCGTTCGCGCTCGGTCGGATCGGCGATCATCTTGGACACGCCGATGTGGCTGTCGCGTGTCAGCAGCACGGCATTGCGGCCAGGAAGCGACACGAACATCGTGATCCGCGGACCCTTTTTGCCCACCGGCTCGCGAACCACTTGCACCAGGATCTGCTGGCCCGGCGTCAGCAGCCGGCCGATGGCGATCTCCGGCCGCGGCTTCTGGTCGTCCTCCTCGTGCTGCGCGCTCAGCCCGGGCAGCCACACGTCCGGGGCGTGCAGCAGCGCCGCGCGATCCAGGCCAATTTCCACGAACGCCGCGTCCATCGACGGAATGACCCGCGCCACGCGACCGCGGTAGATGTTGCCCGACAAGCCACGGCCCGAGGTCCGCTCGACCTGGATCTCCAGCACGCGCTCGCCCTGCTTGACCGCGACGCGCGTCTCCTCCGGCGAGGACTGGATGAACAGCTCTTCTGGCAGACGTTCCGGGCTGTCGCTGGGCATCATCACCGCTTGATGTCGAACTTGCCGTCGAGGAGCCACACTTTGACGCCGTTCGCGTCGGCCAGGGCGCCGGAGAACGAGCCGGTGATGCGCGCGCCGACGTCGCCGAAGGCGTCGAGGGTGATGGTGTAGTCGCTCGAGGTGTATTGGAACTTGCCGCCGGTCACCGCGCCCGTGCCATCGCTGTAGCCGATGACCGACGCGGGTGCCTCGCCGCCGGCGGTTGTGAAGGAGCCGGTCGCGAATTCCTCGATCTTGGCGATCTGGATTTCCACCTTGGTCGTGCCTTCCGCGCCGCTGATTTGCAGGGTGCCGAGCGAATCCAACCACACCGCGCTGGCGTTGGAGAAGGACATCGGTGTGGCGCCGTCGGGGGCCGTGGCGGACTGGCTGACGATCACCTCGAACTTGTCGGGCTGATCCATCTGGATGTCCTTGGGCGGCAATTCCAGCAGCGTCTTGCCGTCCTTGATGTCGTCGCTGCTCACGGTGTCGCTGTCGGTGCTCGCGACCGTGTCGTCCACGGTGGAGCCGGTGACCTGGGCGTGGCAGATGCCGTCGACGCAAACGTTGCCCGCGCCGCAGGATTCCTGGATCCACGCGTCGCCGGTGTCGCTGCAATGCGCGGCGGTGGTGCCGTCGTCGCTGCACTGGGTGTGCGAGCCGTCGCAGGCGCGCGCCTTGCAGGCGTAAGTCGCCGGGTCGCACATCTCGCCCGGCTGGCAGTCCTGCTTGCTCCACGCCTTGGCGCTGCACGTCAACGTCGCGTTCCAACCGCACTTCTGCTGCGTGCCCGCGCACGACTTGGAGATGCAAATGCCCGCCAGGCACATCTCCGAGCTCGCGCACGACTTCACGGTGACAGCGCTGCCGTCCGCGTTGCAGATGTTGCTGGAGTCGCTGCCCACGCACTTGCTGCTGCCTTTTTCACAGACCGTGCCTTCGCATTTGCCCGTCGCAGCGTTGCAGAACTTGTCGACGCCGCACTGCGTGACGTCGTAGCTCTTGCCGCCGGCCGCGCACGCCGCGGAGACGTTGCCGAAGCACTGGAACGTGCCCGCCGTGCAGAGGCTGTCGACCGGGCCGGGCGTGGTCGACTTGGCGCCGCACGCAGCGAGGAGGAAGAGGCAGGGCAGGAGGGAAGCAAGACGGCGCAGCATGAGAACCTCAGGCGGGCGGCTGGTCCCGCGGATGGGCTACAGGATGGCGCAATCTGGCGGTTGTTGCCAGTCCCTGCGGGGGATTTGGGGCGTGGGTGAGTGGAAGCGGATTTCGGAACGCTCACGTCTGGCAGTGCGCTCGCGCGGAAACACGCCGCCGCAGTCCGTACGGCTCGGGGCGCACGTTGCGGACTTCCGTCCGCTCTTGTTCGCACCTGCGGCGCGGGCGTTGCGCGCTTCCGCGAGCCCGCCCGCGCACGGAAGTGCGCAAACCCCGAACGCAAGCTGGCCGAAGTGCGACGGCGCAGTTCTCCTGCGGCGCCGCTTTGTCCGTACGCGTTCCGAAACCGCGCGCCAAGAACCAAGCACTCCCGAGGTCCTTTTGTCTTGCCGAACCCGCGCGGCCACGCCATCCTCAGCGCCCAACCGCCTTTCCCGGAGACCGACCATGGCCAATACCGTCCGCCTGCACCGCATCGTCTGCGCCCCCGCCGAGCGCATCTACCGCGCCTTCCTCGACCCGCGCGCCAAATGCAAATGGCTTCCGCCCCACGGCTACGTTGGCGAAGTCCAGCATCTAGACGCCAAGGTCGGCGGCACTTACCACATGACGTTTACCAGCCTCACCAGCGGCAACAGCCACGGTTTTGGCGGGACGTTCAAAGAGCTGGTGCCCAACGAGCGCATCCGCTTCACCGACCGCTTCGACGACCCGAACATGCCCGACGAAATCCTGGTCACCGTCAGCCTGCGGTCGGTCGCGTGCGGCACGGAAGTGACGATTGTCCAGGAAAACCTGCCGGCGGCGATGCCGGTGGAGTTTTGCTACCTGGGCTGGCAGCAATCCCTGGAGTTGCTGGCGCAGTTGGTGGAGGCGGCGGTGCCGTAGGTGGATGCCGGATGCCTGACCGCGCACACAGCCAGCCTCGTGATTCCGCAGCATTGGAAACCTGAATTGCGCACTTGGCCGTCCGCACGGCTGCCGTGAATTGTCCGGCGGCACCGC
Source organism: uncultured Myxococcales bacterium (assembly GCA_903924465.1). Classification (GTDB taxonomy): domain Bacteria; phylum Myxococcota_A; class UBA9042; order UBA9042; family UBA9042; genus CAIYBN01. Next base: position 31,378 of record CAIYBN010000008.1, on the reverse strand, counting down.
GCGTTGACTGGGCATCTGGCACTTGCCGGATTCGCGAGGTCACCATGCGCACCATCTCGATTTTGATGCTCCTCTTCACGGTCTGTGCCACGAGCGCGTGGGCGGACGAAAACCAGGACGCCGCGGCGAACGGGCTGACGCTCATCGCGCCTGGTCTGTGGGCGGTGCCCGGCGACGGTGCGCCGATGTGGTTCACCGAAGGGCAATACTTCTCCTGCAGCGCCGGCCAATGGTCGAGCACCAGCGGTGGCGACGCGCCGTGGAGCGCGCTCAGCGCAAACCAACTGCCCGAAGGCGTCCGCGACGGCTTGGACGCGGGTCGTTACGCCAGCTACGGCGTTTGCCCCGGTGACGCGCTGCCGCCGACCGTGGCTACGGCCATCGGCGGTCCGAGCGTTATCGTGGTCGGCGGCTACCCGCGCATCCTCCGCGTCGGTCCAATGTTCCGCGGCTGGCGGCCCAGCTACGCCTGGAGTCGTCCCGTCTGGTTCCCCGCGCGCCCGCGCGTCTGGGGTGGCTGGGGCCGCCCGGTGTACGGCGGCTACGGTGGCGGCTATCGCGGTGGCTATGGCGGCGGTTTCCGGGGTGGCTACGGTGGTGGCTTCCGCGGCGGTTGGGGCGGCGGCCACGGCGGCGGTGGCGGTCGCGGCGGCCGGCGCTGAGAACTTTGGTCGCGATTCGGGCTCGTTTTACCAAACAAATCCATATCTTCGCCAATCGCCACGACTTCGTCACCGTGGGCGTTCGGGCAGATGACACGGCTTGGCAATCAGCCTAAGCTTCCGCGCCGCCGGGTTGACCTGGCGCGCAGCCGGACGAGTCCGGCACTCTCTCGCACTCACACCCGCTTTCACGAGGTCTTCATGTCGCAGCACCGCATCAGTCGCGTCGGTGTCGTTGGCGCCGGCGTTATGGGTACCGGCATCGCCGCCCATCTCGCTTCGGCTGGCATCGACGTTTTGCTGGTCGATATCGTCCCCAGGGACGCACCGGCCGCCGATGGCACAGCCAAGACCAGGGCCGCCCGCAACGCCATTTGCAAGTCCGGCTTGGACAAAGCGCTCGCGCTCAAGCCAGCGGCATTCCAGCGCAATTCCGACGCCTCACGCATCGTGCTGGGCAACCTCCAAGACGATCTGGCGGCGCTCGGCGCGTGCGACTGGATCGTCGAAGCGGTGACGGAGCGCTTGGACATCAAGAACGCCGTGTTCGACGCGATTGAGCCGTTCCGCAAGGATCACACGATCATCACGTCGAATACCTCGGGCATTCCGCTGGCGACGATGGCGGAGGGCAAGTCTGCGGGATTCAAGAAGAACTTCCTGATCACTCACTTCTTCAATCCCGTGCGCTACATGAAGCTGGTGGAAATCGTCGCCGGCGAGTTCACCGACCCGGCGACCACGGCCAAGATGCGATCGTTCTGTCAGGACGATCTGGGCAAGGGCGTGGTCGACGCCAAGGACACCATCAACTTCATCGCCAACCGCATCGGCGTGCACGACATGATGCGCGCGGTGAACATCGCGTTCAGCCAGGGCTACCGCATCGACGAAATCGACGCGCTCTGCGGCGAGCCGATGGGCCGCCCCCGCAGCGCCGTGTTCCGCACCGCGGACGTCGTCGGTCTGGACACGCTGGGCCATGTCAGCGTGAACTGCTACGACAACCTGCAGAGCGATCCGAACCGCGAAATCTTCAAGCTGCATCCGGTGATCGCCGCGCTCGTCAAGGCGGGCGCGACCGGCCAGAAGGCGGGCGCGGGCTTCTACAAGAAGGTTGGCAAGGACATTCAGGTGCTGGATCCGGCGACGCAGACGTACGTGCCGCAGATCAAGGCCGATTTTCCGTGCCTGGCCGAGACCAAGAAGATTCGCGACACCGGTGCGCGCATCAAGGCCATCGTGGAAAGCACGGATCGCGGCGGCCAGTTCGCGTGGCAGGCGCTGTCGCATTCGCTGGTCTACGCTGCGGATCTGCTGGGTGAAATCGCGGACGACGTGATCTCCATCGATCGCGCCATGCAGTGGGGCTTCAACTGGCAACTCGGGCCGTTCCAGATTTGGGACGCGATCGGCGTGCAGAACGTGGCGGACCGTCTGAAAGCGGAAGGCCGGGCGGTGCCGAAGATCGTCCAGACGCTGCTGGCGTCCGGCAAGACGTCGTTCTACGAAGGCGCCAAGCAGACTACGGCCAAGGGCACGCAGATCGCGGTGCCGGTGCTGCCGGGCATTCACCTGAAAGACGTGCGCGCGGCCGGCAAGGTCGTCGCGGAGAACGAGTCGGCGCAGCTGCTGGACATCGGCGAGAACGTGCTGTGCCTGTGTTTCCGCAGCAAGATGAACGCGTTGGACGACAAGATCATCGAGATGGGCTGGAAAGCGCTGGAGAAAATCGGCGCGGAAGGCTGGCACGGCTTGGTCATTGGCAACGACGGCAGCAACTTCTCGGTGGGCGCCAACCTGGCGTTTGTCGTGCAGCTGGTTGGCGAAAAGCGCTGGGCGGAGCTGGAAGCGGCGACCAAGATGTTCCAGGACCTGTTCATGGCGTTCAAGTACAGCCATGCGCCGATCGTGGCCGCGCCGCACAGCATGACGTTTGGCGGTGGTTGCGAAGTGGCGATGCATTCCAGCCGGATGCAGGCGGCCAGCGAGACGTACATGGGTCTGGTGGAAGTGGGCGTCGGCCTGATTCCAGGCGCGGGCGGCACGAAGGAACTGACCGTGCGGTCGCTGAACGGCGTGCCGGCGGAGTCGAAGGTCGACCGCCTGCCGCTGCTGCAGCGGGCGTTTGAGACCATCGCGCTGGCGAAAGTCTCCACGGGTGCAGGCAATGCGCGCGAGCTCGGCTTCATCCGCGACCTGGACAGCATCAGCGTGGATCCGGAGCGTCGCATCGAGGACGCCCGCCGTCTGGTCGTCAACCTGGCGAGTCAGGGTTACCGTCCGGCCAACGCGCCGGACAACCTGATGCTCCCGGGCGCGGAGTCGATTGCCACGTTTGACATGGCGCTGTACTCGTTCCTGCTCGCCGGCCAGGCCAGCAAGCACGATTGCACCATCGGCCACGAAGTCGCGCGCGTCATCTGCGGTGGCGAACGCGGCGGTTTGCGGACCGAGCAGGACCTGCTCGATCTGGAACGCGAGTCCTTCCTGAAGTTGTGTGGCATGCAGGAAACGCAGGACCGGATCCTGCACATGCTGACCACCGGCAAACCGCTGCGCAACTAAACACGGTGACCCATGTCGAACATCAACGCCTGTCGGTCGGACCTGTTGCATTTCGGACTGGGACCGCGAGCGTGCACCTCCGGTGGCACGCCGCGGATCGAAAACGGTTGATCTCGAACTTCGGTCGGCATGTAGAGTCCGCACCGCTCAACGAACTGAAACAGCAGGAGTAAATCATGGCTTCCCATACTGCAGTTATTGTCGCGGCGGTGCGTACGCCGTGTGGTCGTGCCCTCAAGGGCAGTCTCGCGCGCGTGCGGCCGGAGGATCTGGCGGCGACGGCGATTCGCGGCGCGCTGGCGGCCGCCAAAGTGGTCAAGGGTTCGGATGTGGATGACGTCGTGTTTGGCTGTGCGATGCCGGAAGGTCCGCAGGGCATGAACGTGGCGCGCGTTGCCGCGTTGCGCGCCGGCCTGCCGGTCGAAGTCGCTGGCGTGACCGTGAACCGGTTCTGCTCTTCTGGCCTGCAGGCCATTGCCCAAGCCGCCATGGCGATCGAAGCGGGTCACATCGACATCGCGATCGCGGGCGGCGTGGAATCGATGAGTCAGGTGCCGATGGGTGGCTTCAAGTTTGCGCCGCATCCGCAGCTCATCCGCGAATGGCCGGAAATCTACATGCCCATGGGCAACACGGCGGAATTGGTCGCCAGCCAGCACAACATCAGCCGCGCGGATCAGGATGCTTTTGCCATCCAGAGCCAGCAGCGCGCCGGTGCGGCGTTGGCCTCGGGCGCGTTCAACGCCGAACTGGTCCCGGTGAACACGCCGGAAGGCAACTTGGTGGTCGATGAACTGCCGCGGCCAGAGACGACGCTGGAAGGCCTCGCCAAGCTGAAGCCGGCATTCCAAGCGGGTGGCTCGGTCACGGCCGGCACGTCGAGCCCGCTGACGGACGGCGCGGCGGCGGTCGTGCTGATGTCGGAGAAGAAAGCCAAGGAGCTGGGCGCGACGATTCTCGGCTACTTCCGCGGCTTCCAGGTCGCGGGTGTGGCGCCGGAGATCATGGGCATCGGCCCGGTCGCCGCCGTTCCGAAGCTGCTGGCGCGCGCCGGCATTTCGCTGGACCAGATCGACCAAATCGAGTTGAACGAGGCCTTTGCCGCGCAGGGTCTGGCGGTGATGCGCAAGCTCGGTCTCGACCCGGCCAAGGTCAACCCGTATGGTGGCGCGATCGCGCTGGGCCATCCGCTCGGTGCCACGGGCGCCAAGCTCACCGCGACGGTCCTGCACGGACTTGGCCGCACGGGCGGCAAGTATGGCATCGTGACCATGTGCGTCGGCGGCGGCATGGGCGCGGCAGGTTTGTTCGAGCGCGCCTGAACCCAGAACAGCACCTGGCATCGACCGCGCGACGGCTGGCATCGCTACGCCGCTCTGTTATCCTGCAAGCACCGTCGCACACGCGGCGCGCAGCGGTTTGATGTTCAAGGACAGGCGCCAAAACTCGCGGCATCCGGCGTTGGTTCGCACTTTGGTGACGGTCGGTCGCGAACGTTTTGACGCGGTCTGCACGGATACGAGCCCGACCGGCGCTTTTCTGACGACGCGCAACCCGCCGCCGGTGGGTGCCGAAGTGGTGATCGAACTGCGTGCCGGCGCGGTGGACAGCCCGATCGTCAATCTGCATGCCATCGTCACACGCACGTCGCTGATGGGCAGCTCTGGCCCGATCGGCTTTGGCGTGGCCTGGCAGTCCGCCGTTTGCGAGAACGGCCCGGAGCCGCTGTTTCGCGTGCTGCGGCTGGTCCTGCACATCACGGTTTTGGGCGATGCCGACTTGACCCAGGGTCGCTTCGCGCAATACGTGTTTCCCGGCGTCGCTGACGCGCAATCCGCGGACATTCCGAACCGTTTGACGCCCCGCAATACGCCGTCGTCGCCGGGCACGCGACCGAGCAGCGTGAATCGGGCGCTCGGTGTGTGGTCGTCGCCGGTCCACCGAGCGACCGGTGGGGCGTCGCGCGAGTTTCAAGGGCCAGATACCGCGCGTCAGTCTGCGCAGCATCCGGTGGAACTGGAGCCGCAGGCCCCGGTGTCGACGGTTCAACCTGGCGACGGCATTCGCCCGCGGCATGCGTCAGCCGTCAGCCATGCGATGACTGGCGCGGGTGTGCGTCCAGCGGTTGCGGATCGTGGATCGCCGGAGTTGGGTCATCAACCAGGCCGGCACAACGATCGGAGTCAATTGTTCGAGGGTCTGCATGAAGGCGCGTCGCTGACGGTTGGGCGCAATCAGGAGAATTCCTCGCAATCCGCAGAGGATGCTTCGCAATCCTGGCCGGTCTACGCGCTTGCGCCAGGCGAGAGGCGCGCGGTCAGTGATCCCCAAGTTGCTGTTGAAAGTGCCCCGCACAAGCCGGTTCACGCACCGACGGCACGGCACGCATCCGGGGCGGTTGCCCACGAGTCGATTGGCGCACGCGAGGTCCGGGAAAGCGTGGCTGTGGAAAAGCATCCGATGGTCTCGCCGACCGTGCAACCGACCAGTCAGCCGTTTGACGCGGCGCCCGATTCCACGGATCCGTCTGACCGACCAGCTGCCCCGCCGCGCAAGCCGGAGAGCGCCCGGATGCTGATGGCGGCCGATGTGCCGGTGACGTTCCTGCGCCAGAATCAGTTTCTCCCCGGCCAATTGATCGGGATCGCCGAGCAGCTGGCCTGCGTGGTGACGCAGAGCGAGGCGCCGGATCTGGACGAGCATCTGGTCATCCATGTGCCGGTTCGGGTCGGCCAGACGTGGCGTACCGTCCAGTTGAACGGCAAACTGTTGCAGGTGGCGACCGACACGCCCGCGGGCAAGCGGTTTGTCATGCACATCGAGCGCGTGGAAGAAGGTCGTCACAAGGGCGCTTTCCGCGATTTTCTGCAAGCGTTGCGCGGCCCGTGAACGCGCAGCAACGCACGGCGTTGTGGGAAATCGCTGCGGCCATGGCGGCGGCGGGCCTGTGCTTGTGGTGCATCGACCGCGTGGCGGCCCTGACCAGTTCATGGTCTTCGTTTGCAGGCGCTCTGTCCGCGCTGACGTTTGTCGGGGTTCCGCTGCTGGCGCTGCGCTGGGGCACGCGGCGCGGCTTGCCGGTGTCGGATGACCCGCTGGGCATTGATCGCGCGCCGCTGTGGCGTGGTCTTGGCCAAGGCGTGCTGGTCAGCCTGATCGTGCTGCCGCTGTTTGCGTTTGCCCTCGACGTCTTCGAGGTTCAGATCCTGCGGCATCGTCGGCTGGACGTCTCGGCGTTGCACAGCGCGGGCATCGGCTTTCAGGGGCGCGGTGCCGTGCTGGCCGATCGCGTCGTGCTTCTGGATGATCGCCGTGGCCTGGCGGTGGAAAATCACACGGACCGGACCATTCAGGTGCGGCCCGCTTGTGTGGAGCAGCCGATCTGTGCCCAGCGCACGCTGCCCCCCGGCGGCCGGACGCTGCTTGCCTCAGGCGCGGCCAGCGACGTGCTTCTGAACGATGCGCAGGGTCGCCCTTTGGCGGAAGGCGTCGTCATTGCCGGCGCGACCGGTGAGACGCTCGACAATCCGGTGCACGCGGCGCCCAGCTTGGCCTGGCTGTTGCCTTGGCTCTTCAGCCAACTTCTGGTGGTCGCGCTGCCCGAGGAAATCTTCTTTCGCGGCTATGTGCTCGGCCGCCTGCGCGCCTGTTTTCCGACCCGCCGCCGCGTTCTCGGCGTGTCTTTTGGCGGCGCCCACGTGGCGTCCGCCGTTCTGTTCGCGCTCATTCACCTCGTGCTCGTGCCTTCGCCGCAGCGGCTGCTGGTCTTCTTCCCCGGGCTTCTCTTTGCCTGGCTGGCCGAGCGCAATCGCGGCGTCTTTGCCCCCACCGCCCACCACGCGCTGGCCAACGTTTGCCAGACCGCGCTGCTGCTTTTGTATGCGCCGCGCTAACACTTCTTGCACCCGCTTCTGGTTCGCGTCAGACTTCAGGATCGATTCCGAGTTGCGCGGATCCGGTTGCACCGGATTTTGCATTATCTAGCAAGGAACTGCTATGAATTCAGGATGTTGTTTGTTTCGTCAGGTTTTGTTGGGCGCGGTTTTGGCCGTGGCGCTCGGGCTGGCATCGTGTGGCGATGACGCTGCGGTTCTCGGGCTGGAAGGCCAGGATGTCGGCGGTACGGATCAGGACACGATCTTGGCTGGCGATGCCGCCACGGATCAGGATGTTCAGCAAAAGCAGGATGTAACAGAACCAAGCGACGCAGACGCCGGCATCGACGCGCTGGTCGACGCCACGCAGGACGCGGACGCCCCCTCCTCGGACACGGCAATCGATGCGACGGCGACAGTTGACGTGACCGTGCCCGACGCCGCGGCAGATGCAGCGCCCGGGGAAGACGCCACGGAAGGCACGGACGCGGCCGAGGATGTTGCGCCGGCCGTTGATGTGACGGTCGCCGCGGATGCGGTTGACGCGGGCGCGGACAGCGAAGATGGGGCTGCGGATGCGGTTCTGGTGGGCTGCTCAACGGCCTTGGATTGCGCTGGCGACGTGACGGCGTGTCAGGTCTGGCAATGTGTCGAAGGCCAATGCGCGTTGTCGGCAGCGGCAACAGGCACCGCGTGTGACGATGGCAACAAGTGCACCGGCGGCGATACCTGCGCAGCCGGTGTCTGCATCGGTGGCGGCAATGTGTGCGATTGCCAGGTCGATGGCGACTGCAACGACGGCAACATCTGTACCGATGACACCTGCGCCGCCAACCAGACCTGCCAGCACACGGCCAACACGTTGCCCTGCGACGACAGCAACGCGTGCACGGATGGCGATGGCTGCACGGCGACCGTCTGCAAGTCCGGCACCGTCAAAACCTGCGACGACGCCAATTTGTGCACGGATGACCTCTGCAACAGCAGCGACGGATCGTGCAGCAACACGCCGAACACCGGCGCGTGCCAGGACAACAACGCGTGCACGGCGGGCGACGTGTGCGCAGGCGGCGCGTGCACGTCCGGCGCGCTGATCACGTGCAACGACGCCAACCCATGCACCGATGATTCCTGCTCCGCGGCGGTCGGTTGCGTCGCGCTCGCCAACGCCGCGACGTGTGACGACGGCGACCTGTGCTCGCTGAACGACGTCTGCGCCAACAGCAAATGTGCTGGCACGGTCAACAGTTGCGACGACAGCAATGTCTGCACGATTGACCTGTGCGACGCCAAGACAGGCTTTTGTTTCCACGCCAACATTGCCGTCGACTGCGAAGATGGCAACGCGTGCACCACGGGCGACTTGTGCAAATCCGGTGCGTGCCAGCCCGGAACCGCCAAGATCTGCAACGACGGCAACGGGTGTACGCAGGACAGCTGCGATCCCGCGACCGCGATTTGCCTGACCACACCGGTCACCGGCACCTGCGAGGACGGCAATCCGTGCACGCTTGGCGATTCATGCAGCAGCGGCACCTGCGCGCCCGGTGTGGCCAAGGTCTGCAACGACAGCAATGTCTGCACGGACGACGCATGCGACCCGAACGTGGGTTGTGTGGCCACGAACAATACGGCGAGTTGCGCTCCCGGCAACGCCTGTCAGTTGGGCACCTGCAGTGGCGGTGCCTGCCAGACGACCGGCCTGGTGGGTTGTGACGACGGCAATCCGTGTACGCAGGACACCTGCGCGCCGAGCGTCGGCTGCGTCTTTTCACCGATCGCGGACAACACAACCTGCGGCAGCGCGACAGCTTGCGCGGCAGCGGCCACTTGCCAGACTGGCGTCTGTCAGAAAGGCGCGGCAACGGATTGCAGTGACGGCAAGACGTGCACCACAGACGGCTGCGATCCCGTCAATGGCTGCTTTTGGACGGCCAACACGAATCCGTGCGACGACGGCAATGCGTGCACAGCGGGCGATGTCTGCAAGAATGGGGCGTGCAAGTCCGGCGCCGTCATCGATCCGAAGGTGGCATGCGACGACAGCAACCCGTGCACCAACGACACGTGTGACACGGTCTTGGGCTGCGTCCATACCAACAACACCTCTGCCTGTGACGACGGCAGCCAATGCACCACCAGCGACCTCTGCGGTGGCGGCAAGTGCGTGGGCACGCCGGTCAATTGCGACGACGCGAATCCCTGCACCAACGATCAGTGCAACGCGGCCGACGGCACGTGTTTTTGGACGGCCAACAACGCCGCTTGCGATGACGGCAACGCGTGCACGTCCGGTGATGCGTGCGTCCAGAGCAAATGCGTCGGCAGTACGCCAAAGACGTGCGACGACGGCAATCCTTGCACCACGGACAGCTGCGACAGCAAGACCGGCGCGTGCGGCCACGTCAACAACACCGCGACCTGCGACGACGGCAACCCGTGCACGCTGAACGACACCTGCGCGGCGGGCGCATGCACGAACGCGACGCCCAAGAGCTGCGATGACGCCAATACGTGCACCACGGATTCCTGCGACACCGCGACCGGAAACTGCGGCCATGCGGCGAACACACTGCCGTGCAACGTCGGTGACCCGTGCACATTTGGCGACGCGTGCGCGGCCACGGTCTGCGTCAAGGGCAGCGGGCAGGTCTGCAACGACAACAACGTCTGCACCACGGATTCCTGCGACGCGACGACCGGAAAATGCACGTTCACGGCGGTGGCCGACGGCAGCGCGTGCGACGACACGCTGGCTTGCACGACGAACAGCTGTCAGGCCGGCAAATGCGCGGTCACTGCGTCGACGTGCAGTGTGTTCTCAGACGCCTTCACGTGTGCGGCCGCTGGTGCGGGCTGGACGCTGGACAAGCCAGCCAACAAGGCGGTGATTTGGAACGTCGATCAGACCGCGGTGATCGGCACAGCGACGGAGCAAGCTGCCCACGGCTGCACGCTCAACTTCAACAACGGCACAAACTACTGTGACGTGACGGCGGGCTTTCCTGGCTGCCAGTCGCCGACCGGCAACGCGACATCGCCGATCATCGACGGCACCACGGCATTTGGCATCTTGACGGTCGTTTTCGACACGTGGGAGGACGTCGACGGCAACGCTCAGGACATCCCGACGGTGACGTTCCTGGACGCCGCGTCCAACGCCCAATTGGCACAGTTCCAGCTGAGCACGACCAACGCCAACCAGCGGCTATGGCGCAAGGTCGCTGTTGCGGTGCCGGGCGTCAGTGGCCACAAGTTCCGCATCGTGTTCAATCTTGGCACGCCTTTTGGTCAGGGCAACACCGGCAAGGGCTGGTATGTGGACAACCTCAACGTGGCGGAAGTGACAGCGCCTGAAATCTGCAACGATGGCATCGACAACGACGCCAATGGCTATACGGATTGCGCAGATGCGACGTGCGCGGCTGACCCGGCGTGCAACATCGAGATCTGCAACGACGGCATCGACAACGACAAGGACGACGCCATCGACTGCGCGGACAGCGATTGCTTCCACAGCCCGTACTGCACCAAGCCCTTGATTTCCTGGAACATGGACTGCAGCGACAAGACCTGGGCGTTCAGCGCAGCGCAGGGCAACGGCGTGGCATGGGCCATCGACGCGACGCCTGCGAACCCGGCGCCCGTCACCGGTTCTTGCACGCTGAATTTCAACAACGGTACGAACTACTGCACGACGGCTAATTGCCCGACCAATCAGGCCGCGGCAAACGGCACAGCTTCCCTTGTCACGGCGTACAATGCCGGCGCAGCAACCAGCAGTTTATCCTTGTTGTTCTGGAGTTACACCGACGTCGAGGACGTGGCTGGCGCCGGTGCGACGGTCGATCTGCCGACCCTGGAAGTCAGCACGGACAACTACGCGTGCCAGTACCTTCAGGGCGCAGGCCTCTGTCCGCTGCCGCTCAATCCCTACACCGGCACCACGATTTTCAACTTGACCAAGACGCCGCAGAAGACCTGGATTCAGCAGACCATCGACTTGAGCGCTTTTGCCGGCAAGACCTTTACGATGCGTTTCCGCTTCAATTCCGTCGACGGCCAGAACAACAACCATTCTGGGCTATTTCTCGACGACGTTCAGTTGTTTGGCTGGTGATCGTCGCCCGTCGGGTTCAACGCTGCGGGGCTTGCAGGGCTGAGAATTCCTGCTGACGCAGCGACTCATACAGCACGGCTGTCACGCAATTCGCCAGGTTCAGGCTGCGAATTTCGCCGTTGGTTGGCACGAACACCACTTGCGCCGCGTAGCGTTCCAGCAAGGCCTTGGGCAGACCGCAGCTCTCCCGGCCAAAGACCAGCACGTCATCGGGACGGTAGGCGACGTGATCGTAGCGGGTCGGGCCATGCGCGCTGAAGAACCACAGGCGCTGATCGGGCAGTGCGGCAACCAGCGCATCCAGATCGGCGTGCTGGCGGAGTTGCACTTTGTGCCAGTAGTCGAGGCCTGCGCGCCGGACGGCCGCCTCGTCGATCGCGAATCCCAGCTTGCCGACCAAATGCAGGGGCGTGTTTGTGCCGACGCAGACGCGGCCGATGCTGCCGGTGTTGCCGGGAATTTCCGGCTCAATGAGTGCGATGTGCATGATAATACTTCAAAAGTAGTAGGTCGCCCCAGCGCCGCCCGCAAAGCCGCCGCGCACGCCGATCAACAGCGTGGCGTCCTTCTGCTGGTCGAGCGACGTCGCTGTGCCGTCCGGCCGGCCATTCGGCGGGCCCAGATCGAACGTCAAGCCGACATGACCGACGAGGCTGAAATGGTCGTTCAGGAACACTTCGCCGTGCAGCGGAATTTCCGCGCCAAAACGCCAAGTTCCGTCATCGATTTGTGTTGGCGTCTGGCCATTTGGCCGATAGAACACGGAGTAGCTCGCCAGCGTGTATTCCACCCAAGGCCGTACGCCGAGGGCCAGGCTCGCCTTGGCGGCATCACCGATCCGGTACAGAAAGCCAAGCGCCAAACGCACTTGCGTCGTGTCCGGATGCGTCACACGGGCCGGCGCGGGCGTGGCGGACACATAGCCCACCAGCCCTTCCACGGCGAAGCTGGTGCGCCAGTAGCGAAACACCGCCATGGGCATTCCGTCGGTGGTGACCAAGAGCCCCACGCCGCCTTTGCCTGTCATGTCGCGGGCATAGGACGGCGTCGCTGCCAAAAGCCCAAGCAGCAGCACCGCCAGGTAGCGGGACATTTGCAGGGAGGCTCTGGCGTGGCGCGGTTGCTTCGCTATCATCCGGCCATGATGGTGCGCTTCTACGCCAAGACCCTCAAGCCTCTGCAAGCCTGGTTTCTGCGCATTTGGTGGCAGCAGCTGGTTTCGCTGCGAACGGTGCTGGCTTGGAGCCTCGGGCTGTGGCTGACCGTGGTCGCGGTGCCGTTTGCGTTCCTGTTCCCGGACGAAGGGCTGGACCGCACGGTTTGCCTGGTGCTGGCGCTCCTTGCGCCGTTGGGTGTGCTGGCGGCCGTGCCGTCGGGTGAAGCGACGCTGCTGCTGGGCGCGGCATTGGGTGGTTTGGTGCCGATCCTGGTGGCGTGCCCGGCGTTGCACGGCGCGCGGACGTCGGGTCCTGTGCAGGGGTTGTGGTTGGCGATTCCGCTGCTGGGGTTGCTGCGCGCGGTCTGGAATCACGATGCGCAAGGGCAAAATGAAGCCGATCTCCGGCGGCTGGCGCGGGTCTGGCAAGGCGGCAAGCTGACGCCGCAGGAACGCCTGGTGCTGTTTCTGGCGCCGCTGTTCCTGGCGCTCGCGTGGCAGGTGGGCGGAGCGGTCGCGGAGCCGCCGGAGTTCCAGCGGTCGGTGCGCGTCGCCGGTGCGGCACTTTGTTGGATGGCGGTGCGGTTGGTGCCCATTCACGGCACGCTGCCTGGACTGGACGCAAACGGCCCGGTGGGCGATCGTTGGCCGCTGTGGCTCGGGCGTCGACTGTCCTGGCTGGTGCTGTTTGGCGGGTTGTGGTGGCTGTGGCACAAGCCCGGATGACGCGAGGAGACCTGACCATGGGCAAGCACTGGATGGTGGGGCTGGGTATTGTGCTGGCATTGACAGCGTTGTGGCCCTTGGCCCGCGCCCTCGACGCCATCGCGTTGCGCGACTATCTCGGCGGCGTACTCCTGCTGGGCTTGACCTGGGTGCTGGCCCGCACGGGCGTGGAGCTCACGGCGATCGGCCGACAGAACTGAACAGGCTCGCCTGATGGGGCGATGAGCCCGCAGATCCTCCGCTTCGAGTCCATGCAGACCAATCTGGACGCGCGGATGATTGCCGTCTCAGGCAAAAAACTGGCACTATCGCAGGACCGCCCGCCTCGGCTGGCGCGCTGGAGTTCTCCTTGCAGTTGCAGCGTCACGGTTTAGGGCTGATTGCTGTCCTCGGGCTCGTGGCCTGTACAGGCAAGCCCACGGTTTTGCATGACAAATCCATGTCGCCCGTGACTTCCTATCTCGGCCAGGTGGCGTTGCCAACCGGTCCTGTGCCAGGTCACCCGTGGGCTGCGCGCGCGTGCAAGCCGGGTGTGCGCGAGGCAGACGTGCTCGCGTGTGTCGACGGCGTGGCGGTGACGCGCGCCCAGTTCGCCGCAGTTCAGCAGGACTATCCACCGGACACGCCGCCGCGCGCGATTGTTCAAGCGCTTGTAGACGAAGAACTCCTGGCGCACGCGGCTGCCAAAACGCTCTGGGGCAATTGGCTGCAGGAGCCGCTGCACCGCTTGATGGTTGGACGGCTGCTTCAGGAGTTGATGGAGAAGAAGTTTGGCCCCGGGCAGATCACGCCGGACGACATCAAGGCCGCGTGGTCGAAAAAGGCCGTGCGCCACACCTACGATCATCCAGGCGTTTACGCCGTGACGGACGCGCAGATCATTTGTTGCACGGGCGATGTGCGGCAGTGCGCGGATGCGCCGGACGCGATCAAGTGCATCCAGGAGATGGAGCCCACCGCGCGCGCGCTGACGGCCTACCTCGCCGAGAATCCGCCACGGACGGTCCGGGAGATGCACGGCCGCGTCGGCGCCGATCCGCGCTTTGCCAAAGCCGCGGTGGTCGATCTGACGTTCTTCTACGAGCCCGACAAGCCATACGCCGAGCAGAAAGGCTATGTGCTGATGGTGGAACCGTTTACCGCCGCGACGATGCAGCTCAAACCGGGTGAAATCGTCAAGGAGCCGGTGCGCTCGCCGTTTGGCTGGCATGTGATCCGCTTGGAAAGCGCCGTCGCACCGTCGCACAAAGGGGTGGACGATCCGGACGTGCTGGCGGACCTGAAGAAGAACCTGGTGCCTGCGCTGCGCGATGAGCAAGTCGAGAAGCTGGCTGGTGAATTGGGCAAGGCCAGCGGCGTGGAGCTCTATCTTAGCGGTTTTGACGTGCCGTGACGGCTACGGGCACCACGGTGGCTTGGGATTGGCCTCGCATTGGGCATTCAACGGGCTGTAGCCGTAACAGGCTTCTGGCTGAAACGGCAACACGGCATCGCGTTTGATCGGCGTGCTGTTTTGCAGCGTGATCTGGTCGGCATCCAGCTGGTTGGCAGTCGCGTCATTCAAAAACCGCACCGGCGTTCCGGGATCCATGTGGTACAGCGCCACCGTTTCCGGTGAATCGGCGGCGTAGCGGCGCGCCAGAGGCGTCACCGCCACGTTCGGTCCCGTCGCGGCGCGCAATTCGTCGATCAAGCCGTCAAAAGGCTCAATTTGCGTACCGCCCGCGTCGCCAGCGGCGAGTTGGCCCATGAGCAGCCAGGAACCCGCGTCAAATCCGGGCGCAGGTTTGACGACGAGCTTGTTGTCGGCCTTGGCCAGCGCGCCACCGTCCAGCGAGGCACGCATGTCGCCGTCCTTGGCGTTCCAAACGCAGCGGAGATGATGCCAGGTATTGAGCGTCACGCCGGGGCCAATCGACGTCGACTTGTTGAGCTTTTCCAGATCGCAAAACGCCGCGATATTGCCTGCGACCGGCACGACGCCCATCGAAAAAGCCAGCGATGTCGAGCCCTTGTTGCCGGGAGAACCCATGATGAGCCAAGGCGCCGGCAGTTTCTGAGGCGCTGCACGGAGGAAAAACCAGGATTCAATCGACCAGTTCTCCTTGCCGTCAAACTGCAACGCGCCGAGCGTGGTCAAGCCGGCCATCGCCTGCGGATCCTTGCAGTCCAACGCGGTGCGCACTTGGCACTTGTCGCACGCGTCACAAACGTCGGTGTTGCCGTCGTCGCACGTTTCCCCCGTGCTCTGATCGACCACGTTGTTGCCGCACAAAGGTCCGCCCTTGCTCTCGGTTGCGTCCAATACCTTGGCATGGAGCGCGTCATCCGACAACGTCGCGGGCAAACAGGCTGTCAAGGTCGCCAGCAGGAACAAGGTCAGGAGATGTCGCATCAGAAGCGCCCTCCCCAGGTGATGGTCGCGGTGTTCGGCGCAAGCGATGGCGCCAGCCAGCTTGTAGACTTGGCCTCTGCTTCTGCGGGCTTGTTGGAACCAGGACCCCACAGACGCCATGCGCCCCAGCCAGCCAAGCCGGCACCGACCGCCGCGGCGACGATCGCTCCGCCGCGCGCCGTGTGGGCTTGCGAGACACGGCTCTTGTAGTCTGCTTCGGCGCCAAGTGCTGAGAAATCCATGGCATTGGCCTGATTCACGGTATTGATCGCGCCCAAGTATCCGAGCAGGCCGACGACGGCGAGCGTGTCGCCACCGGCAAACAGCGCCCAACTGACCCAATTCGACGGTTTCGACGGCGGCAACGCCCGATCCACCCCTTCGGCGGGTTGGTCGGTCGGCGAAACCGCTTCACTCGGCTTCACGTCAACCGCCTGACGTCCTGCTGGTTTTGCCTCGACTGTCTTCGCTTCCGGCATCTGCGCCGCCTCGGCCGGTTTGGCGACCAACGCGGGTGCGGCCAGTTGCGCGCGATCA
Source organism: uncultured Myxococcales bacterium (assembly GCA_903924465.1). GTDB lineage: Bacteria > Myxococcota_A > UBA9042 > UBA9042 > UBA9042 > CAIYBN01. The sequence continues at coordinate 15,339 of CAIYBN010000008.1, read as the reverse complement.
TGGGCGATGCGCTCGCCCGCGTCCTGCCGGCCGTCGGCTGGAGCGTCTGCAAGTTGCTGGTATTGTTCAAATAACGCGACAGCTTCGGCGTACAGTTTGGCTTCCTCGTAGGCGCGCGCGGCGTTGAACAGCGTCGCCGGTTTGCGGCTGATCGCGAACGCCTGCAAGTAGCTGGTCGCGGCCTGCGGATAAAGCGCACTTTTGAAAAATGCTTTCGCTTCGATGACTTTTGCCTCGGCGCGCTCCGTGTCGCTGGTGCGCGCATCGGCTGCCCAAATCGCTGTGTGGCCGAGGCAGAAGCACAGGGACACCGCGAGGAGTTGGACCCAGCGCGAACGACCCGATTGGTGCCTGCCCTTCGTCATGGCGTGATGCTGGCGGCAGCGCGCGGTGACGTCAAGTTGAATGAAATACCGCTCCCGGGCGTTGTTCTGTCCGGGTGCCGTTGACACCGGCCGCGGCGCACAGACAATGCCGCGTCTGGTGTCGACGCAGTCCGGCACGCTCAAAAACCCGACGAGAGGAAATATGCGCAAGATTCTCCTGACTTTCTGCCTGAGCCTGATGACCACCGCGCCAGCCTTGGCGGCCGACAAGCAATACACGGTCCATGCGCCGACCGTCACGCTGAAACAAGGCGGTCAGGGTTCGGCGTCGCTGACGATCAAGCCGGGCGAAGGCCTGCACTTCAACAAGGAATTTCCCGCCAAGTTCACGGTTGAAGCGACGCCGTTTGCCAAGTCGCAAAAAGACGTGTTGACGGCCAAGGCGGGCGACGTGAAAGTGACCGGAAATGACGGTGTGGTCACGATTCCACTGCAAGGACTGGCTGCCGGTTCGGGTCCAGTCACCGTCACCGGCAATTTCAGCGTGTGCAGCGCGGAGCAGTGCTACATGCTCCGCGGCGAGAAGCTGACGCTTCAGGTCGCGGTGAAATAGCGCGTTATCCTGTCGTGACCGATCTGTGTTAGCCTCCGTGCCGCGAGCAGCAGGCAGCCAGGTGGCCGCTGGCTGACGCGTTCAGACAGAGGAAAGTCCGGGCTCCACAGAGCAGGATGCTGGCTAACGGCCAGCGGGAGCGATCCCAGGGAACAGTGCCACAGAAAGCAAACCGCGTCCCTGATTTCGCAAGAAATCCGCGGCGTAAGGGTGAAAGCGTGCGGCAAGAGCGCACGGTTTGCGATGGTGACATCGCTCACGGCAAACCCCATCTGGAGCAAGGTCAGGGTCATGCTTGACCCATCGCAGGCGCAAGTCTGGGCGCAAGTCCGGACTGGAGGGCAGCTCGCTCGAGCCTGCGGGTAGACCGCTTGACGGCGTCGGCAACGACGTCCGCAGACGAATGGTCACCACCGATTGCCCGGCAACGGACTTTCGGGACAGAACCCGGCTTACGGTGGCCTGCTGCTCGCACTGAACGTTGTTGTCCCGGTGGAGTTCATGTCGCACTACCGCACCCGCATGCGCGGCCATTTGACTGTTCCTGGGGACAAGTCGATCTCGCACCGCGCGCTGCTGTTTGCCGGGATCGGCGCGGGGTCCAGCACACTGGTCGGTTTGGGCACCGGCGCGGACATCCGCAGCACGGCCGCTTGCCTGCGCCAGTTCGGCGTGACCATCACCATTGGGGATGACGTCACCCAAGTCGAATCGCCGGGATTTGCGTTATGGCGCGCGCCAGCCAGTACGCTGGATTGCGGCAATTCCGGTACGACGATGCGCCTCTTGCTGGGTCTGATCGCGGCACACCCGGGCTTGACGGCGGAACTGGATGGCGATCCGTCGTTGCGCAAGCGGCCCATGGCGCGGGTGACCCAGCCGCTGATGGCGATGGGCGCGCTCATTCAGGCGCCGGACGGCAGGCCGCCGCTCATGGTCACGGGGCAGCCGCTGTGTGGCGCGGTCCATGTGCTGCCGGTGGCGTCGGCGCAGGTCAAGAGCGCCCTGCTGCTCGCGGGGCTATTCGCCGACGGTGAAACCGTTGTCGTGGAACCGCTGCCGTCGCGCGACCACACGGAGCGGATGTTGCTCGGTCTGGGCGTCAGACTGGATAGCCGGGGCACACGTCACACGATCCAGGGCCGTGGGCCGCGCACCGTCCTGCCGGCGTTGGGCTCCTTTGCCGTGCCGGGCGATCCTTCTTCTGCCGCTTTTGCGATCGTGGCTGCCGTGCTGCACCACGACGCCGATATCACCGTCCGCGGCTTTTCGCACAACCCGACCCGCGTCGGCTTTCTGCGTGTGCTGCAGCGCATGGGCGCACGGCTGGAAACCTCGGCGGAGACCGACGTGGGCGGCGAACCGGTGGCGGATGTCCGCGCGCGAACTTCGACGCTGACGGCCACTGACCTGGATCCGTCGGAAGTGCCCTCTCTGATTGACGAATTGCCGATCCTGTCGCTTGCCGCGGCTGCTGCGGAAGGTACCAGTCATTTCCACGGCCTGGCAGAACTGCGCGTCAAGGAATCGGATCGTCTGGCCGCGATCGCGCGCCTTTTGTCACTGCTCGGTGTGGAAACGCACAGTGGCGCCGATTGGTTGGAGATCGTCGGACGAGGCGGTGCGGCACATCTGGCTGCTGCAACGGTGTCATTTCTGCCGGGCCTCGATCACCGGATGGCCATGACCGCGGCCGTCGCCAATCTGACCAGCCCGAGCGCCTTGGAAATCTCTGGATTTGTCGAAGCGGTGGCGAGTTCCTGGCCCAATTTCAGCGCTGCCATGGCCCAACTTGTTCAGTAGAACGCGCCAGAGCCCCCGCGCCTAACGCCGGCGTCGGCGCCGCTGCTGGGGCTGTCCGCGGCCGTTGTTGCCGGTCGGAATCTGTGAGAAATCGCGGTTCGGCTGGCCATCTTCGTCGTGGAAATAACTCAGCGCCCACGTCAGCGAGATGCTGTCCTCCTCGTCGTCTTCCTCTTCCGTCTGGCAAAACAGCAGGTTCACGTGCTGGCGTTCCTGACGCAATTCGTCAAACGCCGGCAGGACCATCACGTTCGGATCGGCGCCCTTGGATCGGTTGCCATTGATGCGATCCAACTCCACGTCACTCTTGCCGGAAAACCGCAGGAACTTGCGACCGTCCAGACCGTACATCGCGGCGACCGGATCAAAGGCGGGTTGCGAGCCTTCTTCAGCCAGAGGCGCGATGCGTCGGCGCAGCGCCTCGCGGTTCAAGCGATTGCCGCGGGTGTCGCCCGGACGTTCTTGTGGATCCCAATAGCGGCCGTTTTTCCGGTTTCCGGGGCCCGGATTCTGTCGCGGCGCGCGTTCGGCGGACTGGACTGACGGCGCGACGTAGGGCGGGTGATCCTGGACAGGCGACCGTGCAACCTGCGCGGCGACAGGCTGAACGCCCGGGGCCTGCCGCGGTTGGAGTGCTGCATCCGCCCACGACGCGCCAATTTCCACCGGCCAGACCCGACCTGATCGCAGCCCTTCCACCAGCGACTCCTGGCTGGTCGGCGGCGCGGCAAAGACTGTCGCTACGGCGCCGAACCGTGGCTCGCCTGGTGTCGATCGCGAACCAGCGACACACGCCAGACGGCCCGCGTAAGCGGATTGCAGCGCACTCTCATCCAGTCCACCGGACAGCGTGCCATCCTCGTCGTCACCTTCGTCATCGGTCTGGTCTGGCGCAGAACGGGGCGCATCCATGGCGGTCACGTCGAGCGCGCACAGACCCGCTGGGCGCACGGGGGCATCCCCTTCAAACGCACTTGCGATCGCGATAACCGCGCCGCCACGTTCGGCAAAAGCCCGAACGACGGCGTCGGCTGCATAGACGTCGGCGTTACCGGCGCGCGGCAGCGATCGCCAACCTGCGCTCAGGTACCAATCGTCGAGCGTTCGCGGAAAGCACACGAGACGGCCAGCGTCTGTTGCCAGTTCAACACCCGCAAACAAAAGCACGCCGGTTGCGCGGCTGACTTCGGACGTGTCGCCCAAGGCAACAGGCTCGTCCTGGGCAATGACCGCCAGTCCGTCCAGTCCGTGGTCGCGCGCTTGAACCGCAAGTAATTCAATATCTTGCAGGCCCGCTTCATTGCGTACGGGGCGAACATGCAGGTCGATAAGGGCAGAGGTCACTGAAATCTCCTCAGAGGGCGAACGCGCCGAATCTGTAGACACTGCGGCGTTGGGTTCACGGGCTCTGTGCTTCTCAAGCCCGGCCGCTCCAGCGGCTTTCTTGTCGGCGCTCGCGACTGTGCGGGCGGTCCTGAATGCCTGTGGGTGATCTTCAACGTTGGCTCAGGACAAATCCCAAGCGTCAAACGCTGAAGTGTGTGCCGTCCGACCAAGCGCCTTTGGTTGCCGTCTGCTGGTCGTTCCCACCCGAATATCGCAATACTGCGATTTCGTTGGTATTCTGCCCGTCGCTTTTCGACGGGCCAGAGTCTTCAGCCGGTTCCAACTTGTCTGGCGCTATCAGAATACCGACTTGCGCCGTTCCCATTTGCGCCGCCCAACTCCGGGGCGACACGCGTCACTTCGCTGAGTGTACCAGAGCCAACGATTGCGCAAAAGTCCCCCGGTGCACTTGACGTGGAACCCCCAACAGGTTCCGATCCGCCCTCCGCCGATGCGGGCCCAGGTGTTGCCGGTGCTGGTCAGTCATACCCTCCCTTCTCAGCCACTCACGCTGCCGTCTGCGGTGGCCTTTGGCAACTTCGATGGCCTGCACATCGGTCATCGCGCGCTCTTGGCGCATTTGCGCGGTGAGGCCGATCGCCTGCACGGTCCGCTGATCGTGCTGACGTTTGATCCGCATCCGCTCCGCTTTCTGAAGCCAGACCGCGCGCCCGCAGCGATCGACACGCTCGACGGCCGTCTGGCCTATTTAGCCCAACTCGGCGTCGATCACGTCTTCGTCCTGCGTTTCGATGCTGCGCTGGCCGCGGTTCCGGCGCACGTCTTCGCCCGCGACTGGCTCTGTGGCCTGCTGCATGGGCGGGCTTTTGCCGTCGGCCCGGACATGCATTTTGGCCACGCGCGCTTGGGCGACTTCGCGCTGTTGCGGGCGATCGCCGGGGAACACGATGGCCGTGTGGAAGTCTTTGGCGGCGTCACGTGGGACGGCACGCGGGTTTCCTCGTCGCGCGTGCGGCACGCGATCCGCGACGGCCATGTGGAGTTGGCTGAACAGTTGCTCACGCGCCCCTTTTGCCTGCGTGGGACCGTGGAGCATGGCGATGCCCGTGGCCGGACGATCGGTTTTCCGACCGCGAATGTGCACGCGCCCGGTCAAGTGCTGCCCGCGTCTGGCATCTACGTCGGCGTGGCGGGAGTGGGCGGCGCGTGGCACGACGCCGCGATCAGCATCGGCACGCGGCCGACATTTGCCGGAGAAGAAACGCGGATTGAGGCGTATCTGCTCGACTTTGAAGGTGATATCTACGACAAGCCGCTGGATCTTGATTTCGTTGCCCGGCTGCGCGACGAGCGTCGGTTTGCGGACGTGGCGTCCCTGGTCGCACAGATTCATCAGGACGTTGCGGACACGCGCCGGGTGCTCGCCGAACGCCGCGCGCGCGGGCTCTTGCCATGACGGCGCCGCTGCGACTTGGGCTTGTCGGGCACGGCATCCAGCATTCGCTGTCGCCGCGTTTGCACGCTGCAGCCTTCGGAATCGCCGAACGAATTGGGAGCTATACGCTTTTTGACTGCGCCGACGCCGCTGACGCTGTGGCGGTCTTTGACCGATTGCGCAGCGGCGAACTGGATGGCCTCAACGTCACGACGCCGTTCAAGGCGCTGGCGTTGCAGTCAGCCGATGCGTGGATGCGGACCGCACAGCACCGAGCAGGGGTGTTTACCCAGCCGGCCAATACCCTGTTTATGCAGGAAAATCGGCTAGTAGCAGCTTCGACCGATGGCTTTGGCCTGACCGCGGCGCTCCTGGGTGCGCAGGTCGATCTGGTGGGCAAACGCGTGCTTCTGCTGGGCACAGGCGGCGCCGGGCAGGCGGTGGCGGCGGAGTTACTGGACCTCGGTGCCGCGCAACTGCGCATCGCGAATCGGACGCCGGGGCCGGCCCAAGCGCTGGTCGATCGCCTCAATATCCTGTGGCCACGCCACGCGCTCGTGCAAACGTGGGGCGATGCGCGCGGGCTGGCCGGGGTGGATGTGGTGGTGCATGCGACGCGTTTGGGGCATGGCCAAACGGCGACGCCAGACGCGGTGTCATGGATCGCCGCGCAGTTGGGCTGGCTGCCGTGGTCGGCCTGGAAGACGCGGCCACCTCTGCTCGCGGACCTGTTGTACGCCGACGGGCTGACGCCGCTGCAAGCTTTGGCCCAGACGCGTGGGCTGCCGCTGGATGTGCGGCTGAACGAAGCGCCGGTCTATGAGCCGCGGATCCACCCGCAGAGCCGGGCGCCCATCGGGATTTTGCAGCACTTTGGCGAAGCGATGCTCGCCCATCAAGCCGCGCGGGCTTTCGAATTGTGGACGGGGCAACGCGTGGACACACAGCGGATGCTGGCGGCGATTTTGCCCGGATTGCGTTCGGACGGCTGACTACCAGCTGTACATCAACGTCGCCGACGGCAGTGGATAGGCGCCGTAGAAGCCGGCCTGATCCCACATCACGGTCATTTGCACGTCAAATGCGGCGGAAAAGCCGGGCCGGGCGATGGCGCCCATCTCGACCCCGATGCCCAAGCCGACGTGGGCGAAATAGTCGACCGGCGCGGAACGGCTGTTGATCGCTTGGCATTCCGGGGTATTGCAGTTCGCTGACGGCACGGTGTAGTTGTTGCTCTGGTTGCGGCTGACCCAAACGCCCGTGCTGCCGACAAAGCGCAACGCGGAAGTGGCCGGGAACAGCGTGTTGCGCGCTGCGCGGTTCCACATCAGCAGGTAGTCGATGAACGTGACGCCGCCAAAGACCGCGACGTAGTTGCCGCTGTCGGCGATCAGCGGGAACAAATCGACCTGGAGCGCGAGGTTGCCGAAATAGTGGCGGTACGCGATACCGTTCAAGCCGCCGACGCCAAAAGAAATACCCAAGCCATGGGTGTTTTGGCTGATGGTTTCTTCGTAGCCCTTGGATACCGCGTCCACGGCATGGGCCTGACGCGTGCCAAGCGCGGTGAGCAGAACGAGGGTCAACGCGGTGGCAAAGGTGCGCGCGCGACGAAGCGGAATCGGCATGGCGACCTCCTACCAGTTGTACAGCACGGCCAATTGCGGCAGTGGCAAAAGGAATGAAAACGCATTGTCCTTGAACGCCGCGGTCAGGACCACGTCCAGCGTCATGGAGATGCCGGGCCGGTTGATCGCACCGAACTCAAAGCCCAGACCGGCGCCGCCGTTCAAGTAGGAAGAGTTGGTGGTCACGACTGCTGTGCAGCCGGTGGTCGCCACGCAAACCGTGTCGCCGATGCTGTTGCCAAAGGCCACGTTGTCGTTGCTGACGCTGCGGTTGAGAAAGTAATTGATGCCGGCGACCACGCGCAGCGCCGAGGTTGCCGGCAGCAGGCCACGGCTTGTGCCGTGCCACGTGTGCAGGCGCTGGGCGAACAGCGCGCCTCCGGAGAGCAGCGTCGAATTGCCGCGGTCCGTTACCACAGCAAAAGCGGAAAGCTGCAGCGACGAAAGTCCCCATTGGCGACGATAGGCAAAACCGGCACCGGTTGAAAAACTCAGCGTCAAGCCGATGCCATGCACGTTGTTCTTGTCGACATCCGCCACCGGATCTGCGGGAGCCTGTTGGGTCACCACCGGAGGTGGCGTCGGCGGCAGTGAAGGAGGTGGCGTGGTCGGTGGATCGGCGGCTGGTGGTGGCGTCAGATTGCCGCCAGGCTGTGCGGCAACTGGCGCATCGGCGTTGGGTTGCGGCTCATCGGCTGCTGCCGGGCGCGGCGCAAGTGCCAGCAAGACCAGCGCCGTTGCAACCACGCGGGAGGCCCAAGCGACGGCAGTACGGGCGTTGCTCAACGGGTTCGGCGGCATGATTGACTCCCTCATGAAGCACTCAAGGGTCCGGGCAACGGGACTTGCCGCCACGGATGCAGCGAGCATAACAACGTCCCGGGCACTTGTCGCATTCACGGCACATTTTGCGAAAATAGCGTATCCAGCAAACGGGAATTGCCGCGTGGCGGCGCACCGAGTTCGTAGAACAGCGCGTCTGGATGCTCGACGTCCAACAGGGTCGCCTCGAAGCGTTCCCCCACCGCCAGACGCCCCGTCAGGCCGCCCGCCTCGCCCACCGCCAACGCCGCCGTCCTCGTCACCGCACGCAACGCTTCTGGCGGCGTCAGGCCGGCCATCAGCACAGCGATTTGCATCGCCAGCGGCAGATTCGTGGTCATGGCCGAACCCGGATTGCAGTCCGTCGCCAGCGCCACGCGCGCGCCAGCGTCCACGAGCGAGCGCATGGGGGCAAACGACTCCCGCAGGAACAGGGACGTCAGCGGAAGGCAAACAGCCACGGTCTGCGATTGCGCCAGCATCGCCACGCCCGCCGCGTCGGTGCGCAGCAAATGCTCCACGCTGACCGCGTCCTGCGCGAGCGCCCACTGCAGTCCGCCCATCGCCGACAGTTCATCCACATGGGCCTTCAGCCGCATGCCCAGTTTCTGTGCCGCGCGCCAGATGCGGTCCGCCTGGGCCACACTGAAATAGCCCTGCTCGACAAAGACATCGCAGAACGGCACCGGCACGCTCAATCTGGCCAGCGCGGGCAGGATTTCCTCGCACACCAGCGCGACGTAACCATCCGGATCACCTTGGAACTCACGCGGAATCGCGTGCGCCGGCATCGCGGTGGCCAGCAAGGTCAGGCGACCGGCAAATTGCCGCCGCAGCGCGTCGATCACCGCCAGCGTCTTCAACTCGGTCGTCAAATCCAGACCATAGCCTGTCTTGATCTCCACCACTCGCACGCCCCACGCCGCCATTTCCGTCAGGCGCGCGGCCGACTGGGTCAGCAAGTCCTGCTGGGAAGCTGCGCGTGTCGCCGCGACGGTGTGCACGATACCGCCTCCCGCCGCGGCAATCTCGGCATAGCTGCTACCCGTCAGGCGTTGGGCAAATTCGTGGCTGCGATCGCCGGCAAAGACTGCGTGTGTGTGGCTGTCGATCCAGCCGGGCGTGAGCAGACGGCCACCCAGATCCACCGCGGTGTCATATCTGGGACGCTGGACGTCACCCACCGGTCCGAGCCAGACCGTGCGCCAACCCTCCCGCGTCTGTTCAGCGATCAACGCGCCATTGGCCAGCCAGCCAAGCTGATCCCAGGTCTGCAATGGGCCGCGATCCGGGCCGCTCGCTGTGATGATGCGCGCGTTGTGCAACAAGACCCGTTGATGTGTTGTTGATTGCAGCATGTTGAAAAATCCTACACTTTGAACGGGAATCGAACTGGCCGAACTTGCGACGATGGGCTTTGATCACAGCCAGTTGCGCAACGCATGCGCTTGGCATGGCTCTTGCATTGAATCGGACTGTCGCCCAGCCCAACCAGCGGCATCAGCCAGGAGGAAATCATGAACGCACCCCACGCCACCCGCACCAGTGTCACCCGAATCGGCAGTTTCTGGCGAGTCCTTGCGCTTGGCGCCTGGCTCGGCGGTTGCGGCAGCACGACAGCCACCGATGGCGCCAATTTTGCCGCTGAAAGCACAGCGGATGCGACGACCTACGACAAGAATGCGGCGACGGGCACGAGCGCTCAGTCTGCTGATAGCAGCGGTTCGGGCTTCAATGCCAACACACCTTCCACCGCAGCCGACGCCTCCGCGGGTGCGCCGAACGCGGGTGGCGGCGCCGATCAGGGTATCGGTCTGAAACCAGGCGGCGCGCAGGACATCGGCTATTTCCGGTTGCTGCTGAAAAGCGGCCAGATGCCCAAGCCTGGCGACATGACCATGGAAGGTTGGCTGAACGAGCATGACACCGTGCTGCCGGCGGCGTTGAAGGATCGCTTGGTGACCCTGCACGCGATGGCGGGCGTGATTCAACCGGCGGGTCAACCGGCGCAAGGGATCTTGCAGCTCGGCCTGAACTCCGCGATGTCACTCCAGGATGTCCAGACGTCGCTGTCGCTGACGCTGGTGATCGACAATTCCGGATCGATGGCGGGCGACAAGCTGAACTACGTCAAAGCGGGCCTGCACGTGCTGGCCGACAAGCTGCCCAAGGGGACGCGGCTGACGATGTTTACGTTCAGCGAGACCGCGGTCCTGGTGTTTCCAGGCAAGGTCGTGCAGCCGGAGGATCTGCCGGCGCTGCATGCGGCGATTGACGCCGTCCAGGCGACGAACGGCACGAACCTGTTTGACGGCCTGAGCGCAGGCATCGCGGATTGTCAGTCGGCCAGCAGCGATTTTGTCCAGAAGCGCGTGATGCTGCTGTCAGACGGCGAACCGACGGTGGGCGACCAGTCGCTCACGGATATCGAAGGGCTCGCGGGCCCGTCGGCCAAGAACGGCTGCAGCATTTCGACCGTGGGCGTTGGCCTGAATTTCTCGCCGACGTTGATGACCGGTATCGCCCAGCAAGGCAACGGCACAGCGTGGTTCCTCCAGGATGTGGAAGCCGCCAAGAACGTGTTCGTGCAGGATTTGGAGACCATGCTCGTCGCCGTGGCGCAGAAATTGTGGTTGCAGTTCAAGCCCGCGGATGGCTGGAAGGTTTTGGAAATCTATGGCTTTGAGTGGGTTGAAAAGGACGGCTTGGTGCAGATCACCGGTCCGAAGAAGGCGGCGGCGCAGCCGGGCGATCAGACCGGTACGCCGGTCACGACGGATCCGACGGACCCGAATGCACCCACCGTGGCGATGCCGACGCTGTTTGCCAGTTCGCGCAATGGCCTCGTGCTCGCGCGCCTGACCGGCCCGGCCAGCACGGATCCGCTTCAAGTGATGAATTTGACGCTGGCGTCGATGGAGTACGGCTACACAAGCAGCAAGGACCAGACGACGGCGCAGTTCACTTCGCCCGTCACCGTGCCGGGCCTCTCGCAGGTGCCGGACGGCGGTCTGGTGTATTTCACCAACGCCGGCGTGCGGCGCGCTTGGCTCCTGATGGTGGACGGACTGTCCCTGCAAGCGGCGGTGCAGATGGCGACCGACGGCAAGCCCGATGATGCCAAGGCGCTGCTCGACGCCGCCGTCAAGCGCCATGACGAACAGGTTGCGGCGATGCAGGCGGATTTGCCGGTCTATGACGCGAGCGCGCCGGACCTGGCGGATGCCAAGGATCTGCTCGTGGCGCTGACAGCGTTGATTGGTAAGTAGTGGCTTTGCGACGGTCGGCTTGTGGAGTCGCCCTGTCCGACAGCTGACTTGCAGTCCGCCCGCGCCCAGACGGGCGCAACGTGCGCCCTGAGCCGTCCGGATCACGCCGCCGCTTTTCCTTGCCAGCGGACCGTCGGACGACAGCGTTCCGAAATCCGATCACCACAATACATCGCGATTTCAGAATGTTTTACGCCAAGTGGCTGGCATCGGTTCTAGCTGTGCTTGACGCTCAGATCCAAACTTGCCGACCGGGCCAGCTGCGACAACACGGCGCAGGTTTCAATGTGACGCAGGCCGGCTTCTGACAGCACCCGCGACAAGGGCCGGGTGCCGTCCAGCAGCGAGACAACGCGCATCATCTTGTCGAAATTGAAGTACGCGGGCGGCATGCCCCCGTCGCCCTCGCGGAGTTTCACGACGCGCGACCAGGGTCCCAGCACGCTTTCGTAGTACTCCAGCAGCCGCGCCTCGTTGTGGGCGAGAAATGTCTCGATCTGCGGAGAGATGGGCGAAACAGTCAGCAGCCGTTCCAGCGAGACCAGCGCGCCTTCGCGATCGCCAATCTCAAACAGCGCGCCGATGTCCTCGTACAGCACCTGGCTGATGTAGGACGGCATGATCGACTGTTTGTGGCGAATCTTGCGTTTGATGTCCGGCCCGGAGAGCACGATCGTTTCCGCCGCGGCCAGCTGGTGGCGATCACGCCCGCCTGCGCGCACGAATGCTTCGGCGACGTCGCCGTTGGGCGCGACCGGTTGCGCGGGCCTCGTCGCAGCTTGCGACTCCGTGATCGAGGAAAGCCGTTGCGTTGGCGCCACGTGGACCGAGGGCGGTATTTCGACCACGGTTTCGATCTCAAAACCGTCTGACTCCGACAGGGAGGTCTCATCCACCAGCGCCATCGCGCGCGCCGGATCGCTGGCCGCCGTTGCGCTCTGCAGAATCAGGGCGTCCAGAGCTGAGAGCGCGCCGAGCAGCCGTTGGCCGCGCTCGTCGATCGGCAAGCCCAAAACCGCCAAGTGGCGGGCAACCGCGTCTTCGGCACTCACCGCCGCAGCGAGCGGATCGCGGGGCGGTTCTGGTTCCAACGCGTAAAGCGAGAACTCGATGGCGGAAGTCTGGGTCAAGGGGAACCACATGGCGCCAGAGCCGAGCGCCATCGCTATCCTGCCGGGAAGTTGCCCATGCTGCAAGTCGGCATCGTGGCTACTTGTCGTTTGTGCCTCCGACAGCCTACGCTCCGCGCCGATCCAAGGAGGATCCGCCCATGACCGCCCCCTACGATGCCGAGGCCCGCGATTTCGCCGTTCCAGCCGATTTGGCGGGCAAGCGCCTCGATCTCGTGCTGGCGATCCTGGCCGGCATGACCCGCAACGAGGCGCGGCGCGCGATCGAGCAGGGCTCGGTCTACCTGGCGGGCAGCCGCAGTCAGCTTGCCGCGACGATCGCGCAAGCAGGCCAGCAGCTGCGGCTGTTGCCCAGCAATCCCGATCGCACGCAGATTGACGAAGGCCAACTGCGCGTTGTTTTCCGCGACGAATGGCTGATGGTCGTGGAAAAGCCGGCCGGGCTGCCGACGCAACCGCCGCCGCGTGGAGGCGATGCGCTGAGCCTGCGCGTGCGTGGCGTCCTCGAACCCAGAAGCTATGTGGGTGAATTGCACCGGCTCGACCGCGACGTGTCGGGCCTGGTGATGTACGGGATGCGGCCAGATGCGACGGCCAACTTGGCCGAGCAGCTGCGCTACCACCGCGCGACGCGACGCTACCTGGGCTTGGTGCACACGGCGATCGCGGTGCCGCGCCAGACGATCAACGAGCCGATTCGCGAGATCTCGCCCGGGCGCATGGGCCTGCACCCGGCGGGCATGCCCGCGCGCACGCATGTGATGCCGCTGGATTTTGCCGCCGAAGCGCGCATCGCGCTGGTCCTGCTGGCGCTGGAGACCGGGCGGAGCCATCAGATTCGTTTGCATTTGGCCTGGGCTGCGGGCGCGCTGCTGGGTGATCGGCAGTACGGCGATACGCTCAGCCTGCCGCGCATTGGTCTGCACGCAGCGATGTTGCGGCTCCGTCATCCCCACGATGGCCAGCAGTGCACGTGGACGCTGCCGCCGCCGCCGGATTTTTGGGCGCTGGCGAACGGTGCGCCGTTGCAGTTGCCGGCCGATTGGGCGGCGCTGGATCCGGCGCGTTAGGAGTCGTGACAAGATGAGGCAAACCATCGCAAATTTGTGTCGCCGGGCGCATCGCCGCTGGCGGGCACCCCTGGCGACCCAGCCAACAAGCCAAGAAGGCTGAGGTATTTGTCACAGGCACTGAGGAGGAAGTCATGGAGCCATCACACAAGACTTGGCTGGAACGCGCGTATCAGCCGGCGACCCGCAAGGCTCTGCGCCAGGCGACGTTTTGCCGGTCAACCGGTGAAGAAGTGCCGCCGCTGTACACGGGAGCCGGTAGCACGGAATTCCCAGGGCAATTTCCCTTCACCCGCGGCGTGCAAGCCACGATGTACCGCGGTCGCTTGTGGACGATGCGCCAGTACGCCGGTTTTGCCAGCGCCGCCGAGAGCAACGCGCGCTACCGCTACCTGCTGGCGCGCGGTCAGACCGGATTGTCCGTGGCGTTCGATTTGCCGACGCAGATGGGCCTGGATCCCGACCACGAACAGGCGCTGGGCGAGGTCGGCCGCGTCGGCGTGTCGATCGCGTCGCTCGAAGACATGGAAACGCTGATGGCGCAGATTCCGCTGGCGGACGTCAGCGTATCGATGACCATCAATGCGACCGCCACGACGTTGCTCGGCTTTCTCTACGTCGCCGCCGAGCGTCAGGGCATCGATCCGAAGCTGCTCCAGGGCACAGTCCAGAACGATATCCTGAAAGAATACATGGCGCGCGGCACGTATATCTACCCGCCGCGGCCGTCGATGCGGCTGATCACCGACCTGTTTGCCTGGTGCGCGAGCGACGTGCCGAAGTGGAACACGATCTCCATTTCCGGCTACCACGTCCGCGAGGCGGGCTGCGACGCGGCGCAGGAACTGGCGTTTACGTTGGGCGACGGCATCGCCTACGTCGACGCGGCGATCCAGGCCGGCTTGAATGTCGACGATTTTGCCAACCGCCTGGCGTTCTTCTTCAACGGCCACAACAACTTCCTGGAAGAAGTCGCCAAGTTCCGTGCCGCGCGGCGGCTGTGGGCCAAGATCATGCGCGAGCGTTTTGGCGCCCAACGCGATGAGTCGTGCAAGCTGCGGTTCCACACGCAAACAGGTGGTTCGACGCTGACGGCGCAGCAGCCGGACAACAACATCGTGCGGGTGACGCTGCAAGCGCTGGCGGCGGTGATGGGCGGGACGCAGTCACTGCACACGAATTCGCGCGACGAGGCGCTGGGCTTGCCGACTGAAGCTGCGGTGGAAATCGCCTTGCGCACCCAGCAGATTATCGCCTACGAGTCGGGCGTCGCGGATACGATCGACCCGCTGGCGGGCAGCTACCTGATTGAGCAGTGGACCGATGACCTGCAGGCGAAAGCCGAGCAGTACCTTGCGCGCATCGACGAGCTGGGCGGCATGGTCGCGGCGATTGAGCAAGGCTATCCGCAGCGGGAAATCCAGGATTGTGCGTACCGCTACCAGAACGCGGTGGAACGTGGTGGGCAAGTGATCGTCGGTGTGAACCAGTTCAAGTCGCAGCACGAAGTGCCGATGCCGATCCAGAAGATCGACGCGAAGATCGAGGGCGAGCAGGTGCGGCGGGTACAGGCGCTGCGGGCGCGACGCGATGCGGCCACGCACGCGCGGGCGATGGTGGCGTTACGGGATGCGGCGACCACGGGGACCAACGTGATGCCGAAGATCGTGGATTGCGTGCGAGCTTGGGCGACGACGGGGGAGATATCCGGGGTGCTGCGGGAGGTGTTTGGCCGCCACCGCGAGGTCTTGGTGATCTAGGTAGAAACTCCCCCGCGCGCATCACCTCGGTCACGAAAATTCCGGCAGTTGAATTGCATACCCAAGCTCGCCCAGTCGGCTGAGCAATCGCTTGGCGGCGCGGCGGCGTTCGCGCTCGTCGAGTTGCGTCGGATCC
>CAIYBN010000007.1 GCA_903924465.1 uncultured Myxococcales bacterium | reverse complement strand
GGCGCCCTGGTGCGCACCACCGGTCGGCATGGTTCCGCCCGTCGACGTGCCCGGCACGCCGCCCAGATACACGTCCAAGGTCAGGTTATACGCAGACCCAGTGGAGTTCGACACCCACACTTCCACGCTGTACAGATTACCGGTCTGCGTCGCGGTCCACGTTTGGGCGACGAAATTCGACGTTTTGTGGGTGTGAAGGTTGGTCTTCAGCTGACTCACGTCCACGTTGTTCGCCGTACCGCCGACTCCGGCGCAGTTGTTGTCGACGTTGTCGCAGAGTTCCAGCGCGCCCGGATGAATCGCCGCATTGGAATCGTTGCAATCGGCAACCGGGTAGTACGCCGCGATGTACTTGTCGCGCGGCGAGCACTGGCAGTGGCTGGCCGCGCCGCTGGCGCCGTAGCCGTCCAGATCATTGTCGAGATACCACTGCGTGCAGTTCGCCGCGTTCAGGTCGTTGAGGTCGCCATTGCAGTTGTCGTCGAACGCTGTGAAACAATCCTCGTTCCACGGCGCCGCGAGCGTGCTTGGATGCGCCAGGCTGTTGGTGTCATCGCAGTCGCCCGGAACCAACGCGGTGTATTTGCCGCTCGGTCCGCACATCAGCAAGGCGGTGCCCACGCCGAAGCCGTCGCCGTCGCTGTCGTAGTAGTACGACGTAGAACCGGTGCCGACGCCGCTGCCGGGGGTGCCGTCGCAGTTGTAGTCAATTTGGCTGCCGCAGATGTCCGTGCCACCCGGGTTGATCAGCTTCGCAGTCGCCCAGCACGCGGAGTCGCCGGCGGCACAAGCCGGGTGGGGCACGGTGGTGCTCAAGCCGTCGTTGCAGTCACCGCCGCCCTTCGAGCAGCTGGTCGGCGTACCGACCGTGATCATGTTCGCGTCGCAGTAGTGGTCGCCATCCTTGTCGCAATTTTCATCGGCGACGTTGTTGCAGTTGTTGTCCACGCTGTCGCAGATTTCCGGCATGCCCGGATTCATCAGGTTGTTGCTGTCGTCGCAGTCGCCGCCCTTGGACGCCGTGTACGGGTCCGTGCCGACGTTCGTGCAGGTGCATTGGCCGGAGCCCTTCAGCGACACCGTGCGCAGGAAGGTCACAAATGCCGTGTTCACACCGCCATTTGGCTGTCCCGGCGAGGCCGTGTAGATGATCGGCGCTACGGCATCCGGTGCGCCATAGTTGCTGGTGTTGTCCAACCCGGTCAGGTCGCTCTTGAAGACGATCGTCGGCGTGCCCGTGGACGGCGACGCGACGGTCAACGCGACCTTGGCAGCCTGGCCCAGAACGCCCGGCGACGAGCCCCAGACCCACGAGTCGATCGACGTCGTACCCGAGGCACTGGTGTCGATCCAGATTTCGTCCGAACCGGATGCGATGTCGCCGCCCGGGCCGTCTTCGATCGCCAGCTGATCCGTACCACCAGCCCACAGACTCAGGTTCCAGTCGTTGTTGGCCGGATCATAGGTCTTGTCTTCGGTGGGAATCGCTCCCGATCCGCCGACAACGATGATCGTGCCTGCCTTCAGCGTCGTGATCCCGAGCGAAGCCAGGTTCAGATGGTAGGCGCCGACCTTGCTCGTACGCGCCGCCTGAGAATCGCCAAAGTAAAGGCCGGCCATGTCGGTCGCGGTCCAGTCGGCCGTCACGAGAATCTCAAACCAATCGCCGCCTGAGCCAGTGAGGCCGGACGTCGAGTAGTGGACTTCATTGATGATGGCTTTCTGGAACGAGCTGGAGCCCTTGCCGTACGTGTCGCCGTCGTAGTCGGCAAAGTACTCCGTGCAACCAACGGCGTTCACGTCGTTGTAGCCACCGCTGCAGTTGTCGTCGACCGTTGCCGTGCTGCAGAGTTCCTTCGCGCCAGGGTTGATCGCGGCGTTGCTGTCGTCGCAGTCGTTGCCGCCGTGGATGCAGACCGCCGGCGTGCCGACGGTCGTCATGTTGGCGTCGCAGTATGTGTCGCCGTCCTTGTCACAGCCTTCGTCGATGGCCGTCTGGGCGCCGCTGACGCCATTGACAGGTCCGGACTTGCAGTTGTTGTCCTTGCCATCGCAGATTTCATGGCCGCCTGGATTCGTCAGCGGATCCGTGTCGTCGCAGTCGCCGCCGCCCAAGGAGCACACGGCCGGCGTGGCCACCACGATCATGTTGATGTCGCAGAACAGGTCGCCGTCCTTGTTGCAGCCTTCGTCCACCTGCGCGTTGCAGTTGTTGTCAAAGTTGTCGCACTTCTCCGGCCACGGCAAAGCGAGCGTGCTCGGACGCATCTGCGCATTTGTGTCATCGCAGTCGCCTGAGACCAAGGCGGTGTATGGCGCCGTCGATCCGCACGAGCACTCGCTGATGCTCAGGCCGTAACCGTCCAGATCACCGTCGTAGTAGCGCGTCACGCAGCCGCTCGCGCCGAGTTCATTGGCGACGCCGTTGCAGTTCTCGTCGACATTGTTGACGTCGCAAATTTCCAAGGCGCCCGGGTGGATCGCCGCGTTGTTGTCGTTGCAGTCGCCCGTCTGGGTCGCGTTGTACGAACCCGCCGACGTGCACACGCAGATACCGTCCGCGTTCGCGAGGCCCCACGTGTCCTTGTCCGCGTCGTAGAAGTACGTCGTGCAGCCAACGGCGTTTTGGTCGTTCTGGCTGCCGTTGCAGTTGTCGTCGATGCCGTTGTTGCAGATTTCGCTGACACCCGGGTTCCGGTCGCTGTTCTTGTCGTCACAGTCGCCCGGGCCCTTGGGGCAAACGGCCGGCAGGCTACTGCCGGGGATGCAAGCGCATTCGGTGCCCGAGCAGCAGTACTGCCCATCGTTGACCGCGCCATGCACGCACCCGCCGGTCGCCGAGTTGCAGCTGTCCTGGGTGCAGGAATTCGTGTCATTGCAGTCTTTCTGCGTACCCGCCGTGCACAAGCCGTTCGCGCACACGTCGTTGCTCGTGCACGCGTTGCCGTCATCGCAAGACCCGGTGTTGTTGACGTGCTGACAGCCGCTGCCGGGATCGCAGGAGTCCGTGGTGCACGGGTTGCCGTCGTCGCAGCTGATGGCCGTGCCGGCGTTGCAGCTGCTGCTGCCGACGCCGCCGCAGACGCTGGGCGTGATGCTCAGGTTGTCGATGGAACCGCCAAAGGCGTTGTCATTGAGGTTGTCGGACATCCGCAGCCGCACGAGGCCCGTCCCGTCGCCGACGTAGGTGAACGAGGCAGCCGTATACGTCTGCGTGCCAGCCCACGCGCCGGGCTGGTACAAGTGGGTCGTGAGCACGCTGTTGTCCGCACGCACCACATCGAACACCACGCCGCCGGCCGCGGTCGTTGCCTGATTGCAGGCTGCCCAAACGCTCGGGCCACCGACAAAGTTGACGGTGTAGGTTTCGCCCGCGACGTTGGCCGCGACGCCGGTGTTCATCGTGATGGAGTTGCCATCGTAGAACGACACGGCGATATCGCCCGAGGCGGTCTTGTGGGCATGGGAGACGCCGGTCCAGGTCGGATTTGTGAGGTTGACGAGCACAGTGTCGCCCGACTGGCACTGGACGCCCTGATTGGCAGCCGTGATGCCGGAGAAGGTCTCCGTCATCACCGCGGTGCAGACCGGCGCTGCCGTCGCGCACGTACCCGCCGCGTGGCACTTGTCCGTGAAGCAAGGCTGGCCATCGCCGATGCCGGCGCCGCCGCAGGTCTTCAAACCGTTGGAGCAGGCGTAGCCGGAGCAGCACATGTAGTTGTCGCCAACGGCCACGTGCGTGATGCCAGCGCCCGGATCACACGCGTCCTGCGTGCAGGGATTGCCGTCGTCGGGGTTCAACGTGCTGCCGCCGTTACAAACGCTGCCCAAGCAGGTGTCGTTCGTGGTGCACAGGTTGCCGTCGTTGCAGCCAGCCGTATTGCCCGTATGCGTACAACCGCCCATGTAGTTGCACGCGTCGTCCGTGCACGCGTTGCCGTCGTCGCAGTTGCGCGGCGAGGCGGAAACGCATTCGCCATAGTGGCACTGGTCGTTCAAGGTGCACGTGTTGCCGTCATCGCACGGCGTGCCCTCGGGCTTGCCGGTGCAGGACGCCTGACACGGCGTGCCGGACACGATGTAGCTCGCATCGCAGTAGCCGTCCTGGTCCTTGTCGCAGCCGTCGTCGACCTTGCCGTTGCAGTTGTCGTCCTTGTTGTCGCAGGTCTCCTGGCTCTTGCCCTTGTAGATCGCCGGGTCGTTGTCGTTGCAGTCACCGGTGCCGAGCGGGCAAATGGTGACCGGTCCAACGAACTTGATGTTCGCGTCGCACTGGCCGTCATGGTCCTTGTCGCAGCCTTCGTCGATGTGGCCGTCGCAGTTGTTGTCCAGGTTGTCGCAGATTTCCAAAGCAGCCGGGTTGACGGCCTTCTTGGTGTCATCGCAATCCGCGCTGTTGGTCGCGGTGTATGCGCCGCTCGGCGCACAGAACTTGGCGAAGAGCAAGGAGCCGTACGAGTCACCGTCGAGATCCTGATAGAACACCAAAGCATTCAGCGCGTTCTGGTCATTCGCCGTGCCATTGCAGTTGTCGTCAATGTTCGCGGTGTTGCAGTTTTCGGCTTTGCCGGGATTCACGTTCGGGTTGTTGTCGTTGCAGTCGCCGCCGCCGCTGAGGCAGACCTTCGGGAAGCCCGGGTGGAGCGGGTCAAAGATCGCGCCCACATGGCAGTAGCCGTCGCCATCGACGTCGCAGCCTTCATCGGTCTGACCGTCGCAGTTGTTGTCGATGTCGTCGCACCACTCCACCGCCGCCGGATTGACCAGCGGGTTGTCTGGCTGGCAGTCGCCCGGATTGATCGCGGTGTACTGGTTCTTGCCGTAGCACAAGCACCAACTCAGCGTGTTGCCCCACTTGTCCAGATCCGTGTCCTTGAAGAACGGCTGGCAGTGATCGGCGTTCTGGTCGTTGTTCGAGCCGTTGCAGTTGTCGTCGTACGACGTGTTGCAATCCTCGTGCACGCCGGGGTTGATGCTGGCGCCCACGCAGGACTCGCTCTGTGTGCCGGTCACGCACAGGTGAGAGTCCGGGTTATCGTCGCAGTCGCCGCCGCCTTGCGGGCAGGCGAGCGGCTTGCCGGACGTGTAGATATTGGCATCGCAATAGCCGTCGCCATCCTTGTCGCAGCCCTCGTCGGTTTGGCCGTTCGAGTTGTTGTCCTGGTTGTCGCAGACTTCGGAGCCCGCCGGGTTGATGGTCGGGTCGTTGTCATTGGTATCCCCAGGGCCCGCCGGGCAGACGAGGATCGGCGAGGCGCTGGTGTCGTAGAACATCGTGATGTCGCAGTACTTGTCGCCGTCGTCGTCGCAGCCTTCGTCGATGAGCTGGTTGCAGTTGTCATCGATGTTGTTGCACTTCTCCGGGCTGCCCGGGTTGACGTTCGCGTCCGTGTCAAGGCAATCGCCAGGCTTTGTCGCGGTCAACAGGCCGGCGGAATGGCACTGGCAAATGAACGGTGAGGTACCGTAGCCATCGGCGTCGATGTCCGTGTAGAAATTCTTGCACAACAACGCACCCTGGTCGTTGTCGTTGCCATCGCAGTTGTCGTCATACGGCGTCGCGCAGGTTTCCTGCACGCCCGGATTCACGTCGACAGTCGCGTCGTTGCAGTCGCCCGAAACGGTGGCCTTGTACTGCCCGCTTGCCGCGCACAGACACTTCGAGGCACTCAGGGACGTACCCAAGCCGAAGCCATCCGCGTCGCCGTCGCGGTAGTAGTGCACGCAGCCGCTGGCGTTTTCTTCGTCCTGGCCGTTGATGCAGTTGTCATCTTTGCCGTTGCCGCAGATTTCCGGCATGCCCGGATTGACCGTTGAGTCGAGATCGTTGCAGTCGCCAACGCCGGCGAAGCAGACAGTCGGATGCCCGACGACCACGTAGGTCGCGTCGCAGAAGCCATCGCCATCCTTGTCACAGCCTTCGTCAATCTGGCCATTGCAGTTGTTGTCGATGCCGTCGCAGATTTCCTTGGCGCATGCCGCGTCACCGCAGCAGGATGCGGGATCCGCGCAGTCGATCAGGTTGTTGTTGTTGTCATCGGCCAGATTCGTGCAGTTTTCGCCAATGCCGCAGCTGATCGCGATGTCGAACTGGGAACTTCCGGTTTCCGCCGGCACGTCGACCACAAAGTAGTAGAGCTGGTCCTTGCCCGCCGCGAACGTCACCGAGTTGCCGGTATCGCCAAAGCCAATGCAGCCGGCCGGATCGCAGCCCTTGCTTGTCGCCTTGATGACGAACAGGCGCGCGGTCGGATCGCTCAGGTTGCTGATCGTGACCGTAACCGGCTTCGACTGCGTGCCTTTGTACGTCAACGCAACTTCGTGGCCCAGATAGGTATTGAGCGGATCGCAGGTGTACGACGTGACGGCATTGGTCGACGCGCCGCTGTTGGTCACAATGTGCTGCAGCGGTTGGTCGCCGCAGCTGATCGCGGTGTCACCGCCGCACAGGCAGGTGTTGACGTTGGTGCATTCGCCGCTCGCGCAGACGTCGGACGTGCAACCGTCGCCGTCGTCGCAATCCAAGTTCTTGACGCAGGTGCCAAAGCCGTTGGTGAAGAACGCGAGAATCGACTTCATCATCTGGCTCGGCGCATCCGTGCCCGCCGTCACACCGGCAAACGGCACTGACGACGCAATCGTGCGGTACTTGGACGTCAGGTCATCGTGACCGACCATCACCGCGAACTTTTCCACGCCATTGTTGCGCAGGATTTCCCGGGTGCGCTGAACCGACGTGTCGGCCGCGATCTGGTCATTCATGTTGTCGTAGGTCGGATCCTGATTGAAATTCCAAGCATAATGCTTGGGCGGATTCTGCGTATTGTCGGCAAATGCCGCGTAGCCCGCCAAGGGCCCTGTGACGCCATTGGGTGCCGAATCCAGCACGCCTTTGGCTTTGAAGAACGGATGCAACGTCGTCTTCGCGTCGTACATGAACGTGTCGCCACCTTCCATGTACACCTTGCCGCCCTGGGCCAGATACAGCTTGAGGCTGGCGGTCTCGGATTCGAGCAACACGTGGTTGTCCGGGTAGTTGCCCAACAGCACAAAGACCGATGAGAACTTGTTCAGCGACGGATACAGCGTCAGATCGCGGATCACCTGAGCAATCTGCCCCTGCGCGGTCAGCGCGGACTTGACGGAGTCACTCATCACTTGCGGCACGTCAAGGCCCGCTGCACCGGTCGGGCGCCAAACCAGTGCGCCGCCCTGGTAGGTGACGGTCACGGAGAAGTTGCAGGTGTGGTAGAGGTAGCCGTCAGAGACCTTCAAGGTCAGCGCGTACTCGCCCACGTCGCCAACGCCGGTCGGCGAGATGGTGAGCGAACCGTTCCAGCTCTGGTCAAAGAAGTGGTAGGCCATCGTGGACATCTGCACGAAGGCAGGCCCACCCGAGAGCGTCGCCGTGATGATGTCGCCGGCATCGGCATCCTTGACCTTGACCGGCAGAACGATCGACGTCCCGGTCGGCACCACCTGATTCGTCGGGCAAGCGGTGATGACGGGCGCGGTGCCGCGAACCACGCAAACGTTGTCGATGGCGTACGAGGAGAGATTGGCCGTCGAGGCGCCCGAAACGCAGAACGCGAGGCGCAGGCCGTTGGAGCCAACGAGGCCAGTTGGGCCGGTCGGCAGGGTCAGATCCACCGTTTCCGGGCCGACGCCGTTGGTCGTCGTGAACGTGTCAATGACCGTCGCGTTCGCCCAGTTTGCATAGGTGCCGTCCAACGAACCGAGAATTCGGATGCTGGTCTCACCGATATTCGGAATGAACTCGCGGTCATACTGAATCGTGATGTTGGTCGTGCCAGCGCCGAGGAACACCGGCGATTGCAGGCACGTGTCGTACCCAACCTTGGTGGGCGTCCAATTGAACTGGGCAAAGCGGTCCGGGCCGAGGTTGCCGGTCGTGGACGTGCCCCAGTTGGTCGCAGCCGTGCCGCTGACGTTGGCGGGATCCCAACCGAGCGTCGACAAGTCGCTGCTCTGGCTGAAGTCCTGACAGTAGCTGAGGTTGACAGTGCAAGCCGCCTTCTTGGTCGCCTGGCAGGCGAGGGTGCCATCCGTCTGCGTCAAGCACTTGCCAACGGTGCAATCGCTGTTGAACGACGCGCACTCCGTCGTTTCCGTCAGCGGGTTGCAGCACACCGGCGTGCCGGCGAGCGTATCCGAGTGCAAGCAGACATTGTTGAAGCAGGTGTCCGCGGTGCACGGCAAGCCGTCGTCGCAGTCCGTCTTGTCCAAGCAGCAACCGGTGATGGGCGTGTGCGTCGGGATGCCCGCAACGCAGGTATCGGCGGTGCAGACGTTGTTGTCGGCAAAGGTCGTGGGGTTCGTGGGCGTGCAGACAGAGCAGTTCGGGCCCGTCAGCGTGTACTGGCACGTGCCCACGGGCGCGCCCGCGACGATATTGCACTTGTCAATCGAGCACGCGACGTTATCGTTGCACGCCGCATCGTTCGCGCAGCAGCCGACCGGCGGCGTGCTGTGACGGCACTCGGCGTTCTGGCAGTACTCGACGGTGCACGGATTGCCGTCGTCACACTTGGTGACCGCGTCCGCATCGGACAAGCAGCATTGCGCCTTGTCGGTGATGTCGCAGAAGTGCGTCGTCGGATTGCAAACCGCGTTGTGGCAGACCGCCAGATACGCGTTGTTCTGCTTGTCCATGGCGACGCAACCAATGTCGTCCGCGCAGCAATTCGTGACCATGGTGTACGAGCAGCCGCCGCAGCCGTTGGCGCCGACGTTGCAGTGGTCCGCGGTGCAGGGCTTGCCATCGTCGCAGTCCGCGTCGGCTTTGCACGCGTACGGATCGGCCTTGTGCGAGCACTGGTTGCTCGTATTGCAGGTGTCCAACGTCGCGCAGTCGCCATCGTCGCAGGTCAGCGGCGTATCGCAGCAGTCCGTCACCGGGCCGGGAAGGTGCACACAGGTGTTGGTCGTCAGGTCGCAGGAATCGATCGTGCAGAACAGCTTGTCGTTGCAGGTCGTGCCGGCGATGAAGCTGTCGCAGCAACCGTTGATGAACAAGCCGAGGCATTGGTGGTTGACGCAGACGTCCGTCGTGCAGACTTTGCCGTCGTTGCAGTCGGTGTCCACATCGCAGCAGCCCTGGTACAGCGGCATGTGCTTGCAAGTGTTGATCGGCACGTCGCAATAGTCATTGGTGCAGTAGCTGTTGTCGTTGCATTCCGTATTGATGTTGCAGCATCCAGCGACCTGCGCGTGGAGACACAGCTCGTTCTTCACGTCGCAGGTGTCGGTGGTGCACAGGTTCGAGTCGTCGCACATCGAGTCGTTCTGGCAGCACTGCGTGTTCTTCGTGTGGACGCACTGGCCGTTGAGGCACTGGTCCAAGGTGCACGGCTGACCGTCGTCGCACATGTCGATCTTCGGGTCGCAGCAGGTCGGGTCGCTCTTGGTGTGCGAGCACTGCGTCCAGCCGCCGGAAGTCATGACCGAGCAGGTATCCGCCGTGCAGCTGTTCTTGTCGTCGCAGTTGCTGTTGGTGGTCGGCGAGCAGCAGTCCTGCTTCGCGCCGTTGACGGCGTAGCGACAGGTAAAGGCCACGCAACCGCCGACTTTGCAGAAGTCGTCCGAGGCGCACTCACTGTCGGCGCAGCACGCACCGGGCGGCTGCGTGTGGCTGCAGGTGCCAAGGCCACCGCCCGACGGCAGAACGCACAGGTCGTTGGTGCACGGCTTGCCGTCCGAGCAGGCGTCCGTGAGTTTCGTGCAGCAGTTCGCGTCCGTCTTGTTGTGGGTGCAAATGCCCTTGGAGCCGGACAGGTCGCACTTGTCGGTCGTGCAGTCATCGCCGTCGCCGCAGTCGTTGTCGGTCACGCAAGCGGAGCATTGCGAATTCGCGGTGTTGGGATTCAAGCAGTTGCTTCCCGCAGCACAATCAAACGGCGACGTGCAGCAATTGGGAATGACCTGCACTTTGCAGACGTTGACTTGGCAGTATTCGCCCGAGCAGCTGTTGCCGTCGTTGCAGTCGGCGTCCTTGGTGCAGGGCGCAATGATCCGGACCTGGCGAACCGCTTGCGCAGCGCCCGTCGGGTCGACGATGTCCTGACCCGTGGCATCCAGCAGCACGCAGGCCAGCGAGTGGGCGCCTTTGGCCAGTCCGGTGAACGTGACGGTGGAGCTGCTCGGCGGCGCACTCACGGTGAACGTGCCAAACAGCACGCCGTCGCGGTAGCAATGCACTTCGTTGCCGGTGTAGCTGGCCACGGTGTAGACAAAGTCCACGCTCGCCGAGTCGCCATTCAAGGTCAAATTGAACTGGTCCAGGTTCACCGGTGAGGAAGCCGTGATCGTCGGACTCGTCAAGGCGAAGGTTTCGACGCCAAATTCAGCATCCACGCCAATCGTCACGTCCGCTGGAGCAGACTTATTGGACGACGGCGATTGACCCGCGCAGCCAGAGACGCCCGAAGTCACGACCAAAAGCGCCAAAAACGCGCCAAACTTGGCGTGGCCAAGTCCGAAGCGTTTCGACCGCTGCAGGTCCTGTGGGCGGTGGGCTGTCATGAGCCCCGGGCTACACTTGCGCGCAATGTGCTGGTTCCGCATCGCATTCCTCTTGACGACAGATTCCGACAGAGGGCGAGCACACACGGCAGTGGTTATTGGCTGGAAGCATGGGGGATTCGTCTGGTCTGGCATCGTTGGATGCTGCCGGTTCGATTCCCGCTGGCGTCTTTTCCCTGTCCGCAGCAAGCGTCACCGCTTGTCCGTCGTGGTTGCGTTTGTCCTTCGCAACCCAGGTTTCAGAAACCGCTCCCTGCACTCGGCTGGTATCAATCGTTTCCGCGGGTTGGCCGTTCCCGCGGGTAGTTGTCGATTGCCGTCCAGCCGCACTTGCCGTCCGTCCCCGTTTGGACTCCGAAATGGAGACCTCGTGGGGACTTTTGCGCCCTTACTCGTTGGAATGTCCTGTCGTATCGGCACTGTTGCAGGGGGATCGCAACCGTAACTCTTTCCGTCGCACGATGGGGTCTGATTCGGGCTTGGCAGCCTTCAGCAGATTCATCGTCGACAGCGAATTCCACGGCGCCCGCTGGGGAGGCCCGAGACGATATGCATCATCTCGCGCCGTCGATGCGCCACTCGCGGTCGGCGTTGAAACCCCGTTCAACGGTCAACCACATGGGATTCGGTGTGTGAAAGCTCGCCCGCGTCAACTTGGGGTAGTTGATTGGCCAAGCCCGTCGCGCTTGCGGATCAGGCAGTTGCGACGGTGACCGGAATTGGGGCGCTCACGACGCCGAGCCCCGGCCCTCCATGGTGGAGGCTAACAAAGCAACTACGGGAACGCAAGCAGAAGCGTTGCTTTCTGACGGGTCGCGTCGATTGTCCGCCGACGGGACCCTCCACCGCGCGCATTTACAAACATTCTTGTCCGGGCCCGACTGGCGGCGAAAGTTGCCAGTGCGCGGCGATTCGTTCGGCCCACGTCGACAACTCGGTTGCGCGAAGATCGCCAGCGTCTTCAAGATTTGTCAGTGCAATGCTGGACTTACCACAAAGAACCAAGCCTTGCTGCAACCGCCCGTCAACCCGAATGTTGATGGCGACGCCGTGCTGGGCGACATCGTCGCACAGCCGCAGCCCCAGGCTTGCCAACTTGCCAGCGCCCAGCCAGACGCCCACATCGTCGGCCAGATCGCAGCGGGCTTCCAGACCACAGTCTCGCGCTAACTGACGAATACCCCAGAGAAGTTCTTCACATAGCTGGCGAGCTTGCCAGCGGTGGCAGGGGACCGCGAGGAAGGCAACGATCTGGCCGGGGGCGTGCAAGGTTCCAAGCCCCCCGCGATCGACGTCGACGATCGCGATCTGTTTGGCCGCACAGGCCGTCAAGGAATCGGCGATCGCCGCACGTCCCGCCGGGTTCTGCGCTCGCCTTCCCAGCGCGTAGACGGCGTCGGATGGCTCAAAGAAGACGATTTCACCGGGCGCGCCAGCAGCTACGGCGGCAGCCATCGCACGGTTGCGGTCGACCATCGCGGCAAACGGCGCGCGCCCAAGCCAGTGCCAGGCGGTTCCGGCAAGTAGCGCCGCGCTCGCGTGGCTCAGCGGAACATCAGCCATGCGAGAATGACCGGAGCGGCGAACAACACGCCATCCAAGCGATCGAGGATCCCGCCGTGGCCCGGGAGCAGCCCGCCGGAATCCTTGGTGCCGGTTGCGCGCTTGAACAGCGATTCCGCCAAATCGCCCACCTGCCCTACGACTCCGCCCGAGGCACCCATCAGCGCGCCTTGCAGCGGACTCAGCTGCGGCAACAGCAGACGCTGGGCGAGCAACCCGCCCAGGATCGACGCGATCAGTCCGCCAGCGGCCCCTTCCAGGGTCTTCTTGGGGCTGATCAACTCGTACAGTTTGTGACGCCCCAGCGATCGCCCGGCAAAGTACGCACCGGTGTCGCCGGCAAAGACCACGATGAGCAACGACAGCACGGCGCCGCGGCCCGTGTCGAAGCGGGTACCGACGGCGACTTGATCGTAGGCGAAGATCTGCACCACCACGCCGAACAAGGTCGCGACGTACGCCAGACCCAGCATGCCGATGGCGGCACGCTTGCCGGCGTCCTCGACCGTTCCCGGCCACAGGAGGCACCAACTCAGCCACGCGACGGGCACGACGCTGGGAATCAGCCAGTATTCGCGCATCCCCACGGCGAGTGCGGTTATCATCGCCAACGGCGCCAGTACCAAGCGGTCCTGCCGGCGGACCTCCGGATACATGCGAACAAGCTCATCCACGCCTTGCGCCGCGGCCGACGCCAGAATGGCAAAGAAGACGAGCTTTGGGGCGAACAGAACCAGCAGGACGACGATAGGCGCCAGGACGAAACCGGTGATGAGCCGCTGTGCCACGTCAAACTCCGCTCGAAGGTTCGGTTCTACGCATTTTCGTCGGCATTGCCAAGGCCGCCAAACCGGCGATCCCGATGCGAGTAGTCGCAGAGCGCGGCGGCAAAGGCAAGTTCCCGGAATTCTGGCCAGGGCGTGGGCACAAAAGCCAGTTCAGCGTAAGCACTTTGCCACAGGAGAAAATTGGACAGACGCTGCTCGCCCGATGTGCGAATCAGCAGGTCCGGCGGTCCGCCCAGCGGCGCGGTCCAGAGTTCCCCTTCAATCGCCGCCTCATCGATCTGCTCCGGCCGCAATTGACCTTTGGCGACGCGGACGGCCAGCCGCTGCATCGCCTGGACGATTTCTTCGCGCCCGCCGTAGCTCAGACAAAGGCCGAGCTTCATGGTCTTGTGTTGCGCGGTCGCCGCCAACGTGCCCTCCAGCACCATGCGCACCGGCATCGGCAGTCGCTGCAGGTTGCCAAACGCCAGCAACTGAATGTCACTGCGCTTCATTTCCTCGATCTCGGATGCCAGATACTCGACCAGCAGGCCAAACAGGCCGTCCACTTCTGCCCGCGGCCTTTGCCAGTTCTGCTCGGAAAAGGCGTAGAGCGTCAGCGATTTCAGGCCAACCTCGCGCGCCAACCGCGTCACCGCGCGCACGGAGTCTGCACCGGCGCGATGACCCGCGCTGCGATCCTTGCCTTGGCGCCGCGCCCATCGACCGTTACCGTCCATGATGATCGCGACGTGCTCCGGCAGCCGACCCGCCGCGCGGAGATCCTGCACGACGTTGCGCGTATCGGGCGGCAACGCAGCCAGTCCAGAAAGCGCCGACGGTTGGGAAGAATGGGGTTGCGCCACGGGATGCACGATCGTCCTTACTTGTTTGCCATCGCAGGCACAACCGGTTCCGGCGGCCATGCCCGACCACGCCACAGCACCCAACCCGACCACGCCAGCAGCGGCAGACTGATGAGCTGCGAGGTCGACAGAAGGCCAAACCATTCCCCGCGGTCATCCGCCCGCAGGAACTCCACGCTGAAACGAAACAGCGCGTATAGCAACATAAACAGGAAGAAAATCTGTCCGTCGAAACGCGGTCCTTTGCGATAACGCCACAGACAGACAAGGAAAATCACCGCGCACGCCAACGCTTCATACAGCTGCGTCGGGTGCACGGGGAGCGATTGCGTGGCGCTCGCCGTGATCTGGTGCAGGTGAATCTGTTTGTCCCAAGCCGGCGAGTATTTCGGAAAGGCGAGACCGGTTGGACCTTGGCTGATCTCGCCAAAACAACAGCCTGCGAGCAGACAACCGGTTCGGCCGAACACCAGACCCAGGGCGATCGCCCAGCCGGATAGATCCGCGACCTGCCACATGGAAACGCCGCGCCGACGGAGAAACCAGAGGCCGGACGGGACGGCCAGCAGAAATCCGCCGTAGTAGGCATAGCCGCCATACCAGATCTTGAAGACGCGCAGACAGTCCTGCTGTTGCCGGCAGAGGCCGGTCGTCGCCTCGCACACATCGCCCAGCCCGGCGCGCACGCACTGCGCCGCATCCGCGCAATGCACGCCCGGACCCAGCGCGAGGCCGGGCACCTGGCTCGGATCCGTGCAGAGGTGCACGTAGTCCATGAACTGACCGTCGGCGATCACGTGCAGCGCGCGCGAGCCGATCAGACCCATGGCCAGCATCAGCAAACCGCAGTCCAGGATCGTGTTGCCATCCAGACCACGCCGCATGCCCTCGGCGTGTGCAAGCAGAATCGCCAGCGTAAAGCCGACCATCAGCAGGGTAAAGTACGCTGGAAGTTGGATGACGCCGAGATCAAAGCTGGGGTGCACGGCCGACCTCGATCACGCGTGCGGCGCGGGCCGCGGCGTTTTGGGCTGGCGGAGCGAATCGAGCGCGATCAGGATGACGCCGACGGTGATGCCAATGTCCGCGACGTTGTACACTGGCCAGCCATGCAGGCCGGGCCCGAAGGTCCTGCCGCAAAAACTGGTTTCGTCGAACACCACGAAGTTGAAGATGAAATCAACGACCGCGCGGTAGTGAATCCGGTCGATCAGGTTGCCGACGGCACCGCCCATGATCGCGGCCAGCGCCCAGGTGGACAACGCCGAGGTCATCTTGCGCTTCCACAGCACCCAGCCCATGACGATCGACGCGATGGCCGAAATGGTGACAAAAAGCACCAGACGCACGATCGGCGGCGATGTGGCCAGGAACGACCAAGCGGCGCCAAAATTCTCAGCATAGACGAGCGAAAATCCGTCCATCAGGCGCTTGGAGTGATCGCGTACCACGATCAGATCGCCGGCGGCAATGGGCGTTGCGGCGTCCTCAATGCGCGTGTCGGAACGCCATGTGTGTTGCAAAAGGCCCGGCACTTCGGCCGTATCGACGCGCCAGGCATTCGCGAGCAGTTCGTCCAGCGGCAGCCCCAAATCCTGCGGGCCCGGTCGCCAGCGGCGCGGCGCGAGCAGTCCGGTGCCGCTCAGCGTCACCAGTTCCAGCGACAGATCGGTCGCTTCCACGGTGTGCTGCGCATCCAGACCCTGCGCTGGCACGTAGCGCGCGGTTTGACCGCCATGCACCGCATCGCGAATCTCACCAGCCGTCCAGCCTTTGGCCGCAAGCGCCGCCTCAACCGTTGTGCCATCTTCGTGCCGCAGCACAATCGGATGCACGCCAGACGCCAGCGTCGTCGCCGCCCAATGCTTGGTACCCAAATCCAGCACGAGGACCAACAGCATCAACACGAACGCACCGGTCCGCGGCAGGAGCTTTTCAGGGGAATCGTTGCGGGTCATCGGCTCTCCGGCAATCGGGTTGCGCACAATAGGTGGCCGGACGATCCACGTCAACGTTGCAACGACTCGCTGCGGGCCCTACGCTCCCGCCTTCGGAGGTTCCTGTGCACATCCTGACTGGTAGTTCCTGTCCGCATCCGTTTATTTCCGCTGCGTGCCCGATTTGTCGCGGCAGCGATGCGCCGGGGCGGACTGACGCACTGGCGACGGCGGAAGCGGTTGCAGCGGCCATCGATCAGGCGGTCGGCCAACCCGAGATTGTCTTGCGCGACGGTGATCTGCTCACGCGGCCTCAAGCGCTGGAACTTCTGCAAGCCGCGCGCAAGGCGTCCAAGTCCGTGGAACTCTGGACGTCAGGGCTCATGCTCGGCCGTCCGGGCGTGGTGGAAGCGGTGCTCAAGGCTGGTGTGACGACTCTGGCGCTGCCGCTCTATGGCGATTCCGCCGAGTCGCATGATTGGGTCACCGGGCAGCCGGGGCATTTTCAGCGCGTGATTGCCGCTTTGAAACGTGTGCGCGCCCTGGGCGGCAAGACCGCGGTCATCGCGCCACTCCTGCGGCCGACGTTTCGCGGCCTGCCCTTGCTCGTGCAGAAATCGCAAGCGCTGGACGTGTCCGCGTTCCGGTTTGTCGCGCTGCCCGGTCCAGACCGCGCGTCACAGCCGCTGCTGCCCTCTTTGGAGATGGCGGCGCCGTACCTCCGGCAGGCCTTGCAGATGACCGTGGCGGCCAAACGGCGCGCGAGTGTCCTGGATGTGCCGCCCTGCCTTCTGGGCGATCGCGCGGCCACGGTCGCGAAGGAAACGGCGACCGCGATCGCCGCGCAGGGGTCGCAAGCGCATGAGCGGGAACACGGTCCGCCGTGCGACGCGTGCACCTGGCGTCCGCAATGCCGCGGTTTTCTGTCGGCGACCACGCAGCGCTTTGGCTGGGCCGGCATCACGGCGCGCACCGACGCGCCACCGACAACCAGCGTCTTGAAATAGCGCATCTTTTCGCGGACGGCTTGCGATACCGGGCGAATCCGCCAGACTGCATGGTGCGACCAGCCCGTCCCCCCAGGTGTCGTCCGGTCCAGTCTTTTGTTCGCAAGTGAGCTTTCCATGCCAGACACTGTGATGCGCGGTGACGCGACAACCCTTGAAATTGACATCGACAAGCTGGTCCGCGATGGCATCCTGAACCGCGATGAAGCGGAGGCTCTGCGCGCGACCGAATTGGCCGAAGGCGTGCGCATGGAAGCGCTGCCGTCCGACGATGGCGAGAACAAGGACGCGGTCAAAGAAGCCGCGATGAAGCACAAGCGCCATTGGGTGCGCGTGACGCGGCTCTGCAACCAGCGCTGTACCTTCTGCCTGGATTCGATGAACCAGGACGGCACGATGATCGACGTCGAGTCGTTGAAGGCGTACATCGCCCTCGGTCGGCGGATGGGCCGCGAGCGTCTCATTCTTTCCGGCGGTGAGGCGAGCGTCCATCCGCAGTATGTGGAGCTGATCCGCTACGGCAAGCAGCTGGGCTACGACTGGATCCAGACGATCACGAACGGCATGATGTTCAGCTACAAGCGTTTTGCCCAGGCGTGTGCGGAAGCCGGGCTCAATGAAGCCACCGTGTCGATGCACGGCCATACGGCGCACGTCCACGACAAGCTGACCGGCACGCCGGGGGCGTTCGTGACCGGCATCAAGGGCATCCAGAACCTGTGGGATACCGGCAAGGTGGTCGTCAACATCGACGTGGTCATCAACAAGCAGAACTACAAGCAGCTGCCGGAGATTTTGGAGTTCTATTACAACCTCGGCATCCGCGAATTTGACCTGCTGCACATCATTCCCTTTGGCCGCGGTTTTGACGAGCACCGCCACTCGCTGTTCTTTGATTTGAATGACGCCGTGCCGTATTTCCGCCGCGCATTCAAGATGGCCGACCGCGAAGGCGTGTACCTGTGGACCAACCGCCTGCCGGTCATGTACCTGGAAGGTTTTGAGCGGCTGATTCAGGATCCACACAAGCTGCTCAGCGAATTCGATGGCGGCCGCCACAACTTTGAAGGTTTCCTGCGCAAAGGCTTGAAGCCCGACTGCTGGGGCGAGCGCTGCGACTACTGCTTTCTCGACGGCCCGTGCCGTTCCACGATGTTCCCGTACCGCGAGATGCTGGAATCGCATACGTTTCCGCTGGTGCGCGTCGACAGCCAGCACGTGTGGCAAGGCACGGAGGCGCGGGCGAAGTTTGAAGCGCAGCAGCCGCAGCGCCTGTGGCTGACGGCGCGCGATGCCGAAGACGCCAAGGCCGCGCTGGCTCGCGCGGTTCACCCTCAGGCGGAGGTCACGGTGCAACTTGACGCGGGTGCGGATCCGCAGCCCCTGCTCAAACACGCGCCGCGTGAGATCAAACGCTTTGTCGTGACCACGACTACGGACGCGGCGCAGTATCTGGTGGGTGCGCATGCGGTGCCGTCGCCCATGGAAGTCGAGGTGATGCTGACGCGCGACCTGGCGACGTGGCTGTTGGCGCGACCGGCGACGCTGAAGTCCTGGGGCACACGGCTGATTGCGACGCTAAAAACCCATGAATATCTGTCCGAGTCCAAATCGGAAGATCCCGATCCGGCCACCTTGCGCAAGCTCGCGCAAGCGGGTGTGCGCATGCGCAACGTGACGCGCTGCGTGGCAGGCGCGCCGACGGAGCCGGGTGACACCAAGCTGCTGGACGCCACGCTGCTGGACGGTGCCGGATTCCTCAATCTGGACAAGTATGTCGGCCACTATGTCGAACACGCCTACTATAGCAAATCCATCCGCTGCGGCCGCTGTTCCCAGTTTGAGACGTGCCAGGGCACACACATCAACTACTTGCGCAGCCACGGTTTTGCCATGCAAACACCGCTTGACGAACAAGGTCAGCCGTTGCCCGACGCGGCCAGTTTCGACCGTTTGACCGAACAGCTTGCGGAAGCCAACGCCCAGCGCAGCAAGCGCGATCAGCAGCGCACGGTCGGTTTGCACAAGCCGAAAGCCTTGACCGAGTTGACGATAGGGCGCGAAGGCTAGCGGCTACGGCCAAGTGTTGTCATTCGGCCGGTAAGCCCGCCCGTCGCCGAATACCTGCAGGCGGCTGTCTCGGGCGGGCGCGAGAGTGGCCTTGAGCCAAGCTACGGCCAAGCGTTGTCGTTCGGCCAGTCCGCAAACCACACGCCCGGCGCCCAGTTCTGGGCCGGCACCCGCTTGAGCAGGCACGCCACGACCCCGGGCGGCACTTGCACGTCGGTCATCGCGAACACGGTGACCGCCTGCGACCCCGCCTTCGGCTCAATCGCGATTCCGAAACTCATCGGCCGCTCGGTCGGATAGCCGTTGCCGCGAAAACATCCACGCAAGGGATGCAACTGCGCACGATTCAACGTTTTTCCCACCTGACCGGCGCCCTGAGCCGGGTTCACGAGCGGCTCATCGAGCTTGTCCGTCGCCACCGGATCCGTCTGGACGTCGTCGGCGGTCGGCGCACTCGGCAGGGCAATCGGCGGCATCGGCACGTGGAGCTTGTCGGCGATCGACTGCGCGGAGGTCAGCTCAGCAAACTTCTCCTGCAGCTTGGTCGAACCATGGACGAACAGCAGCGTGCTGGCCCCCATGCCCAGGATGGCGAGCGCCGCCACCAGCGTGCACCCCATCTTGAGGCCGGATGTCGACGCCTGACGGCTACCGTCCACGTTCGCGGCGACCGCTTTGCCGTTCTGCGCCAGCCGCTTCACCAGCATCTTCTCGATCAGCGCGCGCTTCTCAGGCGAGACATTTTGCATGCGCGCCAGTCGTGCGTGGACAGCCGTCGCGATGTCGGGGTCCAGCGCAACAGGGCTGTCCGGTCCGGCGATCAAAGATTCGCTGCCGCGGTTCTGCTCGGAGTCGGCGATGGCCGATGCGACCGAACTTCCACGGACGATCTCGGGCATTTCGCGCCGCGAAGGCCGGGGCACGGTTCCGTCGGACGCCGATGTGACGCCGACGCCCAACATCACGCCGCCGCATTGCTGGCAATTGCTGCGCGCGACGTCGTTTTCGGTTTTGCAGCGCGGACAAGTGCGCGTCGTGGACATGAGCCGCCTCCAGCCGAACAGGGCTGACGGCAGATTGCTCCCGGGAGCCACGTCAGGTCAACCCGGCGCGTGCTCCGTCCAAAAGTGCCGAAGCCCGACCCCACGTTCGTGCAGCCGGGCTCCGGTGTCTTCTGACCAGCCGATCTTACGACAGCTTCAAATCCCCAAACTTCTCACGCACGAGATCGCCAATCGTCGTCGGCCCAGTCGCAGCCGGCTCGTAGCTGTAGTCGTCGTCATCTTGGCCCACGCGCTTGATCGACAGGCCGAGCTTGCGCTCTTCCGGAATGATCGAGATGACTTTGACCTTGGTCTTGTCGCCTTCTTTCAGCGCGTTGTGGATGTTCTCGACCTTCTCTTCGGCGATTTCCGAGATGTGCAGGAAGCCTTCGATGAAGTCGTCCAGCTCCACAATCGCGCCAAAGTCGAGGATCTTCGACACCGTGCCCTCGTGGACCGAGCCACGCGGGAACTTCTTCGGCACGTCGTTCCACGGATCCGCCGACATCTGCTTGATGCCGAGCGAGAACCGCTCCTTCTCCGCGTCGATGTTGAGCACGATCGCTTCGACTTCGTCGCCCTTCTTGAAGATATCCTGCGGGTGCTTGACCTTGTGCGACCAGGACAGGTCGGTCACGTGGCAAAGGCCGTCGATACCGTCTTCGATGCCGATGAAGATGCCGAAGTTGGTGATGTTGCGGACAACACCCTTGACCTTCGTGCCAACCGGGTAGGTGCTCGCAAGCACGTCCCACGGATTCTGCTCGATCTGCTTCATGCCCAGCGAGATACGCTTGCCGCGGGAGTCGATCTCGACGATCTGCGCTTCCACATCGTCGCCCAGCGAGAGCACCTTGGACGGGTGCTTGACGCGCTTGGTCCAGGACATTTCGCTGATGTGGATCAGGCCTTCCACGCCACCTTCCAGCTCGATGAACGCGCCGTAATCGGTGAGGCTGACGACCTTGCCCTTGACGCGCTGGCCAATGGCGTAGCGCGCTTCGATGTTCATCCACGGATCTTCGCTGTTCTGCTTCAGGCCGAGGGAGACGCGCTCGCGATCGGCGTCGTACTTCAGGACCTTCACTTTCACTTCCTGACCCACTTCGAAGAGCTCCGACGGGTGATTGACCCGCGCGTAGCTCATGTCCGTGATGTGCAGCAGGCCGTCGATGCCGCCCAGATCGATGAACGCGCCGTATTCCGTGATGTTCTTGACGATACCGTCAACGACCATGCCGACTTCCAGCTTGTTGAGCGTCTGGCTCTTGAGCGCTTCACGCTGCTTCTCGAGCAGCGCGCGACGCGACAGCACGATGTTGCCGCGCTTCTTGTTGAACTTGATGACCTTGAAGTGGAAACGCTGGCCGATGTACTTCTCCAGGTTGCGCACGGGGCGCAGATCCACCTGGCTGCCCGGCAGGAAGGCCTTGACGCCGATGTCGACCGTGAGGCCACCCTTGACGCGCGCCGTGATGACGCCTTCCACCAGTTCTTCGTTCTCGCAGGCTTCGGCGATTTCGTCCCAGATCTTCAGGCGATCCGCCTTCTCCTTGGACAGCTCAACCAAGCCGTTGTCGTTCTCGCGATTTTCCACGTACACGTCGATCTCGTCGCCGGCCTTGACCGTGACGGCGCCTTCCAGGTCGATGAATTCCTGAACAGGAATCTGACCTTCCGACTTGTACTTGATATCAACGATCACGAAGTCTTTGTTCACCGACAGGACGGTGCCGCGGACGATTTCGCCCTCCAGGACGTTCTGCTGCTTTTCCCAATCGAGAAATGCCGCTTCAAAGTCCAGGTCCTCAGCAAATCCCATCGTGTTGTCTTGCTCAGCCATTTCCAATCCTTTTGTGTCCGCCGTTCGCACGACCACGGAACCATTCGTTCCCGCAGCGTTTCGGTTGTTCAAAGTTCGCGAAACAGGCGCAGTGCCTTGCCAAAGCAAGGGCGCAAGATTGTACCCAAAACCGCGCGGAAGTCAAGATGCGATCGGCAGTTGCGGAGTTTGCGTCAACACCGGGCAAGCGACGCTACGGGCCCCGACGGTCAGCAGTTCCGGGCGATTTTGCCGACAATTCGCCACCACGTTGCGACACCGCGGATGAAACGCACAGCCGGAAGGCGGCGCCATCGGACTGGGAATTTCTCCGTCCAGGACCTGCAAGCCCCGCGCGTGCGCGGCCACGGGATCGAGCAGCGGCACACTGCGCAGCAGCGCCTGCGTGTACGGGTGCAGCGGCGCTTCGATGATGTCGCCGACCGGTCCCTGCTCGACGACGCGACCCAGATACATGACCGCCACGCGGTCGCAGAGATGCGCGACGGCGCCGAGATCGTGGGCGATGAACAGATACGAAAGACCGCGCTGATGGCGCAGATCATCCAACAGGTTGAGCACTTGCGCCTGAATGGAGACATCGAGCGCGGAGATGGGCTCATCCAGCACGATGAGGTCCGGATCGGTCGCCAGAGCCCGGGCGATGCCGACCCGCTGCCGTTGGCCTCCGGACAATTCGTGCGGCCAGCGCTGCGCCAGGCCACCGTCCAGCCCCACCTGATCGAGCAGCGACGCGACTTTCGACCGGCGCTGTTCCGCCGTCAGCCGCTCATGCACCCGCAGCGGCTCGGCCACGGCGTCGCCGATGCGCATGC
This sequence comes from uncultured Myxococcales bacterium, assembly GCA_903924465.1. Taxonomy (GTDB): domain Bacteria; phylum Myxococcota_A; class UBA9042; order UBA9042; family UBA9042; genus CAIYBN01. The sequence goes on along the minus strand of CAIYBN010000007.1, from coordinate 60,535 downwards.
GTGGATTGCAGGACGCTTCCGGATCCTGAAACACAACGGTCATCCGGCGGCGAATCGCCTGCAGTTCGTGCCGACGGAGTTGCGTGATGTCCAGCCCGGCAAAATGCACACGCCCAGCGGTGACGTCCTGCAGCCGAAGCAGCGCGCGCCCGGTCGTCGACTTGCCCGAGCCCGATTCGCCGACCAGCCCGACAACCTCGCCCTTGTGGATCGACAACGAGACGCCGTCGACCGCACGCACGCGCGCGACCTCCCGCGGCAACAGCAGGCCTTCGCGCACCGGAAAGTGCACGTGAACATCGTCGAGACGCGCAAGCACTTCAGCCACGGGCCAGCTCCGCATGCCGAATGCAGCGCACCGTCCGGCCGTCGCCCAGCGCCGTTTCTGCCGGCCGCGCGGTCAAGCAACGATCGATGGCAAACGCGCAACGCGGCGCAAAGACGCAACCTGGCGGTCGGGACAGCGGGCTCGGTGGCGACCCGGCGATCACGTGGAGGCGCTGGTTGCGCTGGCCTTTGCTTGGGATGCTCGCCAGCAGCGCCTGGGTATAGGGATGCTGCGGCGTGGCAAACAAATCGCGCACCGCGGCCCTCTCGACCACCAGGCCGCCGTAGAGGACCGCGACGTCATCCGCCATGTGCGCCACCACACCCATGTCGTGCGTCACGAGGACCACCGCCATACCCGTATTCGCTTGCTGCTGCTGAATCAACTGCAGCACTTGGGCCTGAATCGTCACGTCCAGCGCCGTCGTGGGTTCATCCGCGAGCAGCACGTCCGGGTGGCACAGCAGCGCCATCGCCAGCACCACGCGCTGGCGCATACCCCCCGACAGCTCGTGCGGATACGCGCGCATCCGCCGTTCAGGTGCCGAAATGCCAACCGCCGAAAGCATCGCGATCGCCTGCGGCACCGCCGCCGCTCGGGGCAATTTCCTGTGCACTTCCAGCACTTCCGTCAGCTGCGTGGCGATGCTCAAGTAGGGATTGAGCGACGTCATCGGATCCTGGAACACCATCGCCAGCCGATCGCCGTTCAGCGCGCGTCGCTGGGCAGCCGGCAGGCCCAACAGGTCGACGCCGCCCAGGCGCAAGTTCCTGGCCTGAACCGTGCTCCGCCGTGGATCGAGCAGCCCCATCATCGCGAGCAAGGACACGGACTTGCCGCTGCCACTTTCACCGACCACGCACAGCGTCCGCCCTTTGGCGACGGACAGCGAAACGTCCTCAACGGCGGTGATCGGCTCACGTTCACCGGCGAAAATCACCGCCAGCGAATCGACTTCCAGAGCTGGCGTCACGGCGACAGATGCAGCCCTGATGCCGCCGGCTTGGCCGCAGCATCCGGCGTGTCGGACAAGTGCAACCCCGATGGCGACCCGGCATCCAAGTGCAGCGGCCGATCGAGCGCGCCGGCCGTTGGGGGCTCCGGCGCGCCAGTCATATGGACGACGATGGTCGTGTAGAGCTGCACCCGTGACGTGCAAGCTTCTCCGCGGTTGGTACGCCCGCAGCTATCCCGAAGGCCGTCGATGACCTGAACGACCTGTTCCATCGGCGCATCCGGATCAGCGCGCACGGTCACACTGGTAATGCCCGGAAACGCCATCCGCACGCGCTCCGCCAATGCGATCAACGACTCGACAATATTGCCGAGGATTTCTGGATAGGCCGGCTCCCCTGCTACACGCCCGACTTCCACGCTCACGCCGCTCGCACTGACCACGACGGTCAGCGACGTGGCATCCGCAGGCAGGCTGCCCGGCACGCTCTCGCCCGGCTCTGCCGCGCGGCGGGCGGCAATCAACGTCGGCGCTTCCGGCAGTGCCGTGCCAATGCCCAGTACGTCGACGATATCACCGGCGTGACTGCCTGCCACAAGTTGCGGACGGGCACCCGCCGCGCGCAAGGTCGCCATGACGGCGTCCACGGCCTGCCAGTTCACACGGCGATCCGCGATCACGGGAACTTGTTTGTCCTTCAACGCCGCCGCACCATCGACCAGGGCCTGAAGCTTGCCATCGCTGAGCTGACCGGGCTCGAAGCCAAACAACGCCAGCGTGCTGGGTTGCCGGGTGGCTTCAGGCGTGCACGCCCCCGGCTTCTTGCTCACGCAGTGCACCGGTGCGATTGCCTTGTCTTGCAGCCAGACCTGCTTGCGACCGATGAGCACCGCTGGCCCCGACCATGTGCGCACAACTTCTGCCGCGCCAGCATCCGGCCGGACCGTCGGCGTCACGTCTTGCCACGGCTGCGGGAGGTGCGCATCCGATGACGAACGCGCTGCCTGCACGAGCAAATCCTGCTCCAACGCCGCGACCGGCTCCGTCGGCTTCTGCGGCTGCAGCGCTGTCGCGGCGGGCGGCTGCGTGACACAAGAATTCTGCTCGCTACCCGCACGCTTGCAACCCGCGACGAGCAGCAAGCCCGCGACCGCGAGCAGCATCCCACGTCGCTGAATGGAACCCATCGGCGTTGTCATCTGTTCCTCCTGTCGTCGGTGGTCGTGAATGCTGCGATTTCACAAGGTCACCGCGCCTGAGTGCCTACTTTGCGCTCGCTGGCGCTGCGGTCAAGTCCCGGCCAAACACGTGGACCTTGGCCAGATACCCGCATCGACCGGCTGGAGCCGTTGCATTTCGGATGGGACCGCGACGGGGCGTGTCCGTGGCACGTGGATCGCGCACCTCGGTCAGCGGGCGGGCACTTCACGGGGCACCGCGATCGCCTCAGCGCGCAAAAGCGCCTGGATCATGCTCGCTGCATCGGCAATTCCCTTGCCCGCGATATCGTAAGCGGTGCCGTGGTCGGGCGAAATGCGCGGGACCGGCAGGCCGCAAGTCAGGTTGCACGCGTCGTGAAAGTGAACCGTCTTCAGCGGGCCCAGCGCCTGATCGTGGTACATGCACAGCACCACGTCATAGCGCCCTGTCACCGCAAAGTGGAACACGGTATCGGAGACGACCGGGCCTTCCACTTCCAGGCCCAGCGCCCGCAGCTCCTGCACCGCCGGGACGATGATGCGCTCTTCCTCGTCGCCCAACCGACCGCCTTCACCGGCGTGAGGATTCAAACCGCACACAGCCAGCCGCGGCTCGCTGATGTCCATCCACCGCTGCAACGCGTCGGCCGCTGCCAGCCCGCAGTTCACGATGCCCTGCGTCGTCAAGAGTTGCGGGACGTCGCGCAGCGCCACGTGAGTCGTCACCGGCACCACCCGCAGACGGGGTCCCGCCAGCATCATCGCGAAGCGCGGTGCCCCAAGCGTCCGCGCCAGGTACTCGGTCTGCCCCGGCGGGCGTGGCTGCAGGTGGTCAAAGATGCCTTTGGGCACTGGCCCCGTCACCATCGCATCGATTTCGCGCCGCACGGCGGCTTGGGCCATCGCTTCCAACGCACAGAACGCCTGCTGTCGACTGGTCAGCGTGCTGATGCCCGGCTCTGGCACCGCGTTGCCGGAATCGCCGCCCGGTCCGACGCTCACCAACGTCAGCCCCGGCAACCCTCTGCGGGCCGCCAGCGGGAGGCCGAATCGCTGACACGCGGCGTGCAGCCAGGGCGCCAGTTCAGACGCCACGAACACCAGGAGTTCAACCCGCCGATGCAACTGCGTGTGCAGCAGCGCCTGGATCAGCACCTCCGGTCCAATTCCCGCCGCGTCGCCAAGCGTCACACCGATGCGGGCCAGCGTGCCGTCCGACTTGCGGACCAATTGCCAGGAATCGCTTTCCATTCGCGTGATTCGTGTTCCAGAAACCGCCATTCTCACTCCCGGCGCGCACCCGTTTCGCCTTGCGCGGCGCGGATGCTACCATTGCCGGCCATGCAGCGGAAATCATCCACACCGATCCAGACCGTGCCGACCTCGGCGCCGGGGCTTGTCTTTCTGCTGCCGGATGACCTGGACGCCGCCAGCCGCGCGTTTGTGTTGGACAATGCCGATGCGTTGGCGGAACACCTCCAGCCGTGGGGGCGCTTTCGTCAGCCGGTGCTGCTGCAATCTGTGGGTGATCCGCGGGCGTTGCACGCTGAACTCGCCCAGCCAACACACCTGGAGCTGCGCGCGGTGGCGACTCTGGACCGCGTGGTGTTCTGTCCACCCGAGACGACGGACGACTTGCGCGTGTTGCTCCTGCACGAGCTTGGACATGTTCAGTGTTTTCAGCGCTGTACCCCGACGCATGGCCGTGTGCCGTATCTCCCGACCTGGTTTCGCGAAGGACTGGCGCTGCGCATCGCGCACGGTCGGCCGGAGCCCAAAGAGCGGCGGCAGTTCGCCCATCACCCGGATCTGGCGCAGCTGCCCAACGCCGATGACGCCCAGATCGCCCGCGATCCGCAAGCGGCCTACGCGCTTGCGGCGCACTTGTTCACGGCCTGGCACGATCGCTTTGGCACGGTCGGGCTGACCGGTTTGTACGCTGCGACGCGCCAAGGGCATCCGTTTGCGACGGCGTTCCAGCGCGCGTGTCACCAGCGCCTGAACGAATATGTCGAGCAATGGTTGGCAGCGGTCCGGCGGGAAGCGCGCACGTCGTAGGCGCTACACTTCCAGGATTTCCGCTTCTTTTTCGATGATGAACGCGTCGATCCGCTTGCCGGCGGCATCGACCAAGTCCTGCACCTTCTTCTTGGCGCGCGCCACGTCGTCTTCCGGCATATCCTCGACCAGATCGACCATGTCCATCGCATCGCGCCGGGCATTGCGGGTCGAGATCTTCGCCTCTTCACCCAAGTGCTTCAACATTTTGACCATTTCGCGGCGGCGATCGCCCGTCGGCGCCGGCACCGGCACGAGCACCACGTCGCCGCGGTTCGCCGGCGTCAGGCCCAGGTTCGCAATCAGCAGCGCTTTCTCGATCGGCCCGCACATGTTGCGGTCCCACGGTTTTACCTGCAGCAGCCGCGCATCGACCACGGAAATTGTCGCGACCTGGCTGATCGGCGATTCATTGCCGTAGTACTCAATCCGCACGCCGTCGAGCAGACCGGCATTGGCACGACCGGTGCGCAGCTTGTTGGTTTCCCGCTTGAACGCGTCAAACGCGTGGCCCAGCGCCGCCTGCAATTCGTCGAGGATTTCCTGTTCCATCTCGCCCTCGTCCTGCGATCAGAGTTCTGCCGTGACCAGCGTGCCGACGTGCTCACCGCGCAGGATGCGCAGCACATTGCCGGTCGCGCCCAAATCGAACACGATGATGGGCAGGCGATTGTCCATGCACAAGGACAATGCCGTCGAGTCCATCACTTCCAGCCGCCGCGACAGCGCGTCGTGGTGCGTCAGCCGCTCGAACTTCTTGGCCGTCGGCACCTTGCGCGGGTCCGCATCGTAGACGCCATCGACCTTGGTCGCTTTCAGCACGATTTCCGCATTGATCTCGTTGGCCCGCAGCGCCGCCGTCGTGTCGGTCGTGAAATACGGATTGCCCGTGCCGGCGGCAAAGATCACCACGCGACCTTTCTCCAAGTGGCGAATCGCTTTGCGGCGGATGTACGGCTCGGCGATTTGCTGCATGCCGATGGCCGACTGCACCCGCGTCTGCACGCCCATCTTCTCCAGCGCGTCCTGCACCGCCAGCGAATTCATCACCGTCGCGAGCATGCCCATGTAGTCCGCGCTGGCGCGATCCATGCCAGCGGAAGCACCCGCGACGCCGCGAAACACGTTGCCGCCGCCGATCACGATCGCCAATTCGACGCCGAGGTCATGGACGGCCTTGCACTCGGTCGCGATGACGTCGAGCGTCGCGGCGTCAATGCCATAGCCCTTCTCGCCCGCGAGTGCTTCGCCGGACAATTTGAGCAGAATTCTTTTGTATTTCGGGGGAATACGTGCGCTGGCCATGGGTGAATCACCGCCGACAGCCTGGACCGGCTGGCGCGGGGTGTACAACGATTGAGGATGCGGTTCAAGGTGCGACTGGTATTTCGCGGCGCGGGCGGCGAAATCAGGGGCAATTGCCGGATGAGTCGTGCCTGCCCGTCGCGTGACGCAACCCAGTCGCGCTGCTCGCCAAAAAGCAGAACGCAGCATCGTCCCACCTCGGAATCGATGCTGCGCTGCGCATTTCTTCAGGTCAACGGGGAACTAGCCCTGCGCCATCCGCTCGACTTCGGCGACGAAATCGTCCTCTTTTTTGGTCAGGCCCTCGCCCAGTTCAAAGCGCGAGAAGCGGCGCACGACGATGTTTTCACCCGTCTTGGCAATGCGCTCGGCCAGGAACTTGCCGACCGACGTGCCTTTCTCATCCTTGATGTACGCCTGCTCCAGCAAGCAAATGTCGCCGTACCACGCGTTCAGCTTGCCCTCGGCGATCTTCGGCACCAGGTTCTCCGGCTTGCCCATCTCGCGGACCTGCTGCTCGAAGATCGCACGCTGGTTGCGCAGCACGTCCGACGGAATGTCTTCCTTGCGCACATATTCCGGCCGCATCGCGACGATTTGCAGGCAGAAGCTGCGGACCAGCTCTTCGAATTCCGGCGTATTGGCGACGAAATCCGATTCGCAGTTCACTTCAATGATCGCACCCGACTTGCCGTCGTGGTGCACGTAGCTGGACACGCGGCCTTCCACCGCCACGCGGCCGGACTTCTTCTGCGCGGTCGCCAGCGACTTCTTCTGCAGGTATTCCTGCGCGGCCTTCTGGTCGCCGTTGCTCTCGGTCAGCGCCTTCTTGCAGTCGCCCATGGGCGCGCCAGTCGCATCGCGCAGTTCCTTGATCATCGTAGCCGTAATTGCAACAGTCATGGTGGTCTCCAGGTCGGAACGCCGGCTCCTGCCCGCTATTCCTTGTCGAAATCAGTTTGTGTCAGAGTGCTTGGGAACCGGTCGGCTTACGCCTCTTCGGCGTCCGCATCCACATCGGCATCGATGTCCGCATCCGCAGCATCGATGTCCGCGTCGAGAGCGACTTCAACCGCCGCTTCCGCGTGACGCGGCTTGCGGATGATTTCCACGTTCTCCAACGCCGCGCCCGTCGGGCTCACGCTGCCGTCAAAGTCGCGGCCGAACGCGGCGCTGCTCGAAGCCACGCCGGTGATGCACGCTTCCGCCGCCGTCGAAACGAACAGGCGAATCGAGCGCATTGCGTCGTCGTTGGCCGGAATGATGTAGTCCACCAGATCCGGATCCGCGTTCGTGTCGCACACGCCGACGACCGGAATGCCCAAGCGACGCGCTTCCGCGATCGCAATGTGCTCCTCGACCGGATCCACCACGAAGATCGCGCCCGGCATCGCCGGCATCGACCGCAGACCACCCAGATTGCGCATCAGCTTCGCGTGCTGCTTGGCCAGGTGCGACAGCTCTTTCTTCGGCAGGCGATGGGCCATTTCCGGCGACATCATGCGCTCGATTTCATTGAGCTTCTCAATCGACGTCTTGACCGTGCGGAAGTTGGTCAGCGTGCCGCCGAGCCAGCGATGGGCCACGACCGGCTGCTTGGCGCGCTCGGCTTCCTCGCGGACGATGTCGCGGGCCTGACGCTTGGTGGCCACGAACAGGACCTGCTGGCCGTGCGCCGTGACGCGCGACAGGAAGTTCGTCGCGTCCTTGAGCAGCTTCGCGGTCTTGCCCAAGTTGATGATGTAAATGCCGTTGCGCGCGCCGTAGATGTAGCGCTTCATCTTCGGATTCCAGCGGCGGGTCTGGTGACCGTAGTGCGCGCCGGCTTCGAGCATGTCTTTGATGGTGACGTTCAGATTGGCCATGGTGAGCTCCGTTTGCCTGCGCCGGTGTCGACGCGTGCTGCGGCTTTGACATGCACCGGGAGTCCCGGCACGGAGTCGTCAAAGCCTGAGTTTCTCGAAAAACGCGTGCGTTTTACGAGGGTTCGACTGTATTTGCCGTGAGGACAGCCCTAACGGATCCCGCAGTCGGGGGCGGAAGTGTACGTGACAACTGTGCTGGTGGCAACACTTTCCAAGCGGCGATCCGGGCTGGACCGTACCTGACGCTACGCCAGCGAGCCGCCAGAACGCAGCGTCCGCGCCAGTCGGCTGATGTCGCGCACGACTTTCACGTCCAGATGGCGCAGTTCGCCGTTCAGCGCGGCCAGTTCGGTGGACACATCTTCCGCCGCGCCATCGTGCGCCTCCTCCAGCAACAGCACGTCCGGCCGGGTGTCCAGCGCCACGCAGAGCCGCATCAGGGTCGGAAAGCTGGGCAGCGACAAGCCGCGTTCAATCCGCGCATAGGCTTCCGTCGTCAGACCGATCGCGGTGCTGACATCATCCTGGGTGCGGTGACCGGCCTTGCGCATGCCGCGCAGGCGCGAACCGAGGCGCTGGGCAATCCGTTGCGCTTGGGCGCGGTCTTCTTTCTTGCGGGGCATACTTCCTCCAGGCGGTTGCAACAGGGCCAACCGATTCAAATGGGTCTGAAAACTGGCGCGTTGAGCAGGCCGAACACCCTGCCCGCTGCGTTGGACTAGGGAACTTGGCAATTGATGACATGCCGTGACAAACAGACTACCGATCTGCCTCGCCAGCGTCGGTGCATCCCGCTATGATCCCGCCCCGCGCCGGAAACTGCTTTCCACCGCCGGCGCCACGAGGTCCTCATGCTGCACATGCCCATTCGTCCCCGCCGCAACCGCAAGAACGCGGTGATGCGTGGCTTTGCCCGCGAAACAACGCTGGAAGCCAGTCGGCTGATCTGGCCGCTCTTCATCCACGCAGGCGCGGGTCGCGAGGCGATCAAGTCGATGCCGGGCTGTTTTCGCCTTTCGACGGACGAACTGCTCAAAGAAGTCGCGGCAGGTATCGCCGATGGCGTGACGTCCGTCGTGCTGTTTCCCGCTGTGGACGAAAGCCTGAAGAACCGCACCGCCGACGAGTGCTGGAATCCGCAAGGTCTCGTGCCACAAACCGTGCGGCTGCTGAAGCGGAAATGGCCGGATCTCTGTGTGATCACCGACGTTGCGCTGGATCCGTACAACAGCGACGGCCACGACGGGGTCGTCAGCGAGGACGGGCGGATCTTGAACGACGACACGGTGCACATCCTGTGCCGCCAAGCGCTGTGCCACGCCCATGCCGGTGCGGACATTGTCAGCCCGAGCGACATGATGGACGGACGGATCGGCGCGATCCGCGCGGCGCTGGATGCCGAAGGCTTTCAGGACGTGGCCATCCTCGCCTACACCGCCAAATACGCGTCGGCGTTCTATGGCCCGTTTCGCGACGCTCTGGCTTCCGCGCCGAAATTTGGCGACAAGAAGACCTACCAGATGGACCCGGCCAACCGTCGTGAATCCCGCCGCGAAGTGGCGCTGGACGAGATGGAAGGCGCGGACATGGTGATGGTCAAGCCGGCGGGTCCGTATCTGGACGTGATCGCGGAGGTGCGCGCGGCGACGTCGCTGCCGGTCGCGGCATACCAAGTGTCGGGTGAATACGCGATGCTCAAGGCGGCGGCGCAAAACGGTTGGCTGGACGAGAAGAAAGCTGCGCTCGAATCGCTTCTCGCCATCCGCCGCGCTGGTGCGGACATGATCCTGACCTACTATGCCCATCAGGCGGCACGCTGGCTGGCGGGCAAAGAGTAGCAAGTTGTGAGCTTGGAACTTTGGCTTCTTAGTCTGGGCGTGCTGCTGCTGGGTCCGGCGCTGCTCGCGTGGGTCCAGCGTGCGCCGCTGTGGCTGCAAACGACGGCGATGCAGGGCATGGACGGCTTCGTGCTGGTGTCCGTGGCGGGCATTGTGCTGGCCGACGTCCTGCCGCACGCGCTGGGCGAAGCGGGTATCTGGGCGGTGCCGCTAGTGCTGCTCGGCCTGTTGGGACCGTCGCTGGCGGAACGCTGGCTGCACCGGGCGGCGGAAAGGGTCCACGCGGTCGCGCTTCTTCTGGGCATGGCGGGGTTGGTGCTGCACGCCACCCTCGACGGTGTCGCACTCGCGAGCGGCGATGCCCGGCCGCAATTGGCCACCGCTGTCTTGCTCCATCGACTGCCAGAAGGCCTGACGATCTGGTGGCTGCTGCGACCCACCTATGGTCGGCGGATCGCCGGGCTCGCGCTCGCGCTCGTGGCCGCGGCGACCATTCTGGGCATGTGGGCAGGACCATCCACGGTGCCCGACGGCGCGGCGATCGGACTGATTGAATCCCTGGTCGCAGGCTCCCTCCTGCACGTCGTGATGCACCGACCGCACCCGCTCATCCACGTGGCGCAAGGGTATCGCGGTCGGTTCGCCAGCGGTGTCGGCGGCTTGGCGGGGCTGGCGGTCGTCGCGGCGCTGCTGGGTCACGATCCGCACGGCGAAATGGCGGCCCAAGGCTTTCTGCATTTCCTGTTGGAATCGGCGCCAGCGTTGCTGCTGGCGTATCTGTTCGCCGGTGTCGTCCAAGCGATGCTGCCGGCTGCGTCCGCGGCTTGGATGCGCCGCGGTGGCGCGTTTTCGCAAGCGGTGCGCGGTGTTCTGTTCGGGTTGCCTTTGCCCATCTGCTCCTGCGGTGTGGTGCCGGTCTACCGCAGCCTGATGATGCAGGGCGTGCCGGCGGCGGCGGGGCTGGCGTTTCTGGTGGCCACTCCGGAGTTGGGCCTCGACGCGATCCTGCTGTCCTGGCCCCTGCTCGGTGGGCGCATGGCGGTGACGCGGCTCGTGGCGGCGGCGTGCGTCGCGCTGGGTGTGGGCTGGCTCGTCGGGCGCAACCTGCCGCCGCTTCATGCCCACCACGGCCAAAGCACCCTGCCGCAGAAGAATACCCAGGCTTGGCCGGCGCGACTGCGCCAGGGACTCCTGCTTGGATTTGGCGAAATCGTCGACCACACCGGGCCCTGGCTGCTGCTCGGCTTGATCCTCGCCGCGTTGGCGGAGCCGGAGCTGAAGGCTGGCCTGCTGACCCATTTGCCGCCGGGCTTGGACGTGCCCTTGTTCGCGCTGCTGGGCATGCCGCTGTACGTCTGTGCCTCGGGGGCCACGCCGCTGGTCGCCGTCTTGGTGGCCCATGGCGTGTCGCCGGGCGCAGGGCTGGCGCTGTTGTTGACCGGACCCGCGACCAACGTGTCGACCTTCGGCGTTCTGGCGCGACTGCATGGGACGCCGACCGCGTTGCGGTTTGGTGCGGTGATGGCAGCGCTCGCGATCGCCGCGGGCTACGTGTGCAACCAGGTGCTGGGGGCCTACCACGTGCCCGAGATGACCGTGGATGCGCATGACGCGCTCCACAGCGTGCAACGGGTGTGCGCCTGGCTCTTGGCTGTGCTCTTCGCTGCGTCCGCACTCCGCCAAGGCGCCCGCGGTTTCCTGGGTCAAGTCATGGCGTTCGACGACCGCGATCACGTGGATCCCGAAACCGCGCACGGGCACGACCATGGTCACCAGCACGACCACGGCCATGGCCACCACCATTGACCGCTAGGCGATCGCCGCCGCGCGCAAACCAGCGATTGCCGCCAAGCGGTCGCGCTGGCCAAAGACCGCCGATCCCGCGACGAACCAGTCGACGCCGGCGTGCCGTGCGGCCGCGATGGTGCCGTTGTGGATCCCGCCATCGATTTCGATGAACAGCCCTGGTTTGTGGACCTTTCGCCAAGCGTCGATGTGGCGAACCTTTTCCAACACGTGGCTGATGAAGCTCTGACCACCGAAGCCGGGATTGACGCTCATCACGAGGACAAAATCGACTTCAGGCAAGATCGGCTCGATCGCCGCGAACGGCGTGTGGGGATTGAGCGCGACGCCCGGCTTCATGCCGAGCGCGCGGATATTTTGCACGGTGCGGTGCAGATGCCGGCAAGCCTCGACGTGGACGGACAGCCAAGTCGTGCCGGCTTGGGCAAAATCCGCAAGCAACAGGTCAGGATTCTCCACCATCAGGTGGCAATCGAGCGGCAACTGCGTGTTCTTCTTGAGCCATCCCGCGACGGGCGCGCCGATCGTCAAGTTGGGCACAAAATGGCCATCCATCACATCCACGTGCAGCAGATCAGCGCCGGCCGCTGCGACGGATGCCGCTTCATCGGCCAAGTGGGCAAAATCGGCTGACAAAATGGACGGTGCGATGAGAATCGGATGCATGTGCGACCTATTTGCTGTTGGGCTGTCCAGGCGTGGGCGGCGAAACGGTTTTCCACGTCGCGCTGCCGTCGGGCGTGCGGTCGTAGGTGGATCCTGCCGGGCTGGCGCCTTCGTTCCAGTCGATGGAATCGACCAACAGGCCGCCGGTATCCCAGATCGCCATGCTGCCATCGCTCTTGATGCCCGCGTTGATGACCGGCACGCCGAGGTTGACGTGGTTGTAGTAGACGACCAGAAAGCCGCCCGCGGCGATGGAGGTGCCGGTGGGCAGCGGATTGGCGCCGGCGAGGCCATTGGTCAGTCCGCCGACCTTGCACGCGCTCAAGTCGAGATCCTTGGCGCCGACGTTGTACAGCTCAAACCAGTCGCCGTCGGTCGCCACAGTCAGGTTCTTCTTGGTGCCGCCGGCTTGGATCTCGTTGACAAACAAGGTGCCCGTCCACGGCGAATCGCTGGTGATCGTCTCGGCGACGACAGCGTCCGTGCCTGTCACCTCCGCGCTTGCGGTGTCGGTTCCGATGGCATCGGTGCTCGTCGCGTCGCTGCCCAAAGCCGCGGTGTCGTCTGCCCCGTCGCCAGGGATCGCGTCGGCGGAGGCGTCGGTGCTGCTTGTCGAAGTCGCACCGCAGCCGAGCAGGCTGACCGTCATCATCGTGAGTAACAACAGGCGCATGAGGATCATCCTACGGCTGCGTCGGCGTCGCGGAAGGCGGCAATTTCGCCGCTTCCTCGGCATCAGCCAGCACGAGCAGATAGTCGCGCGGCAGGTGCGTCGAATCCGCGATGACCGTCAGACCCGCCCCGCGCGCTTCCGCCTCCACGGTATTCGGCGACAGACGCTGCTCCGGCGGCGGGCCTTCCACCCGCGGATCCGGACGCACGTCCACGATCACCACGAGCCCACCGGGATTCAGCGCCGCGCGCACCGCTTTCATCATCGCAATCGGCTGTTCCAGCTGCCGGTAGGTATTGAGCAGCAGGACGCGATCGACTTTTTCGGTCAAAGTCATGGAAATCGCCGTATCCTCGATGACTTCCACGTTGGCGAGCTGCTCGTGGTGCGTCCGAAAGCGCAGCATCGTCGCAAAGTCCTTCTGGATTTCCACCGCGTACACTTTGCCTTCCGGACCCACGGCTTCCGACAGGAACGGCAGCATGTAGCCCGTACCGGCGCCGAGATCGACCACCTTCATCCCCGGCTTGATCTCCAGCGCCTGGACAATCGCGTGGGGCATTTGCCACTCGTCGCGGTCGGGCGCGTCCCATTCGTGGGCCGTCGTCAGATCGGACAGCGGCGCGCGTGCGTGGGGCGTGCACGCGGTGGCCAAGGAAAGTGCAAGACACAGGGCGAACAAACGCATCATGGCGGACCTCTCGGTGTGGAGTGTGCAACTCGCGGGCCGGCGCTTCAAGGGCCTGCCGGGCCTTTCCAGCCAAACAGGCTGCCGTCGCTGGCAAAAGTGATGATATTGCGGGCTTCTGCGTCACGCCATACGCCGCCGAGCACGGAGATTTCGCCGCCAGTTGTGGCGGAACAAGGCGCAGGGCAATGGCGGCTGAACACGGCGATCTGCTGCATCGCCTTGCCAACCGGCGCGGCCCAGACGCGGGCGGTCCCGTCCTCGGAAGTGGACAACAACCGGCCGGCCACGGACCACGTCAGTCCTGTGATGGCGCCGGTGTGGCCAAACAGCTGCTGCACAACCGCGCCCGACTGCACTTCTGCGATCTGGATCACGCCATCGGGACCCGCCAGCGCCACGCGCGCGCCATCGCCCGACCACGCGACCGCATGCACGGGCGCTGGCATACCCGACCATTCGTGGAGCACAGCAAACGTCTTGGCCGCGATGATGCGGTAGTGAACATTGAGCGCGGCGCCGTCCCCGCTCAGGCCCAGCGCCAGCCATTGGCCATCGGGACTGGGCACAACGCGTTCGATGACATTGCCGAGCTTGGTTGGATAGGCATTGAGCTTTTGACCCAACTTCGCGGGATCCGTCGAGATTTTGCTCAAGGTCGGTCCGCCCGCGGCCCAGATTCCGGGAACGTCGGCGGTCAAAGCCAGATCGTCGGGCCATGGGCCGCCCAAGCCGAAGATTTTGGGTGTCAAGACGCCGATGCCGCCGGCTGTCGGCGTCACCGACCACAGACGAACGGTGAAATCGTCGCTGCCGGACGCCAGTCCCAGCCCGCTGCTCAGCAAAATCGCCAGTGGACTCCCCGGCGGGAAGTTCGGCAGTTGCGTCAGAGGCTGGATCGCCAGGACGGCGCCTTGGTGGCCCCAGAGCGCCGTCAGGGATTCGCCATCGGCTGCGCGCCAGAGCCGGATCGCAGTGTCGTCGCCACCGGAAAGCAGCAAGTCGCCGGTGATCGCCACGTCATGGACCGCACCTGCGTGGCGCGTCGTCGCCCGTGACCACGATGCCGCGGCGAGGTCCAACTGCCACGGGCCTTGCGCGACAAAACCGACCGCGACGTGGCCCGACCGCGCAACCAGACTGACCGCTGCGTCACCTTGAACGTCCGGAGGCGGCACAAGCGTTTGAGTCGGGGTCACGTCCACGAAGAGCCCGGCAGGCGCGGGCAAGGCAAAGCGCCGCACCGTGCCGTCCGTTTCGACGAGCAGCGCTTCTCCACCCCCATCGGGCCGCAGCGCGCCGCTCACCCAGTTCGACGCACCGCCCAGCAATTGCGCCTCCGGCTCGCCGTTCGCCGCATCCACGACTGTCGCCTGGCTGTCCGCGATCAGCAGCACCCGCGTCGTCCCAGGCATCGCGACAATCGCCCGCACCGCGCCTGGCATCAAGGCCATTTGTTGGCCCGTCTGGCTGGCGACCTGCCAGCGCCGGACGACGCCATTTTGGTCACCCGTCAACAGCACCCCGTTCTGACCCGAGCCATCGGCCAACCACGCCACCGCCGCCTTGTGGCCAATCAACGCCGCCACCTGCTTCCCGCTCCACAGCGCATAGACCCGCACCGTGCCGCTCAAATCGCCGACCGCCACCTGACCGCCGTCGGGCGAGAAGACCACCGCTTCAAATGTCGTGCCCAGACCGCCGACCGCGAGTACCGGCTTCTCACCGGCCGTCGGCGTCGCCGGCCCCGCTAACGGCCAAACCTGCAACACGTCCGTCTGGCCCACCGTCGCAAGGCGCGTGCCATCCGCCGAGAACGCCACCGCCGTGACGGCAAAGTCGTGGCCAAACCAGTTGCGCGTCACCAGGCGCGACTGCCAATCCACGACTTGCACACCCTGCATGGTTGTCCACGCCAGTTGCTGGCCATCTGGACTCAGCGCCAGCGCCCCACGCCCGCGTCCGCCGACTTGCCACTGCGGACACGCCGCGTCTTCATCCGTCAGTCCGTCACAGTCGTTGTCCAAGCCGTCACATTGCCACTCCGCGTTGGTCGCGTAGCCAGGCAGCAGCGTCCAGTCCGGGTCCTGCCAGCCAATTTGGCCGCTGCAGACCAGCTCTTGACCCGCGCAGACGCCCGCTTGCTTCGACGCCAGCGCTGGCGTGAGTTCGTCGGTCAAGCCGTTGCAGTCGTTGTCCAAGCCATCGCAACTGGATTCGGGCATTTCAAAGCCCGGCTGCTTGCCGTAATCCGGCTGGCTCCAGATACCTTGCAGGCAGCGGATCGGCGCGCCATTGCACACGCCCTGGTTGTTGACCTCCACGCCGGATCCCAGGAAATTCGCCGTGTCCATGTCCTCGTCGGTCAGGCCGTCGCAATCGTTGTCCAAGCCGTCGCACATCGTTTCGACCGGCTCCCAAAATGGCAAAGTCGTGATGTCGGGCAACTGCCAGCCGTTTGCGCCGTCGCAGATGTAGCTGGCATCCGCGCAAATGCCTTTGAATCCGACGAGTTTCTTTTCCGACTGAAACACGTCCGTCAGGCCGTCGCAATCGTTGTCCTGGCCGTCACACGCGGTTTCGACCGACTGGTACAACGGCAACACCAGGAAGTTCGGATCCTGCCAGCCCTGCTTGCCCTGACACGTCTTCATCAGTCCCTGACAGAGACCGCCCTGCTTCGATGCCAGCGGAACCTTCAGGCTGTCGTCGATCAAATTGTTGCAATCGTTGTCGAGGCCGTCGCACGATTTCTCAATGAGTTCATAGCCAATCACGGCGCTGTAGTTGCACAGCGGCTCGCCAGATGTGCAGTCCACGGTGATCTTTCCACCTTTGCAGACGCCCCAGTGCAGGCAATACGACGCCGGATCGTAGGGACACGTTGGATCGAGGGCATCGACGGCCGCGTCAGCGGTGTCGCCAACGGCGTCCACGACATCAGCCGTGTCTGCGTCTTGGCCCGCATCGGCCGGCGTCGGCGCGTCGGTGGACGTCACGTCAACGGCATCCGCGATCCACGTGTCTGACGCCGCATCGACGGCGTCTTCCGCATCGACCCAATCCGCTGCCGTTGCATCCGGAGTCAGAACCTCGCTGGCTCCATCCGCGTCGCCAGCGACGTCTTTGATCTCGACTGGCCAACCATCGGCCTGATCGTGCGCCGTGTCGGGCACATCGACGGCATCGGCCACGCTATCCGCGCCGACGGTTGCATCGGCACCGTTCGATTCCGCGATGCCATCACCGCAAGCGAGGAGCAAGAGAGCGCACAGGGCAAACAGCGCGCGTTGAACTGCCGCCTGCCTGGCCGTCATGGCTCACGCCTGCGCCGATTCATGCGGAGCCTGGGCAATCTGCACCTGGAATGGATGCGAAGCGCCCTCCTTCCACGCGTCCGAACCCGGCACCTGAAGGCGCGCCACGATGCGATAGGCGCCCGGACGCAGCACGGTCATCGCGTGGACAATGCAAATCGTCCGATGGCTGATGCGTCCGGCAAACGTGACGGTTTCCTCGGACAACACCGACGACGATTCGCCGCTGGTTTCCTCCACCTCGATGCGCAGCCGACCATCCACGGCCATGTCCACCGTGTTGTGCCACAGCGCGACAATGTGAAAAGCCGGGACGATCGCCGGCAAGCGCGGCACTTGTACCTGCTCCAGCACGTGGATCAGCGACACGCGGTTGGTCAGGCGGTCGACCAGCGCGGTGGAACACGCGGTGACCCAGTCATTGTGGATGGTCATGGACGCTCCCGGGTCACAAGGCCCAAGGCCAGTATAGCGATCTTCCGCAAGCTTTCACGTTTCCCGTCATTTGCCGATGCAGAACTGGGAAAAGATCGCGGCCAGCACATCATCCGGCACGATCGCGCCCGTCAGCTCATCCAAGGCCAGCGCGGCGTCGCGCAAGTCGGCAGCAAGCAGTTCCAGCGGAAAACGTTGCTGAATCGCCAGGTCGGCGCGGTCCAAGGCCTGCAATGCGGTCTGCACAGCCGCGATGTGGCGCTGTCGCGTCAACGCCACGCGGCCCAAAGCACCCGCAGCGGACTGCCGAACGGCCGCGACCACGGCGGCCCGCAGCGGCTGGATATCGCGATCGCGTTGCGCACAAACCGCGAGAGCGCCGCGCCAATCGGCGTGCTGCTGCCAATCCGGATCCGCCGGCAAGTCCGTCTTGTTCAGCACCCGCAGCACCGCCGCATCGGAATGGGGTGGCTGCAAACCCGAAAATGGCTTGGACTGATCCTCCAGCCAAATCACCACATCGGCGTGCAGCGCCTCAGTCTCGGCGCGCCGCCGTCCCGCGCGTTCGACCGGATCCTCGGCGTCCCGCACGCCCGCCGTGTCGATCCAGGTCACGAGCACCCCGTCGGGCGCCGTCTGCACTTCCACCGTGTCGCGCGTCGTTCCCGGCCGCGCATCCACGAGCGCCCGATCCGCACCGCACAGGGCATTGAAGAGCGTAGATTTTCCCGCGTTCGGCGCGCCGTAGAGAACGACCCGCGCGCCGTGCAACCGAATCCGTCCCGCGACCGCGGTTCCCAAAAGTTCGCGCAGACGGTCGGCCAGCGCGTGTAAGGTCTGGTGCAACGCTTGGCGATCGACCTCGGCCAGATGCGGTTCCGCGGCAAAGTCGATGCGCGCTTCCACCTCCGCGATGACGCGCAGTAGCGGCCCGCGCAATTCCGCCAGCGCTTGGGACAGCACGCCGTCCAGGGCCTGCAGCGCAGCTTGCCGCGAGGACTCGGCGCGGGCACCGATCAAATCACCGAGCGCTTCGACCTGCAGCAGATCGAGCTTGCCGTTCTCATAGGCACGCTGACTGAATTCACCGGCACGGGCCAGACGCGCACCGAGATCGACGCACGCCACGATGAGGCGATCGACGACCGCGAGCGAGCCATGCACCTGAAATTCCGCGATGTCCTCGCCGGTAAACGAACGCGGCGCGTGAAAGGCCACGACGTAGCCGCGGTCGATCAGCGCGTCGCCGGCTTGCAGCGCGCACAGCCGCATCCGGGCGTGAGGCAGGTGCGGCAAACGGGCGAGCGACAACGCGATCGCATGCGCCTGTGGACCGGACAAACGCACGACGGCAAGGCCCGCGGGCACCGGTGCGGTGGCAGAAGCGACAATCGTGTCCATGACCGCCCGCCCGCGTCGCGCCAAAGACGCAGGGGCGAGTTGTTCACCCGCCCCTGCACCCAACACCTCAAACTGCTTGGGCAATCAGCCCCGCAGCGTCTTGATCTGCGCCGTCAACTCCGGCACAGCGACGAACGCATCCGCCACCAGACCGTAGTCCGCGACCTTGAAGATCGGCTCGTCGGGATTCTTGTTGATCGCGACGATGACCTTCGAGTTCTTCATGCCCGCCAGGTGCTGCACGGCGCCGGAAATCGCGATCGCGAAGTACAGCTGCGGTGCCACCACCTTGCCGGTCTGGCCGATCTGGTAGTCATTCGGCGCAAAGCCGTCGTCCACCGCTGCGCGCGACGCGCCGATCGCCGCACCGAGGACGTCCGCCAAAGGCTCCGTCACCGCGCCGAACTTGTCCTTCAGGCCACGACCACCTGCCACGACGACAGCCGCTTCGGTCAGGTCTGGCCGCGTCGATTGCACGCCGTCGAACGACACGAACTTCACGCGCGCGGTCGCCAAGCCGGCATCGCTGGCGAACGCCGTGACCGGGCTCTGACCGCCAGTCGCTTCCGCGGCATCAAATGCCGAGGCGCGCACGGAAATGACCTTGTTGGCCGTGGTGATTTTGACGTCACCCATCAGGTTGCCGGCCCACATCGGCCGACGGAATGCGCCACCGTCGGTCAGGCTGACGATTTCACTCGCCATGCCCGCGCCGAGACGCACCGCAACGCGCGGCAGCACGTCCTTGCCCGTTGTCGAAGCCGGACCCACCACGATGTCGGCGCCAATCGACTTCGCCAGATCCGCCAGCACCTTGGCCCAAGCCGAAGCGATGGGATGCGCCAGATCCGCGTGATCGACCAGATGAACGACGCCCGCGCCATAGCTCCGCAGCGCTTCCGCCACGCCAGCCACGTTGTGACCGAGCACCGCGAAGTCGTAGCTGCCACCAAATTTCGCGACGTACTGCCGCGCAAAGGCCAACGTGTTGAGCGTCACTTTCTTGAGTGCGCCCTTGTCATGTTCGGCCAGAATCAGCACCTTGCTCATGATTTGCCTCGTTTTCCGTTGGTAGTTTGCTTAGATAGCGCGCGCTTCCGAACGCAGCTTTTGCACCAGCTCTTCCACATCCTTGACGATGACGCCGGCCTTGCGGCCCGACGGCGTCGACAGGCCGACGACCTGCACTTTCGTGTCGGTGTCTTCCAGGTCGAGATCGTCGATTTCCAGCTCGTCAAACGGCTTCTTCTTGGCCTTCATGATGCCGGCCAGCGACGCAAAGCGCGGCTCGTTGAGGCGCAAATCCGCGGTGATAACCGCGGGCAGCGTGACTTCCAGCGTTTCCAGGCCGCCGTCCACTTCACGCGTGACGATCGCCTTGCCGCCCGACACTTCCACCTTCGACGCGAACGTCGCCTGCGGCCAGCCCAGGTATTCCGCCAACAACTGACCGACCTGATTGGAATCACCGTCGATCGCCTGCTTGCCCAGCAGCACGATGTCGGGATTTTCGCGATGCACAACGCCCATGTAGATGCGCGCGATGAGGTCCGAATCAATCGCCTCTTCGTCCGCGCTCACCAGGATGCCGCGATCGATGCCACGGGCCAACGCACCTTGGCGAATGAAACGCGCGGTCTCGTCGTCGCCGATGCCGATCGCCACGGTTTCCGTACCGTCGTTCGCTTCGGCGATCTGCAACGCGCACTCGATCGCGTTCTCGCAAAAGGGGTTGAGAATGTACTCGACGTCGCCCTCAATCCACTTGCCATCTTTGGCGATGGCGAGTTTGGCATTGGGGTCACTGACGCGCTTGGCAGAGACCAGGATCTTCATGCTGTACTCCTCTTCGTGGCCTGACGTGGGCCGGTGATCTGACTCGCGTTCGTTTTCGGAATCGCGGCTTTGTCCAGAATCGCGGCTGGATGGTCCGATCGCGCAGGGGGCGGCAATCGGCGGTGAACAACAGTCGCCTGCGACACCCGATACCGGGGGAAGGCAAGCGCGCGGCAACCTAGCGATAGCTTCAGAACCTGTCAACGACTTCTGGCCACGAAACTGTCACACGCGGCAATTCTCCCGTCGCTCAGGCACGAGTCCCGGTCAACCGCTGAACCCGCCTTGCGATTGTCAGCTTCGGACGAAGGAGCGCAAATGAGGACAAGCGGTCGGGGTCTCAGGGATCCAGGATAGAGGGCGTGGGATCGATCGAGCGCGTCGCGTCAAAGGCATGGTGGGCGTCCCGGTCGAGTTCCTTCGAAAGCGCCAGTCCGACTGCGGACTTGGGCGCCTTTGCGAGCAACTCATCCACGAGCGTGCGCGCCTCGTCCCGAAGGCCCAAAGTCACACACGTGGTGGCCAGCGCTGCGGTCGCCTCCGCGGAATCCGGCGCGAAACCGTGCGCCCGGCGGAAGGCTTCGAGCGCGTCTTCCTGCCGGTTCATCTGTGCCGCAAGTTGACCTTTGCTGTACCAGAAGAAGGACGCTTGCCAGGTGACGGACAGCAGATACGGAGCCCGGCTGTTCAGGTAAACCAACGCCTCCTCGGGCCGGTTGGCGGCGACGGCGGTGCTGATCGCGCCGGAGCATGCCCCCCAAGCATCGGGCTTCTCTTTGCACACTTCGCGGAACAGGTGAAACGCTTCGTAGAACTTGCCCGCGGCCTGCAGCAGTTCCGCTTCCAGCTGATACCCCAGCGTGCGCGTTTCCTTGTTGGCCAACAAATTCGCGGCAATGCGCCTTGAAGCCTCGAGTTTGCCAAGCTTGAGGTAGAGCTCACCGCGTGCCAGTTCGATCGCGAACACCCGATTGGGATGGTTCTGGCGCAACGTCAAGGCCACGCGTTCGACGAGTTCCGGATGCTTGGCGATCAGGAACGGCGCGATGCGGCCACTCTGGTCGTGACCGCGCGGGATCACATTGACGAGCACCGCTTCCGCAGCGCGTGACTGCATGCACAGCCGCATGGCCCGCTCGACGATGTCATCTTCGCGATCGAGCAACCACCGGAGATCGTCTGCGGCCGTCCTGGTTTCGCCCAGCTCCAGATGTGCGGCAAACCGGAACAGTCGCGCGTGGGCGCTGCCCGGTCGGAGCGCCACGGCGCGGTCAAAAGCTCTGGCTGCGCCTTTGAAATCTCGCGTATCCGTCAGTTTGCGACCGTACAGGTAAAATGCGTGGTGATCCCCCAGGAAGCGGGCCCCGATCCGCTCGCGCATCGCGTCGCCGCTCAGCCCGGAAAGTGCGGCATCGGTGTCGCGATTCATGGCGTGATGGGACTTGGCGATCATCGCGCCAGCCGCCAAAAGCGCCAGAACCGCCGCCACCAACACGCGCCGGAAGGTCGGCAGGCGCTTCTCCTCCATGTTGGCACGGCCGCCGCGAGGCCCCAGCGCGCGCTCGCACGCGGTCGATAGCCCGAGAAAAGGCAGGAGGCCACCGCTCAGCTGGAGCGAAAAATCTGCGAAATTGGCCACGACCATCGAAACGGACGCGACGATGAAACCTGGCGCTTGCGGAACGTCTGCGCGGCGGCGCACGTGATCGATGAGCGCCCACGCCAGACCCAGGCAAAACAGCAGGGCCCCCAGCGCGCCAAACGAAAAGACGCTGTCGAGCACGATGTTTTCGGCAAAATCGACGCGTTTATTGCCCCACATTTCGTCCATTCCCGCCAGAACGGGCAAGCCGGCCGGGCCCGCACCGGCCCGCCACGTCGCGCGCAACAGCGGACTGGCATTGAACCGGCCGTCGGCGATGCCGACCATGTGCGCCATGATCGTGCCTTTGTGGCTGTCATTCGTGCCGCTGAATTCGGCCTCGATGGCCGGCAGGGCAATCACCGCAGCGACGAGCGCCACGGATGCGATGAGCACACTGGTCCGAATCAGCGCGGCACGCTGGAGCTCCCGCTGGTCGACACGACGTCCCTTGACCGGCCGGGGCCGCATGAACAGCGTCATGGTCAGCACCAGGCACATGGTGATGAGCCCGCCGCGCGAACCGACTTCCAGGACGGCGAACGCAAGAACCAAGGCCAAAGTGCCAAAAAGCGTCTGCCACCGCGGATTCACCGCCAGACGCATACGGCTCAGGCCCATCGCGATGCCGAGATTGAGCAACGCAGCTTCCTGATTGGCGTTGACAAAGCACAGGACCGCCAATTTCCTGGAGAGCCCGCCAGGCACAAAGTCGGTCAGTGGCGACGTGTAGGCACAGATCCAGGCAAAGGCGCTGGCCACGGCCAGGCCAAGGACGACGTTGCTGGTCCAGTGAATGGCGCGGCGGCCGTCGTGCCCGGACAGCGCGATGCTGCCGAGCAAGGCCAGCGCGGCGCCAAGCAGGTAGACCGCGCCCTGAAGTGCCGCATCACCGGGCGCCAGCGCAAGCGCAAGGAACGATGCCGGCGGGAGACCCAGGGCGGCACGACCGAGATCGGAGAGCTCCACCGCCTTGGGCTGCAACACTTCGACGAGAACCCGAGGCAACGGTAGCAGTTGCAGGGTGACGAAGGCACCGAGAACGAGCCACAAGAGCCCCAGGAACACGCGTGGTGGCTTGTTGGGCACCGCGATCATCGCCGCCGGGGCGGCTGCAACCAGCAGCACCCAGATCGCCGCAACAGCCGACCAGGACGCGCCGCCGGTCGCCAGAATCGCGACCGCCAAGGCTGCCGCCAACAAGCCGCGCAGCACCCAACGTGCCCGATGGCGCAGGGGCCGCGTTTCGTCGCGGTCGAGCTTCACACGTTCACGCACACGCGTGGTCGGCGCAGCGGATGGGACGGTCGAGTCAGTCAAGCGGTCAAGCTCCAGATGCAGGTCAAGCGCCGGGGGCTGCGCGGATCAGTGAACAGCAACTACGCCGGGACTTTGGCCCAATCCTTGAGAAACTGCTCGTTGCCGCGGTCGGTCAATGGGTGGTTGAACAACTGGTCCAGCACGCCAAACGGCACCGTGCAGACGTCCGCACCCAACTTGGCCGCCTTGAGCACGTGGACCGGGTTGCGCACCGACGCGACCAGGACCTGAGTCTTGAATCCGTAGTTGCGGTAGATCTGCACGATGTCGGCGATCAGCGCCATGCCGTCCTCGCTGATGTCGTCCAGACGCCCCACGAACGGCGAGATGTAGGTCGCGCCGGCCTTGGCCGCGAGCAGCGCTTGATTGGCGGAAAAGCACAGCGTCACATTCGTCTTGATGCCCTTGTCGGACAGCGCTTTGCACACCGCGATGCCTTCACGCGTCAACGGCAGCTTCACGACGACCTGCGGACCTTCGGCGGCCAGCGCCAGGCCCTGCGCCAGCATGCCGTCAAAATCCATCGCCGTGGCTTCCAGCGACACCGGCCCGGCGACCAACTGCAGGATCTCGCGCTTGACGTCGTCAAAGCGCCGACCGGTCTTGGCCACCAGCGACGGATTCGTCGTCACGCCATCCAGAAAGCCCCATGCCAGCGCTTTCTTGATCTCTTCAATGTTTGCGGTATCGACAAAAAATTTCACTACGCCTCCGGTCAGTTTCAATCGCGGCTGCCTTGGATGCCGGCCACGCGGGTTGGGATCAACAACGTGCTACGAATTGTGCACCAGGAACCACGCCAGCGCAGCCCCGATGGCCAGCGCACCGAGGCCGCCAAGCACCAGCGGCATGCGACTCTTTTCGCGTTTCGGCATCACCGCCCGAGGCTGCGAGACCGGCTCACCGAGTGTCTCCAGCCGATCCGCCAGCGCCGACAAGCCAGCCTCCGCAGCCAGATCGTCCAGCGGCGCACCCGACAGGCGATCCAGCAAGGAGGCCACGTCGACATTGGACACCGACGGCGTACGCAGATCGGCCGGCCGCAGGGGCACGTGGCCCAACGTCGCGTCCAGCTTGCCTACCCGCATCTGCTCCTGCATCTCGGACCGCAACAGCGTAGCCACATCGAGCAGTTGCACCTCGGACTGTTCGTCCAGGCTGTGCAGGAACCCGGCCAGGTCAGCCTGGGTCACCCGCAGGTTGTGCTTGAACAGGTAGGTCGCCAGCTCCTGTTCCAGCTCGCGCGCGGACTGAAAGCGCCGTTTCGGATTCTTGGCGAGAGCGCGCAGCACTACCGCATCCAGCTCCGCGTCCACATCCCGCCGCAAAGTCGACGGTTTGGGGACCTCACCGGCTTTCACCAGATCGATGGTTTCCAAATCGGTCTTGCCGGCGAACAATTTGCGGGCACACAGCATTTCCCACAAAATGATGCCCGCGGAATAGATGTCGGCGCGCGGATCCGCCGGTTTGCCGTCCACCACCTCTGGCGACAGGTAGCTGAATTTGCCCTTGACGACGCCAGCATCCGAGATCTGCACGTTGGACGCAGCCCGCGCGAGGCCAAAGTCCGTCAGCTTCACTTCGCCCTGCTTCGACACCAGCACGTTGGGCGGCGAGACGTCGCGATGCACAATGCCCAGCGACTTGCCGTCGTCACCCATTTTCTCATGCGCATACGCGAGCGCGCGCGCCAATTCAGCGATCAGGAAACAGGCAATCGGCACCGGAATCGGCCGGCCTTGATCGAGGGCGCGCTGCATCATCCGCCGCAGGTTGCCGCCGTCGACATATTCCATGGCGATGAAATACGTGTCGTCGACCTGGCCAATATCATAGATCTGCACCACATTTGCCTGATTGAGCGACATCGACAGACGCGCTTCATCCAGGAACATCGTGACAAACTTCTTGTCGCGGCACAGGGACGGCAGGATGCGCTTGATCGCCACGGGCTTCTCAAAGCCCTCGATGGAAATCGCGACGCCGCGGTAGATCTCCGCCATGCCACCGGCGTCGATCTTGTCGATAATACGGTAGCGTTGGTGAACCGAAGCCATGCGATTCCGACGGGCTGAAAACCCGGTCGGAGTATGCCGCGGCAAGTCGGGGTTGGGAAGGGCGGGCCGCACGGCGTGAACTTCGCGGTCGCGCTTGGTAACCAAGACAGGCGCGGGCGGGGTGTGGCGCAGCGTCTTGACCCCATCGCGCGCCGCGTGCAGGCTGCGCAGCGAGGCGCTTTCTGCCAAAGTTTTGCCTGCGGGAACGACAGGACGGGTGTGTCGATGCAAGTTGCGATGATTCCGCGGACGGCACGTGGAACGGCCAAGTCGTCATCCAGCATCGGCTTGGTTGCGATCACGGCGGCGGGTTTGGCGCTCTGTCTCGCGCTGGCGATCGCGGTGGATCCGTCCATCGCGCTGTTCGCGGTTTTCGCGATCGTGATTCCGATCGGACTGTTTTACGTGGTTTCTCGTCCCGCAGTCGCGGTCGGCGTCGCTCTGGCCAGCCACGCGTGGGCATTTGAATTGGCTGGGCCGTACTTGACGCCGTTCAAGATTGCCGGCGTTGCCGCGTTGCTCATCGTGATCCGCAACATCTTCGAAGTAAAGCGCATTCACCCGATTCCCCGAGCCTACTTCGCGGGCTTTCTGGCGCTGTTGTTCGTCGTCGCCGTCGGTGAACTCTTTGCCGAGTTTGACGGAACGATCCAGCCGTTCTACGAATTCGGCGGCACCCTCGTCATCTTCCTGCTGCTCACGCAGACCATCCTGAAGTCCAGCGATTTTAGAATCATCGCAAGGATTTACACGATCAACCTCTTGTTCACTGCCGCTGCCGTCTGGCGCCAGGTCGACTGGGCAGCGCTGAGCGACGGCGGCACACGGGCGATCGGCATCTGTGGCCAGCCGAACGTGCTGGGCAACCACTTGGCGATGTCGCTGCCATTTGCGTTGGCGCTTTTTGCTGATCGCGAACAGCCACTGCGCTGGCGAATCCTGGCGCTTTTCGGCGCTCTCGGTTCAGCCTACGGCGAATGGGCCGCAGCTTCACGTGGCGGCACGGTCGGTTTCGCCTTCGCCTTGTTCACATTCGCACTGCTCGCGCCACGACGGCCGGCGATTCGCCTCGCATCGCTCGCGTCCGCAGTTTTGGTCGCCGCAGCTTTTACCACCTACGCGCCGAAGTCATTTGACCGGGTGACGGAAACGTTCGACGGCACGGCCGATTTGGAAACGGCTTCATCGGAACGCGCCGCGCACGCACGTATCAGTGCTGAAATGGTCCCGCGGCATCCATTTCTCGGCGCTGGTCTGACTGCTTTCGGCTATGAACGTTCTCGCACTTCGGGTGCGATGGGCAGCGCGCTGCACTCGTCGGTTCTGGCCGTTGCGGTTTCGTACGGGCTTCCCGCCCTCTTGCTCTATGTTATCCTGCAAATATCCAGTGTTGTTGTGGTCCTTCGCGCCTTGCCCACCAACAGCGACCGCGTCTATCTGGCGGGTCTGGCAGCAGCAGCAGTCGCAGCCATCACCTCAGGTCTGTCCGGCACCGAACTTTTCCGCGCCGAACAATGGGGCGTCATCAGCCTATGCCACATTGCCGTGCTGCGTGGCCGCGTCAACCAATCCGCCGCGAACCGCGAGCAGTCCGGCGCATGAGTACCACGACGGCCGCGCCCCCGGGGCGGGACTCCGCCAGTGACGCGACCAAGGGCTTGTTGATCGTCCTCGTCGCCGTGGGTCACTGCATTCCGGCCCAGCAGGTCTGGCCCTGGCTGGGGCACGGCGGGCTGTACGACTTTCACGTCATCGCGTTCCTTCTGTTGCCATTTCTCCGTCCACCCGTCGCCGCATCCATTCGCGTGTTCGCCGACCGCGCTGTCCGCTACCTCGTGCCCTTCGTTGCGTTCGCACTGCTGGCTTGGGTCGCCTGGCACGCGGTCCCGCATCGGCCCGTGGCCTGGACCGCGCTACCGCTCGCACTGCTGCAAGGCGACGTAGCCTCCTTGTCTGAAGGCGTCGGCTTCACGTTTCTGTGGTTCATGCCGTGCCTGCTCTCCCTGACCGTCCTCCGGTCGGCGATCGCAGCGACCTCGAAACCGCTGCGGGGCGCGACCGTCGCCGTGCTGATCGTGCTCCACGGCTGTCTGGCGGGCACGAACCTCCGGCTGCCATTGAATCCTCTGCCGGCGGTGTACGTCCTGCCATTGGGCTTGGCCGTAGCGGCGCTCGCCCACCATCGCCGCGCGCGCTTCGTCTGGCTGGCGGTCGCATGCAGTTGCGGCGTGATCGCGGCGTTCCGCCAGGATCACATCAACGTCGCATCGCTGATCGTGCCCTTATGGCGAACGCCGCTCTCGGTCGTATTGCACGACGTGTACGCCATCGCCGCGACACTCACCGTCGTGCATTTTGGTCCAGAGCTCGCGCGCGTTCCCGGGCTGGCGCACATTGGCCGCTACTCGCTGGTCGTGTACTTGAGTCACCAGTTCGTGCTGAAGGCCATTGAAATCTGGTCAGAAAGGCAGCCCTGGGATGGCACCTGGAACGCCAAAGCTCTGGTCGCGGTGGTGGCGATACCCGCGTCGCTTGCCGCTGGTTGGTGGCTCGCGCGCATTTTAGATCGCCCCCGCGTCCGCCCCTGGATCCTGCCTCATTCGGTGCGCGACTGGCCGCCTACGGCTTGGCTCGTGGCGGCCACCGCGCATTGAACCGGTCGATCCCTATCTGCCGCGTGACACAAGTCGGACAAAACCGCCGTAGTTGAGCCGATTCACGCCTTGCCGTGCCCTGCCCGCAGCAGTACCGTAGCCGCGCGATCGAGCCGCGCGTGATCTTCCCCGCGTGTGCGCGCCCGTTCGCAGGGAAGTGCCGTATGGCGTTCGCCTACAGCCGCATCGGCCTCCGGATTGCCGTACCTGCCGTCATCGTCGCATTGGGGCTGATTGGCGCGTTGTACTACGTGCAGCGGCGTGATTCCGCCCGTCAGGGCACGGAAACGCTGGACGTCTACGCCGATCTCGTCAACCGGATGGTCTTGAGCGATCTGCGCGAGGCCATGCTGGCCAAGGATCGCCCGCGCATCCAGCGCGAGCTGACGCGGTTCTCAGAAATGCAGCCGATCAAGTCGCTGCGGATTGTCGACAAGGAAGGCAAAGTTGCATTTGCGACGGACCCGGCCGCGCTGGGCACCCAAATGCACAAGAGCGACCCGAGTTGCGTGTCCTGCCACCAGCCCGGCGTCGCACCGCAGCGACGGGCCCGCGCGGTGCGCTTTGAGACCGCCGCGGGCGAGCGCATCTACCGCGCCGTCCAGCCGATCCTCTTGGACGAAGCGTGCCTCCATTGCCACGACCAGCCCGAAGGTTCGGCGATTGGCGTGCTGTTGACGGATTTGGACGACGACGCCCTGACCGGCACGCAACAAGCGACCAGCCGGCGGACGATTTGGACCGGCGCGCTGGCGACCTTTGTGTTGTTCCTTATCCTCGCCGCACTGGTCGGGCGCAACGTCGTGTTCCGGCTGCGACATCTGCGGCACCTGCTGGATCTGCTGCGCACCGGCGCGCGTGCGACCGTGCTGTCCGTGGGTGCTGCCGACGAGATCGACGACGTGACGCGGGCCGTGCAGGCGCTCACGCTGGATCTCGACGGCCGCGTCGGTCTGGAGCGTGCCAACCGGCGGCTGGCTGGCGTGCTGGAGAGGCAATCCGGTCCCGTGCTGCTGATCGACGGTCGTGGTTGGATCGTCGCCGCGAATCGCCTGGCCATGAATCGTTTCGGTCATGGCGCGCCGCTTTCCGGCAGTTGGGCGCAGTTGATACCCGAGGTGACCGCCGAACAGTTGGCCGCTACCCGCGAACTGGGCTGGGCGTTGCCCGAAGGCGATTCAGAAGGTCCAGCGCTGATGGCGCTGAGCGACCCGTCCGGCGAACGCGCAGCCTTCCTCGCGCTCTGGATGACGTCTGAAGACGCGCCGGTGCAAGCGGAAGCGCTGGCCCACGTCCCTGCCGGGGAAAGCGTTGCCTGGCAGCTGTATGGCACGGTTCTGGCGGAGTCGGTCGTCCCGGCGCAACAAGGCGGCTCCACGGTTCTGCGCTTTGACGCCCGACTTGGCCGTGTCCGCCGGCTGGCTGCCGACATTGCCGCGATGGGCCGTGAAGCGCATGACGAGCGGGAGGAAGTCGACCTGAAATCGCTCGCGCTCATCCTGCTCTGGGATTTGAAGCGCGAGTGGCCCGGCATTCGGTGGCACACGTTGCAGGCGACGACGGCACAGACGTACGGCGCGCGCCACCAACTGCGCGAGTTGATGCAACGCTTGGCCCGAGCGGCGGCGGCACAGGCAGGCACGGACGGCCATGTGGTGGTTTTTGCCCATGAGACGGCTGGCATGGTCTTCCTGGCAGCTTGGGCGAGCCAGCCAGGTGGCCAAGTGGTGCTGGATCCCGCAAACGCACCAGCCTTGGCGCGTGCGGTTGCGGTCGCACATGGTGGCGGTGTGGAGGTGGATCCCGCCTTCGATCTCGCCGAAACCCCTGGATTTTCCGGACTCAAATTGCCATGCGCTGCGGTCGGCACGCTCTACGTCGCCGAGTTGGCGTTACGCGCCGTAGCACGCTCAAGTAGCCGGACCTAGCATGAACACACCAGTCACTGATGGCGCGTTTACACCAGTGCGAAATGGTAGGTTCGCAGCCCATCAATTGGCCGTTTCGCAGAATGTCCGCGATCTCTGCGCTGGCGTACTTTGTGTCTCAGGAAGCCTGTCCGGACGCCGCACAAGCGACGCGGCAAACCCCGAGCAGCTTCCCGGAGGCAATCCCATGGTCATGCGTTACGCCACGGCGCTCCAGCTCCCACCCCAGCCTCATCACGCGGCGGCCAAGCAGGCCCCGTTGTAGTCGCTCCCCTTGATTCGGCCTGCGCCACGCGCGCTGGAGGATTCCTCCCATGACCCGCTTCGATTCCCTTCTCGAACGGCTCGCCCGCTACCCGGACCCAAGCTTGGCGCAAGACCCGGCTTGGCGACGACGCGCGCGGCTCATTGCCCGCATCAGCCTGCGGTTCTTTTGGATCTACCTCCTGTTGATGGCCGTCGCGATCGTTTGGGTCGCCAGCTCCGGCATGGACGTCTACCACCGCACGGAAATGCCCCAGTTCTGCAACAGCTGCCATGAAATGGGCCACAACTTCGACACGTGGGAAGGCTCGCGTCACGGCTCCATCCGCTGCATCGACTGCCACGCGCGACCCGGTTTGGCTGGCTACATCGGCGCCAAGACCGCGGGCATGGCGCAGCTGTATACGCATTTGACGGCCAAGACCATTGCCGACATTCATCTGGAAAAGCGTCACGAAGACATCGTCAGTGAGAACTGCGTGCGCTGCCACCCGGAAACCGCACGAGCCGCGGATCGTCACAATCGCGTGATGGCGCACAAGCGGCACGGTGAGCTGGGCCTGGCGTGCGTGACCTGCCACTCCGGCGCGGTCGCGCACCCAACGGCGGTCGAAGCGAAGGATCCACTGGCGGGCATTGTCGAGACCAAGAAATGCTTTGAATGCCACGACGGCAAGCACAAGCAGGGCCCTTCGCCAGAGGTGGCCAAAGTCGCGTTCGCAGCAACGGACAAGGAATCCTGCCAGAAGTGCCATCCGGACTCGGCGTTTGGCAAGGAGCACGGCGGCGGCAGCGAGTGCCTCGACTGCCATGAGGTGCGCAAGGGCCAGACCCACTTCCAGATGGACAAGCAAAATCAGGGGCAGATTTGCGCGAAATGCCACGATCCGCCGGAAAACCTGAAGTCCCAGCACAAGCCATTTGCCCAGAACAAGTGCGGCGAGTGCCACAAGGTCATGGCGCCGGCCTACCTGTTCCGCTACGGGCCCAAGCCGGACGAGGCGTTCTGCCTGCGCTGCCACGACGACATCGCCGGCGCATTGGCCATGCCCAACGCGACGACGCTGACCCAGTTCGCCGATGGCAAAGAAGATCGTCACCGCCAGCATGCCGACGACATCGGCCATTCGCCCGGCCTGTGCCTGAAGTGCCACGCGGCCCACGGTTCGGAGGCGGAACGCGCGATGGTGCATCTGAAAGCGCCGGACAAGGACTCCAAGGCAGGCGTGTTCACAGCCACAGCGACCGGCGGCAGTTGCAACGGTGCCTGCCACGAAGATGACACGAGGCAGTACGACCGGACGGGCAAGAAGCCTGAAGTCCCGGCGCCTGCCGCAACCACGGGCACGGAGGAATAGCCATGATTCGCCGCCGATTCCTCGTCTACTTTCTCATTCTTTCGGCCATCACCATCGTCGCGACCGTGACCTTCGAGAGTTGGTCATTCCGTCGGGCCATCAACCACTCGCTCGACCAGAACCTGCTGTTTGCCCGCAGCGTGGCGCGCGTCGTGGGTGGCCTGGTCGAAGCGGAAAAGAGCCAACTGACCCGGCTGCTGGACGCGGGTGCTCGCGCCGATCTGGACGCCAAGGCGCTCGCGGCCGAACTGGCTGCGGTCCGCGCCGACACGCTGGACAACGACGGCGTGGCGGTGTTTGACCAGACCCGACAACTGGTTGCCGCAGATGCCAGTCCCGCGGGCTTGCCGCCCTCGGACGTGCTGTTGGCCCTGCTGCGCCGCGCCGAAAAGTCCAAGCAGCCCGTGGTGACCGACCTGTGGAAGGGCCTCGACAAGCACCCGCGGATTGCAATTGCCCAGGGCCGCACGACCGGTGAAGGTGCCGACAAAAAATGGCACGCAGCCGTTCTGTACCTGCGTCTGGACGCGCCGAATTTTCAGCGGGTGTTCAGCTACTTCCTGGTCAACGATCAATCGCGGCTGCAGTTGCTGGATTCCATTGGCGTTGCCTTGTTCTCCACCCAGGCCGATGAGCGCTACGTCTCGGCGGTGCATGGCACGTATTTCACCGACAAAGTGCGGCTGGGCGGCGAGGCGCAGATGCAATGCCACTCGTGCCACAAAAAAGGCCACGACGCGAATCCGCACGATGAGTCGGCGCGGGAAGCGGAAATCACCACAGTGGCGCCGGTGCCGGGCACAGACTGGACGGTGACCGTGCGCGAGGGCAGCCAGCGGCTGTATGCGCCGATGGTGGAAACGGTGTACGCGTCGACTGCGCTGGTGTGCCTGATCTTCGGCTGCTTCGTCGGTTTCTACCTGCTGCTGTCGCGCCGCGTCCTGCGGCCGATGCGGCAGTTGACGGACACGGCGAATGCGCTGGCGCTGGAATATGGCGCAGCGGTCAACGGGCACGATGAGTTCAGCCAATTGGCCCAGTCGTTTGAAGCGATTCGCGCCAAGCCAAGCGCGCCGAAGGTGGTCAAGCCGGACACGCCAGCCACGTCGGTGCGCACGTCGCAGCCGATTCAACCGCTGTTGGACATTCGCCAGAACCTGATGTCGCTGGCAGATGGTGTGGCAGCGAGCAAGGCCGTGAGTTCCGTGCTGTTGCACCTGCGCGGTGGTCCATTGGGCAGCGATTTCTTCAGTGCCCACGGCATCACGCTGCGCGCGGAAGGTTCGATGGGCGAACTGCTGGAGTCGGTCGCCGGTGGCCGCGTGCAGGTGCCGATCGGCGACCTGGAAGCGCGCGGCGTGGCCTTGGAGGACACGCACGGCACCAAGCTGTTCTATGTCCAGCGGATCAGTGTGCCGGAGACGCTCGAGGGCGAGCTCTGGATCGGCGTGCCCGAGGCGAGCGAGTCCGTCAGCCGGCTGATTGGCCCGACGATGGCGGTCATCGGTGGGCAAGTCCAGTCGCTGGTGGAACGCAGCCTGCTCTACGAACAGCTGCGCGTCGAGCAGGAGCACAAGAACCGGATGCTGCGCCACTTGTTCGAGGCGGAGGCGGAGGAACGCAAGCACATTGCCCGGGAGATCCACGACGAAACCTCGCAGGAACTGACCGCGCTGGCGCTACAGCTGGAGACCGTGCCGACCGAAGGCCTGCCGGAAGTCGAAGCGCAGCTGGAAAAAGCGAAGGCGCTGGTCAAGCGAATCCTGGACGGCATCAACCGGCTGGTCCGGCGACTGCGTCCGGCGGTGCTGGATGACATGGGTCTGGTCGAAGCGGTGCGGGCGACGGGCCAGAACATCCTGACGGCGGCGGGGCTGAAGTTCTCCCTGGACGTCGTCGGTGGCGAGATTGCGGTGCCCAAGGACGTGGAGAACACCGTGTACCGCGTCTTCCAGGAGGCGGCGACGAACATCGTGCGGCACGCCCAGGCCAAGCGCGTGACCATGCGCTTGCACATCGAAGCAAATGGACACGGCCCCGGTCGGTTGATGGGCTGGATTGAAGACGACGGCAAGGGGATGGACCCGGCGCTGTTGACGACGACTGCGCCGCGGCCGCGGTGGGGCTTGCTGGGCATGCGCGAGCGCATCGTCCAGATGGGTGGTACCGTGGAGTTCGAGACGTCGCCGGGCGGTGGCCTGCGCATCGTCTTTGACGTACCCTTTCATGCATAGCGAGGGGACAAGATGACCTGGCAGCCCAAAGTGATTCTGGCGGACGATCACACATTGGTTCGCGAAGGAATTCGCGGGCTTCTGGAGGCGCGGATGCCGGAGGCGCTGATTGTCGCGGAGGCGGCAACCGGGCGCGAAACGCTGCGGGAATGCGCGCGGCACCAGCCGGACTTGCTGCTGCTGGACATTTCCATGCCCGACCTGAGCGGGCTGGACGTCTTGGCGGAACTGCACACGGTCAGTCCGCACACCAAGGTGGCGATCGTCTCGCAGTACACCGATCGCGCCTACGTGATTCGCGCCCTGAAACTCGGTGCGAAAGGCTACCTGCCCAAGGGCGTGATGGCGCGCGAACTCGTGGCGGCGTTGCGCAGCGTGCTGGAAGGGCGGACGTGGCTGGATCCATCGGTCGCGGATCTCGTGGTCGAAGCGGCGCTGCACCCGGAGACTGCGCCGGAAGATCAGGAATTGTCGGGGCTGTCGCCGCGGGAACGCGAAGTGCTGACGCTGATCGCGGAAGGGCGAACCGGACCGGAAATTGCCAAAATTTTGGGCATTTCTGCGCACACCGCAAACCGCCACCGCGCCAACCTGATGGAAAAGCTGCATCTGCACAACAAGACCGACTTGGTGAAACTGGCGCTGCGGCTCAACGTCGTCCAGTCGTAGGCGCACGAGCTGTCGCAACTGGACAAGCTGGATCGGCGCGGGCACTCTCCAACCGTGAAACGGGTGGTGTCGATGCGCGTGTTGCTGCTGTTGTTGGGTTTTCTCCTGCCCATGCAGGCACTTGCGCAGGGCGACCCGCTCGGTCATTCGGACCGTACGACCAGCCTATATCGTGATGTCCTGCGACTTGGCGCCGATGGCGATCCGCTCGTGCCGCTGTCGGTGCTCAGCAATCAGGACAAGGTGGAAATTTCCGCGCCCGGCGGTTTGCGCATTCTCGGCACCGGCGACGGCCAGGTGGAATTCCGCGTGCAGGCGACCGTCGAAGTGCAGGCGATCGATGCCAAGCCGGCGATTTTGCAGCACTACGTGGTGCTGGCGCAGGCGCCGGATTGGGACTTTGACGTGCTGCGGCAAAAACGCACCTTGTGGAAAGAGCGCGGCATGGCCATCAAGACGGTGACCAGCGGTGCCACGTACAGCCTGAAGGGCCGCGCCTTTGACACACGTCAGACGCTGCTGTGTCTGGACGCGATCTTTGACAACCACGCGGCTGCTGAAGCCACGGCGCAAGGCTTGGAGCTGCAATTTGGCGAGGATTTGCAAACGCACGCGACAGTCGGCCAGCCGCCCAGCGCAACGCTCACCGTCAAAAGTGGCAGTGGTGAAATGCGTGCGGCGGATGTCCTCTGGTTCGAGGCCATCGGCAAAGGCATGTTGCACGTCGTCGGCACACGCAAGGGCCAGCGCGTGGAGCGCGAACTACCGGGCCGCGTCTACGTGGTGCCGAGCAATGACCACGGTTTGGAAGTCGTCAGCGAGGCAGCACTGGAGCAAATTCTGGAGGGCGTCGTAGCGTCCGAGATCTTTCATTCCGCGCCAGAAGCGACGCTGCGCGCGCAAGCGGTGGCAGCGCGGACCGACATGCTGGCCAAGGTCGGCACGCGGCACGCGACGGACCCGTTCGCGATTTGCTCGGAAGTCCATTGCCAAGCCTATACGGGTGCCGGCAAGGTGAGCGCACGCATTGCCCAGGCCGTGCAGGACACCCGCGGACTGGTGATGGTCAACGCCGATGGTCGCCTCATCGACGCGTATTATCATGCCGTTTCCGGCGGACACACGGAGAACAATGAGCTGGTTTGGCCGGGACGGCCGCAGGAAGCGTTGCGCGGCGTCGCGGACGTGGTGCCGGGTGGCAAGGATCCGTTGGCCGGCGGCGCGACCGAAGAGGCTGTCGCAGCACTGCTGGCCGGCAAGGATGAAAGCTGGGCCGCGGCGTCGGGTTTGAACGGCGAAGCGTGTCGCTGGCGCACCGAGAAGAGTGCCACGGAAATCCGCGAGAGTGCGCAGTTGGCCAAGGCGATCCAGCAGATTCGAGTCTCGCAGCGCGGGGTTTCGGGCCGCGCGATCGAAGTGGAGTTGACGCTGGCCGATGGTCAGAAGAAGAAGCTGTCGGGGGAGCTGCACATCCGCAAGGCGCTGGGTGGCTCGGCCGGACCCAAAGGCCTGCGTTCCTCGCTGTTCATCGTGAAACCTGGGACGATCGGCGCCGACGGCATCCCGCAAAGCTGGGTCTTCACTGGCGCCGGCTTTGGCCACGGCGTCGGGATGGACCAGACCGGCGCTTTTGGCCGCGCCAAGGCGGGCCAGAATTTTCAACAAATTCTGCAGGCGTACTACAAGTCTGTGAAGATCGAGAAGGTGTACTGACCATGGCCGGTTCCAGTTTTGGTCAAAGCTTCGTGGTGACGACCTTTGGCGAGTCGCATGGACCCAGCGTGGGCTGCGTGGTCGACGGCTGTCCGGCTGGCGTGCCGCTGGAGATTGAAGCCATCGCGCGAGCGCTGGAGCGGCGGCGTCCCGGGCAAAGCATCCTGACCAGCCCGCGTCGCGAACTGGATCAGCCGCGAATCCTGTCCGGCGTGTATCAGGGACTAACGCTCGGTACGCCGATTGCCATCGTTGTCGAAAACACCAACGCGCTGGCCAAGGACTACGAGGCGTGGCACGATCAGTTCCGGCCGGGCCATGCCGACGTCACATGGCATGCCCGTTTCGGCCATCGCGACCCGCGGGGCGGTGGTCGGGCCAGCGCCCGCGAGACCGTCGGCCGCGTCGCTGCCGGTGCGGTCGCCGAAGCACTGCTGGACGCGCTCGCGTTACGCGACAACCGTCCCAAGCCGGGGATCGTCGCGTGGGCCCAACAGATCGGTGCAATCGCGACCGATTTCGAGCCGCCGGTCGACCGCGCGCAGGTCGATGCCAGTCCCGTTCGCTGCCCCGATTCGGACGCCAGTGACCGGATGGTGGCCGAAATTCAAGCGGCGCAACTTGCCCATGACAGCCTGGGTGGCGTCGTTCGCTGCGTCGTCACGGACCTGCCGCCCGGCTTGGGTGATCCGGTCTTTGACAAACTGACCGGCATGCTGGCGCACGCCCTGGGATCCCTGCCCGCAGTGCGCGGGGTGCTCTTTGGCGACGGCATGGCCGCGGTGCAGATGCGCGGCAGCCAGCACAACGATCCCTTCACGCGGCTGGCCGACGGCCGCATTGCCACGACGACCAATCACCACGGCGGGGTACTGGGCGGCATCTCCACCGGCATGCCGCTGCGCGTGGACGTCCTGTTCAAGCCCGTGGCCACGATTCCACAGCCCCAACTCGCGATCGGTCCGGAGGGTCCGCCGCAGTGGTTGACGGTCACCGGCCGACATGATCCCTGCGTCATTTCACGTGCCGTGCCGGTTGTGGAAGCGTGCGTGGCGCTCGTTCTGGCCGACCTCTCGCTCCGACCTGGACGGTTGTAAATGCGCCCGATTGCGACGTTCCTGCTCCTCTTGCAGTTGTGGACCGTGGCCGGATGTGCGCGGCTCATCGAACAGGTGAGCTTGCGTGCACAGCCGCTCGAACCGCCGCGGACCGTGCGGGTGCAACTGGGTGAGCGCATGGCGATTGTCGGCCAGCGCGACGGCGACGCGGTGCGCGCGCAGGTGAGCCGGGTGCAGCGGTGCGCCGACGTGCAGGAGCAACGCGCCGAGGGATTTCGCCACATCGAACGGCGTCCCGACGGCAACTCGCTGACCCTGGAATGGGTCTTCGGCAGCCTGTTCGCGGCCGGCGGTCTGGGGCTCATCGCCTGGACAGCCGCGTCACCGGTCGATCTCGATTCAAGCGCCGACAACGCGCCGAGCAACTATGCCTACGGTGCGGCGATCACGACACTGGGCGCGGGCTTGCTTGCCGGCGCGATTTACGATCACCTGCAGGTCGGTACGCACGAGGAATCGCTGGGTGAACGCACGTTGCGCAAGGAAGGTCCAGAGCAGGTCTGCGGCCAGACGCCCGCTGTGAACGGTCAAGTGCGGCTGACCCTGCCCGACGGCGCGCAGTTGGAGGCTCCGATCGACGCCACCGGGCAGGCGCGCATTGGGCTCCCGGCGGACTTGGAGAAGCGCCTGGAACGCGAAGGCAATCGGCGGGCGACGCTGGAAGTGCTGGGCGATGTGCGCGCGCAAGTGCGGTTGGACCTGTAGAAGCGCCGTTGGCGGGATCGCAACAGATTTGCCGTTCACGCACCTGTGTGCCTACACTTCTCGCCTCGGAGGCTGGCCATGACGATTCCCTTTTGGTGCATCGCAATTGTGTGGCTCATGGCCTATCCGCCGTCCTGGCTCGCCGTCGTGTGGATGCACCGGAACGGTGGCTACGACAACCACCTGCCGCGGCGTCAGGCCCAGACGCTGCAGGGCTTCGGTTTGCGCGCCAAGTCCGCCCACTACAATTCGCTGGAAGCGTTGCCGGGGTTTGCCGCGGCCGTGTTCGTCGCCCATCTCGGGGGCGGCAATCCGGCGCTCATGACCCAGCTGTGCATCGCGTTCATC
The DNA here is from genome assembly GCA_903924465.1 of uncultured Myxococcales bacterium. Classification (GTDB taxonomy): domain Bacteria; phylum Myxococcota_A; class UBA9042; order UBA9042; family UBA9042; genus CAIYBN01. The sequence goes on along the minus strand of CAIYBN010000007.1, from coordinate 22,152 downwards.
GTCGTCCGGTGCGTGTACGTGGCCATGTATCTGGCCGATCTCGCCACCTTGCGCTCCGCCGTTTGGACCATCGGCCTGGCGCTCACGGGCGCGCTGTTCCTGCTGCCGGTCCTGAGGTAGTTCATCGTGTTGGCGTTCAGCAAGTATCACGGTTTGGGCAACGATTTCGTGCTCGTGGACGGCCGCGAGTTGGACGTGCGGTTTCCGGGCACCGTGGGCCAGAAGTTGTGCGATCGCCACCGTGGCATCGGCGCCGACGGCGTGCTGGTCTGGACGGGTTCGCTCCAGAAACCGGAAATGACCGTCGTGAATGCCGACGGCAGCGTCGCAGAAATGTGCGGCAACGGCCTGCGTTGTTTCGTCAAATACCTGCTGGACCGCCATCTGCTGGATGCGAACGCGCTGACCGTCAGGACGGGCAACGGTGATCTGCACTGTGTGGCCAAGCGCGATGCACAAGGCCAGGTGGCCACCGTGGATGTGCAGATGGGCGTCGCCACTTTTGCGCCTGCCGAAATCCCATTGGCTCACCCGGAGCGCATGATCGATCAGCCGGTGGTGCTGGCCGATTGCACGGTACGCCTGACCGCGTTGAGCTTGGGCAACCCGCATGCGGTGACTTTTGATTCGATATCCGACACCGAGCGCGCACGCCTTGGCCCGCTTCTGGGCGGCCATGCGCTGTTTCCGCACCAAGCCAACATCTCGTTCGCGCAGGTACTCGCGGGCGATCGGCCGCGCATGCGGGTGGACGTCTACGAGCGCGGCTCCGGCTGGACGTTGGCGTGTGGCACGGGTGCGACGGCCTCGGTGATCGCGGCGGTGGAGACCGGCCGACTGCCGCGCAACTGCGAAATCGCTGTCAAGTTGCCGGGGGGCTGGCTCTCCGTCACGGTAGCCGACGATGGCCGAGCAACGATGCGCGGGCCCGCCGTGCACGTCTACGATGGCGTCATCAGCCTGCCGCGACTGCTGTCTGGCGAAGTTTGACATGGAAGGGCACGATCCCGTCGTCCTGCTCTGTCTGCAACTGACGATTGTGCTGTTTGCCGCGCGACTGGCTGGCCACCTCGCGGTCCGCCTGCGTCAGCCGGCCGTGCTGGGCGAATTGGTAGCCGGCCTCGTGCTCGGCGCCTTACCCGTGGCGATCCTGCAGCACATGCGCACGGATGCATCGCTCGATCTGTTGGCGCGCCTGGGCGTCCTGCTGCTGCTGTTCCAGGTCGGCCTGGAATCGACCGTGCGGCAGATGCTGACTGTCGGTGTCGCTGCCACGCGCGTGGCGACGATCGGCGTGCTTGTGCCGCTCGGGCTTGGCTGGCTGGTGGCGCACGCGCTGCTGCCCCAGGAACCGATGACCGTCCATGCGTTTCTCGGCGCGACCTTGTCGGCGACGAGCGTTGGCATCACCGCGCGGGTCTTGCGCGACCTGGGATGCGGCCAAACGAAGATCGCTCGGCTGATTCTGGGCGCTGCCATCATCGACGACGTGCTGGGTCTGGTGCTGCTGGCGATTGTCACGGGCGCCATGGCTTCAGGCGGTGTCCCACAGCCGCTGGACGTGCTGCTGGTTTGCGGCAAGGCCGTCGGCTTTCTGGCCGTCTCTCTGACCCTCGGTGTCTGGCTGGCACCGCACGTCATGCGCGCCGCGTCGCGTCTGCGCGCCTCCGGGGCGCTTCTGGCTGCCGGACTCGGCTTGTGTTTTGCGCTGGCCTGGCTGGCGTCAGCTGCCGGTCTCGCGCCGATAGTCGGAGCCTTCGCAGCCGGACTCGTGCTGGAGGATGCGCACTACCGCGACTTCACGTCACGCGGCGAACTCGGTTTGGACAGACTGGTCGCGCCAATCGCTGAACTGTTCGTGCCCGTTTTCTTCGTGCTCATGGGCCTGCGCACCGACCTCACTGCGTTCTTGGCCCCCGGTGTACCGGCGCTGGCACTGGCGCTGACCGTCGTGGCTGTCCTCGGCAAGGTTGTCGCCGGCTTGGGCGCTGGACGCGGGGTCAACGGTCTCGCCGTCGGCATCGGCATGATTCCGCGCGGTGAAGTCGGCTTGATCTTCGCCAGCATCGGCCAAGGCTTGCACATCGACGGTCGGCCCGTCATCAGCGCGCAAACCTACGGCGCAGTGCTCGTCATGGTCATCGCCACCACACTGGTGACACCGCCGCTTTTGCGTTGGCAAATGGCGCGTCAGTCGGCGTAGCGGAACTCGAACTTGCCGCCTGCCGCATCCACGACAATGTGACTGCCCGCCGGATACCGCCCTTCCAGCAACTGCGTCGCCAGCGGATTCTCCAGCCGCTGCTGCAGCACGCGCTTCAGCGGTCGCGCGCCATATTGCGGGTCATACCCTTCGTGCGCCAGCACCCGACGCGCCTCGTCCGTCACGGTCAGACCCAGCTTCCTGTCCTCCAGGCGCTTGCGGAACCGCAGCAGCTGGATGTCGACAATCTTTTCCATGTCCTCCTCCCGCAGCCGGTTGAAGAACACGATTTCATCCACGCGATTCAGGAATTCCGGACGGAAATGCCGCCGGAGCTCGCCCTGGACCACGTCGCGCACGCCTTCGTCGCTGGCATCCGCCGCGTCCAGAATCGCCGCCGAGCCGACATTCGACGTCATCAGCACGATCGTGTTGCGAAAATCCACGGTCCGACCAAGCGAATCGGTCAGCCGCCCTTCATCCAGCACTTGCAGCAGCACATTGAGCACATCCGGATGCGCTTTCTCGATTTCGTCGAACAGCACCACCGAGTAGGGCTTGCGGCGCACCGCTTCGGTCAGCTGCCCGCCTTCTTCGTGGCCCACATAGCCCGGCGGCGCGCCGATCAACCGCGCAACCGTGTGTTTTTCCATGTATTCGCTCATGTCGATGCGAATCATCGCGCGGTCGTCGTCAAACAGGTATTCCGCCAGCGCCTTGACCAGCTCCGTCTTGCCCACGCCCGTTGGCCCCAGAAAGATGAAACTGCCCATCGGCCGGTTGGGATCCTGCAAGCCCGAGCGCGACCGGCGCACCGCATTCGCCACCGCCGCGATCGCCTCCTCCTGGTGCACGACGCGGTTGCGCAGCGGTTCTTCCAGGCGCAGCAGCTTCTGCATCTCGCCTTCCAGCATCTTGGTCACCGGCACGCCGGTCCACGCCGCCACGACCTTGGCAATCTCCTCCGGCGTCACTTCCTCGTTCAGCAGCTTGCCGGTCTTCTGTGCCTCCGCGAGCTTGTCCTGCGCCTCCTGGATTGCCCTTTGCAGCGTCGGAATTTCGCCATACCGCAATTTCGCCGCGGTCTCGTTGTCGTACCGCCGCTCCGCCGCCTCCAACTGGTGGTTCAATTCTTCCAACTGCTCCTTTTGCGTCCGCAGTCCGTCAATCAGCGTCTTTTCCCGCTGCCATTCCGCTTTCTTGCCCAGCGTCTCCTCTTTCAGCTCGGCCATCAGCTTCTGGATGTCCTTCAACCGATCCACCGACGCGCGGTCCTTCTCACGCGCCAACGCCGCCGCCTCGATTTCCAACTGCTGGAGGCGCCGCTGCATCTGGTCGATTTCCGTCGGCAAGCTGTCGATCTCGATGCGCAAACGGCTCGCCGCTTCGTCCACAAGGTCGATGGCCTTGTCCGGCAAAAAGCGATCCGTGATGTAGCGGTCCGACAGCGTCGCCGCCGCTACCAACGCAGCATCCTGAATCCGCACGCCGTGATGCACCTCGTACTTGTCACGCAAACCGCGCAAAATGCTGACCGTATCCGGCACGCTCGGCTCGTCGCACATCACTGGCTGGAACCGACGCTCCAGCGCTGCATCCTTCTCGATGTACTTGCGGTACTCGTCGAGCGTCGTTGCACCGATGCAGCGCAGTTCGCCGCGCGCCAACGCCGGTTTGAGCATGTTGCTCGCGTCCATCGCGCCGTCGCCCTTGCCCGCGCCAACCAGATTGTGCAGCTCGTCGATGAACAGAATCACTTCGCCTTGGGCATCGTTCAGCTCTTTCAGCACCGCTTTGAGCCGCTCTTCAAACTCGCCGCGGTACTTCGAACCCGCGACCATCGATGCGAGATCGAGCGCCAGCAACTTCTTGCCTTTCAAGCCTTCCGGCACATCGCCCGCGACGATCCGCTGCGCCAAGCCTTCCGCGATCGCGGTCTTGCCCACGCCAGGATCGCCGATCAGCACCGGATTGTTCTTGCGCCGCCGGCTCAGAACCTGCATCACGCGGCGAATTTCCTCATCGCGGCCGACCACTGGATCCAGCTTGCCTTGCGCCGCCACCGCGGTCAGATCCCGGGCGTATTTCTCCAGCGCCTGGAACTGCGACTCCGCATCCTCCGACGTCACGCGCTGGCTGCCGCGCAACGGTTTGAGGTTCGCGAGGATTTTCTCGCGATTCAAGCCGCGCTCCGCCAAGGCCCGTCCCGCGGCACCTTTGCGATCGTGCAGGAAGGCCAGGAACAGGTGCTCGGTCGAGACGAAATCGTCCTTGAACTTGCCGCGCTCGTCGTCGGCGGCTTCAAAGAACGCCTGCAGACGCTCACCGCCAACCAGCCCCTGCCCGTTGCCGCCCGTCACCGCCGGCAGACGCTGCAGCTCCAATTCCATCTGCGCCCGCAGCGGCTCCACCGGGATTTCCATCCGCGCCAGCAGCGGCTTGATGATGCCTTCCACATTGCCGGTCAGCGCCCAGAGCACATGCTCGGGCTCCAGCACCTGGTGGTTGCGACGAATCGCCTCTTCACTCGCCAGTTTCAGCGCCATCTGCGCGTTGTTGGTCAACTTGTTCGGTTGCATTCTACCTTCCGGTCGCAGCGCGAACTGCGACGATCACCGCAGCGGACAATTCCACCGCGGCTTCACTGGGTTGCGGCGGCCCGCCGACCGCGCGCTGAAGTCGTGTCTCACGGAAGGATGCCGGCCGTTGTTGTCAAGATCGGCACGCGCCAAACGCTAGCGTGCAATCGCTTTGTAGTATTTCTGCAACCGCTCCGACCAGGTCGGCGGCGCCTTCTGCTGCATCGCCCGCAGCACTTCCTGGCGGTACGCTTCGCTGCCCTCGCCGCGCTCCTCACCCTGCAATTTCACTGGCGTTTCCGGCGCGTTCATGCCCACCGCGTCGCTGGATTTCTGCCCCGGCTTGGTCCCCGACTGCGCCTCATCCAGCATCGTCGCCGCACGCCGCAAGGCATCCAGCGCTTCACTCGTCTGCCGCAGCGCCCGCGACGCATCCGACTGTTCCAGCGACTCGCCCGCCTGACGCATCGTCTCTTCGGCGTGCTCCAGGCGATCGCCAACCTGTCTTTGCAGCGCTGGATGCGTTTGCGCGTTCTCATCCAATTTCTTCTTGAACTTCTCCAGCGAACGCCGCAACTGCTCCTGTTCCTGCGCCTGACTCTCCAGCTTCTGACGGGAACCAGGTTTCAACATCGCCTGCGGGGACGGAAGCGCCTCGCGCAACCGCGCGGACGCCTTCTGCACGCGCTCCTGCGCGGCGGCCAGCCGGGCGTCATCGGCCTTGCGCGGCTTCTCCGCCACATCCGTGTCTTCCGCCAGTTCGCGACGCGCAGTCCCCAGTTCGTCTTCCGCCTCCATCAGCGACTGCAGGGCCGCGTCGATCTGGCCGCGTTCCAGGCCACCCGCTGCCGTTTGCAACGCCTGGCGCGCCTCCGCCACGCTGCGACTGCCGCGCGATTCCGCGCTCGACATCCGTTGCGGCTGGATCTGGTCGCGGGCTTCTTCCAGCAAGTCGATCACCTGGGGCATCAACGTGGCCCGCACGCCGCGCAAGTGGTCAGCTGTGGCGCGATCCTGTTCCTCAGCCAGGGGCCGAACGTCATCGCGCAATCGCTCCTCGCCTTCTTGGGCCCGAGAAATTCCCCGACGCAAATCGCCCACCAACTTTTGCATCTCGCGCTCTTCGGCCGACCGCTCACCGCGCACGTCGTCCGACATATCCTGCATGGTCTCGGCCATTTCCTGCTGCATCTGGCGCATCCGGTCGAGCGCCTCGCGCGCCTTGCCTTCATGCAGCAGCTTGCGGATATCCTGAAGTGCCTCGCGGTGCGCGCCCAAGTCGCGCTGCAGTCCAGTCGGCTCCGCGCCGGCATTGAGGTGCTCCTGCGGCACCACGTGCATCTGCGCCTGCGCCGCCTCCGCCATCCGCTGCAGCTGCTGCTCCACCTGATCCAGCAAGCGCTCTGCCTCCGCTTGACTCGCCGTGCCTTGGCTATCGGCCAGCTTTTCGAGCGCCTGCACCAGCTGCTTCTCGTTCTCCGCCAGATTGGCACCGTCACGGCTCAGGGCATTCTGGTGCTCGATGACCGCAGCCGCCCCCAATGCGTGAACCGCTTGCTCTTCTGCGGCGATCACCAGCGCGTGCTGGCGTTGTAGACCGGCCATCGCTTGGACCGCCGCGTAACCCGTCGCGTCGCCGTCGGCGTGCGCAACCGAGCGCGACTCGTCGCCAAGTGTTTCGCGCAGGTGTTGCTCAATTTCCAACAAATCCGCAGAGGTGCGTCCACGTCCGACGACATCATCCGTCCATTCGCGCCGCAACGCCTCCAGGGCATCCAGGCCGCGCTGCTCCTCCACCGCGAGTTCGCCCCGCGTCTTCAACGCCACGGCGAGCGTCGCTTGCCCAAGCGCGGGGTCCTTTTCCAGACGATCGGCTAGCCGCAGGGTCCACAACGTGGTCAGCCGCGCGAGTTCCTCCAGATTGCGGGCGTGCTGGCGCTCCGGCGAAAACATCCGGATCCTGACCTTCTGCGACGTACCACGCCGCTCGCCGTCCAACGGGTCGTCATCGGCAGCTTCCAGTTGCACAACCGCCACTTCTCCTGGCCGCAGCTGCAGCTGGTCGACCACGATCTGCTCGTGAATGTCCGCCGCCAGCGTGCCCGGGGAAACGGCGACGGGCCGACGTTCATCGCCCGCCGCGGGACGCGCGATGGCCAGGTGGACGACCGCGAGGCCAATGTCGTCCGCTGCCGCACCGTCGATCGCCACGATCTGCCCAGCCTTGACCTCGATCTCACCCGCCGGAGCGGTGATCTGCACCGTCGGCACCTGGTCAGAATGGGTCGTGAGCGTCCGGTGGCCCGCCTCACGCACGGGCAGGCCGTCGCTGTCGACGCCACGGTAGCGATAACGCAGCGATTCCAGAACCGTATGTCCCCAGACCAGCCGGCCATCCTTTTGCCAGGTGGTCGGCAAGGTCTCCACACGCGTACCGCCACCGACCTGCGTCTCAACTTCGACCGACTTGACGACAAACCCGGGCACCGGCATCGCCGCAACCGCAACGTGGCTACCACGCAACACTTCGACTTCGCTACCTTCTTCGTCGCGCGGCGACACCACGGCGCGGGCGTACGCCGGCGGCTCAACGTGCGCTTGCGGGTCCGCGACCAGGGTGCCCACTTCCCGCACCTGCTGCACCAGCGCCGGCTGCCAGAGTTGCCGCCACACGGCCGGCGTCGCCATAGCCGACCAAACCCAGCCGACGAGCGTCAGCCCCATCAGCAGCGCCCATTGCGCCACGCGTCGCCGCAATTGCTGACGGGCAACGTCCAGCACCGGTAGCAGGCCCGCCGCTTGGGCGATCGCGCGGATCACGAGCAGCGGCGATCCGAGCAGTTGCGCATCCACGACTTGCGCGCTCGTCGCAATCTCGATTCCCGTGCGCAGTTGTTCGGCGCGATCCATCCGGCGATCGGCCAGCCACGTCTGATCGGCCGACCACCGGGCCAGGTTCCGTGACCGCCAGAGTCGCCGCGACGCATTCCACGTTGCCAAGCCGAGGGACACGAGCGCCGCCACGGCCAGGAGTTGTGGCCCAGAACGGCTCGCGGCGCCGGAAGCAACGACCAGGGCAGCAGTGAGCGCCGCCAAGGCGAGGAAGCCCTCCAGCGCCAACAGCACCGCTTCCACCAGGATCCAAACCCGCCACAGGCCGCGTCGATGCTGCACTTCCTGCAACAGCGCGGCCCCCGGATGCATGCTGACCATGCCGTGCTGTGACGCAGGCAGAGGGCGACGCAAACGCGGGAGGGACAGCGCCATGAGGGGCTCCGGCGCCAAAGACGGCACCAGCAGGCGCCACGATGCGGGCGGTACCGGCGGTTGTCAACGATTCTGCCGTGAAACCGCCGCGCGACGGTGTTCGTTCCATGGCCGCAGTGGCCCGTTTCGCGCGATCCACAGAAGCCTGATCCTTGACCGTTTTGCGCCTGTCATGGTACTTAGCGCGCCACGCGAACCGGGCGATAACGCTTGGCCGCGCATAACATATCGAATTTCAAGACATTTTTTGCAAGCAGCTCATGTCCCAGCCCCTCACCCAACCAGCGCTCGACCCGTCGCCGACACAGGCTGTGCCTGCGGCGAATGCGTTTGTCGCGGCCGTCGAGCGGATGCATCTGATTCTGGGCGCGCTGGCGGTGGTTGCGGCCGTGGTGATGACGCACGGTGCGGCCTTGGGCTCGCGTTGGCACTGGACGGCGGTGGCGGCAGGTCTGGTGCTGGGTGGCGGCAATTTCCGCGTGCTGGCGTTCCTGACGACGCGCATGCTGCTGAGCGTTGAGCCGTCGACCCGCAATACCGCTGTCGTGATGCTGACGTTCAAGCTCGGCATTCTGGCCGTCCTGATGCTCGGCGTGTTTCGCTGGCTGCAGCCAGACGGCGTGACCCTCATCGCCGCCATGTCGCTCGCGCCGCTCTGCCTGGTCATCGAAGCCGTGCGCAACGGCGGTCGGCTGCCTGCCTCTGTCTCCGGGAGTTTGTCGTGAAGAAACTGCTGACTTCCCTTGCCATTTTGACGTGGATCGCGACAGCAGCTCCCGTGCTCGCCGAAGAAGCGGCGCACGAAGGTGCCGCGGCCGACAAACACCACGAAGAGCTCGGTGAGCCGCCGTATGGTCCCGACAACGCGGAACTGTTCACGTGGCTCACGCCGATCGTTCCGGCCGCGACCCAGGACGCGCTTCGGCAGAAGATCCAAGCCGTTTCGCCAGCAACTTACATCGACAAGAAGCCGTTCGTGGCGGAAGGTCAGCTGACCCCGATGCTGATGGCGGGCATCGCGTTCCTGCTCGTGCTGCTGGGCGCGTGGCTGACGCGGCGGCAGTTGGCGGCTTCTGAAGATGCCGGCGTCCTGCCCGCGCGCAAATTTGGCGTGTTCTTCCTGTATGAAGCCGTGATCGGCGCGGTGTGGAACCTGATGAAAGGCATGATGGGCGCAGAAGAAGCCCGTCGGCACTTTCCGATCGTCGGCACGCTGGCGTTCTACATTTTCACGATGAACGTGCTCGCGCTGATTCCCGGTGGCGCGCCGGCGACGGCAAACCTGAACACCAACATTGTCATGGGCTTGACGGTATTCCTGGCCACGCACATTTCGGGCATCCGCGTCCAAGGCGTCGTCGGCTATGCCAAGCACTTCATGGGCCCGATGCTGGCGCTGGCACCGCTGATGGTCGTCGTGGAGCTGATTTCACACATGGTGCGGCCCCTGTCGCTGTCGCTGCGTCTTCTCGGCAACATGACGGGTGATCACAAAGTTCTGGAAATCTTTCTCGGTTTCCACGTGCCGTTTCTGCCGCTGCCGCTGATGTTCCTGGGTCTCATGGTGGTGTGCATTCAAACCATGGTGTTTGTGCTGCTGTCGACGGTGTACCTGTCGCTGGCGGTGGAGAAACACGACCATGGTCATGACGGCCATGAGGCGCACGGACATTGACAGGGACTTCCCGGGCGTTCACGTCCGGCAGGTGTGAGATTTTTGCGGTTCGATCGTTTTTTCAGTGGCCCTTTGGTGTGAGACTTTGTTGCAACGGCTGCGGCCGTAACCTTGGAGGAGAGTTATGAATCTGAAGCGTATGTTGGCGGCCGCCATCACTTTTGCCTCGACCATGATGCTGTTCGTTTCCTCAGCGTTCGCTGAAGGCGGCGCACCGGCCAATCCGGATTCCTGGAAGGGTCAGCTGGCGTTGGCCATTGGCCTGGGCTTGGGCATCGCCGCCGTCGGTGGCGCACTCGGTCAGGGCAAAGCTGCCTCGGCGGCGCTGGAAGGCATTGGCCGCAACCCGGCCGCGGCGGATAAGCTGTTCACGCCGATGCTGTTGTCGCTGGCGATTATCGAATCGCTGGTCATCTACTCGCTGGTCATCTCGTTCATGCTGCTCGGCAAGTTCTAAACATGCTGACCTCAGTCTGACACCAAGCACTTGTGGTCAGACCTGTTGCATTTCGGACTGGGACCGCGAGCGTGCACCTGCGGTGGCACGCCGCAGATCGGGACGTTCGATCGCGAACTTCGGTCTGCGTGTGTGGACCCCAGCCCATTTTCAGAGCACAGGCCGCGCCGATCGTTGCAGGACGATCGGTGCGGCCTTGGCTGTTTTTGCGGTTTGCACGCCTGTCCCACCGGCTTATTTTTGCGAAGAGGCAGGTGAATAGGCGCCAAAGTTGCCGCGTGCCCAATCCTCTGCCACAGTAGCGGATCCCAAAGCACGCCTGGACGGGCGCGACGTGACGAACGATGGCCGAGCAGGATCAAGCGCAACAGGTTTTTGTCATCGCCGATGACCCGATCGAAGCGGGCATGCTGGCGCTGGATTTGGTTCACGCAGGCTTGGCCGCGCAAGCGGTGCGCGACGGCGCGACGCTGACCACCCAGTTGCGGGACGCAGGTCGGACCCGGGTCCCTGCGCTGATTTCAGCCTTTCGCGATCTATCACAGACCTTCGAATTGTTTGGACAATTGCAGGAGCAGGATATTTCAGCGCGTTTCATCGCCGTGGTGCTGCGCAGTCAGCGCGACGCGGCTGAACGTCATGCCCGAGAACACGACTGGGCCGGCGTGGCCGTGCGGCCGGTCAATGCCGAGGAACTGGTCGCCTTGGCAGGCGCAAGCGAAATCGCCGGACGCCCGCCGTCGGGGGCAAGTTCACGCGACGGCGACTTGACCCAGATGCGACTGCTGGACGTCCTGGCCGGCATGGTCGATCGAATTCCGCGCGCTGGCGGCGGCAAGAACGTCATCCTGGAGCTGGATTCGCACGGTCGTCTCGGCAAAGTCGCCATCGTCGACGGCGAATTGGTGCACGCAGAGTGCGACGGCGAAACGGGCCGGCACGTGCTGGAGCGGCTGGCCTGCTGGCGCAGCGGCGCGTGGCACGTCGATCCGCAAACCTGGAGCGGCGAGCACACGCTGACCGGGTCGTCGATCGGCTTGCTGGCTGTGGCGCAGGAGTACAACCGCCGGGTCGATGAAGCGCGGCAAAATCTGCCTTACACGGACTGCAAGTGCACGGTCCGCTGGGAACGCGTGCGGCCGCTGCCGGTGGTAGCGGAAGCCATGTTTCGGCGCATCGCGGCTGGCGTCGTCCTGACCGAGGCCATTCCCGGCGAAGGCGACGACGAACTGGAAGCCTATGCCGCGTTGGAGAACCGCATCAAACGCGGTGCGGTCGTGCCGCAGATTGAGACGACGACGGTGGCTGCATCGGGCGATACGTCAGATGCCAGCGCAGCTCTGACGCCGCACGCCATTCGCTCGGAGACACTGGCTTCGTCCATCCGCACAGGCATCTTGCTGCCGGACACCGCAAGCGCGAACCCGCAGCATCCGCACCCAACGACGAATCTCTACCGCGTCGATGAACACATCTCGAGCAATCCGCGCGCCTCCGATATTCCGCCAGCGTTGCCGATGGGCGACACGCCGCCCGCGCTGCCTGCGCGCCCGAATTCCGGGATGACGCCAAGCGCTGCGGCGCGGATGCCATCGGGCGTGCTGCGAACCAACAATGCGTCGGCGCTCGATACGTCGCGCTACAACTCGGTGGAGAACGCCGCACGCCGCGGCGCGATTACCGGTTGGTTTGGCGTCGCGATGGCTGAATCGGACGAAGCGACGGGGGAAATGGATGCGCCGTTGCGTTCCGGTGGACGCCGCGATTCCCAACAACTCGCCGCGTATCGCGCCACACCGCGCAATGGCACGGAAGCAGAAGTGCCGCGTTTGTCCGCACGGCCGTACGCGTGGTCACCGGCCACCGACGCGGATGCGCGAGCAGCGGCCAGCGAGTCAAACGATTTTGCCAACCCAGATCCAAAGGCCAAGATCGCCGCGCCCGCGCGACGTTGGCCTTGGGCCTTGGCGGGTTTGGCAACGCTTGCCGCCGTCGTGGTTGCCCTGGCTTGGCCTCAGGAGACCGCGCGGCAAAGCGGACACCGCGGCAACGGCCAGGACTACCGCCGTGCCGTGAACCTCATCGAAGCCGGTCAGTATGACGACGCGATCAAGCGCTTGCAGGCGGTGATCCAGGCCAAGGATTTTGAGCCCGAAGCCCTGCTGACATTGGGCGTGCTGGAAATCGAGGCCAAGCAATTTCACAGTGGTCGCACGCACTTGCAGGCCTACCTCGCGCTACCTGACGCGCGGCACGCCGAACGCGCGAAGAAGCTCTACGATTTCGTCTTCGCCGCCACGCCCGCCTCCGACGCTGCGAGTCCGCAAATCGCCACGCCGACCGGCGGGTAAGCTTCGTGAACGCCGCCATCCTCGGTATCGAAACGTCCTGCGACGACACGGCCGTCGGCATCGTCGCGGACGGTGTCGTGCTGGCGAACCGTGTCGCCAGCCAAATCCCGCTGCACGCGCGTTTTGGCGGCGTGGTGCCGGAAGTGGCTGCGCGCAACCACCTGCTGTCGATTCTGCCGGCGATTGAGGCGGCGCTGGCAGACGCCCACCTGACGCCGCGTGATCTTGGCGGCATCGCCGTGACGCACCAGCCGGGTCTGATCGGCGCGCTGCTCGTGGGTGTGCAGACCGCGCGGACGCTCGCCTTGTGCTGGAACGTGCCGCTCGTCGGCGTGGATCACATCCAAGCGCACGTCTGGGCGGCAAAGCTGCGGTGGCCGGGCGATGCCGCGGTGCCGTTGCAGGTGCCATTTCTTGCCCTGGCCGTCTCGGGCGGGCACACCAGCCTGTACCGGGTGATGGGTCCGGGCCAGATGACCCTGCTGGGGCGCACGTTGGACGACGCCGCCGGTGAGGCGTTCGACAAGTTCGCGCGGCTCCTTGGCGTGCCCTATCCCGGTGGCCCGAACGTGGACGCGCTGGCGCAGTCGGGCGATCCCACGCGCTTCGTGCTGCCCCGCGGCATGCGCGGGCGCAGCGATCTGGCCATGTCGTTCTCGGGCCTGAAGACGGCGGCGCGACTGCACATGGAGGCGCTGCAAGCCCAAGGCCCGTTGGATGAAACGACGGTACGCGATTTGTGCGCGTCGTTTCAGCAGGCGGTTGTGGCACAGCTCGTCCACGTGACCCAGCGCGCGGCGATCCAGGAGGGTTTGCAGGACGTGGTGCTGGCCGGCGGCGTCGCTGCCAATCAGGGTCTGCGGGCCGGGTTGGCGCAGATGTGTGCGGCGCAAGGCTTGCGATTTTGGCCGGTCCCTTTGGCCTGGTGTGGCGACAATGGCGCGATGGTCGCTGGTTTGGGCGCGGCATTGCTGGCTGCGGGGCAAGCTGACGATCCGCACGAATTGGACGCAGTGCCGACGGGCCTCGTCAAGAAGCGGGCAGGATGATTCACGCAAAGAAGTCACTGGGACAGAATTTCCTCCACGATCAGGGGGTCCTCAATCGGATCGCCGATCTGGCCCAGCCTGAGCCGGGTTCAGGGCTGGTGGAAATCGGTCCTGGTACCGGCAATCTCACCGCGCATCTGCTGGAGTGGCTGCCGGCCGACTGGCATCTTGACGCGATTGAGCGCGACCACCGGATGGTGCCGCTGCTGGCCGAGCGCTTTGGCGAACGCGTGCGCGTCACCGAAGCGGATGCGGCCGACGTCGATTGGCCCGCGCTGTTGGAGCCCCTCGGCCCGCATCCCGTCGTCGTGGGCAATCTGCCGTACTACGCCGCGTTGCCGATCCTGTTCGCGGTGCTCGAAGCCAAGCCGGCCCGCATCGTGGTCATGCTGCAAAAGGAAGTGGCTGAACGCCTGGTCGCCAAGCCGTCGACGCCAGCGCAAGGGCAAATTTCGGTCAAGATTCAAATGCTGGCGGACGTGCGTCTGGCGTTCAAAGTGGGCAGTGGCGCCTTTACGCCGGCGCCAAATGTGGACAGCGCGGTCGTCGTGTTGCAGCCACTGGCTTCGCCGCGCTACGCCCTTCCCAGCGTGGCGCGCTTTTCGGCGCTGGTGACGGCTGGCTTTTCGTTGCGGCGCAAGACACTCGTGAATGCGCTGGGCAATGCGCTGCGAATTCCGGGCGATACCGTACGCGCCAGCTTGACGGCGATGGCCGTCGATGAACGGATTCGCGCAGAAGCGCTGACGCTGCCGCAATGGGCGGCGTTGGCACAGCGATTGGACGCCGAATGGCCAAAAACCTAGCCAATCGGAGCAGATTTTGCCTCGGTGCGCCGATTCAAGCCAGAATCCCCCATCAACGCCTCCGCGGCCGCCGATTCCGGATGCAGTCCCAGGAGCTAGAAGAAATCGGGCCGAAGGCGACCTCGCGGTCGTCGAGGTTCGATTTCGACGCGGCGACGCCGGAATGCGCCGGAAGCGGTGGATCGCGGAGGCGTTGATTCGCTTGACGGCAAGCCAGCCGCAGCAGAGGATGGAGGGTGGCGGATGTCGCCTTTCGGGTGGCATGGTGCGGCGCACTTCCGGGCAACCGACGCGTTGAAACAAGAGCGCATTCCCCCAAGCGCAGTGACGGAGAGACATGGCCATTGAGGACGATCGCAACCCGCGCCGAAACCCATCCAACTACTTGCCCGCGCCCACCAAGTCGATGGGCGACATGCTGCTGCGTGAGCGTCTGGTCTCGGTTGAGCAGCTGAAGAATGCCGCCGCGGAAGCGCAGCGGACCGGCAAGCACCTGGGCGCGACGCTGAATGCGCTGGGCTATGTCGATTCCGCGCACCTCGTCGATTTTCTGTCGCGCCAGTATCAGGTCCCGTCGATCGACCTGACGACGGTGGAAGTCAACGAGGAAGTCCTGCGACTGGTGCCCAAGGAAGTGGCGGACCGGCACGGTCTGGCGCCGATTGCCCTGCACGGTTCGACCCTCGTCGTGGCGATTACCGACCCGGGCAATTACAACGCCATCGACGACCTGAAATTTCTGACCGGCCTGAACATCGAAGTCGTGGTCGCACCGGCGGATGAAATCGCCAAGGCCCGCACGCGCTTCTACGCGACGGTGGAGCGCAGTTCGCTGGAAGAAGTCATTTCCAGTGAACTCGCCGGCATGGAAGACGACATCCAGGTGGCCGCCGACGGCGCGGAAGTGGTCGACGTCAGTTCGCTGGAAAAATCGTCGGAAGAAGCGCCGGTGGTGCGCCTGGTGAATCTCGTGCTGGTCGACGCGATCCGCCGTGGCGCATCCGACATTCACATCGAGTGCTACGAAAAAGCGTTTCGCGTGCGCTATCGCATCGACGGCGTGCTGCATGAAATGATGCGGCCACCGATGAAGCTGCGCAGTGCGATCATTTCCCGCGTGAAGATCATGAGCTCGCTGGATATCGCCGAGCGTCGCTTGCCGCAGGACGGACGTATCAAGCTGAAGCTGCCAGGCGGCAAGGAGTGCGATTTCCGCGTGTCGGTGCTGCCGTGCCTGTTCGGCGAGAAGATCGTCATGCGGTTGCTCGACAAGGGCAATTTGCAGACGGACATGACCAAGTTGGGCTTTGACGAAGGCGAGCTGAAGAAGTTCAAGCACGCGATTCACCAGCCGTATGGCATGGTGCTGGTGACCGGGCCGACGGGATCGGGCAAGACGACGACCTTGTATTCGGCGCTGACGGAGTTGAACAAGGTCACGGAGAACGTCAGTACGGCGGAAGATCCCGTCGAGTTCAACCTCGAAGGCATCAACCAGTGTCAAATGAACGAGGGCATTGGCCTGAACTTCGCGTCGGTGCTGCGGTCCTTCCTGCGGCAGGATCCAGACGTACTCATGGTCGGCGAGATTCGCGACTTCGAAACGGCGGAAATCGGCATCAAAGCCGCGCTGACGGGTCACATGGTGCTCTCGACGCTGCACACGAACGACGCGCCGTCGACGATCAACCGTCTGCTGAACATGGGCGTGGAACCGTTCATGGTCACGTCATCGCTGAACCTCATCGCCGCGCAACGCTTGGTGCGACGCAACTGTGCGGAGTGCAAGCAGCCTTTCCAGTACGACAAGACGCTGTGTCTGGAAGCTGGACTGACGGAGGAGGAGTTTGACAAGGCGACGTTCATGAAGGGCGTCGGCTGCAAGACGTGCGGCGAATCGGGCTATAAGGGCCGCGTCGCCATTTACGAAATCATGCCGATGTCCGATGGCTTGCGCGAAGCGGTGCTGCAAGGTTTCTCCGCGAGTGAGCTGAAGAAAGTGGCGATCTCGGATGGCATGCAATCGCTGCGGCGCTCGTCGTTGCTCAAGTTGGCACAGGGCCTGACGACACTGGAAGAATGTTTGCGGGTGACGCGCGCGGACTAACGGGCGAGGCGGGTGAACCGCGTGTCGCATGGAAGGGTCGCGGGCGCCAAGTCCCGGAGGTAGACGATGGCGACTTGGGCATGGGAAGGCACAAACGCTGACGGCGACTTCAAGCGCGGTGAGCTGGAGGCGGACAACAAGGACGGCGCCCAAGCCAAGCTGCGCGGCATGGGCATTGCGACCGTCATCGCCGTCAAGAAGAAGAAGAAGGACATCGAGATCAGCATCCCGGGCGTGACCGACGGGGTGCCGATCAAGAACCTGGTGATTTTCACGCGGCAGATGGCGACGATGATCGACGCCGGTCTGCCGTTGTTGCAGTGCCTCGATCTGATCGGCAATCAGGAGCCGAACCCGAACTTGCGCAAGACCATTCTGGGCGTCAAAGCGTCGGTGGAAGGCGGCACGTCGTTCTCCGAGGCGCTGCAGAAGTATCCCAAGGTCTTTGAACCCCTGTACATCAATCTCGTGCAGGCCGGCGAACTGGGTGGTATTTTGGATACCATCATGAACAAACTTGCTGAATATATTGAAAAAGCCTCGGAGACGCAGACCAAAGTCAAGAGCGCGATGAAGTATCCGCTGACGGTGCTCATCATCGCGCTGTCCATTACCGCCGGCCTGCTGTGGAAAGTCGTGCCGACCTTTGCCGCAACATTCCGATCCATGGGTCGCAAAGAATTGCCGGCGATTACGGAAATGCTGGTCAAGATCTCCGACAACTTCATCGCCGCCATGCCCGCTGTCGGCGCCATCATCGCGGTGATCATCGTGCTCTACAAAATGGCGATGAGGACCAAGAATGGTCCATATGTTCGCGATTTTATTCTATTCAACGCGCCGGTTATCGGCAACGTGATCCGCAAGTCAGCGGTGGCGCGGTTTACCCGGACGTTGGGCACGCTGATCACGGCGGGCGTGCCGATCCTGGACGCACTGGCAGTGGTGGGCAAAACGTCGGGCAATCTCGTGGTGGAACGCGCGCTCGACTACACGCGGGCGCGCATCATGGAAGGCAAAAACGTCACGGCGCCGCTGCTGGAGACCAAGATTTTTCCCGTCATGGTGGTGCAGATGATCGCAGTCGGTGAGGCAACCGGCGCGATGGACGTCATGCTGACCAAGATTTCCGACTTCTACGACGATGAAGTGGACGACGCCATCGAAGGCATGACCGCGATCATGGAACCGATCATGATGGTCGTCCTGGGCGGCGTCATCGGCACCGTCATGATGGGTATGTACATGCCCATTTTCACCATGGGCGAGACGATTCACTGAGCAACGCCGACAAATTCCAGAGCTGCGCGCGAGACTTGGGCCGTCACACGACGCGGTGGTCTGGGTCTGTCCATCTTTGCGGCCGAACGGAGTAAACGGCTGTGGCAACCCCGCATCTTCCCGACATCTTGCCGGAACGCCTGAAGCCCCAGCCCGACCTGCCACCCCGGCGGCCGCCCGCCCCCACGTTGCCGCCGACTCCGGACATTGCGCCGATCGCGCTGCCACAGGAGCCGCTGGCGATCAGCCACCTGGCGTGGCCGGGTGCGAAGCTGGTCGAGGACGACCACCCGGACCGGATCCAGGACGAGACGCTGGTCGATCGCATCAAGTGGACGACGCTCGCGCGCGTGGTTTTGTTGACTGCCGTGCTGGTCTTTGCCGTGACGCTGGATCTGGGTCTTGGCCTGCGTCCTCCGGCGCCTGTTCCCGAGGCGTCGTTGTACCGCCTGACCACAGCGTTCTTCCTGCTCTCCTTTCTGACGCTGCTGGCGACACAGATCCTGCAACGGGGCCCACACCTGCGGTGGCTCGCGTACGGCTCCGTCGCGATTGACGTGCAATTGGCGATGGTGCTGGTTGCCGCGACCGACGGGCTCCAAAGCGTGTTCCTGTTTGCGTTCCCGCTGGCCGTGCTGAACTCCGCGCTGCTGCTTCGGCGGGCTGGCGCCATGTCTGCCGCAACGCTGGCGGCGATCGCCCTGGCCACGATGACCGTCGCGCACCTGGGTTGGCTGCACCTGCCCCTGTTGCCCATGCGAGTCGTCGTGACCAATACCGGTCCAGTGCCGTTGGACGTGGCGATGCAGTTGGCCGTGCAGATCGCCGCCGTGTACGCGACCGCGTTTCTGAGCACCCATCTCGTGCGCGAGCTCGACCTTTCCCGGCAAAAAGCCCTGCATCAGCGGGTTGAGCTGGCGCGACTGCGACTGCGCTATGCCGACGTCGTGTCGAGCTTGCCCGATGGCCTCTTGACCGTCGGTGTCGGCGGCGTGGTCACGGGCGTGAATCCCGCAGGCGCGCAAATCTTGGGACAGGACGTGGAGCGGCTCCTCGGCCAGCCGCTCTCCGCCGTCCTTTCGGAGCTTTCGACGCTGGAGCCGACGCCCAGCGGCGTGTGGGGAGAAATGGAAATCGCCCACGACCCGGTCACAAGCCGGACCCAGGAATTGCATCGCGATCGCCCGGGCGCGCCGCTGCAGATTCTCGCGTGCCGGGTTGCGGCGCTGCACGAATCGGTGGATAGCCGTCAGCCCGTCGGCCGGCTCATCGTGTTCCGCGACGTGACCGAAGTCCGTCAGCAAGAGGAACAGCATCGCGATCGCGAGCGCCTGGCCACCGTCGGCACGATGGCGATGGCGGTCGCGCACGAGATCCGCAATCCGCTGGCCTCGATTTCTGGCGCAGTCCAAATGCTGGAAAGCTCACCTGATCTGGCGCCAACCGACAAGAGCCTGATGGCGATCGTTCAGCGCGAAACGCAACATTTGTCGGACTGGATCGGCGAATTTCTCGATTTTGCCAAACCGCGGGCGCTTCAGGTGGCGCCCATCGATCTGCGCAATCTGGTCGCCGAGACGTTGGACGCGATCGACCACGACCCACGAATCCTGGCCGGCGGGGTCGATCTGCAGCGGGACGCGTCCTTGCGGACCCGATCGCCGCACGGAAACCGCGCGTTTTTGCTGATGGGTGATGCCGCGCTGCTGCGACAAACCGTTTGGAACCTCGTCATCAACGCCGCGCAAGCTGTGATGGCGTGCGATGTGCGGGTCGTGCGGGTGACGCTGCAAGAGGATGGCGTGCTCCTGCAACTCGTCGTTGACGACAGCGGACCAGGTCTGAGCGCCGACGACGTCGCACATGTCTTTGAACCTTTTTACACGACCAAAGGTGAAGGCACAGGCCTCGGCCTTGCGACCGTGAAACGCCACGTCATGGCGCACCGCGGCGAGGTGCACGCCGGCGACAGTCCATTGGGTGGCGCACGCTTCACGATTCTGCTGCCGCGGCGCGCCTCCGGTGATACTGTGTTCTCCTGGACACGCCAGTTTGCGGCGGCACACGTCGATGTGCCGGACCCTTCGACAGCCAAGAACACGGAGCAATAGATGGCGAAACTCCTCATTGTGGATGATGATTTGTCGCTGCGCGAGTTTCTGACGCTGTTTCTCCGGCGCGAGGGCTATGAAGTCGAGGTCGCGGCCAATGGCCAGCGCGCGCTCGAATTGCTGACCGAACAGCCCTTTGATTTGGTTCTCACCGACCTGCGGATGCCGCGCATGGGCGGCCTGGAATTGCTCGACGCCATCCGCGAACGCGCCATTCAAACGCAAGTAGTCGTTATGACTGCCTATTCCACAACGGACACCGCGCTCGAAGCCATGCGCAAGGGCGCCTACGACTACATTGTCAAGCCGTTCCAGCTGGCAGAGGTCAAGGTGATCCTGTCGAAATGCTTGGAGAAATCAGCGCTGGTGCGCGAGAACCAGGCACTGAAGAAGACGCTGGCACAGACCAACGGTCCCCGACGCACTCAGTTCATCTATCATTCCAAGGCTATGGAAGAGGTTGTGCGCCTCATCAAACGGGTCGCGCGCACGCCGTCGTCTGTCTTGGTGCTCGGCGAGTCGGGCACAGGCAAAGAACTCGTCGCGCGCATGCTGCACGCGGAGTCTGGCCGCGCGCAGAAGGCATTCGTCGCGATCAACTGCGGCGCGATTCCAGAACAGTTGATGGAGTCTGAACTTTTCGGTCATGTCAAAGGAAGCTTCACCGGCGCGACCAAGGACAAGAAAGGGCTATTTGAAGCAGCGCACGGCGGCACGCTGTTTCTCGATGAGATCGGCGAGTTGACACTCGGCTTGCAGGTCAAGTTGTTGCGCGTCCTCCAGGAACGCGTGGTGACCCCGGTTGGCGACACCCGCGAGATTGCTGTCGATGTGCGCGTGGTTGCAGCGACCCATCAAGATCTGCGCCAACGGGTGCAGGACGGCCTGTTCCGCGCCGACCTGTACTTTCGCCTCAACGTCATCGAGCTGCGCATGCCGCCGCTGCGTGAACGACGCGAAGACATCGAGCCGCTCGCGATGCACTTTCTCGCCGGGTTCAATCAGAGAATGGGTTGTGCGTTCAAAGGCTTTGAGCCCGACGCGCTCGCGGTCCTGGAATCTCTGCCTTATCCCGGTAACGTCCGTGAACTGGAGAACATCATCGAACGCGCGGTGGCGCTGGAGACTGCCGAAAGCATTACGACCGCGCACCTTCCGGACCCAGGCGCCCGCGAACTGCTCCGGCAAACACAGCCGATGCGGCCTGTCGAGACTGCGCTGGTCTTGTCGCCTGCCGAAGCCGTTCAGCGCGCCATTGCAGCGATCGATGGCTGGTTCAGCAAGCCCAACGCGACGATTGAAATGGAAGCCCTGGTGGAGCGGTTCGAGCGCGGCATTCTCGACAGCGCCCTCCGCCACAGTGGCGGCAACAAGACCGAAGCGGCCCGTCTGCTTGGCATGACGTTTCGATCCATGCGCTACAAATTGGCCAAAAGCGATGGCGACTCCAATCCGCCAGGCTAGGTGACAAAAAATGTCAACCGCTATCTATCTCCATGTTTTCTAATTCTATTTTTATGCCTCTTCGACGCGAATCCTGGTTCCAATCGCCACGAATCGGCAGGAGTCGACACATTTCGTCACGTTTTCGCGCGCCGACTCGAGCCAAGTGACAAAACTTGTCAATGAGCCGAAATTGGACCACGAATTGACTGACACCAAAGCAGACGAGAAGTTGACCGCAAACACGATTGCCATTTATTCTCAAGCCATTGCGCTTCCAATTCTCACTTGGCACGTTCCCTGCAATGTCTCTCTGTGTGCCCCGGCCGTCTCCTTGGAGGGACTTCGGAAGTCGGAACGGGCATGGTTCTGTCGAACTCGATGGAGCCGCCTGTCAGCATCTCCCTCGGGAGCTGCGGGGCACATCCCGGAACGTTCTGCGGAACGCAAACGGGCTTTTTCAGGAGGAAGCAACATGTTGAAGAATCTGCGTAGCAAGAAGGGTTTTACCCTCATCGAATTGATGATCGTCGTCGCGATTATCGCCATTTTGGCGGTCGTTGCGGTGCCCCAGTTCACCAAGTACATGCGTTCGGCGAAGGCGGCTGAAGCCACCGAAATGCTCGACCTGATCAAGAAGGGCTCGGCGTCCTACTACACCACGCCCCGCACCGATCCGTCGGGCACGCACATTGACTGCCAGTTCCCCATCACGACCGCCATCACGCCGATTGGCGCGACCTCCTGCTGCCCCGGCGCGGGCGGCCACGACACGGACACCGACGATCGCTGCGACGCGAACGCAGGAGACTGGGACAACAAG
>CAIYBN010000006.1 GCA_903924465.1 uncultured Myxococcales bacterium | reverse complement strand
TTGCGTTCACGGTGAACGCGGTGGTTTTGAAGTCACCGGACCGATACGCCATCATTGTCATTTTGCGAGGTTACGAGGCTACTGGCACAGCGGGCGGCTGGAAGTCTGCGGAATCAGATCGAAGATCAGTTTGCGGATGCGCCCCTGAGACGCGAGCGGCTTGACGCCTTTCCGTTCCACAGCTACACTGCCCGCCCGCTGCTGGAGCCGAGCGCTTCAGCTTCCGTCAGGTTCAGAGCCTGACCCACGTTGACTGAGGTCTGGCAGTTCGCTGCCGCCAAGTCAGCAGAAGTTTTGGGGTATTCCCAAACGTTTCGGGGATCGTCTAATGGCAGGACCGCAGACTCTGAATCTGCTCATCTAGGTTCGAATCCTAGTCCCCGAACCAGTCCTGGCAACCGCAAGTGTCTTTGCAAAAAGTCCGCTTGTCCCTGGTTCTCCAAACCGCCCCGTTCGTCTAGCGGTCAGGACGCGGCCCTCTCAAGGCTGAAACAGGAGTTCAATTCTCCTACGGGGCACCATTTTATCCAGATGAGCGATCGCGCGCCGACGCCGGTTCTGCCTCTAGCTTCACCGTCGTCGGCAGCGTTTGCTGCCCCGGCGGGAGGCGTGTGGCGCGATGTCGCCGCGTCGGACTGGCAGGATTGGCGTTGGCAGTTGCGCAACCGTCTGCGGACGGCTGACGAACTCGCTCAACACTTCGTTATCCCTCCAGAATTGCGCGCTTTCCTGGAGGCCGGTCACGGTTTTGAAGTGGCGATCACGCCGTTCTTCGCCTCGCTGTGCCGGCCGTTTGATCCGACGTGCCCCCTGGCGCGCCAGGTGCTGCCCGATGTCGCCGAGGCGACCGTTCGCTCCTTCGAACGCGCCGATCCACTGGGCGAAGATCCGTACCGCAAAGCGCCAGGAATCGTTCACAAGTACCCGGATCGCGTGCTGTTTCTTGTCACGGACACGTGCGCGGCATACTGCCGGTATTGCACCCGGGCGCGTTGGGTTGCGTCTGGTGCGGATTCGCTTGGCTCAGCCGAACAGGAAGCCGCCCTTGCGTACATCGAACAGACGCCGACGATCCGCGACGTCCTGATTTCCGGCGGCGATCCGCTCCTGCTGTCCAGCCCGAAGCTGAACGCGCTCTTGGACCGGCTCGCGCAGATTCCGCACCTGCGCTTTCTGCGGATCGGCACGCGGGTCCCGGTGTTCTTGCCCATGCGAATCGATGCGGAACTGGTCCACGCGCTCCGGCCGCGGCGGATTCCGGTGTACCTCAACGTGCACTGCAACCATTTCGCCGAGTTGGCCGAACCGGTGCGCGACGCGCTGGCGCGACTGGCCGACGGAGGCGTGTCGCTGGGCGGCCAGACGGTCCTGTTGCGCGGCGTGAATGACACGGCGCCTGTTCTGCAGGAAACGTTCTATGCGCTGCTGTCGGCCCGCGTGCGGCCCTACTACCTGTTCCACTGCGATCCGATTCGCGGTTCTGCGCACCTGCGCACGTCGGTGGACGAAGGCCTGGACTTGATGCGGCAGTTGATTGGCCACACGTCCGGCATGGCCGTGCCCAAGTACGTGATTGATCTGGAAGGTGGCGGCAAGATTCCGCTGTGGCCGGACTTTGTCGAGCAAATGGACCGGAACGTCCTGCACGTCACAAACTTTCGCGGCGAACGCTGGCAGTACGTGAACCACGCCGATTGATTGACAAGGCGAGCGGCGCCACGCACAAGGAATGCGCGTCGCTTGCGGCGGGTTGGAGCTCTGAAGATGCTGATCTGTGTCGAACACCAAAGCTTTTCAGTCAGCCTCGTTGCATCTCGGACTGGGACCGCGAACGTGCACCTTCGGTGGCACGCCGCGGATCGAGAACGTTTCCTCTCGAACTTCGGTCAGAGTGTGTGATGAAACGCGTTCAAGCCACATCGCTGCTCTGGCTGCTGCTGACGGCGTGCGGTGGTACACAGGTCGCGCCGACGCCAACGCTTCCGCCGCTGAGTGCGCAAGCCGCGCTGGAGCTACTGCCGCCGCTGGAGCGGCAAGGCCAGTTTGACGCGATGCTGGGTCTCGCCCACCGTGTTTCGGGACCGCATGATGCCCGGCTGCAAGCCACTGAAGTGCGAGCGCTCTGGCTGGCCGGACGAAGCCTGGAAGCCGATGCGCTGGAACGCACGTGGCTCGCGCGGCTGCGTCCGGATGCGCCCGCCGACGCACAGCTGCTGCTTGCGCATGCCCGCTGGCACATGGGCCGCAAAGCCTGGTCGTCCGCGTGGCGCGTGCTGGAACCGCTGCGACGCACCGGGTGTCGCGACGCCGCGTCCTGTGTACTGACCGCGACCTTGCTGCAGAGTTGGCATCCGCCGGAGTTGCCGGCATGGGCGTCCGACAGCGCGCCGAAGACCGATCGTGCCGAATGGCTGATCGCGCTCGCGGAGCGGATCGCGGAAACGGGATCGCTCGCTGATGCGCGGCAAGTGCTCGATGTGGCACGGCAGCGCGCCCCGGACGAACTTGCTCTGTGGGCCGCGTGGCTGTTGCCGGATCGCAAAGTGCCCGCGCCCGAGACAAGAAACGCCTGGTTGCAGGTCGTCGAGCAACGCGGATTCTCGGCGGACCAATTGTTGGAATTGGCGCAAACCGACCCCGTAGACCGCCAGACCGCTGCGCGGCTCGTGCAACTGGCCACCCAGCGCCCAGATGCGCAGGACAACCACTGGCTGCATCTGGTGATGGCGCTGCTGCGCGCCGTCGATGCCGATGCGCTCCAGACGCTGGCGAGCACGCATGCGCAGCATCTTCAGACGCCGCGCGGGCAGCTCGTCCTCGCGCGCGCGCTTCTCGGCGTCGGTCGCCCCTTGCTGGCTCAGCCGATCGTAGCGGCGATGCCGGTCGATGATCCGTGGACGCAACTGCTGCAATCGGAAATTCTGCGACGCACGGGCCAGATGACGGCGGCGCCATCGCTGCGCGCTCAAGCCATCGCCAAGGCGGTGGATCGCTCGGAAATGGCATTGATTGCCGCGCAGTTGCTCCGCAGGTCGAGCATCCCCGCCGAGACCGAACTGCGCGAAGCGGCCAACCAGCCGGGCGCCGGTCAGAGTACCGCGGTGCGGCTGCGGGCGATGGACGCATTGAATGCGCCGCTGAAGGTGTCCGCACGCGAGCTGGCGACGCGCGTCACCGAGTACGCGCGCCTGCTGACCCGCGAGGCGCCGCCGGCGTCCTTCCTGTCCGACGAATGGCAACCGTCCACGGCGCGGGCCCGCGAACAACTCGCGCGGCAGGTCGAGAACTTGCAGCCGCGGTGGGCGGACGCATTTGTGGCGACCTTGCGGATCTTTGCAGAAGCGCAAGTCGCGTCGCCGTGGATGCTGCGCGAATTGGCGCTGCGGGCGGTGCGGGACGACGACGTCGCGGTGTTTGCTGCGCTGGATGCCAAGGCGCGCGCGCTGCCGGCCGTTCCGGGTCAGCCGCTGAACGACGATCGCGTGCTGAATGAGCTGAGCGGAAAACCAAGTCCGCTCCTGGCGCGCTGGCTGCGGGAGAGCGGCGTTTTGGAGACAAGTGCGCCGACGACGGCTTGGAAAGTCGTGAACAACCTGATCCACGGGCCGTTCGCGTTTCTCGGGCGGACCTGGGCGGAGCGGGCGCTGCAAAATGGCCAGACGCCGGACCTGACGATTCCGTTCGTGGCGACACTGACGGCCGGTGGTGCGGCGGATCTGGCGCTGGAATTGCTGGCCAAGCGGACGCCCTTGGAACCGGCGCAAGAGCTGCTGTGGCTGATCGCGGAGGTGAACGCGCTGTTCGCACTCGACCGTCTTGAGCTTGCCGAAGCGCGGCTGAAGGCGCTGGTTCAGCGCCCCGACCTGCCCACGCGGCAGGTGCGGCCCGTGGTGGACCTGGCGTGGGAACACGGGCTGTGCGAAGTGGTGATGCTCGCCGTGCCGCGGCTCATGGGCGATCGCGATGACCTGTACAGCTGGCGGACGGGCGCGCAGCGCGGCCTGGATTGCGCGCGACGGCATGGCCGCGTGGATTGGCTGGAAACCGTCGCGCAATCGACCAAGATGCCGCCGCCGGATCCCAACCGGATGGAAGGTCTGGCCCGCGAGATGGCCAGCGCTGGCTTTCACGAGCGCGCGCTGGTGGTCTTTGAGAATCAGGAAAAGATCCGCGCCATGGCGCCGGATGGGCTGACCCAATGGGCCAAATCGTTGCTGCAACTGGGCCGGACCGCGGAGGCCGTTCAGGTGCTGAACCGCGCGACGCAGGCAATGCGCGGCCGGACGAGCATGCTCCACCAGCGCGCCGCAGAAATGCTGGAGGATTTTGGCGAGTTCCAGGCGGCGAATGGCTTCTGGCGCGGCGCCGTGGGGCTTGAGCCGGATAATCCGCTGACGCGCTACCGGTTGATCGCGAACCTGCTGCGGCTTGACCAGACGGCGGAGGTGGCGGACGACGTCCAGGCGATGTTTCGCGCCGGGCCAGGGCCGGAGCTCCAAGAGCAATTGCAGGTGCTTGCGGTCAAGACCAGGCAGGTGCGGCTGATCTATGAGGCCCTGGCGTCGGTCGCCGATGCGGACCGCGACACGGAGCGCATGCGCTTGAGCCTGGCCGCGAAGTTGGGGCTACGTGATGCCGTTGAAGCGGGCGTACGACGGCTGCGGGCCAAACATTCGGCGCAGACCGCGCAGGTCCCGCAATGGCTGCTGGCGGTCGGCGATCGGCGCACGGCGCGGGAAGTCGCGGAAGACATGCTGGCGTCTGCCGATCCGGCGGGGCCGCAACAGGAACGGCCGCTGACGTTGCGCCTGGCGCTGGCCGAGAGGCGGGATCCGACTTCAGATGCCGAGGCGCTGTCGCTGACGCGGTTCTACATCGGTCGCGCGCTCGACAGCCAGCGTGCGGCGATGGAAGCCGCGGTGGAACTGGCGCGCGCGGGCCTGGCCGAGCCTGCACGCGCCGTGGCGACGGTGGCGAATCCAGGCGATCACCCGTTGCGAACGTGTATGCTCGGGACGTTTGAGCATGAAGCCGGGCATCATGACAAGGCCATGGAACTGTGGCGCAAGTCGATGGCGGCGGCGCTGCTGGACACGCACTTGCGTGACTTCCTGCGCCGGGACGAAGCGCGGCCGCGCGACGGGGATAGCGATGAAGCCGCGCTGGAATTCCAGTGCGTGCTCGCCGGCTTGACCGAGTCACACGAGTACCCTGCCCTGACCTCCTGGCTGCACGATCTGCTGATGATGGCGCCGGATTCGTCGATGCTGCGCTCGCGGCTCTTTCACCTGCAATTGCTGCGCGGCGATCTGCCGGCGGCCCTGACCGAGCTGCGCGATGCCACGGAATCGCTTGGCGAACTGCGAGAGACGGACTGGCAGCGGCCGTGCGAGCGGCTGTTGCGCGACGGCGGTGGGCCGCTGCTCCTTGCCTGGTTGGTCGAGCAAGGCGATGCGATCCGCACGGAGCCGTGGTTCCTGGCCTTTGCCGCCGCTGCCGTGTCGAGCCAAACGCTGGCGAGCCTGGACGCGCAGACGGGAGTCGCGCACACCCAAGCGGCGCTGACGTCGGGACCCGGAGCGCCGGTCGTCGAGCTGCCGCGTTCCGCGACGCCCGTGCAGGATGCTGCCAATGTCCGTGCGGCCCTGCGTGCGCTGGCGCCCGCGCTGCCGGCGCTGCGGATGGAGTTGGCGCTCCAGTGGACGGCCCGCGGCAAAGTCGATGAAGCCATGGCCGCGTTGGGTGATGCGCCGTTGAGCGTGAGCGATGCGCAATTGGCCGACGCCATCAAAGCCGTGGCGGCAACAGCGATCGGCATGTCCGCGCGCGGCGATCCGCTGCCTCGGCTGCAGCAATGGCTGGCTCGCGGCCGCGGGATCGATACCCAGTCGGCCGTCGCACAGGACCTGGTGCGGCAGGGTCAGACAGCGATGGCGCTGGCCGTGCTGCCCGTTTCGATCGCGTCCGGGCCGCCACCGGCGCTGCACCTGAACCCGGTGACGAACAAGCGCAAGGCGTTGGTGGCGCTGGGCCTTGCGGACGACGACGCGCTGGCGGCGCTGTGGCTCCACGCGATTCGCGGCCAACGTGCGTCGCTGGAGATGGCGGACGATGCGGTCACCGGGTTGCTGCGCGCCGGGCGGGTGAAAGCGGCTGGTCTGCTGGCCAATGCTATCCACGCGTCCGAGCCGGGTGTTCAGCCGTTGCCGTTGGCAGACGCGACGTCGCCGACCGATCACGAGCCGCCCACCGTGCTGGCGCAGGCCCGAGCGTTTCGCCCGGAGGCGCTGCGGCAGCTGAAGCGCAGTCCCGCTGAGCTCAACGACGAGACCGCGCGGGCGCTCCTGCAAGTGGCGGTTGCCGCCGATCCGCAACTGGCGCTGCGCTGGACCCAGGCGCGCGCGCGGCTGGATGCCGAACCGTGGCGCGTGTGGCAGGAACTGCTCGACGCCGCTGTGGATTTTGCCGAGCGCGATTTGGCCGTGACGGCGCTGCGCCAGACGAGCGCGATGGGCGCGCCGGTGGGCCTGCAAGCCTGCCCGCGTCTATGGCTGGAGCACGCGGGGACGATCGCCGACTGTCTGCACGGCCGGACGCTGGACGCGCTGCGCATGGAAGAACTGGGCGACCTGGCCGCGGCGATCGCGCAAGTCAGCGATCCGGCTGAGATCGACGCCTTTCTCTCCCGCCTGGCCAACGCGCAACGGCAGACGCAGGGGCAATTTCTCGCCGCGACGGCGGGCCGGATGTGGGCGCTGACACCGCCGCAGCTGAACCAATTGCGTCAGGCGCTGCGCCGCTGGCTGAATGCGATGCCGCAACCGGAGCGAGAGTCCATGATCGTGGTCCAGCTGGACGAACTGGCCGCGCTGGGACTGGGCGATCTGGGCGTGGCGCTGGAAGAGCGGGTGTGGCAACGCGATCCCGGCGCGCGCAGTGAGCGGAACAACTTGGCGTATGCGCAATTTCTGGCCGGTGCGCCGCGGGAGACCTCGTTGCAATTGGCGTCGCTGGCGGCGTTGCAGACCGGCGGTGATGCGGCGTATGCGACGCTGGATACCGTGGCGAGCCTGCGCTGGGCGCTGGGCAATGGCCCGGGCGCGGTGGACGCCCAGCTGCGGGCGCTGGCATCGATTGCCGCCGGACCGCGCGATCCGGAAGCCGGCATTTCCCTGCCGCTCGTGCGCTACGCCGAATTCCTGCTCGCGCAAGGTGACCTGAATCAGGCCCGCGTCATCGCGGCGGTCGCGCTGCAGAAGCCAGAAGAGGCCGCGACTGCCCAGCGGGCCCGGCGCGTGCTCCAGACCGTCCTCCACCAGCAGGCGCGGTGACGGCGCGTGATGGATCAGCCGCCGCAGGTCTTTGCCCGCAAGCGCCCGTGGCACAACCGCTGGTCCGTTCGCCTCCTGATTTTTGCCGCGCTCGCGTGTGCCGTGCCGGCGTGCCAGTGTGCGCTGCTGAACATCCTCGACCCGCCGCTGACGGAAACCATGCTGGCCCGCGCCGTGGGCAACGCGTGGGAGACCGGCGAATTCCACATGCCGCGCTATGTGTTCCTGCCGCTGAGTGACATTCCGCGGTCGGTGCTGACCTCGGCGATTGCGAGTGAGGACCGCAAGTTCTTCAGCCACAACGGTTTTGACATGCCCGCCATCCGCCGCGCGTGGCGCAACTACAACGGCCATGAATCCGGCAAGCTGATCGGCGGCAGCACAATTTCCCAACAAGTCGCGCGCAACGTCTTCCTGTGGCAGCACCGTTCGTGGCTGCGCAAAGGGCTGGAGGCCTGGTACACGATTTGGCTGGAAATGCTGGTGCCCAAGCACCGGATTCTGGAAGTGTATGTCAATATTGCCGAAATGGCGCCGATGACGTTTGGCATCCAGGCTGGCTCGCAGTATTGGTACCACAAGCCGGCGGAGAAGCTGAAGCCGGTGGAGGCGGCGCACCTGCTGGCGCTACTGCCCTCGCCGCGCCTGTGGACGCCGCGCACGCCCTACGTGGAAGCGCGGGCGCGGTGGATCCTGGCGGCGCCGCCGCGGCTGCCTTGGTGACGCCTGTCCGTAGTTGCGCATGCCCAGGGCCGCCACCGCATAGCGGTGAGGTGTCGCCCGGACAGGTCGCAGCTATCCGCCAGACAGCTGCGACCTATGGGCCAGACAGGTCAGAGGTGGCCTGGTGACAGCTGCAAGGTGTCAGTGCGACGGCTCGGAGGTATCGGACTGATAGGTCGCAGGTGTCACGGGAATAGGTGGTGGCTGTGCTGCGGACACCTCACGGCGCAGAAGGTCATATTCCCGCACACTCCCCCCCGCCCAAGCACACGCAACCCCTTCCCAAAAGAACTCGGAGGAGGCGTGGGTCCCGATTTGCCGAAGCGAAGCGCAGGCAGAAGCTCACTCGCACGCCCAGTCAGGGCGCGCTTCCCCACGCCGATTCGATCCTGTGGCCCTTCCAGGCCAAAAAGGAAGTAAGTCTGAGAGGCGCAGACGTAAACAGTTTCCGGGTAAACGTAGGCCATGGCGGCGGACGGCGCGACGCAAGCGGAGTGCGCCACTGCGGGCTTGTCGCCTTTCGCTGTTTGGCTGTTTGCGCGCAGACAGCCAATACCACGCAATAGACAGAGAAAGAAGTGGCTAATCATGAGGTAATTTGACAACCTAGGCTGGCAGCGCAAACGTCCGGGCTCCGCCACGGTCTGCGTAAGTGGCGAGAATCACGTTGTGTAACGAACGTGATCAACGAAGTTGACCGAGTCGCCGGTTCCACTGATAAAATCGCGCTCCACCCTCTGGAAGATCAGACTAGGGAAGGAGTCTCATCAACACGTCAGCCAACGTACCAAGGCGTGCCGGCTTGGTGATTTGCTCGTCCATACCTGCCGCCAAGCATCGGGCGCGGTCGCCCTCCATTGCATGTGCAGTAATTGCGATAATCGGCGTCCGGATGCCAAGCACCAAGTCGCGTTCACGCAGCTGCGCGGTCGCCTCAAAGCCGCCCATGACCGGCATTTGCACATCCATCAAGACCGCGACAACATCTGGGTTTGCCTCGACCGCCCGAAGTGCCTTTTGACCATCTTCAGCGACGACAACCCGAAAGCCGAGTTGCGTCAACATCGCGGTCGCCACTTTTTGGTTGACCGGGTTGTCTTCCGCCAAAACAACGAGCCGGTCAGCGCCAAATGGCGCACGTTGGTACGGAATGGCGGTAGTGACGGGTGGCGGACTGCGGGCATCGGCGGGCGGCAGCGGAAACTGCAAGCGGATCCGAAAGCAGGTGCCACGTCCCAATTGACTCTCCAGACCAATCTCGCCCCCCATCAGCGCCACGAGGCGATGACAAATCGCCAGCCCCAATCCCGTACCGCCGAATCTCCGCGTTGTCGAC
The DNA here is from genome assembly GCA_903924465.1 of uncultured Myxococcales bacterium. Lineage (GTDB taxonomy): Bacteria > Myxococcota_A > UBA9042 > UBA9042 > UBA9042 > CAIYBN01. The sequence continues at coordinate 66,937 of CAIYBN010000006.1, read as the reverse complement.
CCATCGGCTTGGACAAATCGCTCGAAGATCCGCGCCTGATGCTCCAGCGCGATACCGATGCCCGTGTCCCGTATGGAGAGTTCCACGTCGACCTGCGATTCCGTGCGGGCGATCAGCTTCGCGGCGACGTGGACCGAGCCGCGTTCGGTGAACTTCAAAGCGTTGCCGACGAGATTCAGGAGCACTTGCTGCAGCCGGTGCGGATCACCGAGAAGCCGGTCCGGCAATGCCGAATCAACCTCTGCCTGCAACGCCACTTGTTTGCGGGCCGTATGAATGGACAACCCCGATAGCACCTGTCGGACGATGCTCGTCAGGGACAGTTCCACGCGCTCAAGTTGCACCTGACCGGCCTCGATCTTGGAGAAATCGAGTACTTCATCCAGCAGCGCAAGGAGCGAGTCGGCCGACTCACGCGCCACCTCAAGCTGCTGCCGGTGTTCGTCGTTCAGTTCGCTGCTCAGCACGAGTTCCAGCATGCCGATGACCCCATTCATCGGCGTACGGATTTCATGGCTCATGTTGGCCAGGAACTGCGATTTGGCCAGGTTCGCCGCTTCGGCCACAGCACGTGCGTTCTCGAGCGCTTGCTCGACGGCTTTGCGGTCGCTGATGTCGCGCGCATTGACTTGCACAAGGGTTCCACCGGTCACGGGGTCCAAAACTGGTCGTGCATCCAAGCCATGCCACCGAGGCCCTTCAGCTGTTGCCAGCTGGACCTCCGCGCTGAAGGTGCGGCCAAAGGCCAGTTGCGACCGCGCCTCATGGGCCACCGCAGGGTCCGCAAACATCGCAAGGAAATCATCTTGCGGAGGAACGGTGTTGGCCGGTCCCAACAGACTGAGGGCCGCCGGGTTGCGCAGAATCGCCCCGCCATCCTGCCTGTGAAGTGCCACGCGAACCGACGTGTGCTGGAGTGCGGCGATCGCGCGCAAGGCCTCAGACTCAAAACCTTCCGGAAGGGCATGTGCCTCATACAGGATCGCCGTTCGTCCGTCTTCCAGCAAAACTCCGGTCGACTTGATCCGGACCGTCGTCGGCTGGCCGTTGGGATAGAGCGTCCACATCTCCCGCACGATTCGACCGGCAGCGTGCTCCACCATCACGGCTTGGTTGCGCGCCACCGTGGCCTCGGACATCGTGGTGAAGTCGCGGGCGATCAACTCTGGCAGCGACGCCGCATTCCAGAATGTCATGCCGGCCGGATTCGCCCAGGCCATCCGCCGCTGGTCCAGATCAAATACCCACATGGGCGTATCCGACCACAAGTACGCCTGAAGGGTCTCAAACAACAGCGGTCCTGGCATCGAATTAGCTACCCGCCAGGGCGGCCTTGGCCTCGGCAAGCACAGATGCTGCAGAAGGCCGGAGCGACGCGACCGCAAACCAACGTGCCAAACGAGGCATCTGAACGGCCGTCAGAGGGCGCCCGTGCGCAGCGCTCAGGATTTCAATGAAGTGGTAGGACAACACGAACGGCGCATCCGCCAGGGTAAACTGCGCCCCCAACAAATAGGGCTGCGGATTGATGTGCGCCTCGAGCAAAGCGACGAGTTCAAGCAGGCGATCCACCTCGACAGCAAACTCGGGCAAGCCGGCGCGACCGTCGGAAAGCGCAAAGTACAGCGTCGACAGTTGTGGTCCCAGGTAGAGGTCGTGAAAGCGTGAGTACCAGCGACTTCTGGCCCGCCCCTCCGCCGATTGCGGAAGAAGCGGTGGATTCGGGTAACGGTCCTCCAGGTACTCGACGATCACTTCCGATTCGCCGATGGCAAAGGCTCCGTCCTCGAGGACCGGCACCTTGCCAAGCGGGTTCAACGCAAGGAACGCTGAAGATCGCAACAAGGTGCTGTCCACTTGGGGAGCCTCAAAGGCCAAACCCTTTTCAAGCAGAGCGATCTTGACCTTGGCGCAATTGTGACTGAAGGGATACTGATAGAGTCTCATCATTTCAAACCATTCCGAGAGAAGCGTGACATAGCGGCGGTGCTATGACGGTTGTTTGTAGCGCGGTTACGCACACGCGGCAATTGCGTGACCGACACTGTGCGCGATGCACAGCAGGTTCATTTTTTGCGGACATGTTGCCACACGTATGGGACAAGCACTTCGCCACGTCCCTGCTCGGCAACCCATGTGTCAAGCCGATTGCCATAGCTGTGAAACGAGTGAACGCGCCTCGCAAGAGACTGGACGTTCGGCAATCCTGTGGCTGCGGATGGCATGCCCCGTTCAGCACTGGGTAACTTCGGTTGCGGCTGACAACAAGAAATCAAGCGTTTTCAATGCATTGACCACGTCGCCTGGGGCGCGTTGCAGGCCCGCGCGCTCAATTTCTCCGGCGGTCTGTGCCAGCGGATTGAAACCCATCGTTGCCGATATGCCGCGCAGGTTATGGCCGAGTATCGCGATCTGCGCGAAGTCGCTCTTCTTCAACGCTGCGCGAATGCTGTTCGCAGTCTGCTGTTGAGCCTCCAGGAACTCGGGTACAAGATCGGCAACGTCCGGCGAGACGGCGATCCGCATCATGGGCTTCGCCAGTGGCGATCCACCTGAGGGTTTTGCCATTGGCGTCATCGATCTTGACTTGGGCCAAAACGTCGGCACGGAGAGAGAAGCTTTGGGCCGTGTCAAGTACTTGTCGATGGCGGCGAGGACGATCTCCCGGGTGAACGGCTTGGCGACAAAGTCGGTGCATCCGGCTTGGCGACATCGGCTCTCGTCGCCGCGGCCATTGTTTCCGGTCATGGCGATCACGGGGACGCGATCCCCGCCCGGCATCCTTCGCAACTGCTCGACGGTCTGGTAGCCATTCAGTCCCGACATCTGCATGTCCAGCAGGACGACAGCGACGGGGTGTCGCGTGAATGCGTCGAGCAATTCCTGCCCGTCCCCGACCACCAAGGAGCGCAAGTTCTTTTCCGCCCGCAGCCACGACCGCAGAACTGTTCTGGTGGAATGATCGTCGTCCGCTAGCAGCACGAAGGGACGCGTATCCAGCCAGTTGGCCGTCATGTCGAGCACACGCTTGCGACGCAGTGGCTTGGACATGTAGTCATTCATGCCGGCCGCCAAGCAGCGGTCGCGGATGGAACGCAGTGCATGGGCGGTGACCGCAACGATTGGCGTCTGCGGCCGCCCCAACGTCTTCTCCCAATCGCGAATCCGTTGCGTCGCGCTAATGCCGTCCAGCGCCGGCATGTCCAGATCCATCAAGACCAACCCATACAGATTGGCCATGACCGCGGCCACGGCCGCCTCGCCATCCGCAACCTCGTCCACGGTGTAGCCTGTGCCCATCAGCGTGTGTCGCAGCAGGATCGCATTCTCAGGGTTGTCCTCTGCCACCAGGACTCGCCCTGCCCCGGGCTCGCCCTGCGCCGGCAAGACGCGCAAGACCTCCAGCCCGTCACTGTCCTTGAGACCAAGCGCCTGGGCGATGCCGAGACGCAGACGGCTGCGATGAAATGGCTTGGCCAGCTTGATCACGTTGCGCTCGTCCGTTTCCGATGCTTGCAGTGCCGCCGCCAGAATGACCGGCAGGTGCGCGGAGGACTGGATCGCGCGAACCGCCGTAATGACTTCCTCACCGTCCATGTCCGGCAGCAAGTCATCGACCACGACGCAACGATAATGGAGATCCACGCCACTCAGTCGATCCAGCGTCTCTGCGCCGTTGCCCGCTACGACCACATCCAGGCCCCAATCGGTCAGAATCTGGACGATCGCCGCCCGCTGGTCCAGCGCCTCCATCACCAGCAACACGGTGCCCTTTGGTGGCGTGGAGCCCCGCCACATACCAACGGTCGTCTTGACATCCGCGGGCGTGGGGAGTGTCAGTCTCACCGTCATGGTCGTTCCCGATTGCGGCTCGCTTCGCACAGCGATCTGTCCGCCCATGAGCTCAACCAGCGAGCGCACAATCGACAGCCCAAGTCCGGATCCTCCGAATCGCCGGAATATGCTGTTCTCGCCTTGAACAAATGCACCAAAGATGTTGTCCCGCTGATCGGGAGGGATGCCGATTCCGCTATCTTCGACCACGATTTCCAATGACACGGACTCGGTCGCGCGTTCCCGCACCCGAATGGCGAAGGAAACGCTACCGACTTCAGTGAACTTGATCGCATTACTCAGCAAATTCATGGCAATTTGCCGAATCCTGTTGGCGTCTCCGACGACCCGCGCGGGCAGGCGACCGTCGATGGTGCACTGCAGCGTCAGCCCGCGCGCCGACGCCCGAACCCGGACAATGTCCACGACGCTCTCGGCCAATGTTGCCAAATCGAATGGCTCCGAGTCCAGTTCCATTTGCGCGGCTTCGATCTTGGAAAAATCCAGCAGGTCGTTGATGAGTGTCAGTAGAACTTCCGAACTTCCATGGACAATCTCAGCCAGTTCCCGTTGACTCCGCCGCAAATCTGAACCGCGTAGCAATTCACTCGCGCCCAGAACCGCATTGATCGGCGTGCGGATTTCATGGCTCATCACCGCAAGAAACTGGCTCTTGGCTGCACTTGCCGCATCCGCCGCGGTCTTCGCCGACAGGAGCGCTTCCTGCTGCTGCTGTCGCGCGGTGATGTCGCGCAAATTGACCTCAACCAGTTGCTCGCCTTCGACAGTCACCAGATTCGCCCGAATTTCTGCCGGAAACTGCCCCGCGTTCGGGCGACGCAATCGATCCTCGAAGAGCACAGGCTGGCCCATCTGGAGTTCCGCCAGTGCCTCCCGTCCGCAACTCACAGGGAGTGCGAAAAGGTCACGGAACTTCATGCTGAGCAAGTGCTGGTGCGCTATCTCCAGCAACACGCCGCTGCTCTCGTTGGCATCGACCACGGTACCACTTGCATTCAGAATCAGGATGGCATCGCTCGATGCGTGAAACAGCGTCGCATAGCGCGATTGACTCGCAAACAGCGCCTCCTGCGTCCGCTTGGCGGCTGTGATGTCATGATAACGCCAGATCGTCGCGGGCTTGTTGTTGACGACCAACGGCACGAAGTCGCGCTCCAACCAGCGCCCGTCAATCATTTCCAGCGCCTCTGCAGTGACCGGCTCGCGCTTCGCAATGATTTCTTGCACGCGCGGGACAAACTGGTCCGCGTTCACGAATTTCTCGGCAGCCGCGTCCGCCGCGAGTTTGCAGTCCAGGCCGATCAGCGCTTCTGGTGGCGCGTCGATACCGAACATTTCGCAGAATCTCGTGTTCACGAGCTTGATTTGGCCGGTCGATTCTTCCACCAGCAAGCCGTCGGGCACGTTGGCTGTCACCTGGGTCAGCCAGCGGTGCGAAGCATCACGGCTTTCTTCCGCGAGCCGTCGCAGAGCAGCATCTTCCAACGCCTTCAGGAGGTTCGCCACGGCTCGGGTCAGCGCCAGAAACACCGCATCGGGCGTCGTCTGCACCTGGTCAGGCACCGCCATCCAAGTCGCCCCCAGCACGTGATTGCCGATGTGCAGGGGCAGCAGCCACGTTTCGGCAAATTCGACTGGCACATCCAAGTCAGCGACTGAAAACGGCGCGCGCCGCAGACCGAGTTCGCCACTCTTCTCCGCATCGATCAGCGCAGCCTCGATGCGATTGCGCAGGAGCGACGCCAAGGGCTCGCCTTCGAGCGGCTCAGTCGTCGCGAGGACGTGCATCTGCGTTCTGGCGCCATACCTCACCAGAATCGTTCCCGCGGCCCCATCAAATGCGTGCAGCATGTCCCCCAACATGGCCTGTGCCACCGCGATCGGCGCCTGGTTTTCAACATACCGTCCCTGCATCCGGGCGACGCATTCCATGAGCAAGGATTGCCGGGCAATCGTCGCAACGTCGTGATACGAGCGAATGGCGCCCGCCACTGCCGTCCGCAGCCGTTGCGCGCTCAAGTCTGACTTGGACAGATAGCCATTCACGTCGCGCTCAGTCATCACGGTTTCTTCTGGGGCTGCGCCCGGCTGGCCAGTACTCAGGACGATTCGTATGACGTGGTTGTTGAGCGTGTGGCGAACATGGTCCACCAGTTTGAGTCCGGCGTCGTCCGTTTCCATGACGACGTCAAGGAGCATCACGGCGATATCCCGATGCATCGCCAGAATCGCCCGCGCTTCCGCGGCCGAGCGTGCTTCCAGCAGGTCCACGGGACGAGCTTCGACGGTCAGGCCGCGCAGGGAGAGGCGCACAACAGCATGAACCGACTCATCGTCGTCCACCACCAGCACCTGCCACGCGCGCCGAGGCGGCATCAGGAGCATGTCGCCGGGAAGCACGGGCACTGTTGGACCGTCGGCAAAAAGTGGCTTGTGTTCATCGAGGTTTTGAACGGATGGGAGATTCATGGATCAATTACCCTTGTAGCTGGCCAGCGGACGACGATTCGACATCCGTGTGGAAGAATGGATTCAGCGCAAATGCCGCCTCCGAATAGGTCCTGGGCAATGTTGTGAGCAATGTAGAGTCCCAACCCCGTGCCCCCGCCCATGCGTCGCGTCGTGAAGAACGGCTCGAACACGCGGCTCAGGTTGGCGCCGATCCCGACGCCGTTGTCTTCGCAGCAAAGCACGCAGTCGTCGCCCACCGCGGAGATTTCCACGCGCAGGCGCGGCTCTTCGATGCCATCGTACGCGTGCATCACGGCGTTTTCGACCAGCGTCGTCAGCAGCCGCGCCAGCGCACCGGAATAGATTTGGTCCGCAAAATCCCGGTCGCCGCGCACATCGACACGGACCCCAGCGCGCAAAAGGACTGGTTCCAGTCGCTGGAGCACTTCCTCGACGAAGGGAACCAGCCGCAACGTGCGCCGCTCCTCCGAGCGACGCTCAATGGCAATTTGCCGAAAGTTGCCAACCAGATCGGCGACGCGCGCCAAATTGGCGAGGAGCATGACCGATGCCGCGTCCATGTCCTGCAAGTACTGCCGCAAGTCGTGCCGCGTGAGTGTGCCCGCAGCCAACAGCTCCGCGAGATTCGTACGTTGCTCACCCAACAGAGAGGCCGATATCCGTGCGACACCCAATGGCGTGCTGATTTCATGGGCCATGGAACCGATCAGCCGCCCCAGCCCGGCCAAGCGTTCTGCATCCGCCGTGCCGGACTCTAGCGATCGCATTGGCGTTTCTGGCCTTCGCCGCTGTACCCGAAGTTCGTTCGCCAACCGTTGTGCATCCGCCATCGCCATATCTTTGGCGTGCGCAGTGGTCAGAAGTGTCAGCAGCAGGTCATGGGTTGGAAAATCTGCCAATGACATGCCAGCTTCGGCTATCTCCGCCAGTGACGACACCCACGGCGTCCCCAGGAACACAATCCGCCCAGCCGTCTCAAGCGCAATCAGGCGTCCGTGCACCCGCAATTGCGGGACTTCGACGGAGCACAACAAGACGTCCACATCCTCATTTTCCATCAGTTTGGCAAACGTGAAATCAGTCGCTGGCCGTTCCAGCCGCGTCACGTCCGAAAGGAGTGCACCTGCCCGGATCGTCGTCGTCAGGCGCTCATAGCGCGGCGCGACGTGCACAAGCCGCAGCGTCTCATCAAAGACGAGATGGAAAGGATGGGTTCGGGTAAGCCCGGGAATGAGTTCAGCGGTCACTGGCATGCGATCGTCCTGCCGGGCTGAAATTCCAAAAAGAACTCATCGTGATCGGCGCCGCTGCCGCGGATGACGTCGTGGCTTATCTGCAGCTCCTGGCCAAAGCGCGCGGCCACTCCCTGCAGCAGCCCGACGACCATCGGAGCAAGTCCCTCGCGCGACGAATAGTAGTGCAACCGCAAAGACATCCCGCTTTCGTCGGTCACGCGAAACGAAGGAACTTTCACGTCGGGAAACATGGTGCTGACTTGGGTGTGGAGCAAATCGATGTTGCGGACGAACTGGGCGAATGAGCCACCCGTCGCACGCATCAGGTCGTCGTACCCGCGAGTTGCGAAGTAACCGGCAAAGAACTTGCTGATGTCGGCCAGCATGGCATCCGCCGACTCGCCGGTCGCAGCAGCCAACGCTGCGACCAGTGAGAAGGTGACGCCATCCGGGTACAACTCCAGCGCCAGAAAGGGCACATCTTCCGGGCACACCTCTTCGGCGACACAAGTCCACATCGTATCGCCATGCCGTGACACGACGTAGGCCTGAACTGCCTGATTCAGCAAACCGTACATGGGGACCTCCAAAGCCGGAACACGGATTTGCAAGGACCACGCCAGAATCGCCGCAGAAGTGTGTCGATTTGTAGCGCACTGAAATAGCGGAGCTAACGCGACAACTCAGGTTATGGCGAAACCGCGACGCCAGCGGCGCGATGACCCGATTGCGTACCAATACGGGAAACGGCTTCCCATCTTGAGAACGCCAGTGACTGCCCACCTGTCAGCGACGGCCAGGCAACGGGAGTCCGTAGGTCGCCAGCTTGCGATACAAGGTCGACCGACCGATTCCCAAGGCGCGGGAAGCGGCGAGCAAGTCATCGCCATGCCGCGCCACGGCCCGCTCAATCGCGTCCCGCTCCAACTCGGCCAACGTGCGCAGTGCGGGCGCAACGGGGTCGGTTGGCATCGGCCGTGACGCGCCTTCAACCGCTATCACACCATCAGGACCAGCGACTACTGCGCCGCGCCGCAGAGCATTCTGGAGTTCCCGAACATTGCCGGGCCAGGGTCGCGAGGTCAACGCACGCACAGCCTCGACCGACAGCGTCAACTGCTGACCGTCGGCCAACTGCGTCTGCTGTGCCAAAAACGCGCCGGCCAGAAGCCCGATGTCTTCCAAGTGCTCCCGCAGAGACGGAACATGGATCTCAAAGACCGCGATACGGAACAGCAAATCCTCGCGGAACCGATGGTCTTGAACCATCTGCGCCAGTGAACGATTCGTCGCGGCAATGAGCCTGAAATCCGTGCCAATTTCCGCCGTTCCGCCCACGCGATAGAATCGCCGCTCCTGCAGGACGCGGAGGAGCTTGGCTTGGGCCGGGAGCGACAATTCCCCGACCTCATCGAGGAACAATGTGCCACCGTCAGCCTGCTCGAAACGCCCGGCGTGCTGGCGGTGGGCGCCGGTGAAGGCGTTGCGCTCATGGCCAAAAAGCTCACTATCCATCAACGTTTCTGACAACGTCGCGCAATTGATCGCCACAAACGGGGCATTCGGCCGTTGTCCGAGCGCGTGAATTCCCCGTGCCACCGCCTCCTTGCCGGTCCCGGTCTCGCCTTCGATCAGCACGTCAACGTGACGCGCCGCCACCAGGTGAATCAACTCGCGGACTTTGCGCATCGGCGCCGACGTGCCCAACAGACCCGGCACGGCAAAGTCCGTCGACACTTGCTGTTGCCGGTGCACCAATTGGCTCAGGGCGTGGGAGCGTAATGCGTTACGGAGGCCCGTCAGGAGGCGGATACGGTCGAGCGGCTTCGTCAAATAGTCAAAGGCTCCAGCCTGCAACGCCCGCACGGCCGTCTCCGCAGACGTGTCCGCGGTCAGCACGAGCACCGGCGTCTCAGGATGGATACGCTGAATCTGGGCGAGCAAGCTCAGGCCATCGCTATCCGGCAAGTGCAGGTCGAGACAGATGGCGTCTGGCAGGACCTGTGCGAGCCGGTCGAGGCACACTGCCGCGCTGTCGCAGGACACGACACGCCAGTCGTTGGCGCTCAACCAACGCTCAAGAATCGTGCGGACGATCTTGTCATCTTCAACGATGAAAATGGTGTCTGGCACAGCGCGTCAATCCTCCGTTCGAGTGAGACGCGCGTAGGCTTCCAGGGCTGTTATGATGGCGGCGCGCAGTTCTGGCAAGGTACCCGTGGCTTTGCCCAACACGTCGCCTACGTCCAGTCCGACAACGCTAGCGCGCAGGCTCTCCGGATCCCGGCCCGAGCGCAGGAGAATGCGGACGGTCTGATTACCCAGTCCCTGGCGCACTTCCCGGGCGAGGATCAACCCCGCGTCATCGGTGTCGAGGCCAACATCCAGCAGCAGAAGCGCCGGTTCTGCGTTGCCCGCGAGCCACGCACGCGCATCCGCGACCGATGCCGCCTGAGAGAGCGCGAGAGGTCGCCCCGCAACCGTGACGTGGCGAAGAGCGGCGCGTGTCACCAGCTGAATACTCGGGTCATCATCGGCAACGAGGACTTGCCACGCCGCCGTGCGAATCGGGGTGGTGCTGACGTTGGAAAAAGGACAACGAGCCATGGGCGGAGTCTCCGCCAGATGGCCTCGCACATCAAGCAATACGCCCGGCATCAGCGCGAAAGTTCGCGGACGCTGGCCACGACGCGCTGAAAGCCACGGGCGGCAAAAGCCTGGGCCGTTGTCGCGTCGCTGGTTCGGACGACAACCTCTGGACGCGGCGCGTGCTCGTCCATCGTCCCGATCGCAGCTTCGAGTTCCTCTGGCTTGACTGCACTTCCCGCTACGATCAGCAAATCGGGCGGCGGCATCAGGCGCGCCAGGTCCTCCAGCCGCATCAGCCGGTGCACCGGCTCGCCGCCAGTCACCGCGCGCAAAAGGCGCAGTTCGATCACGTCGGAGTCCAACGTCCAGACGTTCCGTCCGAGACGCTGCGGTCGGAGCGATGCCACGGCGGGCATCTCAAACCAGAAGGTCGAACCGCCTCCCTTCGGGCGCTCATACCCAATCGCGCCGCCCATCAACTCTGCGAGTTGCCGGCTGATAGCCAAGCCCAGCCCAGTTCCACCCTGATTGCGCGTCGTGGAGCCATCGGCTTGGCGAAACGGCTGAAAGATGTGGGCGGCGGCTTCAGGCGCTACCCCGATGCCAGTGTCCTGAACTTCCACACGCACCATGTGGCGCCCATTCTGGGAGACGCGCACCACGACTTGACCGCGCTCGGTGAACTTCAGCGCGTTACCCAATAGATTCATGAGTATTTGTCGCACCCGCAAGCGATCGCCTGTGACGAGCAGCGGTTCCCCCGACAGTTCATTGACGATCCGCAAGCCTTTCGCGGTGGCAATTCCGGACGACCCGGCGATCGCCTCGTCCACCAGTGTGTTCAGCGACAGCGGCTGGCGCTGCACATCGAGGCGACCGGATTCCACCTTGGAAAAGTCCAATACGTCGTTCAGAACGCCCAAAAGGGCCTCAGCGGAAGAGCGGATGAGCGTGGTGTATTCGCGTTGTTGTGCGTCGAGATTCGTGTCCAGCAACAGGTATGTCAGCCCGATGACGCCGTTCATCGGGGTCCGAATCTCGTGACTCATGTTGGCGACGAACGCCGACTTCAGCTGCGACGCCGCCAGAGCAGCGTCGCGCGCCTCGCGCATGGACTCCTGGGCCGCCTTCAAACTCGTGAGATCCACGTGGGTGCCGGACATCGTTCGAACCTCGCCCGTCGTCGCATCGTGCAGCGCCTGCCCGCGCGCGAGGATCCACGCATAGGTGTCGTCGCGCCGCTTCATGCGCACTTCCATTGCGTAGGGAACGTTGTCCTGGAAATGCGCGCGCAGGGCTGCCGACACCAGCGGGACATCGTCTGGGTGCAAAAGGCGGAAGAACGTTTCCTCGCGGTGCGGCAATTCGTCTGGCGCGTAGCCGAGCATGGTTTGCCACGTCGACGAGAACCGTACGATACCTGAAGGAATATCCCATTCCCAAAGGCCTTCTTCAGCGGCTGAGATCGCCGTCTCCAACTGTCGCCGACTTTGCCGGAGTTGCTCGGTTTCCACCAAACGGGCGTGGGCTTGGGCCGTGAACTCGCCCAACAGCGCGAATTGGGCACGGTGTTCGTCACTGAACGCGTTTGGCGTGCGCGATGCGATACCCAACGCGCCGACGCATTGGTCTTCGCACACCAGAGGCACGTAGAAACGGGAACGAATATGGGACATTCGCGGCAATGGATTCTGCGAGAGGAGCGGATCTGCGTCGGTATCGGGAACGTAAAGCGCCTTGCGATGGCGCACGACCCAGCCGGGATGCCGCCGATCCATACTCGCCTGCGCTTCCGCGCGCTCAACCTCACTAAAGCCTTTGGCAAATACCAGATCCAGCTGGTATGTCTTTGGATTCAGAAAGTAGAATCCGGTGTTGTCGCAGGGAATGAGCGTGTCGACTGCAGCCATCAAAGCTTGGGCCAGCTCGCAAACGTCGCGGGCAGAGACCAGAGGCAGGATGAGCGACGCGGATACCTGCGTTCCAGCGGCCAGTGTGTCAGACGCCACCTGCATCTAGGACTCCAAGCCACGCACCGCTGCCGCCGCCACACGCTCATCTTGGGAATAGTGCCCGCCACTCACACCGAGGGCGCCGACGAGTTGGCCAGCAAGTCGCACGGGCACGCCACCGCCGAGCAGGATGAAGTCTGGCAGATGCCCAACGCCCCCCTCCAGGATCGGGTCGCCGCGCACAAAATCCAGCCATGCTTGGCCGGTCGGTAAGCCGAGTCCAACCGCCGTCCGAGCCTTCTTCAACGACGTCTCGATGCTCACGTGCGGGGCGCCATCCATGCGCAGGAACGCCAACAAGCGCCCGGCCGGATCCAGCACTGTGATGCTGACGCCGATGCCTTCCCGGATGGCTTGAGCAACCCCCGCGTGGAGCAGGGCTTGCGCGGCGGCCATCGTCAGCATGGGTTGATTGTGTGTCCAGACCATAGGCCCCTCCTCTGTACGACCGGCAGCCCCGTCGGAAATCTCGCGTAGAACGTCCTACCGGTCCACCAACTCTGCAATCGCGGCGTCCATCGCCGCCAGCGAGGGCACCACGAGTTGCCGCAGCCGCCCCAAAACAAGCTCCGCCTCCAAAGTCGAACCTTCTCGCGTCAGCTGCTCCAATGCGTTGCACGCGCTTGCCAACGCAGTAAGCCCAAGCGTGCCGGTGCTCGACTTCAGCGCGTGAGCTGCTTGAGCGACGCGATCCCACTGCCTCGCCACCACGGCATCCTGCAACTCCGGTTCAACCCGAGAAATCGTCTCCCGAATCAGCTGTTTCAGGTCGTACAGCAGCGCCAAGCCGTCGTCGCCCTCGAGCGCCGCAAGCTCCGCGAGTATGCTCCGTTCAATCAGCCCGGGCCCTCCCGGAAGCAGAGCCACGTCCTGTGCGCTCCCCGGAGTCCGCGGTCGTCCTAGCCAGTAGGCCACGCGTTCGAGCAACGCGGATGGCGCGATCGGCTTGCCGATGTGATCGTCCATGCCAGCCGCAAGGCATCGTTCACGGTCACCACTCATGACGTTGGCCGTCATTGCCAACACCTTGACGTCAGCAGTCCGCGACCCGCTGCGCAACGCTCGAACCGTTTCGAAGCCATCCATGACCGGCATATGCCAATCGAGCAGAATCAGGTCGTAGTCGGTCGCAGCCGTGGCCTCCAGCGCTTGCTGACCGTTCGCGACCACGTCGACGCGGTAATGGGCGCTGCAGAGCGTGTCATGGGCGACGCGTTGGTTGATCAGATTGTCTTCGACGATCAAAATGCGCGCGGCCATACAAACTCCATCGAAGAGGCCCCTTTGTCGCGGTGACGAACGAGCGGGCACAACCCTACTTGTCCCAGCGGCTCTTCGCAAGCACGGTCCCCAACGGTCAATGCACAATCAGCAATGACTCGTACTCGGTCGACGGGATCGGCCGGCTGAACAAATAGCCTTGGTATTTGAGGCAACCACGCGCTTCCAGCGCTTGAAACTCCGACATGGTTTCGATGCCTTCCGCAATGACTTCGATGCCCAATGCCCGACTCATTGCGATGATCGACTCGACAATTGCCGCACCGACGCCGTCGTCTGGCAGGCCGCGCACGAAGGACTGATCAATCTTCAGCTGGTCAAACGGCAAACGTTTCAGGTAGGTCAGCGACGAGTAGCCCGTACCGAAGTCGTCCATGGCAAACGTGACGCCGAACGCCTTGATGGCGTGCATCGTCTCAATCGTCTTCTCCACGTTGCGGAGCGCAGTCGACTCCGTCAACTCCAACTTGAGCAGATGCGGCGGCGCTCCGGTCTCATCGAGGACCCGATGAACGTGATCGACAAAGTCCCTTTGGCCAAATTGCCGGGCACTGACGTTCACGGAAATCGGCAGATTGCGCGTGGTCGGCGACGCTTGCCATGCACTGAGTTGCCGGCATGCTGATGTCAATACCCATAATCCCAATTCGAGAATGATCCCGGTTTCCTCGGCCAACGCGATGAAGTGGCCAGGTGGGATGAGGCCGCGCTCAGGATGCATCCAGCGCACAAGCGCCTCTGCGCCGAGCGGTTTCCGGTCCGCGTCCACCTGGATTTGGTAATGGAGCAGGAATTGGTCACCCGCCAATGCCGCGCGCAACTCAACCGCACGTGCGTCGCGTTCGGTCACCTTTTCCTGCGTCAAGCTGTCGAAGAACCGCACCGCGTTGCGGCCGCTCCGCTTGGCTTGGTACATCGCCGAATCGGCAAATTTCAGCAGCCCGTCCAGTTCGTCACGGTCGCTGCGAAACAGCGTGACGCCGATGCTACAACCGCCGCGGTAGATGGTGTTGTTGATGCCAAAGTCTTCGCTCAGGCTGGTTCGAATGCGCTCGGCAACAACTGCAGCCTGGGTCGCGGCCTCGTCCATCACCGAACTCAGGTCGACCAAGAGCACCGCAAATTCATCGCCGCCGAGTCGCGCCACAGTGTCCACGTCGCGTACGCACGTGCGCAGGCGCGTCGCGACCTGCCGAAGAAACGTGTCGCCAGCGTCATGCCCCATGCTGTCATTGAGCACCTTGAAGTGGTCCAGATCGATCAACAAGACCGCGCCCCGGTTGCCATGCCGTGTAACCGCCGCCGACGCGCGTCGCCACGAGTCGATGAGCATTCGGCGATTCGGAAGGTCGGTCAGCACGTCGTGAAACGCCGCCTGCCGCAGCAGTTCTTCCTGACGCTTGCGCTCCGAGATATCCCGCAGAAAGGCCACCATTTCTGCTTCTTCGGGGACATGCGTCACGGACACTTCCAGGCAGATGGAGTGACCGTCCCGGTGTGTGTGGCGTGTCTCAAACATCTCGTGGCCGCCGCCTTCAATGATCCGCTGGGTGTGCGCGTAGATTTGCTCGCGAGTCTTCTTGACGGTTTCAAAGAAACAGATGTGTTGGCCGAGAATCTCCTCACGTGCGTAGCCCACCATCGTGCAGTACGTGTCGTTGACGCTACCGATGACGCCGTCGAGATTGGCCGTCCAGAAGCCGTCGCCAGTGGTGTTGATGATCGCCGCCAACTTGCGCGCCGCGGCGCCGCGCTCCTCGACCAGGTTTCGTTGCGCCGTTTCGGCAAGTCGACGCTCTGAGACATCGTGCAGAAACGTCGCCAGTTCGTCGTATTCCGGCATGTACGTCACCGAGATTTCCATGGGGACAAGATGCCCGTCGGAATGGCGATGGTTGCGTTCAAAGCGCGCGTGACCGCCACCGTCGATGATCCGCTGGATGTGGGCTGCGATGGCCGCCTTCGTGTAAGACCGCTCCATGAATGCTGTGATGTGGACGCCGACTACACCCTGCCAGTGGTAGCCGAGCTGCCGGCAGTAGGCCTCATTGACGCTGGTGACATACCCTTGGCGGTTGATTGTCCAGAAGCCGTCACCCGACGTCGCCAGCACTGTCGCGAGTTTGCGGGCCGCCACTTCCTGATCGCGGGATACCGCTTCGACCAACCGCGACTCGGCATTCGCCCGGACGGCCAAATGCGTCTTGACACGGGCCAGAAGGAGGGGCGGTTCGATCGGCTTGATCAGGTAGTCGACTGCGCCGGCCTCCAGGCCACGTTGCTCATCGTCAGCGTCCGCCAGCGCGGTCAGAAAGATGACTGGAATGTCCCGGGTACGCTCGTGGCATTTGAGCTGTGCGCAGGCTTGATAGCCGTCCATCTCGGGCATGACCACATCCAGCAGGATCAGGTCTGGACGAAGGTCTCCTTTGGCGAGTTCCAGCCCGCGCGCCGCTGAATTGGCCAGCAAGACGCGGTACTGGCCGGTCAGCACGTGAGCCATCAGGGACAGGTTGTGCGGGGCGTCGTCTACCACCAGAACGGTTGGCTTTCGCGTGTGGGCGTCGTGCGGCATCTCTCACGCCTCGCTTGGGGAAATATGCCCGTTCAGATGCAAATGCCGGGCTTGTCCGACGATCTGCTGGGCGGTGCTGAAGTCGTAGCTCCGCAGCGCGTCCTGCAGGAACTTGAACGTACTGGCCATGCTGCGACGAAGCAGCAGTTCGTGAGCGTCCGCCACCGCCAAGGCCTCTGCGTCCGACGTCTCCAGCAGCTTGTAAAGCCGAGCGTAGACTTCCGTGAGGTGCGCAGAATCGACCGGCTCGCCGTCTATGGCGTCGTTGTCGTCGGAACTTCGGTCCGTCGGTGCCAGCGTCTGCGCTGCGGTCGCGAACTTCGTGAGCTCCGCACCAAAATCCACCAGCAGCGCTTCAAACGCCTCGCCACACTGCTCTGTCTTCAGCAGCCTCTCCAGTTTGCCTGCTGCCCTCGCCAGCGGTCCCGCCTCCAAAGTCGCCGCCAAGCCACGAAGCGTGTGGGCGATGCGCATCGCCGTCGCCGCATCGCCTGCTGCCGACGCAACCCGCAAGTTCGTCACGGCGTCGGCGTACTCTTCGCGGAAACGCCAAACCATGGACCGATACGCCAGATCCTTGCCGGAGAACCGGGCAATGCCTTTGTCCACGTCCACGCCCACTGCCGTGAGCGCGTCGCGCCATGACACCGGCTGCTGACGCCGGCCCCACCGCGCGACGGTTGCGAACAGCACGTCCGCGTCGATCGGCTTGGTGATATGGTCGTTCATGCCCTCCGCCAGACACCTCTCCCGCACCTCGGCCAGCGCGTGCGCCGTCATCGCGACAATTGGTAAGGATCGGAACCGTTCCAACTTGCGGATTTCCAACGTCGCCGTGTGGCCATCCATCACCGGCATCTGCAAGTCCATCAGCACGACCGACCACGGCAGTGGCTCGGGCGCAGTTGTCAGGAGCCGCAGGGCCTCAGCGCCGTTGCCCGCTACCGTCACGTGCGCACCACCAGATTGGAGCAGTTCGACCGCGATTTGCTGATTGACTGCGTTGTCTTCCACCAGCAGCACAGCGATTCCGTCGATGAATGCGTAGCGACCAGAGTCCTGGCTCGCCGCTCGAATCTGTTCGCGAATCTCAGGCGCAAAGATTTCCGTCATGGTATCGAGCAATTGCGACTGACTCACCGGCTTGGCCAGGAACGTCCGCGCGCCAGCGGCCTGCGCCGCGTTGCGGACGTCGTCGCTGCCGAACACCGTCACCATGACCACGACGGGGCGGTGCTTCAATTCCCGACCGTCAAAGATCGCTCGCGTCGCCGCAACACCGTCCATTCCCGGCATCCGCCAATCCATGAAGACGATGCGGAATGGGTCCTCGGCGTCGTGCAGTTCCAGCATCTTGATGCACTCGGGGCCGCTCTCCACCGCTTCCACGCGCATGCCCAGCTCAGAAAGCTGCTCAGTCAGGATTTCGATGGCCACCGGGTTGTCGTCCACCACGAGCGCGTGCATCCCACGGACGGACAGCGGCGCCGGCTTGCGCGTGAGCGTCGGCGCCACACCAAACCAGGCGTCAAACTTGAAAGTACTGCCCTTTCCCGGCGTCGATTCCGCGTGAATCTCGCCGCCCATCATCTCCACCAGCCGCTTGGAGATCGACAAGCCAAGGCCGGAGCCGCCGTACTTTCGCGTCGTGGAGCCGTCGGCCTGGCTGAATGCCTCAAACAGCCGCGCGCAGAGTTCTGAACTCATGCCGATCCCGGTATCCTCTACAGACACGATGAGTTGCACCTGATTTCCGCGCTGTGCCCCCAACCGGACATCAACCGTGACGTGTCCTTTTTCGGTGAACTTGATGGCGTTGTTCGCCAAGTTGGTCAGCACCTGGCCCAAACGCAGCGGATCGCCAGTCAGCCCGGCCGGCGTGCCGGGATCCACGTGGATCAAGAACTCCAGCGACTTCTCATTGGCCTTTTGGCCTACCAAGGTTGCCAGCCCGTCGAGCACTTCATCCAGCGGAAACGCGACCTGTTCCAACTCCATTCGGCCATTCTCGATCTTGGAAAAGTCCAGGATGTCGTTGATAATGCCCAGAAGCGACGTCCCAGCTCGGTTGATCTTCTGCAGGTAGTCCTTCTGCTTGGGCGACTGCTCTCCGCGTAGGGCCAACTGCGACAGACCGATGATCGCGTTCATCGGCGTGCGAATCTCGTGGCTCATGTTGGCCAGGAACATGCTCTTGGTCGCTGTGGCCTCCTCCGCCTTGGTTCGCGCCAACTCCAACTCATCCGTCCGCGCAGCGACTTGCGCGTTCATTCGCTGCAATTCTGCGGTCTGCTCCTGCAGCGCTGCCGTTTGCGCGTGCAGTTCGTCGTTCTGCGCCGACAATTCGTCTTCCGACGCCCGCAATACTTCTGCCTGTCGCTGCGTTTGTTCCAGAAGGTCCCGCGTGCGCTCGTTGCGCTCGAGGATCTCCAGATTCAAAGCGACGATCGGCAGCACCTCATCGATCAGGGCACGCTGGCTCGCGCTAAAGTCCGTGAAGCCCGCCAATTCGATGACCGAAATCACGTCCTTTCCAATCCCATGCACAGGAAATGTTTCCACAAAACGCGGAGGCGCACTGCCGAGCGCCGATGATACACGGATGTAGTCCGAGGGGATGTCAGTGATCCGAATCGGCGTTCCCTCGAGGACGGTCTGGCCGATCAGGCCTTCGCCGGCCGAGAACTCGGTCAACAGTTCTTTGCGCTCGCGATAGCCCCAGGACCCCTTGAGCTTGTAGGTGAGCGCGTTGGCATCCTTGACGAACAAGACGCCAACCTGAGCGTTGGTCAACGGCGCGAGCTCAGCCAGCAGCACGCGAGCGAACTCAGCCAATGATTCCACGCCGATCAAGACGGCCGCGATCCGCTCCTTACCTGCCTTCACCCAGCGCACATTTTCCCGGTCGGTGGCGTTGCCGCGCAGCACATCGATCGATCGCGCCATCGCCCCCAACTCGTTACCATAGGTGATGCACGGAACGGCAACATCGGTCTTGCCTTCGACAATCGCCTGGACAACGCGGTTCAGCGAGTTCAGCGGGGCGGTAATTGCGCCGCTTGCGAGGGCCGCGATCAGCAGACCAAGCAGCAGGATGACGGCATAGATCACGAGCGCGAGTTGGCGCGTCTGTCGGGCATCGCTTGCCGCCATGCTGGCTGCGAGATCTCCTGCTCGCTCCTTGCCTTTGCACAGCGTGGTCAGCAAGTTGTCGCTGGTCGTCAGCACGTCTACGTTCCCCGCACTGAGCATGAATTCTGTGGCTTCTGACGAGTGGTAGTCTGGATTCTTCTGAACCAACTCAATCAGATGCGCAACATTGTGCAAGTAGGCGTCAAAACTGGCGTCGAACTGCTCAAGGATCTTCAGATTCTCGGCGTGGTGAACGCGCTTCCGACCTTCGCTCAATTCAGAACGCAACGTTCGCTCCGCTTTGGCGATTGCGCGCTCTGCCTTCTCCCGCTCCTGTGCGTTGGGGGCAAGCATCAGTTCCCGCACGCTGCGGCTGATGTAGATGAGGTTGATGTTGGCTTCCTTGATGTGGGAAATGCCCAACAGCTCTCTCTCGTAGAGGTTTTCTGTCGCCTCATTCAGGTGGTCGATGGTGAGCAGGCTCTGCACACCGAGCCCCAGCACGAGCGCCAGCAGGATGGCAAAGCCCAGCGCTATGGTTGTGCGCACTTGCAGACGCTCCACCCAAACAGTCAACCTTTTCATTCGGTCACTTCCTTCTTCGTCCGACGGGTCCTGATCGGCCGCAGGTACATGCCCCGGCCGCAGGGTTCAAAAAGATGGCCCGCCAGCCCGAGGGTCTCGCTCTGGCCGAGGCAAAGGAGCCCCCCGGGAGCCAGGCGCCGCGCCAACCCCTCGAGCACGGCGTATCGGTAAGGCGCAGCGAAATAGAGGAGGACGTTGCGGCAGAAGATGGCGTCAAAGAGGCCTTTTCCCATGTCCAGCACCACGGGGGCCTCATCGCCACACCAGGACAGGGACAGCAGGTCGAGCGATTTGAATTCAACCAGTTGGGAGACTTCGGGTCGCACCTGCCATCCGGGGGGACCGCTTTCGGATGGCGCGGGCACCAGCCAGGGAGACAGCGCGTCCGGCAGCTCCGTCAAAGCCGCCGCGTCGTAGACGCCGCGACGCCCCAAATCCAGCGCGGCAGCATCCAAGTCGGTGGCCAGAATTCGCACTGCCGGCACCTTGGGCTGCGTAGCCTCCAGAAATGCCATGGCCAAGGAGTACGGCTCTTGTCCCGCGGATGCCGCCGCCGACCAGATCCGCAGTGGTTGTTCGCGACGCAGTTGTGTCTCCAGATGACCAAGCAGAAAGATGAAGTGCTCTGGCTCGCGCCAAAACCATGAATTCTGGACCCCGACGATGGAACGCAACCGATCCGTGCGATTGGCGTCAATGAGTTCATCCAGCGCCGTCAAACCGTGAACTTGCACAAATCTGATCAAGCGCTTCGCCAGAAAGCTGTTCCCCTCCGGCAGTCCCGGGAGCCGAAGCGAATCGGCAATCAGTGAAGCTACGCGCGCAATGCGACCGGTGTCGGTGAGTAGGGTCAGCCAATCTGCGACCATAGAATTCGTTCCTGTCATCGCAGCGTTGTGGGCAAGTCCGCACCTTTGCGATGCGCCTCTTGCCGCCTGACCGTACGCGCTCCCCGTGAGGGGCTGCCATTTCTTCGTAAGACGACTTTACAAACGCACACGGGCGTGCGGCGCGAGACCCCGCGAAGGTGTGTGTAAATGTAATGTCCGGCATGTTCCTAGAAATACTCAGGACTCGCGCGCTTTGGCGACATCCGAGTCTTGTGAACGATCGTCGGTTGCCGCCAGGACTCGCTGAGGTCAACCGGCGGAGCGGTACTGTGTCTTCGTCCTTCCGACTTTATCTATGTAGAGATGTGGTCGACCGCAGCGGGAACTGCGTGATCGCTCCGCGCGCGGATCCCGAGTTGAATTCCGCCACGCGGACCGCACCTGAACGTAGTGAGCGATCAATGCCGACAGAGTGCCGTCGCAACAGCCACGAGCCAACACAGTTTGCATGTCTGGCGGGATAGACCGCAGCGAGTTTGAGAACTTGTAGGCAGTAGCGTGTCCGCACCTCTCCGCGAGAGCGGACACGACGGTGTGAAACGAGCCTTCAAAGGAGACGCCACGCAGAGGCGTGCCAGAGTTGCGCAGGTGGCCGTGGCGCGTCAATTTGCACTGAGCGTCCGACCAAAACGGTGACTGCGTCGTTGTGTGCTCACACCGATGGCCACCGGGCCAGTAGCTCACTTGGACGCCCTGGACGACGGTGCGGAACTGACGCGCAACAGGTTCCCCAACGTGTGGACTGGCGAACGCCGACCACGAGCGGAAGGGCCCGACGAATGAACTTGAACCGGCGACGTTTCAAGCGCGCCGACGTCGCCGTGACGGTCGCCCGACATGGCCGCGACTTCCCGGCAGCGCTTGCCTGGCGACGACGACGAGGTGGATGCCTGCCCGTGGAAGCCGCCGCTGGGACGCTGGCGTCGCGAGGTGCGGCCGTCTGGTGCGTCGGGCGGCGGTGTGCTGCCGCCACCCGTGTGACAGCATCATGCTGACGGAGCAGCCCCGCACCGTTGTCGCCCGCCTGTTGTTCCGTGCCTACGCGCGCACTTTCTAGTCATTTCATAGCTGTGCACCGCATACCGGCGAGTCTACGGTGGCTATATAACGATACGATACCACGTAGAAACCTTCGGTTTCCCTCAGATCAGGCGCACCCGCGGCGCCAGCCCCGCGAAACCAACCCATTCAAAGGTGAATACCTCTCAGGCCCCCAACAACCCCAACGTCTCCGCCGCATCCCGCACCATCCGCAGCAGGTCCGGATCCGGGTGGATGTCCAGGGTGACCGCCAGCCGCGTGGGATCCGCGACCAGCGCCGCGACGTCGCCCGGCCGTCGACCATGGACTTGGTGCGGCACCGACTTCGCCAGCACTTGTTCGCAGGCGGCGATCACTTCCTGCACGCTGCGGCCGTGGCCGGTGCCCACATGCATCACCTGGAATTCGCTCGTCCCGCTCGCCGTCTGCTGCATGGCCAGCCGCGCGGACCGCACAAAGGACTCGACGACGTCGCGGACGTGCACATAGTCGCGCAGGCAGGTGCCATCGGGGGTCGGAAAATCGGTGCCAAAGACGTGCAGTGGCGGTAGTTCGCCCGCGGCCGCCCGCAGCGCGAGTGGAATCAGGTGCGTCTCGGGGTCATGCCGCTCGGCCAGCCCATACGCCGCACCGGCGACGTTGAACAGCCGCAGCGCCACCGTCGCCATCCGCCCCAGATCCGCCGCCGCCCGCAGCGTGTATTCGCCGCTCAGCTTGCTCGCGCCATACGGACTCTCCGGTCCCACCGGCGCGTCTTCATCCAGACGATCGCCCACACCCGCCAGCGGCCGCAGCACCGCCGCCGACGACGCCATCACCAGCGCGGGCACGCCCGCTTCCAGGCACAAATCGGCGACAACCTGCGTGCCGATCGCGTTCACGTCGCGGTAGAGCGCGGGAAACAGCGTCGACTCGCCCACTTGGATGAGGCCAGCCAGATGAATGCACGCGTCCGGCGGACGATCGAACAGCCGCAGCGCTTGCCGCACCGCGTCCGGATCGCGGACGTCGCCAACGATCAGCGGCACTTCGCGCGGCATATGCTCGGCGTGACCGCGCTCCAGATTGTCCAACGCGATCACGCGCGCGCCGTCGGCGAGCAGGCGGCGCAACAATGTTGTGCCAATGTAGCCCGCAGCGCCGGTAACAAGTACGGTAGAGGGAGAGGTTGTGAGCATAGCCTTGGTCCGGCCTGACAGCCGCGTGCGGCAACTTGTACCATGCAGTTGCCGGGTTCACCAAACGTTCACGCCAAAGCCCTTGACCCTGTGACGGTGGTCCCCTACCGTCCGCCCGCCCCGGCCAATGACCGGGGATTGGAGTCGCGATGGACGGCATCCTGGTACTTGAGGACGGCCACTTCTTCCGCGGCAAGCGATTTGGCGGAGAATTTGCCGAATCGGGCGCGCACGGCGCGGGCGAAGTTGTGTTCAATACGTCGCTCACGGGCTATCAGGAAATCCTGACGGATCCGAGCTACGAAGGGCAGATCGTCACGCTGACGTATCCGCACATCGGCAATTATGGCGTCAATCCGGAGGATTCTGAATCTTCCGGGCTGCGTGCCGCGGGCCTCATCTGCCGCGATTACCATCCGGTGCCGTCCAATTGGCGGTCCGATCGCTCGCTGGGCGATTACCTGGCCGCGGCGAATGTGCCCGCGCTTTGCGGTGTCGACACGCGGCGTCTGGTGCTGCTGATCCGCGACGTGGGTGCCCTGCGAGGCGTGATCCGCGCGTTTCCGGATGCCACCGACCTGCCCATCGCCGGCCGCGTGCGGCTGGATACCGATGGTCCGGACCTGATCGATGATCCGCGCGTGGCGTTGCTGGCCCGCGAGGCGCAGCTGCATCCGTCGATGGCGGGGCTGGATCTGGCGAGTCGCGTGACGTGCAAGCGCGCGTGGACGCTGGGGCCGGAGGACGCGAAGAAGCACGTCGTGGCGATGGATTTTGGCATCAAGCTGAACATCGTGCACCAGCTGGTCGCGACTGGCTGCCGGGTGACCGTGGTGCCCGCGACGACGACGGCGATCGAGATCCTCGCGCTGCGCCCCGATGGCCTGCTGCTGTCCAACGGTCCGGGCGATCCCGAGCCGGTGACGTATGCGGTCGAGACGATTCGCTATCTGCTGGGAAAAGTCCCGATCTTCGGCATCTGTCTGGGCCACCAGCTGCTCGGCATCGCGTGCGGTGGCAAGACCTACAAGCTGGGGTTTGGCCACCGCGGCGGCAATCATCCGGTGCGCGATCTGGATACGGGGCGCGTCGAAATCACCGCACAGAATCACGGTTTTGCCGTAGCGGCCTCGTCGTTGAACGGCCGCGAAGTGGTGGTAACGCATACGAACCTGAACGACGACACGGTCGAAGGACTGCGCCACAAGCGCTGGCCGGCGTTCTCCGTGCAATTCCATCCGGAAGCGTCGCCGGGGCCGCACGACAGTCACCATTTGTTCAAACGTTTTGCTGAGTTGATGGAGCGTCCGCGATGAAAGGTCAAGGTCGCAAGATTCTCGTCATTGGCTCCGGGCCGATTGTCATCGGTCAGGCGTGCGAGTTCGACTATTCCGGCACCCAGGCGTGCCGCGCGCTGCGATCGGAAGGCGCGACCGTCATCCTCGTCAATTCCAATCCCGCGACGATCATGACGGATCCGTCCGTTGCCGATCGCACCTACATCGAGCCGCTGACGGTCGAGGCGCTGACCGATATTATCGCCAAGGAACGACCGGACAGCGTGCTGCCGACGGTTGGCGGTCAGACCGGCTTGAACCTCGGGCTGGCGCTGCACAAGGCGGGCGTGCTGGCCAAATATGGCTGCAAGCTGATCGGCGCGAGCGTGGAAGCGATTGAGTTGGCCGAGGATCGCCAGCGTTTTGCTCAGGCGATGGCGGAAATCGGCTTGATGACGCCGCGGTCCATCATCGTCACGTCGATGGACCAGACCGGCGAGGCGCTGGAGCGCGTCGGCCTGCCGGCGATCATTCGCCCCTCGTTTACGCTGGGCGGGACCGGCGGCGGCATGGCATACACGACGGAGGAATTCCGCGCGGCGATCGCCAAGGGCCTGGACGAGAGCCCGACGAACCAGATCCTCGTCGAACAGTCGATTGCCGGCTGGAAAGAGTACGAGCTGGAAGTGATGCGCGACCGCGCCGACAACGTGGTCATCATCTGCTCGATTGAGAACCTCGATCCGATGGGCGTGCACACGGGCGATTCGATCACCGTGGCGCCGGCGCAGACGCTGACCGATCGCGAATACCAGATCATGCGCAACGCTGCGCTGCTCATCATCCGCAAAGTGGGCGTGGAGACGGGCGGATCGAACATCCAGTTCGCGGTGAATCCGGACGATGGCCAGCTGGCGATCATCGAGATGAATCCGCGGGTGAGCCGCAGTTCGGCGCTGGCGTCCAAGGCGACGGGCTTTCCGATTGCCAAGATCGCCGCGAAGTTGGCGCTGGGCTACACGCTGGACCAGATTCCCAACGACATCACGCGGACGACGCCGGCCTGCTTTGAGCCGTCGATCGACTACGTCGTGGTCAAGATTCCGCGCTTTGATTTTGCCAAGTTTCCGGGCGCAAAAGACAGCCTGGGTCCGCAGATGAAGTCCGTCGGCGAAGTGATGGCGATCGGCCGGACGTTCCGCGAAGCGCTGCGCAAAGGCCTGGCGTCGCTGGAGACCAAGCTGCCGCCGGACGACAAGAAATGGCTGGACACGGATCTGAGCACGCCGACGCCGCAGCGGATCTACGCGGTGCTGGCCGCGGTGCGCAACGGTCGCAGCTTGCAGGAGATTTTCGACCTGTCGCGCATTGATCCGTGGTTCCTGCAGCAGTTCACCATCATGGCCAAGATGGAGGCCGACGTGGCCGCGCGCGTGCCCGCGGGGACGAACCTCGACGTGAGCGCGCACGACTGGTTGCGCTACAAGCGCGAGGGGATGACCGACGCCGAGTTGGGCCGGCTGTTGCAGCGTCCGGAGTCGGATGTGCGCCGCGATCGCCACGCCAAGCACGTCGTCGCCTCGTTTCTGCGCGTGGACACCTGCGCCGGCGAGTTTGAGTCGCACACGCCATACCTGTATTCCAGCTATGAATCCGGCTGCGAGGCCAAACCGACGGATCGCAAGAAGGTCATGATCCTCGGTTCGGGACCGAATCGCATCGGCCAGGGCATCGAGTTCGACTATTCGTGCTGCCACGCGGTTTACGCGTTGAAGGAAGCGGGCTACGAGACGATCCTCGTGAACTGCAATCCGGAAACGGTCTCGACCGACTACGACACCGCGGATCGCCTGTACTTTGAGCCCGTGACGCTGGAGCACG
Organism: uncultured Myxococcales bacterium; assembly: GCA_903924465.1. Lineage (GTDB taxonomy): Bacteria > Myxococcota_A > UBA9042 > UBA9042 > UBA9042 > CAIYBN01. The sequence goes on along the minus strand of CAIYBN010000006.1, from coordinate 40,934 downwards.
TCCTGGAAGTGGCGCGGCTGGAGCAGCCGATCGGCGCGATTGTGCAGCTGGGCGGGCAGACACCGCTGAAGCTGGCGCAGGGGCTGGCGCACGCCGGGGTGAAGATTCTCGGCACGTCCCCGGACGCGATCGACTTGGCCGAGGATCGCGAGCGCTTTGGCGCGCTGATGGACAAGCTTGGGATCCGCCAGCCGGAAGCGGGTATGGCGCGGTCGGCCGAGGAAGCGCTGCAGGTCGCCGAGCGCATCGGCTATCCGGTGCTGGTGCGGCCGTCGTACGTGCTCGGCGGCCAGTCGATGCGGATCGTCTACAAGCCGGAAGCGCTGACGGAATGGCTGCGGGTGGCGACGGAAGCGACGTCCGATCGGCCGGTGCTGATTGACCGGTACCTGGAAGACGCGTTCGAGTACGACGTGGACGCGCTGTGCGACGGCGAAAACACCGTCATCGCGGGAATTCTGGAGCACGTCGAGGAAGCCGGCGTGCACTCGGGCGACTCGACGGCGCTGCTGCCGCCGTTCAAGGTCAAGCCGCATATTCTGCAGGAAATGAAGGACGTGACGCGTCGGTTGGGCAAGGCCATCGGCGTGCGCGGGCTGATGAACGTGCAGTTTGCCGACAAGGATGGCGAGCTCTACGTGCTGGAAGTGAATCCGCGCGCGAGCCGCACGGTGCCTTTTCTGGCCAAAGCGATGGGCCTGCCGCTCGCGCAACAGGCGACGCTGCTGATGCTGGGCCAGACGCTGGCGGATATCGGCCTCACCGAGGATCCACAGCCGAAGTACTGGTTTGCCAAGGCACCGGTGTTTCCGTTCAAGAAGTTCCCCGGCGTGGACGTGCTGCTGGGGCCGGAGATGCGCTCGACCGGCGAGGTCATGGGCGTGGGCGAGACGCCGGGCGAGGCGTTCCTGAAGGCGCTGCAGGGCGCGGGCATCAATCTGCCGACCCAAGGCTGCGTGTTTATTTCCGTGAACGACCGCGACAAAGCGCACGTCATCGACGTCGCGCGGACGCTGCACCAGATGGGCTTTGGCCTGATTGGCACGCGCGGCACCGCATTGGCGCTGTTTGACGCTGGGCTGCCGGCGCAGCTGGTGTTCAAGGTGAATCAGGGACGTCCGAACGTGGCGGATTTGATCCGGGACGGCGGCATCCAGATGGTCATCAACACACCGCTGGGCGACGTGAGCTTCTTTGACGACAAGGCGATTCGCGTCGCGGCGTCGGCGCACGGCGTGCCCTGCATGACCACGCTCTCGGCGGCAGAAGCCGCGGTGGAAGCGATGCAGCGGGCGCGCACCGGTGGCATGGAGCGCTACGCCGTTCAGGACTGGCTGGCCAAATGAGCGCACTTCTCGCGGATCCGGTGCGACTCGGCGTCGCTTTGGTGCTCGCCATCGTGGGCCTTGTCGTCTTCTGGCAAGGCCAAAAGCGCCAGGCCACGCCACAGCGGCTCGCGGGCGTGATCATCGCGCTGGCGCCGTTGGCGATTCATGAGACCGACCACCTGCTGGGCTTTGTCGGCGGCGTGGGCCTCGGGCTGTGGATGTATCTGCGCGTGAGCCGCTAGGCCTTTCTCAAGAACCGTGAAGCTCCCCATGCCTGCGCTCCTTGGGGCGCTTGTTCCCCGCGTGCGGCGCGATCGCAGTTGCCGCGACAAGCTCGAGGCCCGCCGTGTGGCTGACTGCGCGTCCGCCCCAGCTGGTTACGGCACAGGCTGCCGGCCGTCCGCGACGAGTGGCGCTTCGCTGCGTCCGTGACGGAGCGTATCCGCGACTTTCTTGAGCAGTTCCGTCACCGAAAACGGCTTGGCGATGAACATCGCTCCGGACGACAACAGGTCACGGTGAACGCCCAGTTCCTCCGGGTAGCCGGACATGAACAGCACAGGCGTGGCCGGTCGGACCTTGCCCACCTCGGCAGCGAGCAGGTGCCCACCCATGCGCGGCATCACGACGTCGGTCAGCAGGAGATCGATGGCGCCGGGATACTCGTTCGCGACCTGCATCGCTTCGACGCCGTCCACCGCGGTCAAAACCTTGTAGCCCGCCGAAATGAGCGTACGGGCCGCGATGTTGCGCAACGTGATGGCATCTTCGACCAGCAGGATCGTCTCACCCTGGCCCGGCACGGCGACGAAACCGGAGGCGCGCGCGAATCGCCGGTCCATGCGCGCCGCGTCTCGCGGGAGGAGGACGCTGATTGATGTGCCTGCGCCAGGCTTGCTGAAGACCGAAATCGCGCCACCGCTCTGCTTGACGATGCCGTACACCGTCGATAGCCCCAGCCCGGTGCCCTTGCCGACTTCCTTGGTCGTGAAGAACGGCTCAAAAATCCGCTCCTTCGTGCGGTCGTCCATCCCACAGCCGTTGTCGGTCACTGAAAGCTGAACGTAGGTGCCAACGTGCAAATCCGGATGGAGCCCCGCATAGGCCTCATCGACGTCCAGATTCTTCGTCTCGATCGTGATGACGCCACCGTTCGGCACGGCATCGCGGGCGTTCACGACCAGGTTCATCAGCACCTGCTCGATCTGGCCCGGATCGGCCAGCGTTTGCCCCAGATCAGCCGCGGCCACATGCACGAGCTGGATGTCCTCGCGCAACAACCGCCTCAGCATTTTTTCAACGCCGGCAACGACTTGATTCAAGTCGAGGGAGAACGGCTCGAGGACCTGATTGCGACTGAACGCCAGTAGCTGCCGCGTCAGCCCCGCGGCAGATTCAGCAGCTTGTTGAATTTCTCGCAGGTTCTCGCGCGCCGGCGCGCCTTTGGCCAGATCCTCCATCGCAAACAGCGCGTTGGCCTGGATCACAGTCACCAAGTTATTGAAGTCATGGGCAATTCCGCCGGCCAAACTGCCAATCGCCTCCATCTTCTGCGCCGCGCGTAGCTGATCGTTCAGCCGTTCACGCTCTTCCGCAGCCCGCACTTGCGCGGTCATGTCGCGCACCGTTCCCTGCAGCTGGATCTGCCCGTCGAGTTCCAGGCGGCTGAGCAGGACCGTTGCGGGAAAGGTCGTGCCATCGGCGCGTTTGTGTGTCCATTCAAACAGGTGCGAGCCTTGCGCCAAGGCGATCGCCATCATTTCGCGGGCTCTCTCGTCCGATCGCCGACCGTCCGGTTGGAATTCGGGGGAAATGTCGGCCGGCTTCAAGGCGTCCAGTGCCGCCTCGTCCGCCAAACCAAACATCGCCAGGGTGGCCGGATTTCCCGCCGTAAAATGCCAAGTCGGTGGCGCGACTGTCATCAGCGCGTCACCGGTACTTTCAAACAGCACCCGGTGCTTCAGCTCGCTGGCAGCCAGGGCCCGTTCAGCGCGCTTGCGCTCGGTGATGACGTCAAAGACCGCGACGAAGTGCTCGCGCGCGGGGCTGTAGACCGCGATCTCGAGCCACATGTCCAGCGCGTCCACGTAGGCTTCGAACCGATCCGAGACGCCAGTCGTTGCCACGCGGCCGTAGCGCTCCAGCAGCTCCGGGTCGGACTCCAGGATGCCCGGAACCAATTCCGAGACCTTTCGGCCAACCGCGCCCTGAAGGCCAGTCTGCCGCGAGAACGCATCATTGACCGCCAGATAGACCCAGTCGACGGGTCGGCCAGCTTCACGAATCAGGCGACAATAGGCCAACCCATTGAGCATGTTGCCAAACAAGGAACGGTAGAGGTGCTCGCTTGTCGCCAACGCCTCCTCGGCTTGTCGCCGCTCGGTGATGTCCTGAATCGTGCCGAGCATCTCGATCGGTTGACCCTGCGCGTCGCGCTTCAACCGGCCCAAACCGTGAACCCAGCACTCCGCTTGGTCAGCGTGGCGCACCACCCGATACTCGGCGTTGAACGGTTTGCCGTCTTGCAACACTTCGCCGGCAAAGTGCGCGGTCATCCGCTGCCGATCATCGGGATGAATGAGTGAGGTCCAGCCGGGCACCGTTCGCTGAAAATTCGCGTCGATGCCGAAAATCACGTCCAACGCCGCAGAACTGCGCCAAATCCCGGTCGCGATGTCCAGGACGTAGCTGCCCACCTTGGCCATCGTCTGCGAGTCGGCCAGGAATTGCTCGTTCTCCTGCAATTCCTGGACCCGGCGGGCCAGATCAATCGATTTTTGCTCCAAAGCTTCGTTCATGCCCGGTGGTTCATCGGTGTTGCGAGGAATTCCGACGTTGGCGACCCAAGCGGAGATTGTCCCTGGCGCCGGACTCTGGCTGGATTCAGACACTGCGACCTCAACACCGCAGCGCCCCCAACCGCGGCAGTCGCAGACTGTGCCACAACGCACGGAGGAAATCACGTTGGGGAGGGACTTCCGGCTGGACGCCCACCTACTGCACCACGTCCGGATACCGCACCACGAACGCCTTGCGCGGCGCGATCTTCGCGGCATCCAAAGTCGCTACCTTGCCATCCGGCCAGCGCACTTCCACCACAAAGTCACAACCCAGATCCCCCAAGCCAAATTGCAGCGCACGACCATCCATCGAGTCGTACATCCCTCGACTCGCCTTGACTTCGCGCGTCACCAGCGCGCCGCCGGCAAACTTGAGGGTGACACGCGCCCCAATGGCATCGCGGTTCACGTTCACACCGTCGCCGACCATGCGCAGTTGCAACCACGGCAACTTTTGACCGACGTCGTTGCGAAACAGGAAATTCGGCCGACCGCCGCCGGTGTCGCGGCCGCCCACCAGCAAGTCCAAGTCGCCGTCGCCGTCGATGTCTGCCCACGCGTGATTCTGCGCGTTCTTCATGCCCAACAAATCCTTGCAGTAGCCGCCGCTCGCGCAATTCTCGTTGCTCTGGAGGCACTGCGCGTCGCTCGTGCACGGCGTGCGGCACGCTTTGACAAGGCATTTTTCCCCCGTGACGGTGCAATCGCTGTCCAGCGTGCACGCGGTTTGCGACGCGCTTGGCTTGCTGACCAGCGTATTGATGCCGCTCACGGGTCCGACGCTGGCGAAGCTGCCGTCCGATTCCTGATGCATCAAGCCGAACCAGGCTTTTTGGTCGAGCGTCGTGTAGCTGGCCTCGTATTTCTTGTCGCGGGAGATGGAGGCGTCCAAGCGGCCGTCGTTGTCAAAATCCACCATCGCGCCGTCGACGTCGCCTTCATTGAACGGCAACTTGCGCTGGCCGCCTTCACTGGAGAACCAGACCTTGCCGTCCTTTATCGTGTTGATGAGCAGGCGCGTCGGGTCGGACCATTTGCGTGAATAGTCGCTCGCGACCGGGTGGCTGATGGCGGTGATGAAGATGTCCATGCGGCCGTCGCCGTTGAAGTCGCCGCAATCCAAGCCAAAACCGTTGTTGCCGATGTAGCCGGTGGCGCCGGGCGTGGGTTCGTCGCCGGACATGACGCCCTGCGCTTCCAGCCACGGATTGCCGGTCTTCAGGTAGGCAAAGCCCACCGCTTCCGCGACTTCCGTGAAGTGGCCGGTGCCATCGTTCTGATACAACGCATTGTGCCCACTCAATTCGCTGACGCCGTAATTGCTGACCAACACGTCCATGTCGCCGTCGCCGTCGAAGTCGCAGGCGACCGTGCCGTTGGTCGGCTGCGCGGGGTTGCTGTCCAACCAATCCGTGTGGTTGACAAACGTGCCATCGCCCTGGCCAAAAAGCAGCACGTTGGGCGCGCTGTAGCCGGTGTGCCCCATGCCGATGAAGAGATCCAACTTGCCATCGCCGTCAAAGTCGGCAAACACCGCGTTGCCGGCCACGGAGCTCAGCTTTTCGACGCCGCTCGCCGCCTTGACGGTAAAATGGCCAGTGCCGTCGTTGAGCAGAATTTGGTGCGTTTTGCCCGTCAACGGCACGTCCAATCCGGCCAGGCAATCCTGATCGCCGTCGTTGTCGATATCGCCAAAGGCGAACCAGCCCGCGGCGATGGAGCGCAGGCCGCTGGCGTCGGTGATATCGGCGAAGGTGCCGTTGCCCAGGTTGCGGTAGATGAGGTGCTCGAACGGAACGCCCGCCTGCGGATTGGGATAGAGGCTGTGCGTAACGACGTCGTCCAGGCCGTCGCCGTCCAAATCGACGAAGCCGAGGCGGCTGTGATCGTTGATCGGAATAGCCGTCGTGCTGCCGTAGACCACGTTGCCGTGGCGGATCCCGCTGGCCACGGAAATGTCCGTGAAGAAGTTCTCGCCGAGCGGCGTAATCTCCCCCGGCACGCAAACTGGCTTGGTCACGTCCGATCCCGAGTCGCTTGCATCATCGCCGGTTTGCACGTCGGGTGCGATGACGGTGTCGTCGACCGCGGTTGCGTCAACCAAGGCATCGGCGGCGGTGCTGGTGCTGTTGCCGCAGGCGCACAGGCTGACCAGGAGGCAGGTTTGAACCAAAGTTGCAGTGAAACAGGACACGGCGGACTCCTTACGAACGGTCAGAGAGTGGAGCGGAACACCTTCTCGGCGCAAGCGCAAGGGCGGTCGCCATCAGTCTCGCGCGATCCGCGGCCACACGCGCGTGAACACGCCCAACAAGCGCGGCGCCAAGTCCCGCCAGATGAGCAGCGCGACGCCCCACCACAGCGCGATCCACAGCGGCACGCCACCCAACCAGCCGAGGTGGTAGCGATGCAGGCCGCCAACCTGGATGTACAGCATTTCCACGAGCGGCCCGACGAGGAGCGCGAGGAGAACCAGCCGCCGATCGCGCTCGTCCCACCGAAACAGCGCGACGTGCAGCAGGCCGGCGATCAGGAAGGGCAGCCACGACCACAGCGGATCGAGAAAGGTCCGGTAGATCGTCTGTCGCGTCGCCACCACCAACGCCAGCTGGGCGACGACCTTGACCCACGGCCGCATCGACAGCCATGGCCCGATGCGTACGTCGTTGCGCGGCGCAGGCGAAGGGCCCAAAGCGTCGAACAGGGCGAGCGTGGCCAAAAAGCGCAGGATGAGGCCCCAGTACAGCAGCATCCAGATCGGCAAGGTGGACAAGCCAGCCAGGTCGGTGGGCACCGTGTAGTCGTAAATCCGGTGGCGATCGACGGAATTCCAGTCGTTGAATCCGCCGATGCAGGTGAGGACGATGGCAAAGGCGAGTTCGGCGCCAAGGCCGTGGGCGTGACGCGGCCTGAAGCGGACCCAGGCGACCGTTCGGACGATCCACACCGCGACCACGAGGACGGTCATGGCGAGCAACTGCTGGGATGCCACGCAGATGCCGGCGCTGACCGCGACGATGGCGATACCGTCGATTCCCAACTCGCTGCGCGTGGTCACGGCTGTTTGATCCGGCATCACTTGGACCGCACCAGATCGCGGATTTCGCTCACCAGCGTCCAAGGACTGCGCAGCCCGTGGGCATAGGCGTCCGTCGTGTAGTTCTGCGCCCAGTTGCACTCCGCCCCACATTGGTTCTTCGCCGGGCCATGAAACCGCGTCGGCTCCACCAGCGATCGGGCATGCGCATACAGGCTCGCGACGTCGTCAAACGCCAGGACGTCGATGCGCACCGGCGGCACGTGCACGGCGGCCTTGCACGGCCACGGCAGCATGCCGTCAAAGTCCACGTGCGGTTTCAAGGTATTACGGCAATCGAGCGGCGCCGAGGACAGCAGCCGCGTGTTGAGCCGCTCCGAGCCGACGATGCGGTAACCGGCCCGCTTGCGTGCGACGACCTGGCGCGCAAACGCGGTGTAGGCTGGATCGCCATGCAGCCCACCCGCGATGCCCGGTCCTGCATTCATCGGCACCGGCGCGAACCAAATACCGAGATCATTCGCGAGGTTCAGAACCGCTTCCGCCTCGGGAATTTGCCCGGGCTCGATGACACAATTCACCATGAGCTTGAAGCCCATCGGCGCCGCGAGTTCGCGCAGCAGCAGCAAGTTTCGCAGCACGGCGTGCGGCTCCTTCGTCCCCCACAGCCGCGCGAGCCGGGCGAGATCCACCCCATCCAACGAGACGATCACCACGTCGGTATCGGCCAGCCACGTGCGCCATTCCGGACGCGCCAGTTGCCGGGCGACCAGACTGCCGTTGGTGTTGATGAGAATCGGAAAGTAATTGAGGTCTCTCGCTTTTCGTGTAAGGACCGGCAAGTCGTCGCGCGCGGTCGGCTCGCCACCCGCAAAGTAAATGGACGGCGTCCCGGTCCGCATGATCTCCAGCAAGCGCCCTGCGCGTTCCGTGCTCAGCGCACCTTTGAGCGGCAAATCTGGGTACTTTCGCCCTTGATGATCGTCGCAGTACGTGCAACTGAAGTTGCAGGCGCGGATCGCGGTCCAGATGAAGTACAGCGGCAGCAGGTCCTCTCGCCCGTCGCGACTGCGCTTGCGGTTCTCCAGGTAATTGAGCGCCGCTGTCCGATACGCCGCAGTCCGGCGTCGCAGCGCGCGGGTCATGGGTTCAGGTCGCTCCAGACGTGGGAGGAGATCTGCCGCCAACATGCGCGCCTCTTCCAGCAGCCGCGGCCAGTCCGGGTCGCCCGGCCGCGGGTGATACAGCCGAAATTCGGGCAGCGTCCGCGGTGGAGAGGCGCGGTAGTCGTCCGGTTTCCCTCCGCGCCCCTCTGGGCTCTGTTGCAACATCGTCATGCGCGTTTCTCCAAGGCAATTGGCGACAACGAGCGCAAGTATCGCGCCGCCTGACACATCTCGACAAGCGCCGACCATGGCGGCGTTGTGGCTTTCGCCGCATGCACTGGGGAAAAAGCCGCACCTTGTGTCCCGGTTGCTGGAGGCGGGCCCGCCAAGCGACTCGCCGCCCCCGTTCAGGAACCCAACTGAACTTGGCACGATGTTTGCTTTGGCACCAAGCGGCAAGCTGCGTGCGAAGTGTGTGCAGCGATGGCCGACGCCCGACGACGAGGAGAGCACCCATGAAGAATGCGATTGATTCCCGCCCCCTGATTCTGTGGTTCGAAAGCATCAGCCTCGCCGATCTGCCAGTCGTGGGCGGCAAGAATGCGTCGCTCGGCGAAATGGTGCGGGAATTGTCGGTCAAAGGGATTCGCGTCCCCAATGGCTTTGCGATCACGGCGCACGCCTATCGGCGCTTTGTCCGGGAAGCCGGGTTGGAGGCGCTCGTTGCGGATCAGCTGCGCGGACTGAAAGTGACGGACGTCGATGCCCTGGCGCGTTGCGGTCGGACGATTCGCGAGGCGTTGCTTGCCGCTGAACTGCCACGTGATCTGGCCGATGCCATCGTGGACGCTTATGGTCGCCTCTCGGAGGGGCCGGAGTCCGTCGATGTCGCGGTGCGGAGCAGTGCCACGGCTGAGGATCTCCCGGATGCCAGCTTCGCGGGCCAGCAAGAGACGTTCCTGAACATTCAAGGGCGCGTCGCGCTGCTCGACAGCGTCAAACGCTGCTTTGCTTCCTTGTTTACCGATCGCGCCATTCACTATCGCGCCACGCACGGCATGGGCGCCGGGGCGATCGCACTTTCCGTCGGCGTGCAGCGGATGGTTCGTTCCGATCTGGCCTGCGCAGGCGTCGCGTTCACGATCGATACCGAGAACGGCTTTCGCGATGTCGTCCTGATCAACGCAGCCTATGGCCTTGGCGAAAATGTCGTCCAGGGCGCCGTCAACCCGGACGAATACCGGGTCTTCAAGCCCACGCTGCGACAGGGATTCCGGCCGATCTTGCAAAAGACCTGCGGCGCCAAGGAGTTGCGCATGGTGTACAACGGCGGTGCCGGTCGGCATGTCAAGAACGAGCCCGTTCCCATGGCCGATCGCGCGCGGCTCGCGCTGACCGACGACGAGGTGCTGACGCTGGCGCGCTGGGCGTGTGCGATCGAGGACCACTACACTGCCAAGGCCAAGCACCCGTGTCCGATGGATATCGAGTGGGCCAAGGACGGTCACACTGGCCAATTGTTCGTCGTTCAAGCGCGGCCGGAAACGGTTCAATCGCGACGGCAGACGCGGACGTTGGAGACCTACATGCTGAAAGAGCACGGTCGCGTGCTGGTCAGTGGTCGGAGCGTGGGCGACAAGATCGGCGAAGGGCGCGTGCGGGTGCTGCATGGCGCCGAGCAACTTCACACGTTTCGGCCGGGCGAGGTTCTGGTCGCGGACAAGACGGACCCGGATTGGGAGCCGATCATGAAGCAAGCCGCGGCGATCGTGACCAACCACGGTGGGCGTACGTGCCACGCCGCGATCGTCAGCCGGGAGATCGGCCTGCCGGCCATTGTCGGCACGGGGAACGCAACGGCGCTGCTCCAGGACGGTCAGGACGTGACGGTTTGCTGCGCGGAAGGCGAGACCGGGCAAGTCTACGACGGCCTCCTGCCGTTTGAAATTCGCAGCGTCGATCTGGAAGCGGTGGCCCAGCCGCGCACGAAAATGATGCTGAATGTCGCCAATCCGGAAGAGGCGTTCTCGCTCTCGTTCCTGCCCAACGCCGGCGTCGGTCTGGCGCGCGAGGAGTTCATCATTTCCAACTGGGTGAAAGTGCACCCGTTGGCGCTGATCCACCCCGAAAAAGTCGTGGGTGCGGAGGCGCGGGAGCAGATCGCGGCGTTGACGGCTGGCTACCACGACAAACCGCAGTATTTCGTCGATCGGCTGGCGCAGGGAATTGCCATGATCGCCGCGGCCTTTCATCCCAAGGACGTGATCCTGCGCTTGAGCGATTTCAAGACCAACGAGTATGCCAATCTGCTGGGCGGTGCCGCTTTCGAGCCGCATGAAGAAAATCCCATGCTCGGTTTTCGCGGCGCGGCGCGCTATTGCCATCCGAGCTACCGCGAAGGCTTTGCGCTGGAATGTCGGGCTGTGCGCAAAGTGCGCGATGAGATGGGGCTGAGGAACCTGAAGCTCATGATTCCGTTCTGCCGGACGGTGGAGGAAGGTGAACAGGTGATCGCAGAAATGGCCAAGCAGGGGCTGCGACGCGGCGTGGGCGGTCTGGAGGTCTACGTCATGTGCGAGGTGCCGAGCAACGTCATCCTCGCCGCAGAATTCGCTGAAATCTTCGACGGTTTCTCGATCGGCTCGAATGACCTGACGCAGTTGCTGCTGGGTGTGGACCGGGATTCAGAGATCGTCGCGCCCATTTTCGATGAGCGCAACGAGGCCGTGAAGATGATGATCGCGCAGGTGATCCGCGTCGCCAACGCCAAAGGGCGCAAAATCGGCATCTGCGGGCAAGCGCCCAGCGACTACCCGGAATTTGCGCAGTTCCTGGTCGAACAGGGCATCGACAGCATTTCTCTCAATCCCGACGCGCTGTTGAAGACGACCTTGGCCGTCCTCGACATCGAGCGGAAGCTGCACCGCGCCATGGTGCTCGTCACGTACGCCTGAACGCGTCACGATTTCTCGACCAGAAACAGGAACTCACGCACGTGCAGCGCGCGGTCGGCCAGGTTGCGGCTGCCCCGAAACGCGTTGTAGGGCGTCTCCAGCACTTCGGTCTTGCCGACGCGCGAGAGCAGCGCCAGCATGTCGTCTTTGGCGATGAAACCCTGTGAATTGAACGAGACCAGCAGGAATTTCGCCGGCATCGCGGTCACCAACTGCGTCAGCGTCTCCCGCGCCTGCGCCCGCCGGTTGTACTGCGACCGTCGCCAGTCCACCGGAATGCCCGAGACCGGGCTGACTACCTTCGGCCGCCGGTAGTCGACCAGCAAGTTGAGCATGAAGTAGTTTGCGCCGTACGGATGCTGGTTGTACGGCGGGTCGATGTAGGCCAGATCCACTTCGGCCAGATCGGCAATCAGGGCGTTGGCATCTTGCTGACGCACTTCACAGTCCACGGCGAACCGGCTGAAAATGGGCAGCGGCAGGGCGATATCACTCGTGATTCGCGCCAGCGCATCGCGACGGTTCCCGCCAAATTGCCCCAAGCCGGACGCTGAATCCTTGTAGAAACCTTTGAACACCCCCGACGTATTGGCGTGAATCGAGGCCTGCGACAACAGCGGCGCGAGGAAGAAATCGCGCAGGTGCACGGGCACGTCGTCGATGAGCCGCCGCATGGTATCCAGGTACCGGGCGTTGCGGGTCGTGTAGAACACACGCTCATGCGGCTGGATCGCCCGGTCGTCCGCCGGCGCGTACAACTCCGCCAGAAAGCCGGATTGCAGCCCGTGCGTGTGGATCTGCGCGGTCAGCTGCGCGTGATGCGTGCGCAGTTCGTCCAGCAGCAGCGGCGTCGGATTGGCCAAATAGCAGCGGTTGATCACCGCCGAGTAGGCTTCCAGGTCGTTGGCAATCAGCCGGTCGCTGTCCTTGCGCAAATAGCGGGCGACCACTCCGGAGCCGGAGAACACGTCCAGAGTCGCCAGCTTCCGCTGTCCCAGCCGGTCCCGGACGCGCTGGACACTCGCGCCAATGAAGTCCAGCAGCGCGCGTTTGTTGCCGAGGTAGGTGATGAGCTGCCGCGACAGGTATTCCGGGTCTTCCGCTGGTGCCACCGTTCATCGTCCCCATCGTGCGCCGAGCAGTGTGTCTGAATGGCGCATCTGCGGCAACGGCGGCGCCACGGTTTGCAAATCTCCCGGCATGTTGCATTCTGGCAGCACACAGGGAAGCCACATGCGCCGTCTCGTCGTCCCGTTCGTCACCCTCTCCTGCTTGTGCTGCGCCACCTTGCCGCGGGCGACGCGCACGGACGTGCTGGTCTCCGGCGGCATCGCCCGCACCAACTGGACCGAGAACACCGGCGCCTGCGCGAGCTTTCCGCCCGCGCGCCAGTTGGACGATCAGGTGCAGGTCGGTGTCGCAGTCGTGCACGAGAACGCCAACGGTCTGGAACTGGGCGGCGCGGTCGAGGGTATGCGCGAGACGGTTACGGCATCGCGCGACCACCCAACGCCTCCCGACGGCGCGCGCGACTACCTGCTCGGCGGCGGCGTCTACGTCGGCGGCAAATGGCGCCATTTCGGCTTTGCGGCTGGCGGCAGCGGCTGGGCGAGCAGTGGCACACCCTATTTCAGCATGGACTTCGGTCGCATGGAGCACGTTTGGGCGCACGTCCAGATCGGGCGCTGGCGACCGTTCATGGATGCCCGATACGCGACGCTTGGCGGCGCATTTCGTCCGTTTGAAGGCGGGCTGCTGGAAATCTGGGCTGGCGCAACGCGGCCGGCACTGTGGGTCTACCCGGTCGCCAACCGCGTTCCAGCTGGAGGTCAACTCGGCGATGCGCAGCTTGCCGCGGGCTTGAACATGCAGGCCCAGGTGAACGACATGTTTGCGATCTTCCTGCAAGTCGCGGGTTCGCAGTCGCCATCTGGACACATCGGCATCTCGTTCTCGCCGTCACGGCTGCTGGAACCGGCACGCCCACGGCAGCTGCCGGACGAAGCGGATGAACTGCCTCAGGATGTCACGTCGACCCGCTAGCGGAGTCAGTCGAGGCCTGTTGCGTCAGCGGTTGGGCAATCGTCGGGGCACGTCGATGCGGATTCATGGCACCCGACGTTGCAGATTCCGTCGCCGCAGACACAGGTATCTGCAAGGGGCGCGATGACGTCGACGGCCGGCAGATGTGGCGGCACGTCCAAAACGATGCACCCCGCCTGGGCGAACGACAGCACGGCGACGATGGCGAAACGCTTGGGCACCGCGCTAGCTTACGGGTCGAAGCCGAGATTGCAAGGTACGGCACCGGCCCGTGCAGCGTGCAGATCGACCCTTCGCCAGGCCGTCTGGTCCGCGGCCTCGATGGTCCGCACAGACAATTCGCCTGGTCGACGCTGAGTTCAGCCACGGCCTGGGTGGAGCGATTCTCCAGCGCCGAACGGCCACGCCGCGCCGCTCGCACCGTCCGTCACACATCTTTACGGAGTCGTAACAGCAAGACGCGAGTCACCTGTTACGTTCGTTCCGCAGCGGCAACCCTCGCGCGCAGGACCTCCGTTGAACGTTCGTCTGTCACCCCTGCGGGCTTCTTCGCACAGCGGCTTTGTCGTGAGGCGGCGCCCGGAGCCAGACAATCCAACGTTCTACGAAGCCTACTGGCAGACCGCCCAGAGCGACGCGGACCCGTTCGTCGTCCGCAAGATCGCAGAATTGCTGCAACTCATTCCGCCCGACGTGCAGACAGTCGTGGACGTGGGCTGTGGTGACGGCACGCTGACTGCCGCATTGGCGCAGCGTTTCCACGTACAAGCCATTGATCGTAGTGCGGAAGCCTTGGCTCGTGTCGCTCAGCGCGCGCCGCATGTGAAGCGCCTTCGGGCGAGTGCGGAGAATCTGCCCCTGCCCAGCCGCAGCGCGGACTTGGTGTTCTCCAGTGAGCTGCTCGAACACCTCCCACATCTGGCGCGGGCGAAGGCGGTCCGGGAAATGGCCCGCGTGACCCGGCGCTGGCTGCTCGTCTCCGTCCCGAATCAGGAAGTCCTGCGCCGGCGGTTTGCCCGGTGCCCAAATTGCGAGATGGAATTCAATGTTTATGGCCACTTGCAAAGTTACACGTCGGAATCGCTGGCCGCGCAGTTCCCGGAATTCGTCGTGCGCGCCCAGTTGGAGCACGGCCGACCGGAGCAGCGGACCCACCCGCGCATCGAGCAGTTCCGCCAGCAGCGCGCTGGACGCTGGTTTGTCTATTCCGGCCTGCACGTGACGTGTCCGGGTTGTGGCTGGGCGCAATTCGCGCCGCCGCGGTCCAGTCCGGCGCAGTCCCTGCTGAATGTCGGCGCGCAACTGGCCCAAGGCATCTGGCGTTTCGCCCAGCCGGATACGGTGAAGCCATATTGGATTTCCGTGCTTTTGGAACGCACCTCCGACGATGCGGATCCGGAGCCGCCCCCCGTGCAGTCGCACGTGGCGCGCGATGTGGGCGCCGTGGTGACGGGCCGCGTGGCGGTCGCCGCGCTGGACTCGCTGAAATTCTTTGCGTTGTTTCGTCTGCTGGACAAGGCCGCATACGGCACCCTCGCCTTTGCGCTCACCTGGCACCTGACCGCGGTCACGCTGGGCACGCTGTCGATTCCGGATTCTCTGCTCGCGCTGCTGCCGCGCACCACGCCGGGTCAGCAGGCGGGCTTGGCGCGCCAGTCGCTGCGTTTTCTCAGTGGCCTTGGGCTGTTGGCGGGGCTGACCGTGCTGGGCATCGGGCATCTCCCGGCGTTCCTTCCAGCCGGTCAGCCCGCCCTTCCGGCGTTGCTGCCGTGGATTGCCTTGGCGATCGCCGCGGACTTGCCGGCGCAAATGCTGCAGGCGTTCCTGCTCGGGCTTCGCCAGCACCGGATGGCGTCGACCCAGGCGATGGGCCTGGCCGTGCTGACCCATCTCGCGCTGATCGTGCCGGTGCTGCTGGGCGCCAACTTGCCGCAGATCGCCGCGTCCTTTGCCCTGGCGAGCGTCGCGCGGCTGCTGGTCACGGCGTGGACAGTCAGCCACGCGTTTCCAGGTATCCAGCCTGAGCCATTCACGGGCGGCCTGCGGGCGCAACTGGCCATGGCGATTCCGCTGACGCTGACCGGGGCGGCCGCGACGATCAACCGCCAACTGGTCACATGGACCGCCGGATTTCTGCTCCCCGCCGTGCTCTTTGCGGATTTTGCCGTTGGCGCGCAGGAATTGCCGCTGGTCGCCATGCTGCCGAATGCCGTGGCCGTGGCGCTGCTGCCGCACTTGACGCAGTTCATGTCGCAGCCGGAACACCGACGTCAGGGCCTGGCGCTATGGCACGCAAGCATTTTGCGCGTCTCGCTCATCATGCTGCCGGTCTGGGTCTGGTGCACGGTCGAGGCGGCTCCTCTGCTTGCGGCGCTGGGCGGTGCGGGTTGGCGAAGTGCTGCGCTGCCGTTTCGCATCACCGCGCTGCTGTTGCCGCTGCGGGTGACGGCGTATGGGACGATGCTGCTCGCGCTGGGCCTGCCGCGAGAGGTCCTGAAAGCCCAAATTGCGGCGATCGCCACGACGCTTGCGACCTGCACGCTCCTGTGGCTCACGCACGCGCTCGGGCTGCTGGACGCCCAGACGGCGCTGGTCTGCGGCTGCGCGGCATTTGTGCTGAGCCAGTTTGTCGCGATCGCGCTGCTGCTCCGGTCGATCGCCCGAGGCAGTCAGGTGGCTTGGCATCAGGCTTTCCCGTGGCGTCTCTGGGCGGTGCGTCTCATCGTCGCGGTGGTGGCCATGGTGCCCGTGCAGTTGCTCCCGACCGTGGCGCTGACCGGCACGCCGGGTGAAGTGCTCAACCTGAGCCTGCGGACGCTGGTGTACGCGGCGTTGACCCTGACGTTCTACCGGCAACTCGACCTGCTCACCGCTGCCGACCGCGGCGTCGTGGGGCGTTGGCTGACGCTGGAGCCGCTGAGGAAGCGCCGGGCGGTTCCCTGACGTCTGCGGGTCGATGAGCCCGCACAAACTGGCCAAAGCAAGCCGGCGTTTCGGCGACAAACCGCAGCGTATCGCCGGTCACCGGATGGCGGAATCCCAGCGTCCGGGCGTGCAGCGCCAAGCGTTTCTCGCGCCAACCGGCATGCGCCGCTTGCGCCGGTTTGTAGCGCGGATCGCCGAGCACGGGATGCCCAGCCTCGGAGAAATGCACGCGAATCTGGTTGCGCCGTCCGGTTTCCAGATGCACCTGCACCAGCGTCGCGCCGCGCAGCCGTTCCTGCACCGTATAGTGGGTAATCGCCAGCTTGCCCTCGCCCGGCGTTTGCGTCGAGTACTGGTCGAGGTCATCGTTCGTCGCAAGAAAGCTGCGCATCGTGCCCGACGGATCCCGCAGGATGCCCGCGACGATCGCCACGTACTCGCGTTCCGGTTTGCGCGCCTCGAATTGATCCTTGATGGCGGCCGCCACCGCTTCTGTGCGGGCAAAAATGAGCAACCCGGACGTATCGCGGTCCAGCCGGTGCACGATCCACGCGCGATGGGTAATCCGCTCGCCGCGGCTGAAATGGCGGGCCACGGCGTGGACCAGCGTGTCATCCTCCCCGCGGTCGGTCGGCACGGTCAGAACGCCCGCGCGCTTGTTCACGACGATGAGGTATTTGTCCTCAAAAACCACGGCAAAATCGCGATTCTGCCTCTCCTTCTGCTTCTCCTTGTACCGCCGCCCCGCTTCCCACGTCACGTCGAGCGTTTGCCCCGCCCGTCCGGAGGCCGTCGGCCGCGGGCACACCAGACCGTCCAGCCGCACACACGCGTGGTCAAAAAGCCCGCGCAATTCCGACCGCGACACGTCGGTCAGCTTCTGCACGAGCAAGTCGAGACGCGGCTCGTTCTCCGCCAGCTTGAGTTGTTTGTGCAGCAGCATCAGCAGATCCCGCGCGGTCGCAATGACTCCCGGCGGCGCCATCGTCGCAGCGTTTCGCGCCTGCGGCAATTGCCGCGGATGCAATGCCGACGCATGGAACGCCCGGCCGACAGAACGCACCCGCCACGGCAAGTTGCACACCACGCCTTGATTGTCGCAGGACCGAACGGTAGCATCCAGCTTGGTTTGGCGTACGCTGCGGGGCTTCCATTTGCGCACTCAACGAAGTCAGCTTGCGCAACGATCCGGGCCAACTGCGCAGCGCGTGATTCACCTCGCGCCCGCGGCCCCGCTCGGATCCGCGGCGCATCTCCAACGTCGCTCGCGCGTGTTGCTGGCCTACCCGCCGACGGGCGTGTACGTGCGCGAGGATCGCTGCCAGACGCCGATTGACTCGATGACCGCGCAGGCCAACAAGACACCGTTGGATCTGGCCTACATGGCCGCGGTGTTGGGCGAAGCGGGATTCGACGTGCATGTGCGCGATTACGCCGCGGAACGCGCGAGTTGGGAGGAAGTGCGCCGGGACCTGGAGCAGTTTCGCCCGGAGATGGTCGTGGCGTCGATGACGTCACCGACCTGGGGCCCGGACTTGAAGATCTTTGCGCTGACCAAGCAAGTGCGCCCGGGAACGCTCACAGTGGCACGCGGTGGGCCATTTGCGCAGTGGCGCAAGGAGCTGGAGGCGGATCTGGTCCACGTGGACGTCGCGCTCCGCAATGAGCCCGAGTTTGTCGTCGCTGAGCTCGCGGCCGGTAGACCGCTGGCGGACGTCGCCGGCATCTCGTTCCAGGAAGACGGCCACTGGCATCACACCCGGCAGCGCGCCTTCAGCAGCGAAGAGGCGTTCGACGCCTTGCCGTTCCCGGCGCGGGACAAGCTGCGCAATGAACTCTACATCGCGCCAGACACCGGCGAACCGCTCACCGTGATCGACACCAGCCGCGGCTGTCCTCACCGGTGCGTGTACTGCCTGGTCGGCGCTTCCGCCGGTCGCAGCGTCCGTTTCCGCAGTCCAGCGCGCATCGTCGACGAAATCGAGGAGTGCATCGTTCGCCACGGTTTCCGCAATTTCTACTTCAAGGCCGACACGTTCACCTGGGACGAGGACTGGACGGTAGAGGTTTGCCGGCAAATCATCGACCGCAAGCTGAACATCCGCTGGGGCTGCAACAGCCGCGTCGACACGATTTCCGCCAAAAGGTTGGAGTGGATGAAGCGCTCCGGGTGCTTCGTGGTCGCTTTTGGCATCGAGTCGGGCACGCAGGAAAGCTTGGACCGGATGAAGAAGCGGGCCACGCTCGAGGAAGCGCGGACCGCGGTGCGCCTTTGCCGCGAAGCCGGAATCCGCTCGTATGGCCTCTTTCTCATCGGCCTGCCGTGGGAAGACCGCAGGATGATCCAGCAGACGATCGACTTCATGGTCGAGCTGGACTGCGACCACGTCGACGTGAACGTGGCCTATCCGCTGGCTGGCACGGAGTACTACGCCGACGCCCTGACGCAGGGGCTGTTCTCGCCGGAACGGTTGAGCCAGGGCGACTACGTGCACGCCGTCGTCAAGACGCAGCACCTCTCTGCCGACGAACTGGGCGCGTTGCGACGCCAGGCGCTGCGCGCCTTCTACCTGCGGCCGTCGTACATCGTGCGCGCGTTTGCCCGTGTGCAGACGCCGCGCGAGTTCCAGAATCACGTGCGTACCGGCTTCAGGCTGCTCCGGGCGATGGCCAGTGTTTAGGGTCAGCGGAGCGTCGCCATGAGGGTCGCTTTTGTCGCGCTGGGCTGCGAGCAGTTGGCCATCAGCCTGCTGGGCGCCATCCTGCGGCGCGCCGGGCACGACGTCGGCCTCGCGTTTTCCCGCCACCTGTTTGACGACCGCCTGTTCATGCACGTGCCGTCCTTGGCCAAGGTCTTTGCCGACGACGACATCATCCCGCAGCTGCGGCGCTTTCGCCCGGACGTGGTGTGCTTTTCCTCGCTGACCATGACGCATCGCTGGATGCTGGACGTCGCGTTGCAGGCCAAGCAGGAACTGGGTGTCGTGACGATTTTTGGCGGCGTGCATCCGTCCGCCGTGCCGGAGACGGTGCTGAACGAGCCAGGCGTCGACTACGTGCTTGTCAGCGAAGGCGATGTGGCGCTGCCGATGCTGATCAACGCACTGCGCGACGGGCCGCTGACCCAGGCGATGCCGAACGTGCTGTGGAAGAACGCCGCAGGCAAGATCGTCCGCGGCGCCGTGCTGCCGTTTTTTCAGGATCTGGACGCGCTGCCCGGGTATGAAAAAGACCTATGGCTGGAGCACATTCGCGTCGACTCGTTCTACTTGACGATGTCCGCGCGCGGCTGTCCGTACCGCTGTTCCTATTGTTTCAACAACTTCTTCGCCAACCTGCCTGGCGGGCCGCGCAAGGCGGGCAAGTACGTGCGCCAGCGGAGCGTCGACCATTTCATCGCGGAGTTGGTCGACGCCAAGCGCAAGTACAACATCCGCTACGTGGACATCGAAGACGACATTTTTACGCTGGATACCGCGTGGACACAGGAGTTTTCGCGGCGCTACAAGGCAGAAGTCGGCGTGCCATTCCGCTGTCTGTCGCACGCGCAATGGCTGGATGAGCCGCGCATTCAGGCGCTCAAGGAAGCGGGCTGCGAATGGGTGCAAATCGGCGTGGAGAGCGCCGACGACGACTACAAACGCGTGGTGCGGCGCACGGAGAGTCAGAGCCGGGTGGACAAAGTCCTGACTTTGCTGGAGAAATCCGGTATCCACGTCAAGACCGATCACATCTTTGGCTTGCCCGGGGAGTCGATGCAAGCGCAGGAAAAGGCGCTGGATTTCTATGCTGCCCACGACATTTCGCGGATTGGCACGTTCTGGCTGTGCTACATGCCGGGAACGGAGATTGTCGACCTGGGCTTGCGCGAAGGCCTGATCACGCCGGCACAGGTGGAGGAAGTGAACCGCGGCACGTCCACTTTCTTCTTTCGCGATGCCAATGTGGCCGACGACGGCACGCGCCGCCGCTATCTGGCGTACGAGACGATTTTCCGCGCCATGCCGTTGCTGCCGCACACGGTACGGTCGAAGCTGAACGTCGAGCAGTTGGAACGGCTGCCGGAACCGGTGCTGCGCGCGACCGGTCTGATGGCGGATGCCGTCGCCGGTGTGGTGAACGGCAATCCGGAGTTGCGCAACTATCTGGACCAATACCTGCTGGGGCTGGAGAATCACGTGCGGCAGAAGCTGGGCTTGGAGCCGCGGCAGCACTGGGGCACCTCGCGCCACGCGCCAATCCACGATGCCGGCTGGGATGCGACGTACCGCGCCGCCGTCGACGCCGCGTTGCCGACTTTGGGAGGGTGAATCATGCGCATTTCCATGGCCCACGTCCTTTCGACTGTCGCGCTGTTGGCGGCAACTTCGGCAACCGCCCAGACCGACCATGCCCAGACGAACGAACCGCCGTGGTTGATTCCACCAGGACAGGAAGCCGCGGTCGTGCGGCTTCTGGCTCCGTATTTTGAAGCCGCACACGTTCCGCGCATTGCGACGGTCCAGATCGAACGCGCCGTCGTGCGCGCCACGTTGGAGACGGGGTCAACCGCGCCGGTCGTCCTGGAATTGCAGCACGCCGACGATGATGGGCTGCTGCCCGTGTCTCTGCCGCCCGGCGCCCGGCTCTTGGCCGGATCCGTGGGTTTGGACCTGCGCGTGGTGGCGCTGGATCCCGGACCGCCCGACACGGTGCGTGACGCAGTGCTGCGCCAAGTCGCGGATCGAATCGTCCAAAATCGTTTGGAGGCGAGCACCTTCCTGTGGTCGCCCAACCAGCGCAAGGAAATCCGCGCGAAGGAACTGCTCCGATTCGCCAATCTGCCCGGGAAAACGCCGGGTCGCCGGCTCACGCATCGCGGCGGGCTGACGGCGCGCGAACGAACAGCCGTGTCGTGGGCTGCCGTATGCGTCGGTCTGTTGGGCGGGTTGGTGTTGGGCGTGCGTCGACGACGTGCCGGTCAGCTGCGTCTCAGCAAGTAAAATCGTACAGAATCAAAGCCTTTCCAAGCGCCAGTGATGGACCATGGCGCGCCCAGGTGGTACAGGCGCGGTGCGAAAGCGTCGCTCTGTTTCACAATCCGGTTGTGCGGATCCTGCAGTTGCGCCGCGCATTGCGGGGTCATCTGACCGGAAACGGCGGTCAGCTGATAGCAAGAAGCACCGAGGAACAGCCAGCCACCCGTCGGCACGTCGCGCGGCCGATGCACCGTCTGGATGTCGGGGCGATCCAGATAGCCGTCTTCAAACTCATTCACCGCCCCTTCGCGGAAGAAGTCGTGGGCTTGCTCCGGCAGTTGTTCAAACAGAGCGCTGGTCACCTCTTGCCGCCACAGCGTCCCACCTTTGACCGTCGGTGCCACTTGGCTGCGAAAGAAGCGGAATTCCTGGGACTGGATCGTGTCAAAATCGCGCAATTCCGACACGTACGGCAGGAACAGGAGCACGATCACCGCCGCGGCTGCGGGCACCGTCCTCGACCACCGTGCTTGCAGCCACTGCAGCGCGGTCAGCGAGAGAACGGCGGTCGCTGGCATCAGGTTCAGGAAGAATCGGCTGTTGTGCAACGGCGAGGGCACCATCAAGTCATGGTAGATCGCGAAGTAGGAACAGAGAATCGCCAGCGCGTAGAGGTGAACCGCTGTCGGCTTGCGTAGGGCGACCCAAACACCCAGGACGACCAGGAGGAGCACATAGGGCGGCGACCAGCGCCAATCCAGCAGGTGGTTCCATTCCGGATCGAAAATGACGCCAAAGATACGCCACGGTGCCTTCCACAAATTGGTAATCACGTGATTCGGGTGGATGTTGCGGAGCCAGTCGAAGTGATAGGCCAAATTGAACGCCGCGAACCCGAGCGTGAGTGGCACGGTCCGCACGCGCGGCAAGGGCAAGCGCCAAATTGCGTACAAGAGACACGCCAGGTGAAAGTAGAAGATCGCGCTGTTTTCCGGCCGACTGTGATAGAAAACCGCGGAAGCCATGAAAAAACCAGCGAACGTGACCGGCTGCCCCGTGCGCAGGAACAGGATCAGCAGCGAATGCGCCACGACTTCGAAGAACACGGACGTGGCGAAGAAATCGTAGTGGGTCGAATACAGGACGTGGGTCGGGTTGAATACGATGAGCAAGCCCACGAGCCATGCCACGCCGCGGTCGGCACCCAGCAGGCGGCTAAGCAGGTAGAAAGCCGCTGGCGTCAGGCAACCCACCACCAGAATCTCGGCCATCGTGAGGTCAAATTCATCCATTCGCGCTGGTAGCAAGGAATCCATGAGGGTCGTCAGGCCACTCAGCGCGACCGGATAGTCAAAATAGAAGAAGAATTGCGGGTTATCGGTCAGGCCGATGTTGATGGTCGGATGGGAGACGCGGATGAGCGCGTGGTGGTTCAAAGCCAGCCGGACCAGCGCGGCAAGCGCGACGAGGGCGATGCTATCGACGACCTGCGAGCGATGCTGGCCATCCACCACCGCCGCGACCACGACAGCGAGCAAAAACGCCAACAAGCCCGCTTGGAGAAGCGCGAGCGCGTTGACGTCGTACAAGAACGAAAAAGTGGGCAGCAAGCGTCTCTCCAGCTCGAGGCGATGCGGCCGGCGCCGGCTCTGGCCTACGTCGCGCCGACCCAGTCGGGGAGTCTGAACGGCGACGGATCACCCGTCAAGCGTCGCGTTTGGCCGTCACTTCGGGACGAAAAGCGCCGCATCCAGCCAATCCGCCAGGCGGGCGTGCCCGGCGGCATTGAAATGGCAATCCCAAGCCGGCGGGTCGACAAACCAGGCCTTGGTGCCATCGGTCCTGACGACATCGGCAAAAAGCGCCCATGCATCCAGGGTCCGAATTCCGGCTTCCTCGCCGAGACGCACCATGCGCCGCTGCGTCGCAAATCCTAGCGTGCGTTCGGGCTTTGACGATCCGAGCGCCCGACGCGACGGCAAGACGACGAGTACAAACGATGCGTGGGCGCCGGCGACTTCCAGCTTCATCGCCGATAGCGCCAACGCAAAATGCCGCCATTGCGTCTCGGTCCCGCTCTCGGTGCCCATACGTGGTCGAACAAAAGTATCGGCAAATTGTGCCGATGCCTGTCCCAACCCCAGCATCGCGTGGCGCGCGAGGTGAGAGACGGCCGTTGCCGCCCGCAAAGGCAACGGCGGCGGCGAGTAAGCGATGAAGTACAGCAGCGGCTCACGCACTTGCTCGACCGGGCACCGCGAAATCGGCCCTGTCGGCTCGTAGTTCAGCAGCGGGCCCATGCCGCAGCACACGTAGGGCCGATCCATCTCGTCCACATCGTTCACGGTCAGCGCGTAAACCACCACCAGCTCGGGCTTGACCTGCGCCAAATGCTTGCGCAACCACAACAGGTGCGTGTCCATCGTCGTGCCGGGATCACCGGCGTTCACGTTCCAGACGTCCGAATGGCGCCGGTCCAGCAGCGCGGTGAAATTGTCCTCCTGACTCGTCAGGCCGTTGCCTGCCACCATCGAATCGCCCAGATGCAGAACGCGGCGCGGGCGCGCGAGCAGCACCGGATCGTGGCGAAGCGGGCTGGGCGGTTCGGGATCGAACAGCGCCTGGCACCCAAAGTCGAGACGCGACGCGTCAGCCAGCAGATGGGCTTCGCCAGCGTTCGGGAACGTCGGCGGTGCGGCGACAAACGCGCGCACTCCGCCTTCGGCCGCCAGGAACGCCAGAACGGTCGTCGCACCAGTGACCAACCAGGCCAGGCGCGGACGGTGCGCGCCGAACCAATGCGCACTCAGGCCCACCACCAGCAACAGCGCCTCCTGATCCTGAAAGCCCAAAGGCAAACGCAGCCCCAGTCCGAACAGGAGCGCCGGCATCGCCAACAGAAGCACAGCGATGAACAGCCAGTTTCGCAGCCGAAGGGGCCGGGGCAAGCGGCGGATGACGCCCGCGCCCAGGATCGCGCCAAGCGCGATCGGGACGGCAAACCACAGCACGAGAAGCCAGCCAACCTGCGCCCGGTCTGGCGCGCGCGGCGGGGGTGCTGGCTGCGCTGGCGGCTGGGTGGGCGTGGGCTGCGACTGGGCGCGCACGAAGAACCGACCATCGTCGCGAACCCGGATGCGATTGCCAAGGACCTGCGCTGCAACCGTCGCGGCAGCCGCCGCATCACGGTTCAACCACAGGGAAAAGCTTGCGGTCGTCGCAATCAACCTGCCGTCGCTCGCGCCGTCCAGCGGTAACAACGTCGCCACGGCCTCGGTCGGCGTGTCGGGACAGTGCAGCTGGACTGCAATCTGCGCATCCGCGATCTTCACGTCGCCGAGCCGACACGGCCCGAGCGCTTCCGGACCCGCGAGCAACCGTTCCACCACGGGCGCCATCGCGCCGGGAATGTGGATCGCGTCGCCCAGGACCGCGGATGGCGGCAAGAACGACAAGCAGCACGCAAGCCAGGCGAAAAGCACGCGGGAGCGGGAGGGCAAGATCGGTCATCGCGGTCCTGATCAGGCGGAAGATCACGCCCCATCGCGCACCGAAACGCGGCGCGTCAGTGCTCCATATAGGCGCGCCGGACCGCCTCGACGCGCTCCTGCAAAGCGAGTGCGGCCTGCCGTCCCTGTGCCATCAGTTCCGCCATGCGGCTGTCGGCCAGATGCCCGGAATCCCGCAGCGTTCCCAGCCCACCGCGTAGTTCAGCGAGCAAATTGTCGCGCAGATGATGGAAATTGCTGTCAATCGCCGCGAGCTGCGCGGAACTCGGGCCTTGAGCCCGCGAACCGGTCAGTTGCGCCTCCATGCCGCGTCGCCAGGCGATCAACGCGTCGACTTGAGCTTCCGCCAGACCCGGAATCGTCGCCAGCTTGGCGCGATCCAGATCGGCCGCGGTCAGCACGCCGCGAATCGCCAACGCCCGCTTCTTCTCCACGGGAACGTTGGGAATCGACGCAGTGGCGAGATCGAACCGCAGCAGACCCGCTCGCAACGCTTCCGACACCTGATCGCCCGCCAGTTTGTCGATTTCCCGCTGCCGCTGCGCACCTACCGCCACGACCTGCACGCGCATATCCGCGAGCCACGCCCGCAGCCGCCGGTCCTGATCGCGAAAACGCAGCGCCTCGCCTTTCCACTCCACTTCAATTTCACGCATCTCATTGATTTGCTTGTCGATCTCCAGCGTCACCTGGTGCCAAGGCACTTGCCGCCGCGCGGACAGCCAGCGCGACGCGAACAAGGCCATCACGCCCGCGCCGGCCACGACGACCCCGCGCGACGGGTGGAACAGCGCCATGGTCACACCGCCGACCGCGACCAGCCCGCCACCCAGCGCCAAGTACCAACTGATCAAATCCGGTGGCCTTTCCGCCTGCAACATCGCCCGGGCCGTCGCGATCGCCGCCTCCATCCCTTGCGGCGCCTGCCACTCTTCCGGCTGCCGCGGCGACGGCAAGGCTTGCAGTTCCGCGTCCAGCGGCGCCAGCAACGCGTCAGGACCTTGCCACTGCGACTGCCAAATCGTTTGCGGCCGCGAGAAATACGCATAGCCGGAGACCTGCTCGATCGTGCACCACGGGCAATTGCCCAGTCCGGCCGGCACCTTGTGCAGCGGTTCACGCCGACAGGGCTGTAGCGTCGCCTCGAACGTCGCCAGCCGCTCCACCCACGTCGCCGCGGAAGGTCGTTGTTCTTCCGTGAACGCGCTGACAAACGCCGCGCGCACCGGCTGACCGACCACCGACCACGGCAGCAAATGGCGCAGACGCTGGGCCAACTGCGGATAATCCCATTCCTTGTTCAAGATCGCCTGGTGCAAATCGCCCGACGCGCCGCCGCTGAAAGGATGGCGGCCCATCATCAGCAGCTTGAAAGCGATCACGGCGAGGCCAAACCGGTCATGCTCCACGGTGCGCGGCACGAGGCGGAAATCCTTGCCCTGCATTTCCGGCGGCGTGTAGTCCACCACGCCCACGCCCGTGCCAAAGAACTGGTCGCCGTCGCGAATCTGGAAGGAATCGCAGTCCACCAAGTGCACCGTCGCGTCCGAATCGACAAAGATGTTGCGCTCATTCACGTCACCGACGATGACGTCGTATTTGTGCAGCGTCTCGAACATCCGCGCGCAGTTCGCCGCGGCGCGCAGCAGGAAATCCCAGCCGGCAGTCGGCAGCACAGACTTGCGCTGCTCCGGCTGATAGACCTCGTGGATCGGCCGCAGTTGCTGCAGGCGTTCCATGAGAAACCCGACGCATTGCTGCTGCTCGTCGAACAGCAGTTCCTGCGGCCACGTGCACCAGACCGCCAGATCCGGGTGCTGCCCCAGGCGCTCGACCATCCACGTCAGCTTGGCCGTGCGCGCGTCGGTCGGCGGCTTCGCGTAGACCTTGCACGCCTGGCTTTCGTTGCCCACGCGCACGTGCACGACACCTTCACCGCCACGGCCAAGGACCTTGCCGAGTTCGACTGGTTTGCCGTCGCCGCTGTAGAGAATCACGCTCGCACCTGTGTCGTCACATCACGCGTTCGGAGAGCAAGGCCATCGCCAGGCTGATATCGTCGTCAGACCGCGCGCGAATCGCGTCAGACCCGAGCCACGCCGTCAGATCCCGGCGCAGCTTACGACCATCTGTGGATTTGCCCAGTTCCGCGATCACGCCTTGGCAGAACGGCGCATGCGGCTGCCCGGACCGGTAGTCCAACGCCAGCGGCTGGAGGCCGTCGCTCACCAGCAACAGCGCGTCCGCGGGCGGCCCCATGTGCGTCTGCAAAGGCGCGTGCGCGTGGGTCACAAACGTGGTGACGTTCACGTAGCCGTCCAGATCCGGCCAGATGGGACACGTCCAGACGCCGGCGTGCCGCAGACAGATCGCGCCGTCGCCCAGTTGCGCCAGGACGGCGGCATCCTCGGTGACGACGGCGAGCAGTCCCGTGCTGCCCCAATCGCGCAGCGCATCGCCACGGGTCTGGGCAACCAGCGTCACGGCCTCGCGGGCGCGTTGGAACGCCAGCGCCATGTCTTGCAAATCCCACAGCGTCTGGCGCCGGGAACTGCGCAACCGGTGGCGCAGGCGACTGACGGCAAGTCCCGCCAGCGTCCGGACAATCAGCCGGGCTGCGTCACCGCCAAACGCTGCGGAACCTGCACCATCGGCGAGCGCGATCACCAGCGCGTCTCGGGCGCCCACGCGCACGCGTCGCACGGCAACGGCGTCCTGACAGCCGCGTTCAGCCTTGTTCGGCCCGGCCACTGCTGCGGAGACGGTCTTCCAGTCGATGGCCGTCACCTACAGTTTGGCCCAGCCATCCGGCGCGGTTGGATTGTGCAGCGCCAGTTCGTCGGAAACGCCCGAATGGGACACCGACTTCAGCGACGTCGACAGCCATTGGAACATTTGCCGGAACTGCAGGCCGCGCAGCATCAGCGGCTGACGGACGCTCAACTGCCCCAGCACGTCGAGATTCGCTTCGCCCACGCCCACGGCAAAGAACGCCGCCTCGCGTGCCGTCTCGGCATGGCGCACGGACGCCGCGGCGGGCTGCCACACGTCGGACGGCTCGCCATCGGTCAGCAGGAACACCCACGGGCGGTAGCACGCGATGCCGTTTTGCCGGTACACGCGCTTGCGGTTGCGCACCAACTCCAGGCCCGTCGTCACCGCAGCACCCAGCGGCGTCAAGCCATCGGCGTGCAGAATCGGCGGTTCAAACTGGTCCACGGTGGTAAATTCGCTGAGCATCCGCACTGAGCCACCGAACGAGACGATCGCCAACTCCACGCGCTTGCGCGCCAGCAGATCCTGGCTCAGCTCGGCTTTCAGCACGCTCAAGCCTTCCTGCAATTCGCTGATGCGCGCGCCGGACATCGACGCGGAAGTGTCCAGCAGCAGCACACAGGCACAGCGCGGCTCCGGGTTGGCGGCAAATTCTACGGCGGCAAAGGGAATCTGTTCCGTCATGCGTTCGACCTCGCAGACCACGGGGTGGGTCCGCGCATTGTGCCGCCAAGCGTAGGGCTGCCGCGCGATGCGGTCAATTTGCCGTCACGAAAGCAGGTGCAGGAGCCGGGCCGATTCGAATGGCAGGATGTCATGGACGTCGCGCTGGGCGGCCAGCAGGTCGGCAAGCGCGCGATCGGCGTTGATCCGCGCCTGTTCGGCGTCCACAAGGTTGGTCAGCTGGAACTGCACCTGCTCGCCGTCACGCCACTGGCCGATGTGGCGCCAATCTGCGGAGATGACCACGGCCAACTTGGCATAGCCACCCATCGTCTGGCGATCCGGGCCCAGCGCGATCGGCTGACCCGACGGCGGCACTTGCAGCGCGCCTGTGACCACGCCTTCGGAAACGAGCTCGACATCCGGCAGCAGCTGGAGCGGCGGACCTTCCAGGCGCGCACCCATCCGGTCGGCGGCGCGCACGTGCCACGGGTGAGCGAGGAGCGACGGCAGCGCATCCGCCTCAAACAAGTGGTGTTGCGGTCCGGGCAGGATGCGAACCAACGAGGACGGCTGCGGCACCTGATCGGCTGGCAGAAAGCGGTCCGCCGCCCTGGGATGCACGTCCAAGCAGATCGGCACCGTGTCGCCCGCCCGGAGCGGATGCCCGCCGACGCCCGTCCGCACATGCGCGGATCGGCTGCCGAGAACGAGGTCCGTGTGAACACCGCCTGCGATCGCCAGCACACCGTGACGGCCACGCTGGAGCGCCTCGACTTCGAGCAGCTGACCGTCGTGGAGACGCAGCGTGCGAAAATTTGGCGCAGGTTGGCCGTCCACGCGCACGTCCGCCCACGCCGCGACGACAACACGCACGGGACCACCAACCACTTGCAACGCGTCACCGTGCAGCGTCCACTCCAGCACGGCCGCATCACGCGGGTTCCCCAGCAGCGTGTTGCCGAGCGCCGCCAGTAGCGGATCCGCAAAACCCGCGGGCGAAACGCCGACATGTTGCCAAGCCAGCCGTCCTGCATCCTGGACCGTCGTGGCGGGACCGGCACGCAACACGCGCAGTTGTGTCATGGCCCGACCTCGCAACGCGCCACCCGATCCGCCAAGGCCTCGGCTACCGTGGGCACAAACTGCACGCGGTCACCTGGCAGGAGCAAGCACGGCGCCATGCGGGTGACGTCGAAGAGCTGCACATGCGTATGCCCCAGAATGTGCCAGCCAGAAGGCATGGCCATCGGCATGATCGCGGTCTGTTGGCCACCGAGAATGAGCGAACCAGCGGCAATCCGCGGCCGCGGCGACGAACGGCGTGGCGTCTGCAGCTGCGCGGGCAAGCCGGTCAGGTAAGCAAAACCCGGGGCAAAGCCCAAGCATGCCACGGTGTAGACCGCGGCGCTGTGGAGCGCGACGACCTGTTCGGTCGGCAATCCCGCGTGCGCGGCGACTTCCGCCAAGTCCTCCCCGTCATACGCGACCGGAATGTGCCAACGGCGACGCGCCGAGGGTGCAGGCACTGGAACAAGCGCCGCGATGGCATCGGCCAGCGGCGCGGTACGGCTCACGCGTGGGTCAAAGTGCACCACCAGCGTTGTGTAGCCCGGCACGAGTGCGACGACACCCGGTAGCGCGGCTGCACGCACGGCCGCCGCCATCGCATGAACGCGCGCGGAGGCTGCTTCCCCCGGATGTGCGGCGCAGGTGATCACGACCGCTGCGTCGCCTTGCGGCACGACAATCACGGTTGCGGCTCAACGGACTCCAGCTCCCGCGCCAACGCCTGGAGGTCCACCGAGAGCTCGGACAGTCCGGCGATCGTCATCGTGGCCACCCGGCGATCCCGTCGCAGCAGTGGTGCCCCGCCCGGCTGATGCGCACGCTGAAGTTGCAGGCGCGCCAAATGCGCGGTTGCGTGGCGCAATTGCCGAATCCCCGCCAACGCGAGCTGCCGTTGAAAATGCAGGGCGAGCCGGCTGTGCGAGGCGCGCAGGTCGTCAAAGACTTGTCTCGTCAAGACCAGCGCCGTCACCGGCACCGTCACAACAACCGACGCTGCGCGCGGCGTGCCGTCCACGAGCGCCAACTGACCGACCATCTCGCCCTCGCCCAGACGCGCGACCTTGAGAATTTCCGTGCCGACGTCGCGCCGCACTTCCACTTCACCCGCCAAAATCAGGTAGCAGCAATCCCCCGGCAGTCCTTGCGTGCACAGGACCGCGTCGGCCGGAAAGCGACGTGTTTCGGCAATTGCGCGCAGACGTTCGATGGTTTGCGGATCGAGGCGCTCGTTCATCGCAGGCTCCGTGAAGCGCGGGTGATTGTCCACGCGACAGCGTAGCGGAATTTCGGATGGGTCGCCATGCTTTGAATGCCCCGCGCCTTGCGGCGATCGCGACTCCTCGCTACCGTGCGGTCATGGCGCAGATCGACCTCAACGCGGACGTGGGCGAAGGCATGGCGCTGGACGCGGGACTTTTGGGTATTGTGACGTCCGCGAACGTGGCGTGTGGTGGTCATGCCGGCGATCGCGTCACGATCCGGGCGACGCTCAAGCTGGCACGGGAACATGGAGTCACGGTAGGTGCGCACCCGGGCTGGCCCGATCGGGGGCATTTTGGCCGCCAGCGGCTGACGTGGCCGGTGGCAGACCTGCGCGCCACTTTCTTTGCACAGATCGCGGATCTGCAGGGAGCCGCGCTTGAGACCGGCTGGCCGGTCCGGTACGTGAAATTGCACGGCGCGCTGGCGAATCAAGTCGCCGAAGACGAGGCGCTCGCGCAAACGGTGGCGGCTTGGGTACGCGAAACGGGGCTTGGCTGGCTGGTCATGGCGCGGACCGCGATGGAGCGGGCGGCGGAGCGCGCCGGTGTGCCCGCTCGCCTGGAGGCCTTTGCCGATCGCAGCTACACGCCGCAGGGCTTGCTGACACCGCGCGACCAGCCGAACGCCGTCTTGCATGAACCGAACGCGGTGGCCGCCCGGGCGCTGATGATGCTGGAGCGACAAGCCCTGCCGCTGGCGGATGGCACGTGGCTGCCGACCCGCATCGATTCGCTGTGTGTGCATGGCGACACGCCCGACGCGCTGGTCATCGCCCAGACGCTGCGCATCGCGTTGCAGGGCGCCGGATGGCAGGTGAAATCGCTGCAGTGGCCGGTTTGCGCAGGCTAGCGGTATGGGTTACAAACATCGCCGCTTTTGCACCTTCAGGAGACCGCCGTGCTTTTCCGATTGATCAACCATTTCAGCCGATTGTCAGGCGTGCTTGCCCTCCTCGCGTTGGCGGCTTGTGGCGGTGGTCAAAGCCAAATCGCCAAAAGCCTGGCCGACCGCACGACGTCCAGCTACCTGAAGGTCTGCGAAGAACGCGCCGCGCGGCAAGCGTCCGACCTGTCCAGCGGCGCCTACAATCCGCCGGTCCTGTACGTCCATGACTGGCAGGGGCAGACGCAAAATCTCCTGTCAGAATCGCATTTTGTCGCCGTGCTGGAAGGGGGCGAGCTCAAGAATGCATCGGTCCTCGCGCGCGGCGGCTTGGGCAAGACACGGCTGGCCGAGTCGATTCGCGCGCAGCTGTGCGGCGTGCTTCCGGTGTTCTCGATTGATTTGAAAGAAGTCGCCAAGGTGACGACGCCGGGCAATCCAGTGCTCGCGGTCATTGCCAAGGATGCCGGTGTCGACGCGGCGCTCCTGGCCCCGCAATTGGCGGAAGGGCGCCTGTTGCTCTTGGCGGACGGCATCGAGGAAGTGGACCTCGTCCACCGCGCACGGGTCATGACGGCGCTGCGGGAGCTATCCGCGCAAGTGCCCGCCGCGCAAATCGTTTTGCTCGCCAGACCGCCCGTGCTGGACGCCGACTATGGCTTTGCCCCGGTCGACGCGAAGCTGGAAATCCAGCCGCTGGAGTGCAAGACGACGGAAGCGTTTGTGGCGCGCAGCTACAAGGACGAGAACACCCGCGCGCAGTTCCAGCTGTTCCTGAAGCGTTTTGGCCTGGACGAACAGGGCAAATTCGGCGTGCAGTGCACGTTCCCCTACCTGTCGACCTACCGCGACGTGCTGACGTTGGCCGATTTTCACCAAAAGTCGCTGGATCCGATGTCGGGCGTGATTGCCAGCCGCAGCAACGTCTATGAAACGCTGGTGGGTGTACGGCTGAAAAAGGAGCTGGAGAACCTCGGCTGGACGCAAGTGGAAGCGCTGGACATGGTCGATCGCATGCTGCGCGTGCAAGTGGAAACCAAAGGATTTCGCGAGCCGCGCTTTGACCTGGAAGGGTGCGAGCGGGCGATCGACGCGCGCTGGGGCACGACGGCGGTGGATGCCGGTGTGGCCGGGACGCCGGAAGAACGGCGTCGGCATGTGTGCGAAAAAACCTTTCAGTCCGCACTGTTCGTTCCCGCTGACAGCAAAGGTCATTTTCAATTCGCCGACGGCGCGACGACCGATCTCTTTCTTGCGCGCTGGCTGAACGGACTGCTGAGCCGCCAGGCCAATTTCGACTGCTCCGTGCTGCTCAAACAGCCGGATTTGCTGGGCTCGATCGGCGTCGTGGAATTCCTCGTCGGCCAACCGTTGGGCCAACGGTGCCTGGCGCAGGTGCTGGACGATCGCTGCGGCCGCGATGAGAAAGCCGCACAGGACATCAGCATTTTCGACAACGGCCTGCCGATTGGCGCCGCGCGCAAACAGGCGCTCGCGGATGCGCATGCGGTGGAATCCACGACAAAGCACAAAACGTGCGTGATGTCGGCGCTCAAATCGCTGGACGGCACGCTTTCTTCTCCGTGACAAGCTTCTGACAGTTCTGCTACGCTGCCGCGCGGTCTGCGCGACGGACCAGAAATCGATCTCTTCTCGCCCAAAGGACGTGCCCATGAATCGCTTGAACCCCAGTCTCGTCGGCGTGCGTCGCGCCGTGACCACCTTGACCGCTGGATTGGCCCTCGTAGTCGCCATCACGGGATGCGGCAGCAGCACGGCCGCCGGTGGAGGAACCGCCGCTGACGCCGCGACGGATACGCTGACGGACACGACATCGAGCGGCACGGATGCGAGCGGCGGTGGCGACGCGGCCGACGCCTCCAAGGACGCGGGCAAGGACGTCAAGAAGGCGGACATTCAGGTCGCGGTCGACAAGGACAATACCCCGGAGACGGCGACGCCGATCACGGTGGCGACGACCGCCGCGCCGCAGAATCCCGCGTCGGACACGCTGGATCCGACCGGCGACGTCGACTACTACAGCTTCGACGGCAAGAAAGGCGACATCACGTACATCTACATTCAGGCGCAGTCGCTCACGACGGCGTTTGATCCGGATACGATCGACACGATCATCACGCTGTACGGCCCGGACAAGAAGCAGATCGCGTTCAACGACGATCCGATCAGCCGCGTCAACAACGACAGTGAGCTGATGACGTACTTGCCCGCCGACGGCACGTACTATGTCCGCGTCGAGGAATGCTGGACGTGGCTGGCCGCGCACCCGGAGAAGAAGGGCGTCTCGTGCGCCGATCCGCAGGACAAGGGCAACACCGACTACAACATCGGCGTGGCCATGTTCGTGGATTCCGATCCGGGCATCGTGATTGAGAAGGAAACCGGCGACACCACCGCGCAGGCGACTGAAGTCACGTGGGACAAGAACACGCAGAGCAAGTACGTTTCGCCGACGTTGCTAGGTACGTTCAAGGGCATCGTGGACATCGACGTGTACCACTTCAACGTCCCGGCGGACATGACCGTTTCGCAAGGTCGCTCGTCGATCAACGTGACGCTGGCCGCGGGCACCGTCGACGGCAACGGTTCGACGGCCGTGTTTGGCACGGCGTGGATCGCATCGGAAGCGACGCCGACCGCGCAAATCGCCAACGTCGACCTCTCCAAGTCGGATACCATCGGGCCGCCGCTCACGTTCGGCACGGGCTACTTCCTGTACGTCATTCGCGGCACCGGTGACTTCACCGCCAGCGAGTTTTACTTCTTCGACGCCTATGCCGGTGGCAGCAATCCGGTGGAAACCAACGACTCGGCCAACGACGCAGCGACGGGTGCGGAAGTCATCAAGGTGGCCGCCAACAACGGCAACCAGTCGGGCTACCTGGAAGGCGATCTGCTGAAGAGCGGCGCGGACGTCGATTGGTGGACCGCGACGGTACCGACCGGCATGGGCGGCGGCGCGATGGCGGTCTACTGCGGCGCGCAATCGCTCGGCTCCGGCCTGCGCAGCTTCAAGGTGGACCTCTACAGCGATGCCGGCACGACCGCGATTGCCAACGGCAGCCAGGTCGAACCCGCGGCGGGCGTGGCCATCACGACGCTCAAGTCCACGGCCGACGGCACGCCGCTGTACATCAAGTTCAGCGCCGCGAGCCAGGCCACCGACGTGTCGTCGACGTTCTACCGCTGCGGCATCGTGTTCCAGGCGCCGTAGTTCGCGTCCGGACGACGATTTTCTCGCGAAAGCTTGTGACCCTGCCGACAGGCGCTATCTTGCGTTGTGGTTGCTTCTTTGCGGCCATTCGCCCAGCCAGCCGCCCATGGAGGTCGCGTGACCACAGCCCTTGCCAATGCCTTGGCGTATTTTGGTCGCTTCGGCGTCGATGAATCGCTGATTCGCACGGCGCTTTCCGCGGCGTTGGCGCGGGGCGGCGATCGCGCTGACCTGTATTTTCAACACCGCGTGGCCCATTCGCTTGGTTTGGAAGACGGTGCGGTCAATCGCGCCTGGTCGGGCATCGAACTCGGTGTGGGCATTCGCGTGCTGCGCGGCGATCAGACGGGCTATGGCTACACGGAGGACCTGTCGCCGGAGTCGGTGCGTCAGGCCGCGTTGACGGCCGCGGCGATTGCCGATGGTCCCAGCCGCGATCGCCCGATTCCACAGCTGGTTGCGACCGCCATTCCGCAGCGCTACCGGGCCAAGACGCCGTGGGATACCGTCGCTGCCGCCACCCGACTACCACTCCTGCAGCGCGTCCAAGAGCGCGCCCACGCCGCCGATCCGCGGGTGCAAAAGGTCACCGTGCACTTTTCCGACGAGGAAGGCGCGGTGCTGATGGTCGATAGCGATGGCCGTGTGGCGTTTGATGAACAGCCGATGACGCTGATCCACCTGTCCTGCATGGCGGAGCAGGACGGCAAGCGCGAGTCCAACGGCGGCAACATCGCCGGTCGCGCGGGCCTGGAATTCTACACCGACGCGAAGCTGGACAAGCTCGTGCAGGAAGCCGTCGACCGCACGACCATTCTGTTTGAAGCCGTGCAGCCGCCGGCGGGCGAAATGCCGGTCGTGCTCGGCGCGGGCAGCTCGGGCATTCTCCTGCACGAAGCGATTGGTCACGGCCTGGAGGCCGATTTCAACCGCAAAGGCGTGTCGATTTACGCCGACAAGCTGGGCAAGCCGATCGCCGCGCCGTTTGTGACCGTGGTCGACGACGCCACGCCGCAGGGCGCGCGCGGGGCCATCAACGTCGACGACGAAGGCAACGCCGCGGGTTTGACGACGCTCATCCACGACGGCGTGCTGCAAACCTACCTGCACGACAGCATTTCCGCCCGCCACTACGGCGTGCAGCCGACCGGCAACGGCCGCCGCGAGAGCTTCCGGTACGCGCCGCTGCCACGGATGCGGTCCACGTACATGATGCCCGGACCGCATACGCCGGAGGAAATCATCGCGTCGGTGGAACGCGGCATTTACTGTGGCAATTTCGCCAACGGACAGGTGCAAATCGGCGCGGGTGACTTCACGTTCTACGTCAAGAACGGCTGGCTCATCGAGAACGGCAAGCTGACGCGACCGATCAAGGACGTGAACTTGATCGGCAACGGCCCCAAAGTGTTGGAGCAGATCGACATGGTCGGCGACGACCTGAAGATCGACGATGGCGGCTGGACGTGCGGCAAGGACGGTCAATCGGTGCCCGTTTCGCAAGGCATGCCGACGACGCGCGTGCGCGCCATGACCGTGGGCGGGCGAGGTTGAACATGCTGGACATTGCCGGAAAAGTCGTGGAACGCGCCCAGGCGCATGGCGCCCAGCAGGTGGCCGCGAGCGCGTACCAGGTGCGCGAGGTGTCGGTGCAATGGCGCGACGGCGCGGTGGAAAAGCTGATGGAGGCGACGACGCGCGGCGTGGGCGTGGAGTTGTACGTCGACGGTCGGTATGCGTCGGTCTCCACAAGCGACCTGCGTGCGGATGCGCTCGACACGTTTCTCACCGACGCAGTGGCGATGACGCGGGCGCTGGCGCCAGACCCGTTTCGGACGCTGCCCGATCCGGCCTTGTACGTCGGCCAATCCCTGGCGGACCTGCAGCTGGCCGATCCGCACTACGGCGACTTGACCGCGGTGCGGCGGCGCGAACTGGCGCAGCAATTGGAGCAGGCGACACGCAATACCGCGGAGTCAGCGCGCATCTTGTCGGTGACGACGAGCGTGTCGGACAGCCAGAGCCAGTCATGGCGCGTCCATTCCGACGGCTTTACCGGCGAGAAAGCTGGAACGAGCTACTGGCTTGGCGCGCAGGTGAGTGTGCAGGACGCCGATGGCCGCCGGCCGGAGGATGCCTGTTATGCCGGTGCGCGCTGGCGCGGCGATGTGCCGGATCCGCAAGGCGTCGGCGAAGAGGCGACGCGCCGGGCGCTCAGTCGACTGGGCTCCAGCAAGCCGGAATCGGGCACCAAGACGCTGGTCGTCGATGCACGCGCCGCGGGTCGCGTGGTGTCCTCGCTGCTGAGTGGCCTGTCGGCCGCCGGCTGGCAGCAGAAGCGCTCGTTTTTGGAAGGCAAGATTGACCACACCATCGGCAATGATTTGCTGGACCTGACGGACGATCCGCTGGTCGTGCGCGGCCTGGGCTCGCGGCGCTTTGACGGCGAAGGCATGGCAGCGCGCGAAATGCCGCTGTTCGCGGGCGGTGTGCTGAAGCACGGTTTCATCGACACGTACTACGGCAAGAAACTTGGGCTGGCGCCGACGACGGGCCGCATGTCCAACCTGCGCTGGCGTTTGGGGCAACGCACCCACGCGGAGCTCCTGCGGGACGTCGGCGACGGCATTTTGGTCACGAGTTTCCTCGGCGGCAACGCCAACGGCACGACAGGCGACTTCTCCTGGGGCATCCAAGGGTTTGCCATCCGCGGCGGGCAAATCGCCGAGCCGATCGGTGAGGCGAACATCTCGGGCAACCACCTGACGTTGTGGCCGTCGCTGCTGGCCGTTGGCGATGACCCGTATCGCTATTCGGCGCTGCGCACTCCGACGCTGGTCTTTGGCGGCGTGAGCGTGGCCGGGCGGTAGCCATGCCGGAGCTGCCCGACATCGACGCCTACTGTCTCGCCTTGTCCACTCGCGTGCTTGGCCAGCCGGTCCGGGCGCTGCGATTCGCCAATCCCTTCGTGCTCCGCTCGGTCGCGCCTCGCCCCGACACGCTCATCGGCCAGCCCGTGCGCAACGTGCGACGGCTGGGCAAACGCATCGCGCTGGGGTTCGACGGTGATCTCTGGCTGGTGCTGCACCTGATGATTGCCGGGCGGCTGCAGTGGAAGCCGCCGGGGCAGAAGATTCCCGCTAAACTTGGCTTGTTGGCGGTGGATTTCGATCGCGGCACCCTGCTGATGACCGAAGCGGGCAGCAAACGCCGGGCGTCCGTGCACATCGTGTCGGACGAAGCGGCTCTGGCGGCGCACGATCCCGGCGGCGTGGAGCCGCTGCAGGTCCCCACCGACGCGTTCATCGCGGCGCTGCAAACGGAGAACCACACGCTCAAACGGGCGTTGACGAATCCGAAACAGATAGCCGGGATTGGCAATGCCTATTCCGACGAAATTCTGCACCGCGCGCGGCTGTCACCGCTGCTGACGACCGCGAAGTTGAGCGCGGAGGCGGGCGCCCGCCTGCATCACGCCACGGTCGCCGTGCTGGGCGAATGGCGGGACCGGCTGTGCGCGGAGGCGACGGCTGCCTGGCCAGAGAAGGTCACGGCCTTTCGACCCGAGATGGCGGTGCACGGCAAGTTCGGCCAGCCGTGTCCGGACTGCGGCAGTCCCGTGCAGCGCATCGTCTACGCGGAGAACGAGTGCAACTATTGCGCGCGCTGCCAGACCGACGGCCGGCTGCTGGCGGATCGCGCGCTGTCCAAGCTGCTGCACGACCTGTGGCCCAGGACGCTGGCCGAGTAGGAAACGCTACTTCGTCTCGGCCGCCAGCTTGAGATTGGCGAGTCCGGCCTCGAAATCCGGCCCGACCAACGCATCCATGCCCAACGCAAAGACCCGGTGGACGAAATTGTCCGACTCGCCCTCCATCGTCCAAGTCACCTGCGTCTTGTCCCCAGCGGCGACAAAATCAAAACGCACGGTGTTGGTAAACGGCCCTGGGTCGAGGAATTCCAGGTTGACCTTTGCGGACTTGCCCGGAACCAGTTCCATCACGGTCATCCGACCCTTGCCCACGTCCTTGTTGCCCTGCCAAGCGTAGACTTGCCCAACGCCCGACGCCGCGCCGGAGTACTGCTTCGTCATCGCCGGGTCCTTGTGCTCCCACGGCGACCACTTGGGCCACTCGTGGAGGTCGGCGACCAACGCATAGAGCACCTCCGGTGTCGCGGCGACTTTCGTGCTGCGCGCGATCGAGAAATGATTCGGGCGCGTGGCGACAAAGCCAACGAAACCCAAGATCACGACCGCAAGAACGACCAACACGATCTTCAAGGTCTTCATCGCTGCCCTCGCGAATTCAAGCAGGTCTGTGCTTCGCGCAACGGCCCTGCGAACTACAGGTACAGCGACTCAATCTGGTCGCCATACTTCTCGCGAATCACTTTGCGCTTCATCTTCATCGTTGGCGTCAATTCTCCGCCGTCAATGGTGAATTCATTGGCAATAATGGTCCAGCGCTTGATCGACTGCACCTGCGCGAGCTTGCCGTTGATCTTGTCGATCTCACTCTGCATGAAGCGCTTGAACGCGTCATCCTGGGCGGCCGACATCACGTCGCGGGCTGGAGAGCCGATTTGCTGGCAAATCGTCGGCACTTTCTCCGGATCCAGCGTCAGCAACGCGCCCAGGTACTTGCGCGCATCGCCCACCACGCACGCTTGCGCCACGACCGGGATGCCTTTGAGCAGCCCTTCCAGCACCTGCGGCGCGATGTTCTCGCCGCCAGCAGTAATCAGCAAATCCTTCTTGCGATCCGTGATTTGCAGCAGGCCGCGATCGTCAATCGTGCCGATGTCGCCCGAATGCAGCCAACCCTCGGCGTCGATCGTCTCTGCGGTTGCGTCTGGATTCTTCAGGTAGCCCTTGAAGACGTGGCGGCCGCGCATGCAGATTTCGCCATCGGGGAAGATCTTCATCTCCGTGCCCGGCAGCGCGAAGCCGGCTTTGCCCGTGGCCCATTTCTCCGGCGTGGAAATCGTGCCGGGACCCGTGCATTCGGACATGCCAAACACTTCGTAGATCGGGATGTTCAGCGACAGGAAGAATTCCAGCGTTGAGCGGGAGATCGGCGCGGCCGACGTCACCTGGATGCGGCAGCGATCCAAACCGAGAGCCAGCTTGACCTTGGAAAACACCAACTTGCCAGCCAAGCCATACAACGCCGGCGTCGGCTCACCGCGCTGAATGGCGAAGCCAGCCTGCAGGCCAACACCCCGCGCCCATTTGGCAATCGCCTTCTTCAGGCCGGAATTCTGCGCGCCCGCCGCCTCCATCTTCGCCTGAATCTTCTCCCACACGCGCGGCACGCCGAGGAAATACGTCGGCCGCACTTCCTTCAGGTTCTCGCCCAGCTTGTCCAGGCTCTCCGCAAACCAGATACACGCCGCAGCCGCCATCGGCCCATGAATCGAGGTGATTTGCTCGGCGACGTGCGAGAGCGGCAGGTAGCTGATGCCGTCATCGCCGACGCTGACACCCAGGGCGTGCAGCGTCGTCTTTGCCGTCCAGGTCAGGTTGTCGTGGCTGATCATCACGGCCTTGGGCGCGCCGGTGGTGCCAGACGTGTAGATCAGCGTGCAGACGTCGTCCGGGCCCTGCGCGGCGATGCGTGCGTCCAGATCGGCCTCCGGCACCTCGCCGCCCATTTCGAGCAGCTTGTCCCAGGAAATGACCCGCGGATCATCGTCCGTGCCGGTCATCATGACGATGCGCTGTAGCTTGGGCATGTCGGCCCACGCCATCTTGAATTTTGCCAACTGCTTGCCGTCTTCCACGACGGCGATCGGCGCTTCCGCGTGCGCGGCGATGAAGGCGCACTGCTCCGGGCTGTTGGTCGTGTAGATGCCCGCCGGCACGCCGCCCGCCAGGATCGCGCCGATATCGCTGAAGAACCATTGCGGGCAGTTGTAGCCGATGATGGCGACGCCAGCCTTGGGCTCCAAACCGAGCGCCATGAACCCGCGGGCCGCCAGCCGCGCGTGCTCCCGGTATTCCTTCCAGGAGTAGGACTGCCACGTCCCGTTGCGCTTGACCTTCAACGCGGCCTGATCCGCGTAGGCGCGCACGGTGGCGTCAAGGACATCACTCACTTTTTGCTTGCTGGCGTTCTCTGTCGTCATGGCGTTTCCTCTACCCCCAAATGGCCGGCTTGGTCTAGCACGACGACAGCCGCGCGGCAACCCTCCGCCCCATCATGGGCGCATCCGCAAACTGATCTTCGATCTGATTCCGCAGACTTCCAGCCGCCCGCTGTGCCAGTAGCCTCGTAACCTCGCAAAATGACAATGATGGCGTATCGTTCCGGTGACTTCAAAACCACCGCGTTCACCGTGAAC
>CAIYBN010000005.1 GCA_903924465.1 uncultured Myxococcales bacterium | reverse complement strand
GCGGCGTCAGGTGTGCGTGTAAGCGCGGGTACGCTTGTTCGCGCTGCGCGCGACCTCGCGGGCATGCGCTCGCTTCGCTTGCGCGGGGTGGTACCTAGTTTGTGGCCGAACTGTGGTGCAGTTGGTGTGGCCGTTGACAAGTCCCCACGCGCGCGGACCCGTCGCTTCTGGTTGCCGGATTGGCGGCCAAGTGGCACGCTGATCCCAAGCGCCCAAAGTCACGATTGGCTTGGATTCAACAACTGGACGTGAGGTTCCAATGGCGACCAAGGTCGAGACTTACTTGACGACGGTCCTTCAGGCGAGTTGTAGCGAACCACCGAAGTGAGGACAAAAGCGATGCGGGAGTCATCGCGTCTCCGGTTCCATGCGCCCGGGCGAAGGAGCCTTCAAATCGCGCGCATCTTGTTGTTCTTCGCGTCGTGCGTAACTTCCGCCAGCCCGAGCGCTTCCAGGAGCGGCGGCATGTAGACGCCAAAACGACCACGCAGGCCCTTTTTCAGACCATACCAGCCGCCCACCGGGTTGCCCGCGTCGCGCCCCCACGCTTCCACCGTCCCCGCCGGCGCGGGCTTCTGCTCGTCCGTTCCGCCCAGCGGCAACCAATCACCATGGCGCTTCAGCATCGCGTGCAAGTCGGCAATCGCGCGGAACTGGTATTTC
The DNA here is from genome assembly GCA_903924465.1 of uncultured Myxococcales bacterium. GTDB lineage: Bacteria > Myxococcota_A > UBA9042 > UBA9042 > UBA9042 > CAIYBN01. The sequence goes on along the minus strand of CAIYBN010000005.1, from coordinate 18,355 downwards.
AGCTGCGTGCTGCCCACCTGGCAGACAATCGTCGGCGGATCGGCGCTGTCGTCCTTCCACATTGCGTATTCGGACGAGCCCGGCGGGGTCTTCAGCTGCCAGGGATCCAACTTGGTACCAGTTGCCATGAGGAGCCCTCTGATGCGCGGGTTGCGCGGAGTCGCCAGTTTGTCTCAAGGCGACAATAGGGCAAGCAGGAGGACCGAAAGGCCCTGGATTGTCAGTAAGATGCCTGGGGTGACGCTGCGTAAAGCCGCATATGCAGCGTGCCAATCGCCGCCAAGCATCGGACTACTGCGGCAGCACACGTTCGATCTGCGCCGTAACCCGTGCATCCAATGGCTTGATGGCGGGCTCGAAGCGCGCAACCACATGGCCAGTCGGGTCCACCAAGAACTTGGTGAAATTGGCCCTGATTTCACCGCGAATTCCCAGGTCTGTGTCCTCCGTCATCGCCTTGAACAGCGGAAGCTTGTCGCCGATGACGTGGGCTTTTTCAAACAGCGGAAACGTCGTCTGGAAGTGGCTGGTGCAGAAGAGATGGATCTGCTCCGGCGTGCCGGGCTCAGCGTCGCCAAAATCGTTGCAGGGAAAGGCGAGAACGCTGAAGCCGCGCTTGGCGTAGAGGTCCTGAAGCGTCTGCAGATCCTGATACTGCGGCGTGTACTCGCAAGCGCTGGCGGTGTTGACGATCAGGAGCGCTTTGCCGCGGAAATCGCGCAAGACGACTTCCTCGCCAAAAAGCGTCGTGACGGTCTGGTCGATGATCGGACCGCCAGCGGAACTGCCGCCACCGGCTTCACTTGTCGCGGTGGTCGTCGGCACGACAGCGGCGTCGCGCCAGATGCACGCAGGGAGCCACAAGCTCAGGGCGAGAATCATCAACATCGTTCGCATGGTCCACCTCTTCACGTACGCAACCCCATTCACCACAGTAGGCCGTTTCCTCCCGACGACAAGGTGTCCGCGTCCTGATACACGCCAGATAGCGGGACACCGTCGCCGGCGCCACCTGAACGGGCGCTCATTTAGCCAAGTGCTGACGCCGTCACGGCGTCCGGACGGAGAATTTCAGGCGTGCCCCACCACCACAGGCCCCACGAGCCCAAACACCGCAAGCCTTGCCGGCCGAAGGCGCTTGCGCCCGGGCAACAGCTGCCGATGCAGTGCCACCGGTTCCCCATTCCGAGGTCGCCGATGATCCGTTCGCACCTGTTCCAGTTCGCCGCAATTTGCGCGCTCGCTCTGACCACCGTGGCTGCGTCTGCAAACGCCCAAGTACCTGCGCCACCGGGCACGACGCCAGAACTGCTTGCGCAATATGCAGAATGCGTCGGTCGCGATAGTGGCACCTGCGATCGGTTCGTCATGGACGCTGCCTATTTTGGCATCACGCCGGCAGTCGACGCTTGGGTCGCCGATGCTCTGCAAGATCGCTGCAGCCGCGGCGGCTGTGCGGAATGCGCAGACCTCGCCGCGTGGCAACCAACCGCCGCAAACGCGTTGCATGCGATGGAGATTTGCGCCAAAGCGTGTGTCGCCGGAGCCCCGGATGCATGTGTGTTAGGTGGAACAGCGTTGCGGAGGGTCGGCGACGGCACAAATGACGCCAAGGCCTCAGAACTCTATGCTGATGCTTGCGCCATCTCCCTGGCTGACCGAAACAACGACGGGGAAGAACTGTCGAATCACTGCCGTGCGCTGGTAGGTGCTTACGCAGCAGGGCACGCAGGGACGACGGCTGGAAAAGCCTATGAAATCATCGCCCGCAAATGTGCGATCGAAAAAGAACCGGATTGGCCGATCGACGCGTGCCGTGCCGAGGAAAAGCGCTTGGCGATGCTCGCAGAGGCGAAGGCGTGTACGGGAGGTTCCGCGGAGGCCTGTGCCAAACGCGCTACGTTTAGCCTTTGGGACGAAATCGAAGTTGCGCCCTGGCAGGATCGCGCTTGCGCTCTTGGCGACGGCGAAGTTTGCGTGGTCATTGCAACGGGTTTGCGGGTGGATTCACCGTAATCGCCCCTCTCCGTCAGGCGTGGACTGGCCGCGTTTGCAACTGGATTGGACCTTTGTCGCTCCGGCGACGGAAGTACGTGTTTGCATCTGGTCAGCGTGCTTGCGTATTCAGGCCAAATTCCCGACCACGACGCGCTCCTGCCTGAAGTTCTGACGCGCGGGCTGCCCGCGGTAGCCAAGTCTTGTGCGGCCAGTGACCCAGATGCGTGCGAACAACTGCGTGTCTTCATGGGGAGCAACGCCGTCAGGTACGTCACGCGCGCGGAGGCAGAGTCCTACTGGGCGGAACTGGAAACACAATGCAATCAAGGCGTGAAGAGTGCCTGTGAACCGCCAAAACATGTTGCGGCAAAGACTCACGACGTGCCAGTTGCCGAGCCAGAGCAACAACCATTCCGAATCAAGTGGGCCAAGCACGCCGCGGCGCCTGCAGCGCAGGCGACCAAAGCAAAGTCGGCCTACGAACGGGCAAACTTATGGCAGGAGGCGGAGTTGGCTGATCCTGCGTCGGCTGACACGCACGATCAGGCAGGGGCCGCGATGAAAGCGCATCGCTTGGAAACGACGACCATCATGCGCAAGGTGATGCAGGACTTCGCGCCGCAGGCCAAGCAGTGCTTCGAAAATGCGTTGAAGGAGGACGAGACGCTTGGCGCGACGAAGGTATTGCTGGTGTTGACGGTGGGGAAGGCGCAAAATATTCAGGCTGTGTCGACTGAACCGCTGATTTCGGCGCTGACGCCGTGCCTACTGGCGCGGGCCAAACAGTTGGGCAATCTGCCGCGCTTGTTTGACGCCCAGTCGTTCAGGCAGACGTTCAGCTTCGGACTGAATCGCTAGCGAGGGCCACGATTCCAACCCGAGGAGTAAGCCGATATCGACCACCCCGCGTCAATGCGCACGAGTGTTGCGCCGATGGCAGAGCTCGCCTAGCGCCGCGTGGCGAATGTGCGATGCGATGGGTGTCGTGTGCAGTGGCGGAAAAGTCGGCCACAGGTGCACGGGTGCGCCTGAGTGGCACACGATCAACAGGTTTTTGGCCTCAACAGGACGCAGTCATGAGTGCATGTTTGACGGCAGGTGCGGTCCCGTGCGGTCCTGCGCTGCGTGGAGGATGATGCGGGCAGGATGTTCAGCAGGTGGACGCCATCGGCAGCCTTCTGGCGGCCCGCCGCCGGACCTCAGCTGCGGCCGAAGCACTGCACAAGCAACACGCAGCCAGCCAGGAAACACGCCAGAATCCAGGCGAGTTTCGCGATGTCCTTCATCGCGCGTTGCCGGCGGTCGAGCGGGTCTATCTCCCAGGTAGGGCCGTCGCAAGCTCGCCCCGCACGAAGCCCTGATGCTTCCCGCCGTCCCAAACCGTCGCCACGCTTCAAGCGCTCGTGACGCACCCGCGAATCCCGAGCGGACGCGACGGGTTGCCGTTCACGCTCGATGCCGTCTGATTTTTCCGTCGCTACTTTTTCTTCGCGACGGTCCTAGACGGACGGGCTGGACGCCCCGGACAAGGGTGCGTAGCTGAGGCCCGAGCGGATGCGCAGCGTGCCGCCTGGCCGGGACGCCGACGCAAGCGCACGGGTGCGCCTGAGTGACGCAAACATCACAAGGTCTTGACCTCGACACGACGCGGCCAGGGGGGCATGCTGAAGAAATGCAAGGTGCTGGGAGTTCCGGCGCTGCGTGGAGGCGGGATGCGTGCAAGAAGTTCAGCAAGCAGCCCGCATCGGAAGTCACTCTCGGCGCTCGCGACATGGCTGGCGCTTGCAGGCGTCGTCTCGGCATGCGGGCCTTACGTCACAGCCGTGCATGGCCGCAAAGCGACATCCTATTCAGGTCTCTCGCGGCGTCTTCTGGTCTTGATTGAGGCCGGTGGCGCGCTCTATGGAACGATTTCGAGGCCTTTCGTTTGACCTTGGAAGAACGGCTTGGTAGTTGCGGCATTTCGGCCAAAGTCATGTTTCGCGGTGACCTGCGACTGACCGAGGACGACCAACTCCTGGGCCGAATTGGTCCCGCTTGGGAGGCCGTGCTGAACTTGCGCAAGACCGGAGAGCACCGGGACCGGCGTGGCATCGTCGTCACCGATTTTGACGCACAGTTGGAGGAACAGGCGGACCATGCCGTGGTTTGGCACGGCACTCTGGCCGTGGAGGCACCGGAGCGTCGCCTCGGGCCGGGACCGGAATTGGCAGATCGATTGGTCGACGTGCTGCGATTTGACGGGGTCGTGACGCGCTGTCCGGTTGGCGATTAGGTTGGCCGCAGAACAATGCGGCGATAGTCGCCTGGAACGCCCTGGATGATGCAGCGCAGTCGCTGACGTGCGACATGCCAGACGTGTGGACCGTCGACCGGTCGTGGGCGGACGGATGCGCCCGAGTGGTTCAAAATCACATGGTTCTTGAACATCAGCCATGGAAACTTTCGCCGATGGACCCACCCGTCCCGTGCACGTTACCCCGCCTTGGTCGGCCCGCCAAGCCCAGCCCCAAGCACGGCCTCCAACTCCAGGATGCGGGACTCCAGCCTGTCCTCCCCCGGCCGATGATTCCAGAATTCAATCGCCTCTGACCTTGCGACGGCACTCGACGGGTAGTGCCCGGGTTCGCCCTTGGACGGCCCGTAATCGCAGCGAAATGAGGTCGTGCCGCAGTCCTTGCACACGACATGGACCGCCTGATCGGCGTCGATGACCTGTGGTTCTGAACTGCACCCGAACGGACACGGTTTCATCTGGCTCATTGCTGCCCCTTCCGCGGCCATCGCGTCGCCGCTTCGTAACACTTCATCGTCTCCCAGCCAACAGCGCCGGTTGTCCCCTGGGACGTCCGGATGACGCGGCTTGGGCGCTGACGCGCTTCATGCCGACGTGTGGACCGGTAGTCTGGCCGCGCACTGCACCAATGCGTCCATCGCCCTCAAGCCTCCACATCCCCGCCAAACAGCCCAAACTGCCCGCGCCGATCCGCCACCCTCACGCCAATCTTGAACGACTCATGCCCACGCGCCCGCGCTGCCAGATGCGCATCTACCCAGCCGCCCAGCAGCTCCGGCGTCACGCCGAGCCATGCCAACTGCCGCGCCGCCTTCGCCACGGTTTCCACCTGCCGCGCGCGGCTCTTCCACGCCAGTTCCTCCAGCCCTGCGTTCGCGATCCCGAACTCGTCGCGGCCCGCGCGCATCTCGGCGACATCCTGCGCGGTCGCCCGCAGCGGCAGCAGCACATCGCCCGGGCCATACGCCGCTGTGACGTTCAGTGAGAACTTATTGAAATACAGGCGATCACCCGCCACAGCCAGCCGCACCGGACCTGACTTTGGGAGCACGGCACGCATCCGGAACATCGCGCGTTCGGGCAACAGCACGGTGATCGGCTCATCCAGGTCGACGGCGTCCGTACCGGTGAACGCCGACGCCGCGCCCGCCCAGCCCAGCCGCAAGCCGCCGCACGACAGGCTGAACGAACCGTCGCCCGAACGATGCGGCTTGGCGAGGCCTTTCAGGGAGTTGAGGAAGGCTTTGATCTCATCCGAATCGACGGTGATGGCGGGCATGGGAAACCTCACGGCGCTCTTGAGCTGCAGCGTTTGTTCCACACTATGCAGCTCCCGGCAACCCGGCGTTGGCCGAACTGCGGGTCAAGATGGCGTGGCGGTCGGCAACGTGACTGCCCCGCAATGTCCGCATCGGGACGCCATCGCGTGCCATCCGTTCGATTTCGCGTCGGGACACGCGGAGAATCCTCCTGTAGCACGATTGCGACTCCATCAACTTGGGAGCTACTTGGTATTTGCTTGCGGAAATTTCTGGTGCCTGGCTCATGGCGAGTCCACTTGGGCGAACGATCGTGGCGACTGTTTCGACAACAAACGACCGCTCCTGCCGATGCGGGCAGCAAGGCCGGGCGCTCAACGCCCAGCATCCTCTTTTGTCCGCCGTGTGGGCAGCTGCGTCACCATCGCCGGCTCATCCACCACCAGCCCGATGAACCGCCCAAAATCGCTCGCGAACGCGTCCGGCGTCAGGTACGAATACCGCAGCGTCATCGCCATGTCCTTGTGCCCCAGGATCTTTTGCAGCTTGAACATGTCGCCGCCGTTCATCGCCCATTGGCTGGCAAACGTGTGCCGTAGGTCGTGAAAGCGGATGTACTGCACGCGCCGCCCCTCCACCGGGCGGGCAAACTCCGCGGCGTCCAGGACCTTGTGGAAGTGCTCGGAAAAGATGCGGTCCTTGGGCTGGTACATCGTGCCGTGCGAACTGCAGAACACCAGCTCGCCGGGACGCCGCAGCCGCCACGCGCGCAGGATCGGCAGCAGCGGGTCCAGGATCGGCACGTGGCGCACCGCGTCGGACTTGGTCGGACCGTGGAAGCTGCGGTCCACGGTGATGACGCGCCGTTCCCAGTTGATGTGGTCCCAGCGCAGCGCCGCGAGCTCGCCTTGGCGCATACCTGTGTAAATGGCGGTCGCGTACATCGTGAACGGTTCGTCGCCGTGCGCGCGTGCAGCGCGGAGGAACCGCTGAATCTCCTCGCCCGAACCGAGGTGCGAGAAGTCGAGGCTGACGGCGTGCACCCGCGGCTTGTCGATCGGCGGCAGGATCGCCAGCCAGCCGAGCCGGTGCGCGTGTTTGAGCATCGAGCCGAGCAGAATCAGGTGGTGCCGCAACGTCTGCTTGGCCAGATGGCTGCGCTCCGCCTTGAACTGCTCGATGCGGGCGTAGCTGATGTCCTTGAGCGCCGCCTTGCCAAACGCAGGCGTCAGGTGCGCCTTCAGCCGGCTGACGTCCGCGTCCTTGCTCCGCTTGTGGTGCGCCCGCGTCTCCAGCCACGACGTCGTCAGGTCCGCGAACGTCTTCTTCGGCGGTGGCGCCGCGATGAGACCCGCAACGACTGACCGGACCTCGACCTGGTGCACCGCCAGCGCCGCTTTCGCCGCGTTGTGGGTCACATGAACTTCAGAAAGCTGCTTGCCGCTGGCATCGCGCCAACGAATGCGCCAATGACCAGTGGAAAGCTGAACTGGTTTTGCCGCTCTGGACACGCGATGCCTCCGGATGGGCAGCGTATCCATGGACCCGTGTCGGGCGCGATGACGGTTTGGTATTCAAACCTGTCACCGGGCCAGTCCGATTCGGGGGTGGGAAAGGTCGTTGTGCCACGTTCGTGACACGCCGCACCCCAAAATCGCAAATTCTTCAGCGCGCGACGCCGGATTCGAACCGGCGACCCTTGGCTTCGGAGAATACTTGCACGCCCCAAGCTGATCACAAACAGGCAATCTTTACATCGTGTTGGCGTTGGCTCCCGACCGCTCGCAACTCCAAACGTCGCAAAATGTTGTCACCCATGTTGTCACCCAACAGCCCGGCGGAAGAAACCAAAAGGCGTGTTCTGGCGGAGCGCCACACCTTCGTCGTCAGCACGCAGAATCGCCGCCGACACCGCCGCTGGCGGCAGAGCGAGGATGGCGCGCCAAGCGGCGATGTACCGGACGTGGCAGAGGCGCTCGTTCCCAGAGAGCGATTGTGGCCAGGGCTTGTACCCGCACGTCATGCCCGTGGACGGGGTCCAACAGCGCGGCAATTGCGCGCTCGTGGAAGCTGAACAGTTCCACGTCCGCCTGCCGCTTCGCTGCGCGTGCCCGCGCGCGCTCTTCACGCAGTTTGGTCGTGTCCACGGTCTTCTCCTCGGTGCCGCCGAACGGATGCCGCCGCTCAATGGGAGTACGCCGTGTACATTGGATTCGCAAGTGAATTCCTCGCGTGCCTGGGCCACGGCATGCGGATTCGTTCGCAAACGCGGATTCGCCGGCCTGCCACGAAGCTGATTTCAACTCTGCAGTTGATTTCTACCGCGCGTGTGATATCTACAGCACGGTAGATGAGGAGCAGCATGACACCGACATCGAGAGCCGATCAACTGGAACGGAGCGCGCTGGGTCGACTTCTCGCGGAGTTGAGAGGCTTTACGCTTGACGTCGCTCCGCTGCCGCTGGCGGAGCGGCAGTTTGACGCCATCCTCCGGCACACCAAGTCCGGGCGGACCGTCGCCGTCGAGATCAAGCGCATCACCCACGGACGCACGGGCGAGATCCCCGCAACGCTGGCTCTGGCATCGTTTCATCTGGGCGGCGCTGCGCGCGAGTTGGACGCACAGCCCCTGCTCTTGCTGCTGGCTCCGCTCTGGAATGATCGAGCACTCCAGATGGCGAAAGAATTCGTCGCGCGACACGTGCCCTTTCTTGGTTGGGCACTCGTGACGGACGATGGGGGCCTCGCTGTCAGCTTACCCAAGTTCAAGATCGACGTGGTGCTGCCGCCAAAATTGAAGGCACCGCGCGCGCCAACAGCAAGGCAATCGACTGACCTCTTCACGGATGCCAACCGGTGGATGCTGAAGATTCTGCTGCTCCAGCGCTTGCCTACCAACCTGTGGGGCGGACCACGCGACAAGATTGGCGGTGTCCCGCAACTGAGCCGCGTCGCCGGGCTGACGCCGGAGTCGGCGTACCGCTTCGTCAAGGCGCTCGACGCCCAAGGCTTTGCGCACGTCGAACGAGGAAGTTTCCAGCTTGTGCGGCGCGCAGTGCTGGTCGAGCAATGGCTGGCGCAGGACGCTGCCCGTTCGCTTCCGTGGCAGCCGGTGCGGTGGCGACGCGGTCGGCCCGATGAGGTCGAGGAAGTGTTCACAGTTGCCGGCGATGCGCCCAAATACGCGGTGACTGGCTTCGAGGCGTGCAAGTCGCTTGGCCTACTGCACGCATCAACTCCGGGGATCCAGATCCAGGTGGAATGTGGGCTCGACGAGGCGATGCGCGTGTGGAAGCTGGAGCCGTCGCCGCCCGCGGAGGCGCACTTCTCCATCGCGAGAGCGCGCTTCCCGCTGTCCGTTTTCAGCGGCGCTGTGGTATGTGGCCACCGCACGGTTGTAGACGCGCTTCAGGCCGCGCTGGACGTGCGGTCGTGTGCGGGGCGCGGCGTGGAGCAATCGGACTACATCGTTCGTGACGTGCTGCGACTGCTGGAGAATCCATGACTGCGCACCGGAACACAGCTCCAGACGCCGCGCTGCAGTTGCTGGCGAAGGCAGCCGTTGCCCTGCGGCCGTACGGCGAGCATCTCGTGGTAGCCGGTGGGCTCGTACCGTTGCTGTACCGAAGCCTGCCGCAGTTCCGCCAAACCGACTGGGCACCGTTGCGAACGTTCGACGTCGATCTGACGCTGCCGCGGCAGATGGCACGGGGTCAGTCTGCGCCGGCCCTTCTCCTGGAAGCCGGGATCGTGTGCGTGCACGGGCGCGGAACGGCTGGGGCAGGCGCCGAGTACTTTCAGGACGCGGCACATGGCGAGACCCAGCGCAATGCGGTCTACTTGGAGTTCCTGACCAGCAAGAAGGGCGACGGCGCAACGCAATTCGCAACGCTCCCGATCGGTCTGCGCGTGCAGACGCTCCGCTACCTTGAGCTGCTCCGCATCGAGCCGCTGACGCTCGACCTGCAGCATGTGCCCGAGGCCGGCCTCACCAGCGAGGCAATCGTGCGCTTGCCGCAGCCCGTGACGTTCATCCTGCAGAAGCCGCTCATCCGAAGGTACCGGGCTTCAAACAAGCGACCCAAAGACATGGCGTATGTCTATGACGTCGTGACGCTTTCCAGACCGGAATGGCAAACGGCGGCACGGATCGTCGCGGATGTGCGCGAGTTCGGCGGCGAGCACGCGGTGTGGGCCAAAAAGGCGCTGAAGGAGTTGGGGGTGCTGTTCGGGAGCGTGACCGCAGACGGAGTCGTCGAGACGAGACTGGCTCTCGCTGGTACCGCACTGGAGCACACGCCGTCAGCCAACGCTGTCTTCGAAGCGGTGCAGGACTGGCTCGCTGTTGTCGGAGCTGGATAAGTCGTGTCCGTTGTGACCGACTCGCCGGCGGCGGATGAGGGTATGTCTCGTAAACGTTTTTCAGCTTAAACCATCTGACGCAAACGTTTTTGCCATCGTGGTAAGTGTTTTCGCGGCCGGCGTGGCCGCGGCGGGTCCACTGCGCGACCGGATGAAAGGCATTGACACGACTGGCATTTGAGGCCAATGAATAGGGACTGGAGGTTGCGATGCTCTACTTGGTGCGCTGGCCGAACCTGTCCTGCTCGCTCGTGCGTGCCGGTAGCGAACGCGAAGTTCTCGACATCATTGACGAGCTCGACAACCCGGATGGCGTGAAGATTTTCCAATACGACGGGCCGGTGTTCATCGACTTTGACCTGGCGACCGATGACGTGACGCCGGTGCATGGCGTGGACCGGGACGACCCGAAGCCGCTGTCGGACGCCAACATCAAAATTGGCGATGTCACGCGGATCGCCAACCACGAGATGCCGCGCGCCAACATTCCGGACGTCGACACCGGCATGGAGATGTACCGCGCGATGGCGGCGAAGGCGTTTCCTGCGCTTCACAAGGCGTTGTTCAGCAGGGATGGCGCTCGCACGCCCACGCTGAGAACGGTCCACAACGCAGTCCGCAAGGAAGCGATGATGCTGGTGGCGACAGCCTGGCGCCGGCGACACCTGGAGCGTTCGCAAGACCCAATTGACCAGATAGCGGTGCGAATGGGCACGTCGCCAGACGTCGTGCGGTCGATGGCACACGACGCGGGCGTTCTGGAGGACGACGACTGGACACCTTTTTGATGGACACGCCGCCCCTGAGCCGGTCGCGTCGCTTTCCAGTGCGAGGCGCTTGCCGTGCCGACTGACGGTAGCGGAGGCGTAGTCCCGCGCGCTCGCGGATATTTCGCGTGATACGCGAGTTGCAAAGCGGCACCCTTCGTTTTCCAGCAGCCGAACACCATACGTGACGGCGTCGCGACGCCGGAGGTGTTCACGCCGTCGACGGTCAACTGAAGGCCGACAGGCTTGCCAGCGACCGGCGAACCGCAGATAACGGTGGCGCTGACGCAGCAATTGGCCACTCGGAGCGCGCATGACTTGGGACGAGTTCATCGAGGCGAACCGTCAAACGCTTGAAGCCAACTACGGGCACGAACTCGTGTTTGTGGAGAAGATTCTGCGCAAGGTTCCCGGACTGGATCCTGTCGTCGTCACGTGCCAAAAGCACTTCTCTGACGGGACAGGCGGCAACCGGTTCATCGACTTTGCGATCCAGTTGCCGAAGTCCGCAAAGATTGCAATTGAAATCGATGGCTTCGACAAGTGGGGCGACGGCTTGGGGCCGACGCCGGAACGCCATGACGACTTGACCCGACGTCAGACAGCGCTGGCCAGCCAAGGCTGGATCGTGCTCCGATTCACCAACCGGAACATCCGCTACCGGCAAGAGGAGTCGCTCGCGCTGGTGCTGCAGACGATGTCGCGCATCCAGGCCGAGGAGGCGGCGAACGCAAATCGCCGGGTGTTGGACGCCAAACAGGTTGCGCGTGCCGTGTCGCTGGCCGTCGAGGAGGAAATGCGGCGCCTGAACGCACGAGGGGATGAGGACTTGCGCAAGCTGGCTGAAGAAGTCGAAGGGCTCAAGGCATTGAAATCGGAGCCAAAGGCGACCGCGATCGAAAACCAGATGCATCGGCTGAACGCGCGCACCGAAGACGAGCTGCGGAAGTTGGCGAGCGAAATCGAACAGTTGAGAGTGCTAAAGGCCGAGCCCATCGGGCCAGCATCCGCGGCCGGAGCAGTCGGATCAGTAGCCAGAAACGACGAGCCTCTCGCCCAATCGGCGACGGCGCTTGTGCTGGATGGGTTCAGAATTCCGACAGCGGCCGCCGTCACCGCGAAGCGGCCGTCGCGGTCAAGAGCGTGGGTCGCGGGCGGAGTTGGGCTGGTCGCGTTGTCGTCGCTGGCATTCGCACTCGTGACGCAGGGACCGGGATCCGCTACGCGCGCGGACATTCCGTCAGCCCAGCCATCTCCGCCACCCGTCGCACCGTTGGCCATCTCGCGGCCTGCGGCTCCGGCGCCAACACCCGAAACTGAGCAGCGCCCCAGCGCGGTTGAGGCTGCCGAGGAGTCAGCCCACGCCGAGCCGAAGGACGAGTTGAACCGGCTAACCGCGGCAGCCCAGCCGGCCCGCGCCGACCAGTCCGAAAAAGTGTCCACCAGGTGCGGCCTCGTCGCGCAAGTTGCTGTGCACGCCGACATTCGCCCGTCGTTCATCAATTTTGGCGACCGGTTTCCGCGACAGGCCTTTGCAGCCGAGCTTTCAGCGACGGTTCGTGACGAACTGCAACGCAAGTACCGCGACCTGGATGCGGCGCTTGTTGGGAGAGCCGTTTGCGTCAAGGGCTCGATCGAGGGGTCAGGACGAAAGATGCGGTTCGTACTGGCCAACGCAGATGCGGTTACGTTTCAAGTGGCGGCGGGAGCGCGGTGATTGACGACCGCCCCCTGCCCTTCACGGCAAGCCGTTCCAGCGATATTTCGCGTGATACGCCGAACCACCCAGGTCAACACGCGATCCACGCGACGGCCCGACTGGCGCATCTGCACGTCAATCCTTGCTCGACCGCGAAGCAGCCCGCTTGCCATTCGTGACCCGCGTGACCAGCTTCTTGGCCATCTGGCGCAGCAGTTTGACGATGAATGCCGCCGCACTGCCGCAGGTAGCAGCAGGTTTGGTCGCGCTTGCAGCCGGTGGCGGCACTGGCGCTGGGATTGCCGCCTTTGCCGCAGTCGCCGGATCTTCAACTGCAGCAGGTTTCACGACCCGCAACGATGGCGCCGCAGTCACACGCACCTTGGCCGGCGTTGAATTCTTGGCTGGCGCTGCCGTGGCCGCGGCGGACCACCAAGCGGTCCTGCCCTTCATCGTCTTGGTGACCTGCCCGTTGACAAACAGCCGCGCCAGCGACTTGTAGACGTTGGCGTCGTTCCACTTTTGGTCACCGGTTTGCACGATTTCCGCGATCCGCCATTCACGCTCAGGCTTGTTGGCCAGCAGGGACACAACAAATTCGGTTGCGGTGCCTGCGGGGTTGGCAGATCTGGTCACGCTGGATGCCGGCTGCGGGACAGGTTTTGGAACAGGTGGCTTTTCTGGCGCCGAAGCCGTGGGCGTTGCCGGCGTAGCGACCTTGACGGAAGGTGCCTTGCCAAGATTCGCGTTGGCGATTCCCCACCAAGCCTGACGGTCGGCCACGGTCTTCTTGACCTTCCCGGCGACCAGCAACTTCGTCAGCGTGTTGTACGTCACCTTCTCGTTCCACTTGCTGCCACTCGCCTGAACGATCTCCGCAACCCGCCATTCCAGATCAGGCTGTCGTGCCAGCAAGTCGATGATGAATTGGGCTGCGGTACCGGTCGGCTGGACGGGCGTGGGGCACGTCGACCGGGGCTGGCTGTTGAGTTGCCTTGGCTGATGGCGTTCTTGAAAGCGGCGTCGTGGGGGCGGCCACTACAACGGGCTGCGCGGTCACAGCCGACCACAAAACCGATCTGCCTGCACCGATGGTCTTCTTGACCTGACCAGCAACAAGCAGCCGTTTCAGCGTCTCGGTGAAGTTGTCGGCCTTCCATTTCCCGTCGCTCGCGGCGTGCAGTTCAGAAACCCGCCACGCACGCTCGGGCTGACGTTGCATGAACTCGAGGACAAATTCTGCCGCGCTGCCCGTCCTAGTCGCCATTGTGCTGCTCCGTGCGCTTGTCGTGGTCGCGGCAAGGGTGTTCTGGACGACCTCGCGCGCCGCAAAGTAGCACAGTTGGACGGCCGGGAGTCAACGGCGGATCTGTCAACGCCGAGCACGCCGCACAAGCGCAAAACCAATCAACATTATTGGAATAAGTCGAATGGAGACGACCCCAAATCGCCTCCTCTGCCTGTTCTGGGCAGGTACACCGTGCGGACTTGCCGCGCGGCATCAACCACGTGAAGGCCGGCACGAAGCCGGTGAAGGAAACAGCCCATGCGGCTCATCGGCATTCTTGGTCAAGACAAACACGTTCCTTGCGCCTCCTGCCACCACCGTTGGGACGTCGACTACCTGGTGCGGGACCTCGGCCAGCATCGCCTGCGCGGCGAGGGCTTTGCGTACATCTTGTTCGATGATGGCGCGATCATGGTGAACTACTGCCCGTCCTGCGACTTGCCGACATCCACGCCGGTGCGCGCCATGGCCGGAATGCAGGAGATGCTGGCAGCGGCGTGAGAAAAAACGGCAGGTTGGCTGTGCGGCGTCCGTGCGGCGTCGCGCGGCTGGCTGGGCCGTTCCTTCTTACGGATTAGTGACTTCGGGCTTCACCGAATGCGTGCCGAGCACTTCACATACGATTGGTGCGACGACGACACCACTGTGGACAGCCTTTATGCTGAATCGTACGTGAAGTGGCCAAACTAGGAGCGTCCCCATGAAATTACTAGGCATCGCAAGAGTCAGCACCGAAGAACAAGCTGGCGACAACGGCGCGGGTCTCAACCGGCAGCACGATGCGATCCAGCGTGTCGCCGAGGCCAATGACGCGAAACTCATCGGAATCGTCAACATCGTGGATGTCTCCGGCAGCGACGTCGGCACGTCCAAGGAATGGCTCACGCAGGTCTTGCCAATCATCATGGACCCGGACGTTCATCTCGCCATCGACGCGCTCGACAGACTCATCCGCGCGTCCACCTTCGCCGCGTTCGGTGTGCTGGCCGCGTGCCAGAGCACGCACACGCGCATCTACACGCCTGCCGGCACGCACGACCTCGCCAGGCCCGACGGCGTGCTGGTCAGCGGCTTGCTGGCGCTGATTGGCGGCAAGGAGAAGGCAGAAATCGTCCGCCGCTCGCAAGCAGGCAAAGAGGCGAAACGGCAACGCGGACAATGGGTTCAGAGCGTGGACTTCCTTCCGCGCGGGATTGCGTACGACCGCAAAACACAGACCTGGAGCTATACGCCAGCGGCGGAGGGCGTGCGCGAGATGTTCAGGCTGGCGGCGGAGGGCGCGACGCAGGCGGAGATCAGCCGCCGGACGGGTGTTCCGAGCCAGACCATCCGCGCACTGCTGCAGAACCCGATCTACGACGGGCGACTGGTATTTACGTCGCGTTCGAGCGGGCGGATCGCCAACTCGAAGCACCAGAAGAAGATCGCGCGTCCAGCCGAGCACGTCATCGACGTACGTGTGTACAGCGAAACCGACCAGTTGGTGCCGCACGAACTCTGGCTCAGCGCGCAGGCGCGACTTCGTGCCGCTGGACAGGCGCACCGGCGCACGCGGGAGGCCACCGCGCCGTCTTCGTGGGCGTCCGCATTCTTGTATAGCTGGCACGAGCCCGACGCCGATGGAACCGCTGCACGACGGCACATCGTCTACGGCTGCAGCACGGGCGCCGATCCGGGCAAAGTGCCCAGGTACATGTGCCGCTGCAAACACGGCAACGCGTCAAGTGAACTGCGCCGATGCGGGCTGGTGGGCTTTCGCTGCGACGTCGTGAATCCGTGCCTGGACCGCTACCTGACCGACTTGACCCACAGCGACTGGCTGGTCGCAGCCGCGTTCGAAGCGGTCAAACAGGCCAAGGCACCCGACACCGCTGCCCTGGGTGAACGAACGGCGAGAGCGCTGGCCGCCCTGGACCGGCGCGAGAAGAGGCTGCTGGACCTGTACGAGCACGACGGCATCGACCTTCACGAGCACACCGCGCGCCGGGAAGTCATCAAGACGGAACGTGCTGTGCTGCGGCAGGCGCTGGCCAACGCGATCGCGGTGCCGGTTGTGCCGAGCGAGATCGCGATCCGCGCCCAGGCGCAGGCGTGGCGGTGGAACGCGGAGTTGCCGCCGGAGCAAAAGCGCAAGTGGTTGGCCAAGTACGTGCAGGCAATTTGCATCGCGAACCACGCGATTGTGCAAGCGAGCTTCCGCGTGTACGGCGATGACGGCAGCGTCGTGACCTGCACCGCGGACAGGCCGGCGGGTTGGCACGAACTGCTGGGCCATGCGCCTACGGGCATCAAGTGCACCGCGGCTGCGCAGGGAGCGGTTCCGACGTCAGTGGCGGCGGACAGCTTGGGCATCAGCGGCGACATGCTCCGGTGGTACGTGGCGCACGGCGTCGTGACGTTCAACGGGGCCATGAGCGGCAACAAGCGCTTGTGGACGCAGCAGAATATCGACGTGGCCCGTCAGGAACTGAAGTCACACAGACCTGCGCCTGTGCGCGCCCTGGGTGTAGCCGCCGTTTCCGAGCGTTTGGGCCAGATGTATGAACGGCTTTGGGAACCTGAGAACGCGGGAAGCTGCCAGCTGCGCGGAGGGCACGGCACTGACACAAGTACCGGCTCGCGGGCGATCTGCAAAAATCGCGTAGGTCCATGAGGCTTGCCGGGATCAGCGCCGAACCTTCTGCAGGGCGCTCGCGCGCCGCGGTACGGAACGGACATTGGCGCTCAGGCGCGCAGCGCGGATTCCACCGCGTCCAACCGCGCACGCAAGCTCGCCGCATGATTCAGCATCGTGGTCTTCTCGCGCTTGCTCAGCCCCGCCAGCTCCTGGGAAGTGTACGTCCAACTGCGGGTGAGCTTCTCTGCCTTCGCCACCGCCTTGTACACCGCCGGCTTCTTGGGCTTGCCATCCCCCGTTGGCGCCTCGGACTCAATCTCCACGTCGATCACTTCCCGCAGCTTCCGCACCGGCCAGTGACCCTCCGTCGACTCGTGCGCCAATGCCACACGTCGCAATGGGTTTTTCAGGCGTGACAGCTCCTGCAACGTGGCAACATTGCTCGCCTCCTGCACTGGCGCGGGCAGCGTCCGCCACACCAGGAACGCGTGGACGTAGTTGCGCAGGGTGCGCTCGGCCAAGCCGATCTCGGCGAGATCATCGGCCCGCTCGCGCAGGAAGTCGGCGAAGCGCGTCTCCTTGTAGCGGTTGCGATCGACGAAGTTTTCCTCCGCGCCCTGGAAGAACTCGTCGATAACCACTCGCCCGACATTCACGGCGAGCCGGATCACGGCCGTGCCGCAATGTTCTCGGAGCACGGCGACGACGCGGTCATACTGCCCGGCAATTTGCTCTGCAGTTACGATGGCTTGCGTCGCGGTGGTGGTGAATTTGTCATCGTCGTTTGAAAGTTGCATGCTCATCCTTGTCCGAGGAAATTGTTGACTCTCGGCCGGGAGTGATCGTGCGGCAAGCTGCTTTCGAGGTCAAGTCAGGCGCTGATACAGGCTTGACGATTCTCTCTCAACTATTTGTAATTACACAGAATGCTCATCGACGCGCGCTCACTGTCGACGTCGGCACTCTGCGCTCCCAACCGCAAAACGCTTGAAAGGAGGCCCCAATTGGTCACTGGCATCGATAATCTGATTTCGGAATTGGACAACCTCATGGCCGAACGTCGGAGGATCACACAGGCCATCCTCTCGCTGACCGACCGCATTCACGGTCTGAACCACACGGGCCAGGAGCCTATTTCCCGGCCGCCGGACCAGCCCACGACGCCGGAGGTCGAAGCGATCCCGCCCTCAAATCCAGCTCCGAGTCCGGTGCCCGCCGCAGTCGTTGGGGCTGTTGCAGCTCCCGACCCGCGGGCCGGGAGTGTCCGTTCGCAAGCGATTCGAATCATCGGCGACGCGGGGCAAATTTCGATCGGCGACCTGGGGCTCGCGCTGTATGGGATCGCCAATCGTGTCACTTACCGCCGGGCAGCGAGCTTGCTCACCTATCTCCAGACAGCCGGTTACGCACGTCGCGCTGGGAGAGGCCTTTGGGTGCTGAAGGAAGGCGCACCGACGGGTCCAGAGGTCGAGACCGCCGACGATCGCGTCGCGAACCATGAAGCCCCCCCCGCATCGGCGCGAGCGATCCGGCCATCCACGCCGCGGAGTGCAGTCGACGAACGGATCTTGCTCGAGCTGCGGGGGGCTTCGCCGCAAACCGACAGGGATCTTGCGTTGGCCGTGGCCGGCGACGTGACGCCAGCCAAGCGTCAGGATGTGGCACGCCGGCTCCAGCTCCTGGAGAGGGCGGGGCTCGCCAGTCAGACGCCTGACGGTCGTTGGGCGCTGTCGGTCCGTGAGGAGGACGACGCGAGTGCGACCAGCGGCGAGGTCGGGAAGGCCGCATGACATCGGTCGTGCCGCCAAGCGGTGTCTGACTGTGATCGGCAAAGGTTGCCTATTGCTGTCGAATCTGTGCGAGGCCGAATTTACCAATGATTCTGTTCTCCAGTGAGTGACATAACAGATCTTATCGGACATCAACTGAGTCTCAGCGACAACTCTAACCAGTCGCAATGGAGGGACCCAATGGCTACCTACACGCGGGCCTTCACGGCCCTGGTTATCTCGTTTCTGTTCGTCGCCGCGTGCGGCACCACTGTCCACCAGGACCCGACCGACATGGTC
>CAIYBN010000004.1 GCA_903924465.1 uncultured Myxococcales bacterium | reverse complement strand
GCGGCGTCAGGTGTGCGTGTAAGCGCGGGTACGCTTGTTCGCGCTGCGCGCGACCTCGCGGGCATGCGCTCGCTTCGCTTGCGCGGGGTGGTACCTAGTTTGTGGCCGAACTGTGGTGCAGTTGGTGTGGCCGTTGACAATTGGCCGAAATCAACGCCATTGACCTGCAGGGATGGCTACAGCTTGGCACGATCTCACCGGACGAAGTTCAGAAGGCATCCGGACTCGCCACAACGCTGATTGGGGGCTGTAGTTTGGTGGCCGCGCCGGACGAAGGCGCGAAGGTCGCGGCGACAACGCTGACCACAGCGGTCACTGGGTGGAAGGAATCTTTGGCGGCGAAACGTCTTGCCATCCATGCAGGCACGCAGAATCGCCAGACCCTGATGGCCAAGCTTGCGGCGCTGATAGCCGAGGTGACGCAGTTGGAGTACGCCTTTGCGGTGCGCGCGCGGCTATCGAACTTGGAGCAAGCGCTCTTTCTCTCCCAGATGGTGGATTGGTGGACTGGGGCACTGCCGCAGTTTGGTCCGATTCCTCGGCAGATCACTGAGGCGTCAAAAAAGGCCTACGAGCATCTCATCGTTACAGATTTTGAACTCAGGTTCGGTAACGAGTATCTCGCGTTGGCCGAAAAGAAAATCGAAGACTTTGGCGTAGCTCTCGCCTCGAAAGGCGTCGATGGCACCGTCACGCTCGCTCCGACAATCGGCGGCAAACCCATCGAATCAATCCTGAGCGAAGGGGAACTTCGTCTTCACGCACTGGCGCTTTTTTTCGCCGAGGTGGAAACGAGCGGCCATTCGGTCGTCGTGTTCGACGATCCAGTGTCCAGCTTCGACTTCAACTACATCACGAACTTCTGTGAACGCCTTCGGGAATTGGCCTCGAGCCACCCTGCAAAACAGATCCTGGTGCTCACGCACAACTGGGAGTTCTTCGTGCAAGTGCAGTTGACGATGAATCAGGGTGGGCTCGATGGTCAACTAGCTGTATTCGTCCTCGAAGGATGTCAGCTTGTTCGCAGCTATTCCGAGGAACTTCGTGATCTAAAGGACCAAATCGATTCGATTTTGACCCTGCAACGAGAGCCAACAGCGAGCGAAAAATGCGATCTCGCGGGTTTGATGCGAAGGCTAATCGAGGCCGTTGTCAACGAGCATGTCTTTGTCAACCAGCGCAGCAACTTCAAACAGAAGACGCAGCAAATTTCTGCATTCGACAAGTTCACCAAGGTCAAACCTCTGCTCCCAGCCGAAGCAACGGAGTTGAAGTCGCTATGGGGCAAGCTCAGCGTTCCTGTGCACGCGGGACAACGGAATTTGTATGCGGATGCGGACAAGGCCGTCTTCAAGACGCGGTTTGAACGCATCTGTGCGATTGAAACGGCAATCGCCGCACGGGCGTAGTCGATGCCCGTGCCATCGGAAGATCTGGAACGAAAGGTGCCACTTCTTGACGGTGGCCCAGTCGATGCGATCGTAGTAGTACCCGGAATGGTGACGGCCCGGGAACCATGGCTCCCATGTGGCGGGCCAGCGCCTGATGAGGTCCCGATGTTGACCAAGCTAACTCTCCACGCCTTCCGCGGCTTCGACGACCTGACGCTGGACGGCTTCGCCCGCGCCAATCTGCTCGTCGGCACGAACAGCGTCGGCAAGACTTCGGTGCTCGAAGCGCTCTACATCCTGTGTGAAATCCAAGTCCGCAACCCTGTGCACGAAACTCTGGCCAGGCGCAAGTACGCCGGTGGCGACCAGAACGTCTTCAGCGCCATTCACTCCATGGCGAGCGCTGAACCACTTGTGATTTCAAGTTTCAGCGACGCACGGATGTGGTCAGTCGACATCGATGAGGAGGCGGGTCTCCTGCATAGCACGCTCCGCGCCCGTGATGAGGCCGGCAAGGAGCGTTCGCGCAAGTTCAACGCGCAGCAGTCCACGAGCACCCGCTTCGACGACCGCCCCCACGCCATCTGGTTCGACTTCGCCGCCACTACCGACCTCATGGTCGCCAAGCGCCTCGGTACCCTGCGCCGCCGTAATCGCATGGGCGACATGGTGAAGTGGCTACAGCGCGTCGACCCCCGCGTCGAAGACCTCAGCCAGATCGAGGAAGAAGGCGCCCCGCACATGGAGACGTTCGTCAAGCTGCAAGGCCTCGGCGAATGGATCCGCCTCACCCAAGCCGGCCACGGGCTCCGCTACGCCGCTGCCCTCTTCACCGAGCTCGACGGCGCCAAGGACGCGATCGTTCTCATCGACGAGATCGAGGTCGGCCTGCACCATGACGTCCTCGACGCCGTGTGGAAAACGATCCGCGCGGTCGCTGAAGCCAACAATCTGCAGATCTTCGCGACCACGCACAGCTACGAGTGCATCAAGGCCGCCGACGCCGCGTTCGCCGATGCCCAGGACGATCTGCGCCTCATCCGCCTGCAACGCGTGAAAGGCACCGTGCAGGTGATCGACTACCCGCCCGATGTCCGCCACGACGCGCTCGAAGACGGCATGGAGGTGCGGTAATGCCGGCATTTCGCGGCAAGGATCCGTGGACCGCGGTCGAACCGGTGCAGGTCATCGTCGAAGGCCCGGACGATCAGATGGCCTTGGATGTGCTGGCCGCCCAGCTCCGGGCGCGTGGCCAGGACGTTGTGCCGTTTGACGTCCAGTGCGCGGAGAGCCAAGGCAAGATCGCGCGCAAGTTGGCGGAGTTTGTCCGGACCGAAGCATTCGTTGCGCGCGTCCATTCATTGGCCATCGTTGTCGATGCGGACGACGCGCCCGAGGCCGCGTTTGCCGCAATGCAGGAGGCCCTGCGGGGCGTCGGTTTGTCAGCGCCGGAGACCACGGGGACCTGGCACGCAAGTTCGCTGCATGGTCTGGCGCGGCGGGTGCGCATTGACCTCGTCCCTGCTGGCGATCGGGGTGCACTTGAGACCCTTGTGCTTCAGGCCGTGGATCCGGAGCACATTGCTTGCGTCGAAAGCTACCTCGCCTGCATCCAGGGCTTCGGCCAACCCGCGGCGAAACACCGGTCCAAGGCGTTCGTGCAGATTCTCGCGGCGGCCAAGCTGAACGACGGCTACATGAACCTCGGTGTCGCGATCCGCGAGCGGGTGCTGTCCATCGATCACGCGGCGTTCGACGATCTGCGGAAGTTGCTGATTGAACTCGCCGGCGATACGGTGAACGTGATCTGACGGAGTTTTACGGCCGCTACCGCCATCAAAATTCCCCGTTTCAACGAGATTTGCAGGATCGAAGCCGCTCTGGCAGCCCGTCCCTAGCCCACCGAGAGATGCCATGACCGTCCGAGCACATGACCTTCACCTACTCCATCTCCTCGCCTCCTTTGGCGGCGACCTCGGCGCGGTCGACTTCCAAAAACTCCTGTTCCTCTACGTTCAGGACGTCGAACCACCCGACGCCCCCAGCTACGAGTTCGTCCCATACAAGTTCGGCGGCTTCTCCTTCACGTCCTACGCCGCCAAGCGCAAGCTGATCGAGCGCGGCCTGTTGGAGAATGACGATCGTTGGCAGTTGACCGCCCTCGGCCGTGACGAACTCGCGCATGCTGGCTCGCTTCCGCGTGCGATCGCCAAGTTTGCCGAACGCTTCGCGACGATGCGCGGCGATGACCTGGTCCGCGTCGCCTATCGCGAACATCCGTACTACGCCATCCGCAGTGAAATCGCCGACCATGTGCTGGCCGGGGACGCGCGCGCCCTCGCTGCAATCGCCCAAGCAGATCCGGGCCGCGGCTTACCGGGCCTCTGCTCCATCGGCTATGAAGGACGGAGTCTTGAAGGCTACTTGAACGAACTGCTGCGCGACGGCGTGACGTTGTTGTGCGACGTGCGCCGCAATCCGATCAGCCGCAAGTATGGTTTCTCGCGCAGCACGCTGGCCAAAGGTTGTGAAGGCGTCGGCATCCGCTATGTCCACGTGCCTGAACTGGGTATTGCCTCGGACGAACGCAAGGAGTTGAACAGCCAGGCGGACTACGACAAGCTGTTCGCCAAATATGAAGCCGAAGATCTGCCCAAGCAGGCTGAATCAATCGCGACCATCCGGCGTTGGATCGCTACCGGAGAGCGTGTCGCGTTGACGTGCTTCGAGCGGTCGCCGCAACAGTGTCATCGGCACTGCGTGGCGGATGCTGTCGGCATCGGCGGCGGGATTGGCGGGAAGGTGCGGCACTTATAGGACGAAGCCATGGCCAAGGAACGGATTCTGATCACCGTCAAGACGTATCCGACGCTGTCGAAGACGCACGGCGAGTTGGTGTGCACCGCTGGAATCCGCGAGGATGGCTCGTGGGTGCGGATCTATCCCGTGCCGTTTCGGCGCCTTGACGAGACCGAACAGTACAAGAAGTTTGACTGGGTTGAATGCGAACTGGTCCGGCGAACTGACGACCGGCGTCCAGAGACTTTCCGGCCGGCCAACGTCAACGACATGCGCACTGTTGACCACGTGGACACGGACCATAATTGGCGCGACCGACGCAAACTTGTCCTCCGCCCGGACTTGGTTCACACCAATCTCGACGCCCTGATTGCCGCCGCCAAAGCTAACACGTGCTCGCTGGCAACATTCAAACCGACCAAAATTCTGGACTTCATTTGGGAAGCGGACGAGCGGGAATGGAAGCAAGCCCGCGTCGACGAGATGCGCGCAGCGGCCGCACAAGGCCAGTTGTTTGAGGCGGAGAAATGGCGCGAGACTTTCAAGCTCATCCCGAAGATCCCGTACGCTTTCTCCTACCGCTTCGAAGACGATGCTGGCCGTCAGAGTACGCTTCAGGTGCAGGATTGGGAGGTTGGCGCACTTTACGCCAACTGCCTTCGCCGTGCCAACAACAACGAGCAAGAAGCGCTCGCCAAGGTCCGCGTGAAGTATCTGGACGAGTTCACACGCAAGGATCTGCATTTCTTTCTGGGCACGACGCTCCGCTGGCATTCTGTCGGCCCGAATCCATGGCTCATCATTGGCGTGTTCCCGATTCCCTACGAACGCCAACCGGAGTTGTTCTAATCCATGGCCTTCACCGACACCAACTCCGAAGACCGCCTCGTCCAAGCGACCTTCGCGGACCACCTGGCCAACATCCTTGGCTGGGATTCGGTCTACGCCTTCAACGCCGAAACCTTCGGTCCCGACGGCACGCTGGGCCGCGAGAGCCCCAAGGATGTCGTCCTCACCCGTGACCTCCGCGCGGCACTCGTCCGGCTCAATCCGGAGCTGCCGGGCGCGGCGATCGACGACGCGCTCAAGCAGCTCACCCACAACGATTTCACGCGCTCGCTGGTCCAGCACAACCAGGAGTTCTACAAAATGGTGCGCGATGGCGTGCCCGTCACCTACCGCGACGCCAAGGGCCAGAAGCACCAATCGCACGCCCACGTCATCGACTTCCGCGACGCCAGCCGCAACCGCTTTCTCGCCGTGCGCGAGTTGAAGATTACTGGTCTGCGCGCGCCGCACTACAACCGCCGCGCCGACGTCGTCTGTTTCGTCAACGGCTTGCCGCTGGTCTTCATCGAGCTGAAGGCCGTCTACCACAACATCCGCGCGGGCTTCGACAACAACCTGCACGACTACAAGGACACGATCCCGCACGCGTTTCACCACAACGCGTTGCTCATCGTCAGCAACGGCCACCGCGCCAAGTACGGCTCGGTCACCAGCGGCTGGGACCATTTTGGCGAATGGAAGCGCAACGAGGAGAGCGAGAAGGGCACGCTCGACGCGCAGCTGCTGCTGGACGGCATGTTGGCCAAGGAGAAGCTGCTCGACATCGTCGAGAACTTCATTCTGTTCGATGCCAGCCGTGCTGGTGCGGTGCGCAAGATTGTCGCTCGGAACCAGCAGATTCTCGGCGTGAACCAGGCGGTTGCGTCGGTGCAACGCCAGGAGGCCATCAAGCGGCAGATTCCGCGCGACGAGCGCCTGGTCTATCGCATCGCCGAGTTGGCCTTGAGCGAGGAAGAGCAGGGCACACACGGCAAATTGCAGCGGGAGCGGACGCGCACGGTACAGGTGATCGAGCGCGCGCATCCGGACCTCGGGCAGCTCGGCGTGTTCTGGCACACGCAGGGCAGCGGCAAGTCGTATTCAATGGTGCTGTTCACGGAGAAAGTGCGGCGGACGGTGCCGGGCAACTTCACGTTCGTGCTGATGACCGATCGCGTCGATTTGGACAGTCAATTGCACGCGACTTTCGTGGGCTGCGATGCCGCGGATAAGAACTCGCCGCGCGCGGCATCCGGCGCGGACCTGCGGCGCCTGCTCAGCGAGAACCACCGCTACATCTTCAGCGTCATTCACAAGTTCAACCAGAACGTCGACCCGCAGAAGCCGTACAGCGAGCGCGATGACATCATCGTGCTGTCCGACGAAGCGCACCGCACGCAAGGCGGCAAGCTGGCGCGCAACATGCGGCTCGCGCTGCCCAATGCGGCGTTCATTGGCTTCACCGGCACGCCGCTGTTCAAGCACGACCAGCTGACCAAGCGGATCTTTGGCCGGTACGTGTCGCGGTACGACTTCAAACGGTCGGAAGAGGATGGCGCGACGGTCAAGCTGATCTACGACAACCGCGGCGAGAAGCTCGGCATCGCCCGGATGGACCTCAACGACCAGATTGCCGACGTCATTGAGCAGGCGGAACTGGACCCGGACAAAGAGGCGCTGCTCGAAAAGCTGCTGGGCAAGCACTACGAAGTGATTACTGCGCCGCAGCGGTTGGACACGATTGCCGACGACTTTGTGAAGCAATGCGTCGCGCGCTGGGAAGCCGGCAAGTCGATGCTGGTGTGCATCGACAAGCTCACGTGCGCGCGCATGTTGCAGCGCATCCAACCGCGGTGGGCGCTGGCGTCGGCAGCCATCCAGGCCGAGGCTCAGGTGGAATTGGATGCGGAAAAACGCGCGAAGCTGGAGCGGCAGGCGGCGTGGATGGACGAGACCCGCATCGAAATCGTCATCAGCGAGGCGCAGAACGAGGTCAGCGCGTTTGCGGCAGAGGGCTTTGACATCAAGCCGCACCGGACGGTCATGAAGCTGGGCTTTGAGACGCCAGACGGCAAGCGCGTGCAGGTGGAGTCAGCATTCAAGGACGACAAGCATCCATTCCGGATCGCAATTGTCTGTGCCATGTGGCTGACCGGCTTTGACGTGGAATGCCTGTCGACGCTGTACATCGACAAGCCGATGAAGGCGCACACGCTGATGCAGGCGATCGCGCGGGCGAATCGGCGGTTCCCGGGCAAGGACTTTGGCCTCATCGTCGACTACAACGGCATGCTCAAGAGCCTGCGTGCGGCGCTGGCGCAGTACGCGTTGGGTGACGAGACCGGTGCGACGCCCGACATTGTCGGCACGCTGGAGGAACGCGTATTCGCGTTGGATGACGCCATCGCGGCGACCGAGGCACACTTGAAGCAGCTCGGGTTTGACGTTGCTGCATTTGTGAACGCCACAGGTTTCCAACGGGTCAAAGCCATCGCCGATGCCGAGGAGGTGCTTTACACCAGCGATGAAGCCAAGCGGCGCTACGAACTGCTTGCACGGCAGGTATTCATCCGCTTCAAGTCGCTGGTTACGGCGCCATCTGCCTATCCCTATGCAGAACGCCACGACAACATTGAGGCGATTTACAAAAAGCTCTCGGAGAACTGTTACCACGCCGACATCTCGGATTTGCTCAATGAGCTGCGCCACATTGTGGGCGACGCCATTCGCGCTGCTGAACCGCAGCCACCGGGCGAACTGAGCAAGACGTATGACTTGAGCCAGATTGACCTGGACAAGCTGCGCGCCGAGTTTGCCAAAGTGCCGCGCAAGGCTACAGCAATTCAGGACATTCGCGAGTTGGTCGAGCGCAAGCTCGCACAGATGGTCGTGCAGAATCCGCTGCGGATGGACTGGTTCAAGCGGTACGGCGAGATCGTCGCGGACTACAACAGCGAGAAGGACCGGGTGACGATCGAGGAGACGTTTGCGCAGTTGGTGACGTTCATTGACCTGCCTTACCGGTTGACCTCTACAACCGTCCAGACCTAGAATCTGCCCCGCGGCGTGATGCTGCTGGGGGTGTGTATGAACAAGTTTGCGGGAGTGCTGGAATCTATGCTGAGTCTCGTTGTGAACATTAGTCAAG
>CAIYBN010000003.1 GCA_903924465.1 uncultured Myxococcales bacterium | reverse complement strand
GTTCAGGCTGCTGGAGCGTCACTGCCTCGCCGCCGTGCCCCACGACCCGACGAGCCTTTCCCCCGCGGCTATCCGCAAGCACTTCGACGTCGTCGCCGGCAGGTCCGATGCGCTCTGCATCTACGTCGCCGTGGACTGTGGCGCCACCATGCGGGCGCGCCTCATCGAACAACGGGTGCCCTTCATCATCCCCGGAAACCAGCTGTACGTGCCGCAACTGGCGATGGATCTACGCGAGCACTTCATCCGCCGTGACACCGCAAGGCCTGAGCAGCTGGGTCCGGCGGCCCAGGCGACGCTGCTCTACGTGTTGCTCCACCCCGTTCTCGCGCGTACGACGCTCCAGGATCTCGCGACGCGGCTTCCGTACACGCCGATGACCATGACCCGCGTGGCGAACGAGCTTGAGGCCGCAGGGATTGCTGACGTCGAGCGTATTGGCCGGAACCGGTGGCTGAGCTTTGATGCCGACAAGAAGAGCCTGTGGAACCGGGCATTGCCTATGCTGACGTCGCCCGTCAGCCACACCGACTGGGTGTTTCTGCCGAAAGTCGGCCCCGACATGAGCAAGCTCAGGCTGGCAGGCGAGACCGCATTGGCGGCCAGAACGAACCTCGGGGCGCCGTCGACCACGTGTCGCGCCACGAGCGCTGAAGGTTGGCGTGATCTGAAGAAGTACGGCGTAGCTGCCGTGCCTTACGCAGAAATGGCAAACACCGCGTTGCAGGTCTGGCGGTACGATCCCGCCGTGCTATCCGTCGATGACGCCGTGGACCCGCTGTCCTTGTACCTGAGCCTGCGCGATCGCCAGGGCGACGACCGCATTGAACTCGCGCTGGACGACCTGATGGAGACGCTGCCGTGGTGGTAGGACTGGACCGCTTTCGCGAACACTTCCGAGGCCATGAGGCGAACTACGTGCTCATCGGCGGCGTCGCGACGCAGCTGGCGCTGGAGGAAGCCGGACTGACCGCGCGTGCCACCAAGGACCTGGACATCGTCGTGGTGGCGGAGGCGCTTTCGCCCGCATTCGTCCAGCATTTCTGGGACTTCGTGCGGCTGGGCGACTACAAGGTTAGGGCCGGCGGTCAGGTCGCGATTGACGGCACCCAGGCGAAACGCGCGGTGTACCGATTCACCAAGCCGCAGGCGGAGTTCCCGGCAATGCTGGAGCTGTTCTCGCGCGTCCCGGACGGCGTCACCTTTGAGGGGCAGGGCGTCATCGTGCCGATTCCCGCGACGGACGACGTGTCCAGTCTGTCGGCGATCCTCCTGGACGACGGCTACTACAGCCTCATCCGCGAGGCGCGAACGGTCCGCGCGGAACTGCCAGTGCTGCGTGAAGACGCCCTCATCGCGCTGAAAGCGCGCGCCTGGCTCGACCTCACCACGCGTACTGCGGCGGGGCAGGCGATCAAGCCCGCCGAAATCCGCAAGCACGCGACCGACATCCTGCGCCTGGCGCAGCTGTTCGCGCCTTCAGCGACGGTGGATGTGCCGCCACAGATTCACCATGATCTGATGCAGTTTCTTGCCGATGTGGGGCCAAGTCTCGGTCCCCGCCTGTCCTTGGAGGGCCTGCCGCCGCTTGATGTGCCGCGGGAGCTGGCGCGACTGGTGGCGCTGTTCGGCATCGCCCAGCCATCGCCGTAGCCGCCCCTGCCGGCCAAAAGGTCCCTACCGCGGGAACGACCGCCACCAGGGTTTCGCCTCGCCGCGTTCAAGCTGGGACATCCAGCCTCACCGCGTCGTGAGCCATTTGCGCCGCGAGCCAACCGCCCGTCTGGCATGCATCGGTCCATTGCGTCGGCGTCAGTATCAGCAGGTCAAAGCCCAGCCCCATGCCGCGCAGACTTTTGCGCGCGCGCAGCAGAACCTGGCGGTGGTCCGCCGTGTTCGGCACCAGCAGCACGAGATCCACGTCGCTGTCCGGCCGTGCCTCGCCACGCGCGTGCGATCCGAACAGCAGCACTTCCTGCACTTCCGGCGCGGCCGTGCGGATGCGGTGAGCGATGTCGGCGTACAAGCTCGGATTTGTCGTCATAACGGCCTGGTCCGGCGGCGTCGGCGGCGTTGTGGCAGGATACGCTGCGGCGTGGGCGGGTGCAAAGGGTCCCTCGATCGCGCCGGGGCACGCTGATTGCCGAGTCACGCCGCCAAATCCTCCGCGCCAATCAGCACGTCGGCCGGCACGCCCAGACCCTTGCGCAACCGCCGAATCATCGCCAGCGTCAACGGGCGCTTCCCCGCCAGCACCTCGGACACGCGCGCACGGCTGCCCACCATGGGCTCCAGGTCTTTGCGCGTCAGCCCCAGCTGGTCCATGCGGAAGCGAATCGCCTCGATCGGGTCAGGCGGCAGGATGGCGTGGTGCCGGGCCTCGTACTCGGCCACCAGCGTCACGAGAATCTCCAGTTCGTCCGCTGCCGCCGTGCCATCGCTCGCGCCCCAGAGCGCGTCAATGCGGGCCAAGGCGACGGTGTGGTCGGAATCGGTGTGAATCGGTTGAATCGACATGCCTTTCTCCTACAGCTTCGTCACATCCACGTCGTCATACGCGCGGTGCGTGCCGACGAACTTCACGTACACCGCTTGGCCGGCGAACCAGACCTTCGCGATCAGGCGGTACTTGTTGCCGCCAATGTTGAACACCACGCGCTCGGCGTCGATGATGCTGGCGTGCGGGTAGCGCGACTTGATGTCGGCCATCGTCTGCCACTCCGCCCGCGAGACTTCCGCGAACCACGCACGCAGCGGCTGTTCCGCATCGGCATGGCCGGCTTGCCAGAAGTCTTGGAGCGTCTTGCGGGCGATGATGCGCACTCGTTCTCTAGCGGCGGAGTTCCCGCCTTGGGATCAGAATAGCTTGCTCCCGTCCCGGGAGCAAGCCCGCCGCCGACCTCGCTCTGCGGCGAAGATCCGTACCCACTTTTCCGGCGCGGAACGCACGCTGCGACCCAATTCTGTACCCACTTTTGTACCCACTTTTGCCCGGATTCAGGGCGGTCCAGCGCGATCGTGGGCGACCGTAACACTTTGGAATGATTGCTAACTACCTGATCGCCAAGACCCCGCCACTTCGCAGGTGACGATGTTCATTCGTTCTCCAAGTTGCTGAATGCCTGCCAGCGCGCTCAAGGTAACGTGGGTTTGCCGGAAAGTCTTGCCCGACAGCGCCGGGATCTTCACCCGCTTGGCCTGGCGCCGCACGGCGTTCCATACGCCCTGGCTCGTGACGCAGCCTTTGTCGCCCGCAGCGCGACCCGTGCAAGCAAATGGCCACGCCTTCGTGCAGTCCTCCGACGGCCGTGCGACGTCGAAGCGAAACCTCAGCCAATGTGTCAACGGCCACACCAACTGCACCACAGTTCGGCCACAAACTAGGTACCACCCCGCGCAAGCGAAGCGAGCGCATGCCCGCGAGGTCGCGCGCAGCGCGAACAAGCGTACCCGCGCTTACACGCACACCTGACGCCGC
>CAIYBN010000002.1 GCA_903924465.1 uncultured Myxococcales bacterium | reverse complement strand
GCGGCGTCAGGTGTGCGTGTAAGCGCGGGTACGCTTGTTCGCGCTGCGCGCGACCTCGCGGGCATGCGCTCGCTTCGCTTGCGCGGGGTGGTACCTAGTTTGTGGCCGAACTGTGGTGCAGTTGGTGTGGCCGTTGACACCGTGGCTGAAGCTGACGGGCTACACCCGCACGCAGATGGAAGGCACGGACAAGCTGGTCAAGAGCCAGGCGCCGGCGATTGTCTCGCATCGGGATTGTCGCGCCTTCTCCGTCCAGCCATTTTCGCGCTGCCGGGTCTCATTTGACTATGACAATCAGGGCAATGGCAAGGGCTGTCCCATTTACGAAGAGTTCACCTTCAACGATCAGGGGGAAATCACATTCATCGAGGCGTGGTCCGACGCACCCGGGTACTTGCCCATGGCCGACACGACAGACGTGTGGGGCGAGGGCAGCGGCGTGCACCGGATGTCCACGAAGATTCCAGGCTTGGGAAGCGCGACGGGCAAAATTGACCCAGAAGGGACGTGGTTGGCTCAGGCTGCGAGCGTGGATCCGGAGATCGCCGACTTTGTCGCACGTGCCAAGGATTTCTGGCCGGCTTGGATCGACGAGAACAACAAGGCTGGCCCGGACTACTTCAAGTTGGGGTGTGGCTGGTAGCGCGACTCAAGCGTTGAATTCCACCGTCAGCCCCGGCCGATCTCCCATCAGCCGGTCGCCGGCGAACAGCGTCCCTACCCAGACCTTGCCCCATAGCGCGCGGTCGTCGTGAAAGACCGTCTCGGTGAACGATAGTTCCTGAAGCTGCTGGATCGTTACGCCGACCGCGCAAGCGTCCTCCTCATCCAGCCACCGCACCACGCGCATGCCGGCGACGTAACCTGGACTTGTCCACCCATCGAGCGGTTCCATCCGTGGACCGCGCACAATCCACGGCCCGCGCGTCTGATCGCCGTTCCCTTCATCTGGAATCAACACAAACGGTGGCTCCGTCAGCAATGACGGGCCAAAACCATCTGGAAAGACTCGCCAATCGCCAAACAATTCGTTCAGTCGCGCCTGAGACTGCTGCGGCATCAGCACCGGCTGGCCGAGCAGATGACCCCACCGAAGCGGCAGGACTTGTGATACCGGAAAATCGTAGTTGCCCGGATAGTCCGCTTGGAGTTGCGGACTCATATCGTTGCGCAGCACGTCGCCCTCTTGCGTGTAGGACACCACGTCAATGCCGAGCGACGCATCGGGAACGTCAGCGAACAGGATCGCGAAAGCGCCCTGCGGGTCGTCATAGTAGTCCTTGTGCAGAACCAATTCGCCGAGCTGCCCGCCTGCTTGTTCAAAGATCGCGATGAGTTTCTGATAATCCGCGGCAGGCAAGCACAGGTCCACGTCGTAATCCCACGGAATCACGTTGCGGTGCCGCTCGATGCCCAGCAGCGTTCCCCAATCCGGCCAGTAGACCAACTCATGGCGGTGCAGGATGACCAGCAGTTGCTCCAGACGCATCATCAACGTGCGCAGCGACTGCGCCATGTGTTCAAAATTCTGCATTCTTCCCTCTTATCCGGCGCCGCCATAGCGACTCGCCGCTGGCAACGCCTGCCACTCCGCGTGCAATTTCAAGGCAGCGGCAGTACGTGCCGCGCAATCGGGCGTCCGCGGTCGCAATTCCGCCATGGTTGCAACAAAATCGACAAAGTCGAACTCACCAGGCCCGGATTGAGAGTATTCCCATAGCCAACTGCGCATGCTTTCAACAATCTGAAAATCATTGACGATCGCGCCGCCGACGCCAAAGCTTGCCTCGAATGTGACGACTTCATGGGCCCAGCCGGCGGGAAAATAGAGCAGATCGCCGGCTTCAATTTCTCCCTCCCAGTAATCCGCCATGTCCAGCAACGGAAACTGGAGTGGATCGTCAAGTCGACGGTGAAAGAAACGCCGCGACGTCATGTCGTAGACGAGCGGGATCTGCTCTGGCGCATACAGCCGCCAGCGTTTACGCCCGAAAAGCAGACACATCCAGCCCTGCATGCCGTACGGATCGACGTGGATGGGCGAGTAGCTGTCCTTCACGGAGCAGTTGACGCTCGCAACAAAACGGTTGGTGTCATGCGGACTCCCGACAAACCAGTTGTGGCGCAGAAACGCGGGCGGAGAAAAATCCGTGGCGAGTGGCGTCTCAAGAATGGAATGGTCGACCACGTTGTAGCGCGCGCGGTGCGCGGCTATGTCGGCAAACAGCGTTTCCGCCTTGACATATTCGCCGTGCGTCAGGGTCGCGCAATCGTAGGCCCACAAGTCGCAGCCGTGCAGCGTCGTTTCGATCGCGGCCCGATCCAGCCCGGCGATCTGCGGATTGTCCGCCAGCGCACCGCGAATGATCACCGGCAGATGCGCATGTCTGGCATAAAACCAGTCAATATTGTTGTTGAAATCGTTTGCGTGAAGCACCTGGACGGCGTGCGCTTGTCCGGGATGTGGCATGGCTTGGGCCAGTGGCTGCCAATGGACCGGCAGCAGCCGGAGCGTAGTGCTGCGCCGGGCCCGGGGTCAAGGCGACGATGGCTGCGTGACAGTCGCATGATGGGGGGCGCATCCGCAGACTGATTCAAGCCGCCCGTAGCGCCACCGCCGGCTCGCACCGCCACGCCGCCCGCAGCGCCAGCATCGGCGGGCTTCCAGCGTGACTCCACCGAATCCCCGACCGCTTCATCCGCTGCTGCATC
>CAIYBN010000001.1 GCA_903924465.1 uncultured Myxococcales bacterium | reverse complement strand
CTGGTTCGGCGGCGACTTGATCTCGAACCAGGCACCGGGCGAAGGCAGCGCGATCTTCCGCGCGGTCTCCTGGCTGGCCGGCGGCGGTCCGGGCTACCGCTTCAACCCGCTGGGCGCGATGCTGTACCTGAAGGACAAGCAAGCGTGGAAGGCGGACGTGCGCGCGCACATGGGGCGGGAAAAGCTGCTCGCGGTGGTGCCGGCGCATGGCCACGTGGCGACGGGGGAGACGGTGGCGCGGACGCAGGAGATTTTGGCGTAGAGGGGGCGTTCGGGCTTTCCGCAGTGTCCGCGGGTCGTTTCGCATGGTCGGCACTGCGTTCCGCATGGTCCGCGGGTCGTTCCGCAGGGTCCGTGGGTCGTCCCGCATCGTCCGGAGGTCGTCCCGCATCGTCCGGAGGTCGTTCCGCATCGTCCGGAGGTCGTTCCGCATAGTCTGCGGGTCGTTCCGCATAGTCTGCGGGTCGTTCCGCATCGTCCGGAGGGCGTCCCGCAATGTCCGGAGGGCGTCTCGCATCGTCCGCGGGTCGTTCCGCAGGGTCCGGAGGTCGTCCCGCATGGTCTGCGGGTCGTCCCGCATGGTCCGGAGGCCGTTCTGCATCGTCCGGAGGTCGTTCTGCATCGTCCGGAGGTCGTCCCGCATGGTCCGCGGGCGTGCCCGGGTGGGCAAAAACCTCACGATTTTGGACCTTGGCGCCCGCATCGTACCACCCGAGACTGGCCGCCACGCCCAGTTGCGAATGGTCCGAGGCTGGCAAGGGGCGCGATGTGACCGGGAAGTTCAGTTGGCGGAGCCCATGGAAGTTCCTATCGGTGATGCTATCCTCGACAGCGACCGATTGTGAAAGACAAAGGACTCCCAATGGCATCGATGTTGGTGGCGGTGGATACAGCGTGGGGCACCCGTTTTGGCGGCATCAATGCCTTCAACAGCGAGTTGCTCAAGTCTCTCGGCGTCCAGCCGGAGCGGAACTTCGAGGTCTGTTGTGTCTTGCCGCAGGTCACGCCCGAGGACGTGGCCACGGCATTGAAATCCTGCCATGTCAGGTTGGTGGATTTGCATTGCGAGCACGCGCAATTCGGTGAAACGGCGGTGGCGGATATTGCCACGGCGTTGGGCATGACGGATTTCACGGACGTCATTTGGCTGGGCCACGATGACAAGACCGGCCCGTTGGCCTTGCAGCTGCGCGATGCCCACGGCGGTCGGGCGGCGCTGGTTCATCACATGGCGTATGGCGCCTACCAAGCGTACAAGAAAGGCAATAGCCAAACGGCGGAAGCCAAGAAGGAAGGGCAGCGCCAACTGTTCCGCCGGGCCAATTTTTGTCTGGCGGTCGGCCCTCGGCTGACGAAGGAACTGCGACAATTACTGAGCACTGAAAAACAGCCGATGGCGGTTGCCATGCTGGTGCCGGGGCTGGACGACCCCGCTGCCTATGACGTTCATTATCCGGCCACGCCACCCGACTACTTTTCCGGCTTCGCCGCCGGTCGACTGGGGTCGGAAGACGACCGCATCAAACAGGGTCGACTTGCCCTGCATGCCTTTGCCGAATCGGTGCGTCAGGCACGGAACGATAACTTGTCCCCGGCCCTGCTCGACGGTCCGCGCATGTGTCTGATGGGGGTGGCTGCGGATCAGGAACAGACGCTGCGGGCCGACATGGAGAGCTGGGCCGACGCGCACCTGCAAGTCAGCCTGCTGCCGTTCACCGAGGATAGGGCCGCCTACTACCGCACTCTCGCTGGTTCCAGTTTCGCCATGATGCTGTCATGGCACGAGGGTTTTGGCCTCACGGGCTGGGAAGCCATTGCAGCGCGAGTGCCCCTGATCCTCGGCAGGAATTCCGGCCTCTATGAATTGTTGCGCGATGAGTTTCAGGGCCAAGGCGAGGGTCACTGCCTGCACCCGCTGACGATTCGCGGCCACCTGCCGCAAGCGAAGACCGAGGAGAACCACCAGCCGGAGGATGTTGAAGCGGTAACCAAGGCCATTCGTGCGCTGGCGACCGATCCCACAGACGCCAAAAAGGCCGCCATCCGGTTGCGGGAAACGATCGCGAGGGACGGCTGGGACTGGGGCCGTACTGCCCGGGATTTCATTGGCGCGCTGGGTCTGCCCATGCGCCGCATTCCAGACGCGATACCGGCGGCTGATCCGGCACCCGCGGCGCCGCAACCGGTGACTGACGACTTGCCGGATTGGCTCAAACTGCCCGCCAAACCTGCGTGGGACCCGCGGTGGGGACTTTCGCCTGTCATGCTGCTGCAAGCGGCGGCGTCAGTCGTGCCCTTTGACCCGGCGCGCCAGCCCCTGTTGGATGGTTTGCTGGCCTGGGTCGAAGCAACGGACTACCCGATCAAGCTACGCACCTACACTGGCCCCGGCGGTACCGGCAAGACGCGGCTGGCGCTGGAAGCGGCGCGCAGCTTGCAGAGCCAGGGATGGCAGTGTCATTGGCTGAGAGATGACAAGCCGCAGGACTGGCCGCAGCTCTGGCGGCACACGCTGGCCGGTGAACGACCGACCCTGGTGGTGCTCGACTACGCCGAAACCCGTGGCGAGGAAATCCGCGCCTTGCTGGAGCAGGGGTTGCGGTGCCTGGAGACCGGCGGCAGCGCCCCGTTGCGCGTCTTGTTGCTGGCCAGGGCAGCGGGTGAATGGTGGGTGGATCTGTGTCGGCAAGGCGCGGCGGCGATGCTGCTGAAGGGGCCTGCCACCTGGCCGCCCGAGCTCATCGAGCCTCTTGGCCAAGACGGCAGCACGCGGGAAGCCAGCTACAGGGCGGCGGTGCAAGCCTTTGCGGCGGCAACGGGCCGACCGCCGACCGCCGCTTATTACCTGCCACCCCTCGAGCAAGGCATTTACGCGCGTCCGCTGTACATCCAGCTCGCCGCTTTGGCGGCATTGGCAGGCCAGCGTCCCGCCAGCGCCGAGGCGTTGCTGGAAGAGCAGATCAACCGGGAATGGCGCTACTGGCGGCATGGCCCGGCCGCGGCGAGGCAGATACCGTTTGCCGATTGGAGCGACGCCCTGGCGCTGCTGGCCCTCGCCGGCGGTTGCCCATCGGTCGCCGACGGCGCGGCATGGCTGGAAAAACTGGGTCTTCCGCAGGCCGCCGTCTTGGCGGCTACCTTGGCGGAGCGTTACCCCGGCACGCCCGGTATCGCTCCCCTGCAGCCGGACTTGTTGGCAGAATGGCTGCTTCGTTGTCGCTTGGGCGAGAAGAGAGGCAGGGAACTTGCTGCGTCCGCTTTGGACCTAGCGCCTCAGAGCACTCTAGTAGTAGTCGGGCGGCTGTGCGTCGAAGGCGGAGGCTCTCTGCCGGAATGTGTTCAAATCATCTTGGTGCAAGCCTTGGCAGACGCTTGGCCCTCCCTCGGACAATTGGTCGTAGACGTAGCGCAAGCTAGCGCCCCCAGTGTGTCTGCAAGCTTGGGAAACTTGCTTGCCCGCACATGGCCGAGTCTGCCGATGGTAGCTCAGAGACGACTGGCGATAGAGCTAAGAATTCCTGAGGATTCGACCTGCCTACAAGACCTAATGATTCTGGTATTTCGGATACGCAGCACCCTTACTGATCAGGCGGATGAGTACCGTATTACGGCTTTGATCCGCCTGCGCTTGGCGCTGACTCGGCTCGACAGTTCGGCGGCACATGAGGAAGCCCTCGCCTGCGCTGGGGAGGAAGCCGTGATCCGTCGGCGCCAAGCCGAATCCCAGCCGGCCGCCTACCTGCTGAACGTCCCGATGTCGCTCAACAACCTGGCCAATCACCTGTCCGAGCAGGGCGAGGCCGAATCGCACAGCGAAGCCCTGGCCCGCGCGCGGAAGTCGGTGACGGTCTGTAGGAATATTGCCGCCATGCAGCCAGCCGTCTACCTGCCGGATGTGGCGATGTCGCTCAACAACCTGGCCAATCACCTGTCCGAGCAGGGTGATGCCAAGTCGCGCCGCGAAGCCTTGGCCTGCGCACGAGAATCGCTGGCGATCTATCGGCGCTTGGCCGAATTCCAGCCGGCCGCCAACCTGCCGAACGTCGCGACGTCGCTCAGCAACCTGGCCAATCGCCTGTCCGAGCAGGGCGATGCCGAGTCGCGCAGCGAAGCTCTGGCCTGCGCGCGGGAGTCGTTGGCAATCCGTCGGCGCCTGGCCGAATCCCAGCCGGCCGCCTACCTGCCGGATGTGGCGATGTCGCTCAACAACCTGGCCAATCGCCTGTCCGAGCAGGGCGACGCCGAGTCGCGCAGCGAAGCCCTGGCCTGCGCGCGGGATTCGGTGACGATCTATCGGCGCCTGGCCGAATCCCAGGCGGCCGCCTACCTGCCGGATGTGGCGATGTCGCTCAACAATCTGGCCAATCGCCTGTCCGAGCAGGGCGGTGTCGAGTCGCGCAATGAAGCTCTTGCCTGCGCGTGGGAGTCGCTGGCGATCCATCAGCGCCTGGCCGAATCCCAGCCGGCCGCCCACCTGTCGGATGTGGCGATGTCGCTCAACAACCTGGCCAATCACCTGTCCGAGCAGGGCGATGCTGAGTCGCGCAGCGAAGTTCTGACCTGCGCGCGGGGGGCGGCGTCGGTCTATCGGCGCCTGGCCGAATTGCGGCCGGCCGCCTACCTGCCGTACGTCGCGGCGTCGCTCAACAACTTGGCCAATCACCTGTCCAAGCAGGGCGATGCCGAGTCGCGCAGCGAAGCTCTGGCCTGCGCGCGGGAGTCAGTGACGGTTTATGCGCGACTTTACGCCGCCATGCCCAGCGCATTTTCCAGGAACCTGGGCACTGCCTGCCGCACGCTGGAACGCCTTGCCGTCGCTTCCGGTCTCGATGGAGAGGCGGTCGTCAAGGCGGTACTGGAGCAGGTTGGGAAGGCGCCGGACAAAGAGAAGATCTCGCGCGGACGCAGGAGATTCTCGCCTAGCCTCTGCCGATCTGCGACACTCCTCCGCGCCAAACCCCGGAGGCCCCCGTCATGCCCCAACTCTTCCACCCCCTTCCACTCCGCAACCTCACGGCCCGCAACCGCATTTTCGTCTCGCCGATGTGCACCTACTCGGCGGTCGACGGGCACGTGAACGACTGGCATCTGGTCCACCTGGGCGGGCTGGCGCTGGGCGGCGCGGCGCTGGTGATGTCCGAGGCGACGGCGGTGGTGCCGGAAGGGCGGATCAGCGACTGCGATGCGGGCATTTGGTCGGATGCGCACGTGGCGGACTGGCAGCGGGTGACGCGGTTCATCGCTGCCCAAGGTGCGATCCCGGCGGTGCAACTGGCCCATGCGGGCCGCAAGGCGTCGACTTCCAAGCCGTGGACGGGCAGCAAGCCGCTGACGGCCGAGCAGGGCGCCTGGCAAACGCTGGGGCCGTCGCCGATCGCGTTTGGCGCGTATCCGGTGCCGCGCGAAATGACGCTCGCGGAGATCGATGCGGTCGTTGCGGCGTTCGTGGCGGCGACCCGACGTGCGCTCGCGGCGGGCTTCCAGTGCGTGGAAGTGCACGCGGCGCATGGCTATTTGCTGCACCAGTTCCTGTCACCGTTGTCCAACCAGCGCACCGACGACTACGGCGGATCGCAAATCAATCGCTTCCGCCTGCCGCTGCGGGTGGCGCGTGCGGTGCGCGAAGCGTTTCCGCAGGCGCTGCCCGTCTTCGTGCGCATCTCGGCGACCGACTGGAAAGAGGGCGGCTGGGATCTGACGGGCTCAATCGCGCTCTGCAAGGAACTGCGCGCGCTGGGCATCGACCTCATCGACGTGTCGTCGGGCGCGCTGGTCCACGACGCGCAGATTCCGGCTGGTCCGGGCTTTCAGGTGCCGTTCGCCGTTGCGATTCGCACCCAAGCCGACATCGCCACGGGCGCGGTCGGATTCATCACGTCACCGGCGCAGGCCGAGCAAATCGTCGCCACCGGTCAGGCTGATGCCGTGTTCCTGGCCCGCGAGCTGCTGCGCGATCCGCATTGGCCGCTCCGCGCCGCACGCGTGCTGGGTGCAGAAGTAGCTTGGCCGAATCCGTATCTGCGCGGGAAGATTTGAAGCATCTCTTCAGGTGATCGCGTGAATGGATCGCGCAAGCAGTTCCAGCCGAGCCACGAGCGCGCCCGCAGAGGCCCGACCGAGCGTACTTGGGTACGCGACCGAGGGCCGCGAGGACGTAAGCCGTGGATCGGCGGAAATGCGCCGCGCGATCAATCGCCCATCGTTTCGTTGGCCGGCCGCGGGTTGAGGTAGCGCCCACAGACCAGCACGCCGCGCAGGCATTCCGCCATGTGCTGCGCCGCCTCGGCCGGCACTTCCACCCGGCTGTAGTTCTCCAGGATGTCGATGGTGCCCAGCAGCCGCGAGGGCAATTTCGCCTGCGTCTGCAAACACGCCACCAGCATCGCCGGCGTCACGCCATTGCGCCGACCCACGCCGAGCGACATCACCGTCATCTTGCGCTTCGGCGCGTTCGCGCCTTGGGGCTCATTGGCCGGTGGCAGGCCGCGCGGCATTGGCGGCTGCACAGGTCGCGGCGCTTCCTGCTCGCGCGCTGGCCGTTCCGCGCGCATCGGCTTGTCCGGACGCGCGGGGCGCTCTGTGCGCTCGGGGCGCGGCGTCATCTCGCCACGCGGTTGTGGCATATCCCGCGGCTGCGGCGCCTCACGCTTCTCGGCGCGCCGGGTCTCCCGCGTCTCGCGCGGCTCCACGTGCTTGGGATGCGGTCGCAAGGGCAGGCCGCCCTCCGGACTCGGATGCTGCGGCTCGGTGCCCAGCATGACGGTTTCCGGCGTCAGGCTGCGCGGCGCCGCCATCTGCACCAGCGTCGCAGCGATCGTTTCCAACGGCAATTCGTCGGTCACGCAGCGCTCCACCAGCCGCCGCCAGGGCGTCAGGTCCACTTGTGCCGCACGTCCGCGCACTTCTGTGACAAACCGCTCCAACCGCGACCATTCCACTTCCGCCGGCGTTGGGATCGCCTGGTACTTCAGCGCTTGACCGATGAACCGCTCCAGGCTCCGCAGCTTGCGTTCGTCGCGTGTGCCCAGCACCAGAATCGATGTCCCCGACCGTCCCGCGCGCCCGGTGCGACCGATGCGGTGCACGTACGTTTCCAGGTGCCCGGGCAACTCGATCGTTACGACCAGATCCAAGCTCGGCACGTCCAGACCGCGCGCCGCGACGTCGGTGGCGATCACCACTTTCAGGCGACCTTCGCGCAGGCGCCGCAGGACCATTTCACGCGCCGGCTGAGCCAGATCGCCGTGCAGCGCTTCGCATGGAACGCCGCGCCGCTGGAGTTCGTCGGTCAGCTGATCGCAGCCCGCGCGCGTGCGGGCAAACACCAGCGCGGATTCAAACGGCTCGACTTCCAGCAGCCGCGCCACCGCTTCGGCACGCTCGTCCGTCGCACAGACCGCGTAGCGCTGGTCCACAGTGGAAGCCGTCCGCGCCACCGACTGCACGTCGATCAGCACGGGCGACTTCTGGTAGCTGTCGGCAATCGAACGAATTTCCTGGGAAATCGTCGCCGAAAAAAGCGCCGTCTGCCGTTCCTTGGGCGCATGGCTGAGAATTTGCGTCACGTCGTCGACAAAGCCCATCTTGAGCATTTCGTCGGCTTCATCCAGCACGATCAGCTTGAGGCCTGAAAGGTCCACGGAACCGCGGTTCAAGTGGTCGATCAGCCGTCCCGGCGTCGCCGCCAGCACGCGCACACCGGCATGCAGCGCGCGGAACTGCCGCACCATGCTGTCGCCGCCGTAGATCGCCAGGATTCCCGGATCCGCCGCGTTCTTGACCAGATCGCCCAACGCCGCAGTCACCTGCACAGCCAACTCGCGCGTCGGCGACAGGACCAGCGCCTGGATGCGGCGATCGTTGGGATCGAGCATCTGCAAGAGAGGCAGACCGTACGCAGCCGTCTTGCCCGTACCGGTTTGCGCCCGGCCGAGCACGTCGCGGCCTGCCAGCATTTCCGGGATGGCGCGCGTCTGGATTTCAGTCGGCTCGGTGATATCAAGCGCAGCAAGGGCAGCGCAGAACTGGGAATTGACGCCCAGCGCGGCAAAGGCCGAGGCGGACGTTTCTGGCGTGGTCACGGGGGGACTCCTGATCATCCGGTGCGGCGAGGATGCCGGACCGGGGGGGCCGGGAGTATACGATGTCATCTCGAAATTTGCCATGGTTTTCGCCGCAACGGCCGAATTGCGGTGGCTACGGCACGGTCAGGGTGTGAATTGCAGCGAGAAGGTCGCAGGAAAGGCGTTCGGCAAAAACGTTACGACGTTACCTTGCGCTTGAATCGGGATTCCATGGAGCGTCGCAGCCGTGATCTGCGCGTTCGCCGGCGCGTGCACCACCAGCCGCTTCGCGCCGGGGCCGGTCGGACGCCACGTCCCCTGCAACGAGCCGGGCCGCGCATCCAGATCCAGCAGGGTGGTCCGCAGCGCGAGTTGCGCAACGTGCGGGGCCAGCTCCAGACCGTCCGCGAGCGTCTCCACGCCCACCAATTTGATCATCGCCCAGAGCGGCATCGCGTGCTGGTTGTTGTTTTGTACCGGAAAGTCGGTCATCGGCGTCACTGCGCTGTACCAGGCCTGGCCCGCGCCGAGCATCCCGGTTCCTGCCGCAGTCGTGGACATCGGCTGGGCGTCTGGCCCTTGCAGGCCGTCGGGACCGCTCCAGATGCCGTACCAGACGTCGGGAAAAGCCACCGCGTGCATCGCCATGGTGTTGCGGGCAAAGTGAGCGAGGGCGAGATCATCGCGACCCGAGCGCGCGTAGCCCCAGGTCAGCAGCGCAGAAATCGCAGGCCAGACCTGGCCTTTCTCGCGCAGCATGGCGCCGGCGGGCGACGGCACATCCAGGCGCGCCCGCGCGCGTTCGACCAATGAGGCGCGATCTCCCGGCTTCTGAAAGCAGTCGCCGATCAGCGCCCAGACCATCGCTTCCAAATCAGGATCGGTCTGGCGAATGAGCACGCCATCACCAAAGTAGGCGCGGCCGAACTGCTCGCCGGTCCACGTGGCTTTCACCGCCTCGCACAACGGCGCCACTTTGGCGCGCAACTCGGCTGCCAGCGCAGGCTCCCGCGGTTCGATCAGCGCCGCAGCGAGAGGCAAAACGTAAAGTGCTTCCTGAGAATTCGGCACACTTTCTCCGGACTTGACCGCGAGCAAGCGATCCGGCGCTTCCATCAGGATGCCGTCGCTCCAGTCACCTGTGCCGATCCCCACCAGCCCGTGCGGTCCAAAGCCGACCACGTCCAGCAAGTGTCGCGCCGCGTCGTGCACGTGGTCCCATCCGGTGGCATCGGGCAGCGCTTCTTTGGGCCAGTACGGCACTTTTTCGTCCAGAAGCGTCGTGTCTCCCGTCGCACCGACGTAGTTGGCCATCGCCCAGAGAAAGGCCAAATCGAGGTCGGACGGCGCGGAATGAAAGCCCATCGCGGCGTCGAGCTTGCCATGGCCCTGAAACGCGTAGCTGAAGCGCTTGTCCGCCGCGAACTGCAACTGCATGAAGAGCTTGAGCTCGTCCCGCGCGAGCGGTGGATCCGTGAAAGCCAGCGGCAGGGCGAACAGCCCGATGTCACGCGCCGCACCATCTGCGCCGTGCAAGTACAGGTAGGCACTGCCCTGCGGCACGAAGACGACGTCCTGATACGCACGCCAGCCTTTGGATACCTCCAATTGCGAGGCGTGCCAGGCCAACTCCCGGGTCAGATACGGCGCGCCGGGCGTCGCAAAACTCGGCAGCAGGGGCTTCAGCGCGGCGGCAGCGTCCTCCGGTTTCAGCGTCAGCCAAAGCGGGTCGAGCACCAGGTCGGCACCTTGGGCGGTGTAGCCATAAGCGTAGCGCAGCGTGGTCGACGTCCCGGCGGCCAGGTGCAGATCACTGCGCATCACCAGCATCCGCGCCTGGCCCGTTCCGGAGTGGAAGGGCTCGCGCACGCCATCGCTCAAGTCCGCAGCTTCGGTCTGGGTCACGTTGTGCGCCGCCTCGGCCGGCCCGACGTTGGCAAAAAGCGCCGTCTGATCCCAGTACAGCGCGTTCGGCGTGCCCGCAAGCTGGGCCAAGTACGGATCGCCGGGATACCAGTCCGCCTCGTCCGGCGTGTCCGGATCCGGCCGGGTCACGCCCGCAGCCAGATGGCGCCGCAGGATCAGCGCCTGCTGCTTGGCGTCGTAGCTGGTCGCCTCGTCAAAGTTCTGGTTGAGCGCGTCGCGCGCGGCGGCAGCGTCCGTCGGCAAGTTGGCAAAGGGAATGCCGGAGACCAACCAGTTGATCACGATGTCGCGGCGCGCAACGTCCCAATACTCGTAGAGACTGAAGCTGCGCGCCGCGTTCGACGTGTTGCTGACGTTGACCTCGTCGATGACCGCTGCGC
Source organism: uncultured Myxococcales bacterium (assembly GCA_903924465.1). Lineage (GTDB taxonomy): Bacteria > Myxococcota_A > UBA9042 > UBA9042 > UBA9042 > CAIYBN01. The sequence goes on along the minus strand of CAIYBN010000001.1, from coordinate 64,622 downwards.
CGCGACCGGGCGGGGCAAAGACGCGGTGCGTCACCTTGATCCCGTCGTGTTCGGTCTCCGAGAGCGCCCAGCCCGGTGCTGCTCGCGCAACGTGGCAGACGGTTGCGGCCGCCATTTGTACGCCGTGCACCAAGGCGCTTTGCCGTCATCGACAAAGGAAAAGCCGCCGCCAAAGTTGTGCTGCGCTTCGTCGATCTTGTTCAGATACGTGACCCCGCGATCCTGGGTCACAACCTCGAACGTGCCGTCGTTGGCAAAGAGCACGTTCAGGCGATCGTTGCCGAGCGCGAACCAGTGGTCGCGGCGCTCGCGGCCTTCCGTGTTGAACCAGCTCGCGGCGGGGAGCGCGTACTGGTCGGCGCGGTAGCGATAGGCGGGCAGGCCCTGTGCGTCAACGAACCACTCGCCAAAGTGGCCTGAGCCGGTGGTGCAATCAGCCCAGGTTCCGGGTGCGTCCAGATCGGGCGCGGTGCAACTCTCCGGGCCGGGTGACCACGGCGGATCTTCAGCGACGCGCGGCGACTGCTGACCACAGCTGGTTGCGAGAAGAATCAGTGCAAAAAGACCTTGCCGCACCTGGGCACCGCCGTCAGTCGCCGGAACAGTCAAAGGAACAATCGCTGCTGCAATCGCTGGAGCAGTCCCAGGAGCAGTCGCTCGAGCAGTCCGTCGAGCAGTCCGACGAGCCGCCGCCCGCGCAGTCGAACGTGCCGGAATCGCCGGCGCAATCGAAGTTCGTGCCAGTGCCGCCGCCCCAGCTGCTGTCGCCGGCGTCGTAGCTGGCCAGCGAGCTGTCGTCCCAGTGCGCGGCTTCGAAGTCCATGTTGGCCGTGCTGTGAACGTCGCCCAGTCGATCCGAGTAGCTGAGCGCGTCGCTGGCGTTGCCATACGGTTGGCCGTTGTAGTTGATGACGGTCACCGGCGCGCCGTAGCTGCTCCATTGGCCGCCGAGCCAGCCGGGACCGTAGCCCCAGCCGTAGTGCGGGCTGATCAGCGCGTCCAGAATCATCAGGTTGACGAAGGTGTCCATCGGATCGCGGTAGTACGTGCCCCAGGGGTCGTAGTACGGGCCGTAGCCGCCGCGGCCCGGGTACATGGGCGTGTCGCGCAAGTCGGCGTCGCGCTGGTTGCCGCCGGATTGGCCGAGCGCGCGGACATCCTGGCCCGATGGCCGGACGACCTGCGCATCCGCCGGATCCACTTCGACGTGCCCGGAAGCGAAGACCCGCTGCAGCCCCGCGCCGATCTTGTTCATCAAGTTATTCAATGCGTTGCGGTAGGTTGGCACCAGTTGCGCGTTGCCCAATGCTTTGCCGATGCGTTCCTTGGCGTCGTCCAGCGACTCGCCGTCCTTCGGCCGCAGTTCCTGGATGCGTGCGCCCACGGAGACCGTCGCGATCGGCTCAGCCTTTTTCGCCTTGGCGCGGACGGTAATCTCGATCAGCGCGTGCAGCCCATCCACCTCGTGCTCGAACACCGCGCGCAGCACTTGGAAGCCGCGGGCAAAGCGATCCGCGTTGTCGCGCGCTGCCTTGACCAGCAAATCGGCATCGTCCTCCAGGTCGTCGACGTCCTGATAAATGACGTCCGTGTCAATCACCAGCGTCACGGCGTTGCGAATTTTCGCCAGGGCCAGCGCTTGCTGAACCTGCTCCGTCAGCGCCAGCACGCCTTGGGTCAGCTGAATTTCGCCGGTGCGCAGATCCGCTTCGCCGCCAAAGAAGCCGCCGATCTTGTCCCAAAACGTCGGCTTGCGGAACACATCTTCGCCGGGCAGGAAAATTCGGGCTTGAGCTGTCAAATGCATGGAATGCCTCGGTGGGTGAGCGAAAGTGAACGATCAGTGCAACGTGCGCCGGGCCTGATCGAAGGACAGTCGCACGCGGCTGGCCTCCTCCGACAGCGATTGCGCCCGGGCGATGCCTTCGCGCGACGGCTTCTGACCCTTCAGCGCGTCGATCTTCTCCTGGACGGCCGTCGCCTGTTCCATCAACGCGGGAAAATTCGGATGCTTTTCCATGCCGTCCAGGTTCAGGTAGACCGCCGTCATCACGCGCGCCGGGCCTTCCAGCGCCGGGCCCCAAGCTTCGGTCAGCGCCGCGTCGCGCTGGCGCCGTCGCCAAAACACGATGCCCGCGATGGCCACCAACACCACGCCGAGGAAAATCAATCCGCCGTGGCCTCCGCTGGTCTTGGGCAGCGGCGCGGGCTGGGCCGTCGTCGCGAGCGTGCCGTGTGGCACCTGCCGCGTATGCGCGAGCGCGGTGGAGACATCGTGGGCGATCGCCTTCATCCGGTCCAGCGGCTTGCCGCCCGCCAGCCCTTCCCGGTTGAGAATGTCCTGCTTCTGCTGGGCTGACAGACTACCGCACTGAAGCGACCAGCCCGGGCCGTTGGACGCAATCACCACATCGTGGCCCGTCAGGCCGAGATCCGTGTAGAGCGAGTCGTAGTCAGACGGCTTGGTCTTGTTGTCGATGACGAAAAACACCTTGCCGCCGGTCTGCTGCGCGGTCTGCTGCGCCGTCGCCTCCAGATCTTTCTTGGTCACATCGTCGATGGTCCCTGGCGCGCGCACCACAAACGATTGTCCAGCGTTCTTCAGCAAATCGCGGACTTGCGACGGATACGCCCACGCGAGCGCCGGCAGCAACAGAATCGGCAGCGCAAAGCGGAGCAGGGGGCGATGCAACACGAAAAACCTCCTTCGGGTCGGCTAGGGCGCGGGGTACAGAGTCGGCGAGTGGCGCACGACGACGTGCTGGTCCGGCGTAATGCTGAGCGGCTTGCCCTGATTGTCCGGCGCCCAGAACATCAGGTTCTTGGCCGACACCGGGCAGACGTCCGCCGTCAGCGTCTGACCCGTCACGCTGCACTCCGGCGTGTCACCCAGCGGATCGTGCAGGCTTCCATCGTGCTCGTCCGTGTGCCAAAGTCCAAGAAAGTGCCCGATTTCATGGGCGATAATGACGCCCCAGACGTCGCCCGCCGTCGTTGTCGAATTGCCTTCCGCGACCGCCTGCTTCCACGTCGCTTCCTCAATCGCAACCGCCATGCCACTCATCCGCGAATTGGCCAAACCGTTGATGCCTGCCAGTTGCGACAGCCCCGCCGCGACGGACAAGCCCTTGTCGTCCAATCCGGACACCAGCACCAACGTCGCTGCAGTCGAAAACGGCCGCAGCGCGCCGGTTGCCTGATAGACCTGCGGCAATTCGTTGGTGTCGTCGCCCGCCAGCACGTTGTCCAGGTACTTGAATTTCACGCCATCGTCGCCGTCGATCGCAAAGAACTGGACGTTGCCCAGCTTGATGCCGATGCCCATTTGGCCGCTGTCCTTGCCACTCCACATCGCCTCAATCTTGCCGCGAATCTGCTGCCATTGTACGGACTTGCCAAAAGCGTCTGGCGTCATGCCCGTGGTGCCACCGACCAGATAGACGTCCAAATCCAGCAGGACCGGCTTTTCGGCGTTGTCGGGGCGGGTCATCAAACCAATCTGCAAATAGCCTTTGAGCGGCGTGCCCGTGTACGACCACGGCGGCACGAGCGCGCGCACGAAGCCGAACGTCCACGTTCCGGGCAGCACGGAGACCTTTTCCGACTCGCCGAGCATCGCTGTGGCGACCGCCACTTCCGGCCCGGTACGGTTGAACGAAGTCGCCCACTGGTCGCCGCTGCCGATCAGCATCAGCCCCGAAGGCGCCAACAGCTGCTCGGCCCACACGTAGCCTTTTTGCCCCGCCGTGATGTCGCGCGCCACCAGCGCCATCCCCTGATTCTTCTGCGCGGCATTGAACGTCAACGTGGGCGCCGATCCGGCCGACCCGCCGATGGCGATCGTGCCAAAGTCGTACCACGTCTCGTCGGCGCGCAGGTTGGGCGCCGGCCAACAGTTTTCATCGACGCGGCCATCGCCGTTATCGTCCACGTTGTTGCCGCAGCTTTCCTTGGCATTCGGATCGACGTCCTTCTTGGCATCGCCGCTGGCGTCAGTCCCCGGGATCTGCACGTCCTGGTTGATGTCGATCGCCACGTCATCGGCCGCGTCCGGTTGCTCCTTGCCCGAGGTGTCCGGCAACGTTTCGATCGGCACGGGACCGCACGCGGAGAGCACGGCAGCTGCCGTCAGGAAAAGGAGCTGGATGGGATGACGGAAGGCGTTCATCGCACCAGCATACCCGAATTTACTGAGATGGCGAGAGCGCGCGGTCTTTGGCAGTGGGCCACTTTGAACAGGTTTCGGAACGCGCATGTCTGGCGGTGCGCTCGTTGGGACACGCGGCGTCGCAGGCCAAACGGCTCGGGGCGCACGTTGCGCGCTTCCGCGCGCCAGTCCGCGCACAGAAGCGCGCAATTTCCCAACGGAAGCTGATCAAAGTGCGGTGCCCGCGGTCGCTTGCGGGGCGTCGTCGTACGCTAGCGTCCCGAAACCGCCGGCAAACGAGGCGAATCCGAACCGAGCCGGTACCCGGTTTCTAGAAATGCCAGCCGAACATGACCCGCGGCTCGAAGCGAAATGTCGTCTCGGGCGTGGTCAACTTCGACACGATTTCCTTGTCATTGTTGTAGACCCACTTGGTGTAGGACGCTGCGACGAATCGCAGATCCAGGCCCATCGCGAAGACACCTTTCCTGTCGAATTTCAACTCGGTCGAGAGGCCAAACGGGATCGACGTGCCCAGCCAGGCCTTGCCTTTCGCGTCGACCTGAAACTCGGTCTCCTGATAGCCGAGGATTTCGAAGAATCCGTAGCCGCCGTAGATGCGCAGATCGACGGGCAGTTGGCCTTTCTTGACGAAGCGCAGCGGATGCACGCCAACCATCGCCGCGGCCGTACCGACGCCGGCCAGATCGGTCGACGAGCCAAAGCTGCCATGGCCGCTGACGTCCGCCCACAAGGATACGTAACCTTTGATGTTGTAGCCGATTTGCACGGCGACGGCCAAGCCCGAACCTTTGTTTGTCGTCACGGCGCGCGCATACTTGTCCGGTGCAGCGGCGGCGTAAGTCTTCAAGCTCGGCGTGCCCGCCGGCGGATCGTTGGCACCCATGCTGAGCGCGGGGATATCCGGTCCATCCTTGCCGCCCGCGGTCGCAAAACCCAGATTCAGATTGAGGAAAAAGCCCTCAAACAACGACCGCGGCGTCTCCTTGTCGTCGTCCTTCGCCGTTACCGCTTCCTTGGGTGCGTCGTCGCCAAATGGCGTCACGGTCGGCGGTGGCAGCGGTGCGTTCGCGTCGGTCCCTTTGGTCGCAGCATCCGGGTGACCGGCCTCTGCGGGCGCAACGGGTGGCGCAGTCAAAACCGGTGGCTTGTCGGCCGTCGGCGCAGGCGCTGTGGCATCCGGCTTCTTCTTGGCTGCAGGCTTGGCGGCCCACGCAGCCGTGGGCAGCAACAGCGCGATCGCGACGGCGACAGCAACGACAGGTGTTCGCAGGTCACTCATGACGAACCTCGCGGGCTCACGGGATGTGGGTAGTCGGGCAAAAAAGTACACAGCGGCGCCCGATTATGAACGGTCAGACGCTTTTGTGCAACGCGGACTTAGCCGCGCTCGCGGGCAATGCGGACTGCTTTCTTGCGGCGGCGCTCCGCTTCACGGCCACGACGCTTCTTTTCTTCCGACGGCTTCTCAAAGAAGCGGCGCTTGCGCAGTTCCTTGTAGATGCCTTCCGACGCCATCTTGCGCTTCAGCATGGACATCGCGCGGTTGACATTGCCGTCCTGAACGGCCACTTCAATCGGGCGAAATTCCACGGAACGCGCCGAGGCCCGGTGCGGGCGGTCAGCGCGAAGTTTCTGGTCCTGCGTCAAGTCGAGAGAATCACTCATGCTGTGCTGTCCTTGGCTGGCTGGTCGGCCGTTTCGTCTGGTCGACGGACGGTGTTCAAGAGGTCATGTTGTCGCGCGGTATGTGAAACCGCAGATCCGGTGATCCTCCGCACACTTGCGCGGGAACCGCCCTGAGATTTTGCCGGCACTTCGTCCCATTCGGGAAAGCGCGAGGGCCGAGATTCTGCCAGCTTTGGGGCATTTGCGCAAGCACTACCCGATCGCCTGTGACACGTTTGATCGGCAAATCCCGGGCGCGCCGTCACACGCGGCCAGCGCTCAGGCCGATCCCGCCGAGCGGCACGTCGGCATGCGAGCCATAAGCCAGCCGGTGCGGCGTCAGGAACGCGTCCATCGTCAGGCCGGTGAACTGGCGCAGCACGAAGGTATTCAGCACGGCCATCGGATCGCGCAGGGTGCAATCGCCGCCGCGGCCGCAGCCGCCATGGTCATTTTGGCAAGTGACGACAGCCAGTTGCTCTTCAAACGGCCGGATCACATCGAGAAAGTCGATGTTCTGGACCGGGCGTGACAGCCGATAGCCGCCGCCGGCGCCTTTCGCAGCCGTCAGCAGTCCAGCCCGTTTGAGTCCCTGCAGCACCTTGGCCAAAATGTCCGGCGGAATATTCTCCGCCTGCGCCAACTCCGCGACTGAAGTGACTCCGTCCCGTGCCCGCCGTGCGAGATGCTGCACGGCAATGAGGGCGTATTCCGACTTCCGACTGACTTTGAACATGGGAGAACCCAACGCTGCGGCGGTGCCCGCATCCAGAGTTGTAGCTTGAGTGCATCGCCACAATGTGAACGAATGTGAAGAGTGCGGAAACGGCCGGAAGAATCGGGCGTGCATCATACTTGGACTTGACGCTGGTCAAGTCATAGCTTACTTTCAATCAGGACCGAATTGGTCCGAGTTCCAATCACCCTGCCAGCCGCCCAGAGGCCGTCATGACTCTCGCAGAAATCCAGGAAGTTCGTCGAGTTCGCTCCGAACGCATCACGTTGGACAACGCGTTCTACTGTCGCCCGCGGCGCCGCCGTCTGACGATTGAACGCTGTCTGGAAGACTATCTGGACGCCAACGCGTTCGATGACAAGCGTTCAGCCTGCTATCACTGTCCGCAAGGCTGCACAAATCGCAATGATTTCGCGAAATAGCCGCGAGCTTGGACGAGAAATATCGCGCGAAGCGGGCAATTTGCCGCAGTCGATGTGGCAAAATCGCTTCGACGCGCTTGAGCCAGATCAAGTCTTGCCGCGCAAGATCGCGGTCAATCGTCGTTCGGGTTGCCGTGCAGCGACCGGGCGATGAGTCCGATGCCGGAAGCCATGAGCGCGATGATCACCAACACGGTCGGCAGCGGGGTGGCCAGGAAGTGCAATTGCATGCTGGCGATGATCTGAATGACCAGAAGCGCAATGCCGCCGCCCATCAGGCTCCAGCCGAGCACGCCACTGCCCTGCACGAACAGGACGACGATGCCGGCCACGAAAGGCAACAGCGTGATGCCCAAATGCGGGCCGCTGCCATAGCCGACACCGAACATGCCCGCGCCGGTGAGGCCGGCGCTGACCATCACGCGGGCGAACAGCATGTACGTGCCGATGCCAAACGCCGCGACGCCGCCAAAAAATTGGGTCAATCCGCCGGTGGAGTCGTGCGGTCTGCGGCCACGGCGGGCGATGAAACGCGCGTCCGGGTCGTTCCTGAGATCAAAGTCTGCGTAGTTGTCGGTTGGCAGATCGGGGCGCTCCTTCAGGCGCGGATCACGCGGTGGGATGGGCATGGCGTACCTCCGTCGGGGTTGGCGCGGTGATGGCTGCTTTCTTCTTCACCCACAAATGCTTGTGCACCGTCGCAACGATTTCTCCGTTGGGTCCAAGCACATCGGCCTCGAACGTCGGTTCACATTTGCCGTCGCGTGCCACGCGGGCACGGATGTCCGCGACCTCCGCGGGTGAAACGGTGAAGCAGGCGCGCACGGTGCCGCGACCGGGACGGCGGAAATCGATGGCCGCGTGTTTGTCCCAAACCATGTAGTCGGGGCCGAGCTGGGTCGTCAGCGCCAGCATGAAGAACGGATCGCACATGGCGTAGAGCGAACCGCCGAAATGCGCGCCAAGCAGGTTGCGATTCCAGAGGTTCAAGCGCATTTCCACGTCAAACCGGCTGAGATCTGTGGCGATCGCGGTCACACGGATTCCTGCTCCGACAAACGGCGGGTACAGGTTCATGGCGTGGACGAACGCGGATCGCAGGCCGACCGGCGTTCGGCTGAACCAGGTTTGCAGTGTCACGGCGTGCCTCCACCGCGTTTGCGCATCGCAGCGCGACCGCCCATGGCCACGACCGCGCCCCAGGCGAGCACGCCACGTGGCAACAGGCGGGCAAGCCACGCGTTGAGGTGGTTGACGAAGCCGGGCACGATCTGCGGTTTGCCGGCCAGCATCCCGGCGATGCCGCGGCGAACCACGTCCGGCGACTCCATCTGCGTGCGATCCGAGAGCGCTGGGATGTCGATGCCCGCGACGTCGGAGAACTCCGTGCGGGTCGCGCCCGGCGAGAGACACGAGACACGGATCGCGCTGTCACGCAGTTCCCAAGCCAGGGATTCTGAAAAATTGCGCACGTAGGCTTTGGTCGCGCCATACGCGGCGAAAAAAGGCGTGGGCTGAAACGCCGCCATCGAACCGACGTTGAGAATGTGCGCTGGCTGGCCGTGTTCGCGCATGTGGCGGGCAAACTGCCAGCAGAGCTCGGTCAACCGCACAATGTTCAGCAGCAGCATGTCCTGCTGGCGCGACCACGGCAGTTCTTCAAACGGCCCGTATGTGCCAAATCCGGCGTTGTTGATGAGCGCGTGCACCTGCCGATTGCGCGTCGTGGCGCGGTCCAGCAGCGTCGTCGGCGCGTCGGGCTGCGCCAAATCCAGCGCGATGACCTCGATCTCGATATCCCGGTGCGCGTTGCGGATCTCGTCCGCCAGTGCTTGCAACCGATCCAGCCGACGGGCAACCAGCACGAGATGCCAGCCTTGGGCGGCCAATTGCCGAGCGAAATCAGCGCCCAAGCCGGCAGATGCGCCTGTGATGACAGCCCAGCGTCGCGTATCCACTGCCATCCTGCTCTCCATCCGTCGGGCCAATCCCGGCTGCTTTCTTAGCTGATCTTGCGGTTTTGCGATAGTTGCCGCGCGCACCCGCGCTCAGATCGGCGCGCGCGCCAGCACGAGGCTCGTCGGTCCCTCCGCAATCAGCTCCACCTTGGCGTCCGGCAGGCCATGCGCGGCGAGCCACTCGACAATCACCTTGCCCTGAGCTGGACTGCCCAGCTCCACAACGAGCAGGCCCCCCGGCAGCAGGCGCGCCGCAGCGTGTTCCGCGATACGGCGCAGGAGGTCCAATCCGTCCGCGCCCCCATCCAGCGCCATGTGCGGCTCCCAGGCGCGCACGTCCGGCTCCAGACCCGCGATCGCATCGTGTAGCACGTACGGCGGATTGCTGGCGATGACCGCGAACTGTGGCGTGCCGGGCAGGGCATTCCACAGGTCGCCCTGCAGAAATTGAATCGAAAGATCCAGGAGTTTCGCGTTCGCGGAGGCGACGTCCAACGCGTCAACGCTGAGATCGGTCGCGACGATATCCCGAGCCTGCTGCCGTGCTTTCAACGTCTTGGCCACCGCGAGCGCGATTGCGCCCGAACCCGTGCACAGGTCGAGCACGGGCCCTTGCGGCGCCGTGGGCTCCTTCAGGAACAGCAGGATCGCGTCCACAAGCGATTCCGTCTCTGGCCGCGGCACCAGCACGCGGGCATCGACACGCAGTTCCACATCGTGAAATGCGCGCCGACCAAGGATGTAAGCCACCGGCTCACGCGCTGCACGACGCTTCATCAGCGCTTTGAACTGGGTCAGTTCCTCTTTCAGAACGACCTGTTCCAAGCGAAGCAACAGTTGCAGCCGCGGCAATTTCAGCACTTCGCCCAACAGCAAATCGGTATCCAGCCGCGGTGACGGCGAGCCGTGCTTCTGCAAATACACGCAGGTCCAGTCCCGCAGCCGCTGAATCGTCCAGATTTCGTCTGTCACAATGCCCCCGTCGCCAAGCGGAAGTGCCACAGCGGCTGCCGCGATGCAACCTGGGCAGCGCAACTCCACGGCTTGAATGACACAGTGCGTCATGCGAAGCTGCCAGCATGAATCCAACCGACTCGACCGCGCTGCTTCTCGTCCTCACCGGCCCTGATCGTCCGGGCCTAACCGCTGAGATCGCAGAACTTCTCGCCCAGCGGAACGCTCCGCTGTTGGACGTCGAGCAGTTCGTTGTGCAAGGGAATCTGACGCTGAATCTGCTGGTCGACCTGACGGCGACCGATCCGCGCTGCGATGCACTCTGCGATGAATTGCTGTCGAAATCCAAGGTGTTCGGGTTGGAAGTCGCATTCCACACCATCGAGTCGCGGTCACCAGCCCAATCGGCCGCACGTCAAAGCTGGGCCGTCACTTTGTTGGCGACGCAGGTAACTGCGGACATGTTAGCCAAAACAGCGAGCTATGCGGCGGCGCGCGGCTTTGCCATCGATCGCATTCACCGCCTGTCCGACGCGGGCCTGCTGTCGATCGAGGTGATTCTGTCCGCACCCGCACTCGCCGGCGATCCGTTGGGCCTGAAACAGGATCTGCTGCAACTCCACGCGCTTCTTGGCTGCGACGTCGCCCTGCAGCGTGAGGGCCTGATCCGGCGGTCCAAGCGGCTCGTCGTGATGGACATGGATTCGACGCTGATCCAGCAGGAAGTGATCGATGAATTGGCCAGAATGTATGGTGTTTTTGATCAGGTCGCGGCGATCACGCAACGCGCGATGAACGGTGAGCTGCAATTTGACGACGCGCTGCGCGAACGCGTGCTGCTGCTCAAAGGTGCGCCAGCCAGCATCCTCACCGACATCCAAAGCGTGATTCACCTCACGCCCGGTGCCGAGCGCCTCATCCGGGTGTTGAAGCGGCTCGACTATCGCCTCGCAGTGATTTCAGGTGGTTTTATTGAAGTGGCCGAACCGATCCGCGCCCGCCTGGAACTTGACTACGTGTTCGCGAACCAGCTGGAGATCGTGGACGGCAAGCTGACCGGCCGAGTCGTGGGACCAATCGTCAATCGCCAGCGTAAGGCGGAATTGCTCGAAATGATTGCAAAAACAGAGCGCATCGCTTTGGATCAAGTGATCGCGATCGGCGATGGCGCCAACGACCTGGACATGCTGAATCTCGCCGGCCTGGGCATCGCGTTCAACGCCAAGAAAATCGTGCGTGAGCAGGCCAAGTACGTGGTCAATCAGCGCAATCTGGACGCGATTCTCTATCTGCTGGGGATCCGCGAGGCCGAAGCCAACGCAATTTGACCGCCTGCGACGGTGACCAAAAAAGGCGAAGGCGACCGGACTTTCGTCACGGTCGCCTCAGCCTGGAGTGAGAGTTTCTTGGTGGAAGGGGGTGCGCGCGTGGCGTCTGCAGCTTTCGCTTCCGGTTCTCCACTCCCTAACGATGGAGAGCCGGCAGAGCAGACGTTGCTACGCACCCATGGGGGCGCTGACGGGCCTAAGCGCGTCGCAGGGTGAAAGGAATTGGTGAATGGAGTTCATGGAAGTCATAGGGATTCAGCTCACTCGATATAGGACGATGCAAAGGCCATGCCAAGTTGTGCGGTGTGTCAATAATTGCCTGTGTAATCAGCGGTATATCGGAATGACGCGCTGCGGCAAGACCTTGCGTCATGGGGCCAACTGCGCGAAACCTGTCTCGATTTGATACGGGATGGCGATATTGGCACGGCGCGTCTCAAACTGAGACACACTACACCGCGGACGATGTCGCGCTGACGCCGCTTTCGCGCACGGCGGACTGGGCCGCAGCCAAGCGCGCGACCGGCACGCGAAATGGCGAGCAGGAAACGTAGCTCAGGCCGATCCTGTGGCAGAAGTCGATGGACGATGGTTCGCCGCCGTGTTCGCCGCAAATGCCAAGCTTGATGCCGGGATGCGCCGCGCGGCCGAGTTCGGCGGCCATTTGCACGAGCTTGCCCACGCCTTTTTGGTCCAGTGCGACGAACGGGTTTTCCGGCAGCAGTTTCTGCGCGACGTAATGCGCCAGGAACCGGCCTTCGGCGTCGTCGCGGCTATAGCCAAACGTCGTCTGGGTCAAATCGTTGGTGCCAAACGAGAAGAAGTCCGCGTATTTGGCGATCTCGTCCGCGGTGAGCGCCGCGCGCGGCACCTCGATCATCGTGCCAATCAGGAACTCAAGATCCGGCGCCACATCTTCAGCCACTTCCTCGATCATCTGTCGAATCGCCTGCAATTCTGCGACGTGACCGACCAGCGGCACCATGATTTCCGCGTGCACAATCACGCCTTCATCGGTCAACTGCTTGGCGGCGGTCAGGATCGCCCGCGTCTGCATTTCGTAGATTTCCGGATAGACGATGCCCAGTCGCACGCCGCGGAAGCCCAGCATCGGGTTCGTCTCTGCCAGCGCGCGCACCTTGCGCAGCAGCACGGCGGCGCGCCCTGGATCACGCCCGAGCGCGTGTGCGACCGCGACTTCCACCGCCAGTTCCTCTTCGCCGGGTAAGAATTCGTGCAGCGGTGGATCCAGCAGGCGGATCGTCACGGGATGTGGCGCCATCGCGCGAAAAATGCCGAGAAAATCGACGAGTTGCATCGGGAATAGCTTGGCCAACGCGCGTTCGCGGTCTTCAAAGGTCTCCGCCAGGATCATTTCCTGCACCGCGGCCATCCGCTCGGGCTCGTGGCCGCCTTGGCCGAACATGTGTTCCGTCCGGCACAGGCCGATGCCCTCCGCGCCAAACGCGCGGGCTTTCGCGGCATCCTGCGGATTGTCGGCATTGGCACGCACGCCGAGCCTACGCACTGCATCTGCCCAGGCGAGCAACTTCTGAAAGGCGGGCGAAAGTTGCGCGTCGACCAGCGGCACATCGCCGAGAATCACGCGCCCAGTTCCGCCGTCGATCGCAATGATATCACCGACCTTGACCGTCCTGTCGCCAGCGCGCAGGGTGCCGGCCACCATGTCCAGCCGCAGCGACTCACAGCCGACGATGCACGGTTTGCCCATGCCCCGCGCGACGATCGCCGCGTGGCAGGTCATGCCGCCGCGCGCCGTCAGGACGCCTTCGCTCGCAACCATGCCATGGATGTCGTCCGGCGTCGTTTCGTGCCGCACCAGAATGACTTTGTGGCCTTCCTTCTGCTGTTTGACCGCCTCGTCCGGGTCCATCACCATCCGACCCGTGGCCGCGCCTGGACTTGCCGGCAAGCCGGTCGCAATCACGTCCATCTCCGCTTTGGGATCAATTCGGCGATGCAACAGTGTCTCAATTTGAGACGGGTCAACCCGCAACAGCGCTTGCTCCTTCTGGATCAGCCCCTCGGCCACCATGTCCACGGCAATTTGCACGGCGGCCTGAGCGGTTCGCTTGCCCACGCGGCATTGCAGCATGTACAAGCGGCCACGTTCCACGGTAAATTCAATATCTTGCATGTCGGCGTAGTGCTTTTCGAGCAGTTGGCAGGTCTCAAACAGCTGGCGGTACGCGTCCGGCAGCTTGTCCTGCAAGTGCGCGATCGGCTGCGGTGTGCGGATGCCGGCGACGACGTCTTCGCCCTGTGCGTTCAGTAGGAATTCGCCGTAGAATTCGTTCTCGCCGGTGTTGGGATTTCGCGTGAACACGACGCCGGTTCCCGAGTCATCGCCCAGGTTGCCAAAGGCCATGGATTGCACGCTGACGGCCGTGCCCAGCGACTCGGGAATCTTGTGCAATTGCCGATAGACAGCCGCGCGCGGATTGTTCCAGGACTCAAAGACCGCGCAGATCGCCGCGCGCAGTTGTTCGCGTGGTTCCTGCGGAAATGGCTGGCCGGTCAGGCGGAGAATGATGCCCTGGTGGTCGCGGGCCACCTGCTCGAGCACGGCTGCGGGCACTTCCGGATCGCTCCGGGCGCCGCATTGCTCCTTGCGCGCATAGAACGCGCGCTCGAACTCGTGCAGCCCGAGGCCCAGCACGACATTGCCGAACATTTGCAGGAAGCGTCGGTAACAATCCCAAGCAAAGCGCGGATTCTGCGTGGCGGCCGCCAAGCCCAGGACTGTGGCGTCGTTCAGGCCGAGGTTCAGCACGGTGTCCATCATCCCAGGCATCGACACCGCCGCGCCTGAACGAACCGACACGAGCAGCGGATTCTGGGGATCGCCGAGCGTTTTGCCGGTCGCCTTTTCCAGATCCTGAAGCGCGCTGGCGACCTCGTCCATGAGACCGTCGGGCAGGCGGCCCAGCGCGGTGTAGGCGTTGCACGCAACGGTGGTCAGGGTAAAGCCTGGCGGCACCGGCAGGCCGATATGGCTCATCTCCGCCAGATTGGCACCTTTGCCGCCGAGCAGGCCCTTCTGACTGGCGCGGCCTTCTGAGAAAGCATAGACATGTCGTTGTGTTGCCATTTCAAGTCTCCAACTGTGCGGCGGTCGTTCTTGACCAGCGGCGCGGTAGTTTTTGGGTCATCTCCCGTCGTTCGCCGGATACGATTCCGCATGTTCCGCGCGCGGTGGCGGCGCGACAATGTCCAACACCCGAACCGCGGTTTCTTCAATCGCCTTGTTGGTCACGTCGATCACCGCGCAGCCCAATTTGCGATAGACCTCGTCCGCCCATTCCAGTTCGCCGAGAATGCGCCCGGGATCGGCGTAGTTCGCATCGCGCCGCAGGCCCATCGTGCGCATCCGTTCAATCCGGATATCCGTGAGCGTCCGTGGGTCGATGCGAAAGCCGACCATGTGGTGGCGTGGCACCTGAAAAATCTCTTTGGGCAAAGGCACTTCAGGCACGAGCGGCAGATTGGCAACGCGGTACCGGCGGTGCGCCAGGTACATGGAGACCGGCGTCTTTGAGCAGCGCGATACGCCCAGCAGCACGATGTCGGCCAGCAGAAAGCCTTTGGGATCACGGGCATCGTCGTACTTGACGGCAAACTCCACGCATTCGATGCGCCGGAAATACGCCGAGTCCATCTGGTGAATCAGGCCCGGACGCAGCTGCGGCGGTTCGCCCAGCAACTGGATGAAGCCGGACATCATCGGGCCCATGACGTCGATGGCAATCACCGCGTGTGCCTCGGTCAACGCGTCCATCGCTTGGCGCACTTCGGGCACGATGAGCGTGTAGACAATGAGCGTCGGACGCTCCGTCGCTGCGAGCACGATCGCGTCGATATCCGAGCCGCTGGTGATCATCGGAAAGCGGTGCATGCTGATTAGCGTGTCGCCAAACTGCGAGAGCGCCGCTTTGGTCACAAGCTCCGCGGTCTCACCCAGGGAATCGGACACGATGAAGACGCGCGGGCCATTTGGCGAAACCGCGGCACTGCGCGCTGCCACATCAAAGAGGGCTTGGGCAACGGCGGCGCTTGGCATGGGGCCTCTCGGTTCAACCGCGGCGGAGCCTAGCACGCGACGGCAAAACGCGACAGGTGCGCCGGCTGCGGTAAGCTGGCGCCATGGCGGTGCACGAGGACATGCTGCTGACGATCGCCGCGACCGCCGCACTTCTTTTGTTTGTCCAGCGAATGTCCGTGGTTGCAGATCGGGTGTGGCTTCAGCGCTTGGGCTGGCGACCGCTTCTGGCTACGACCGGCTGGCTTGGCGTGCCCGTGCACGAGGGCGCCCACGCGTTGGCGTGCCTGCTGACGCGCCGCAAGATTCGCGAGCTGCGCCTGCTTGCACCGGACAAGAAGACGGGGGTGCTGGGCTACGTGCTGTGGGAGCCGGGCACCGGGCCGCTCGCCTGGTTGGCCGAGCTGTTCGTCGGTTTGGCGCCGCTGTTGGCCTCGCTGGCATGCATGTGGCTGCTGGCGTGGCTCGAAGGCGGCCAGTGGCCCACGCGAACGACGAATCCAGGCACGCTGTCGCACGATCTGCAACAACTGGGCGCGATTTCCGGCGCGCATCTGGCGGCGGGCGGTTGGATGAGGACGGCGACGTTGCTGCGGCTGTATGCGATGGTGGCGATTGCCGCGCATGGTGTGCCGTCGCAGGCCGATTTGCGCGGCACCTGGCGCGGCCTGACGCTCGTGTTGCTGTGCTGCCTCGGCGCTTGGTGTGCTGGCAGGCTACTGCATTTGCCTTTTGGTTTTCAGCTTCTGCAGGCGATGACGCACGTGTGTGGCGCCGTGCTGCCGGCGCTCGCGCTCGCGCTGGTGGCCCTATTTCTGCGCTGGCTCGTCGCGGTCCTTGTCCCGCAACGCGGCTGATCGCCCTTCGCGCACCGCCCGCGCGTTGTCCTGAAGCCCTTCCAGCCCGCGTCGTTTGACCGGACTTTGCGCAAACTGCCGGGCAAACGTCTCGGCATTCATGGCGATCAGGTCGTCCAGTCGGGGGGCAACCAGTCCGTCGCGCGGCGCAAACGCGGGATCGCCCGGTCGACTGAAGCGATTCCACGGGCAAACGTCCTGGCAAATGTCGCAGCCGAAGACCTGATTGCCCACAAGATGTCGCTCGGCAGGCGGAATCACCCCGGTCATCTCGATCGTCGTGTGGCTGATGCACAAACGCGCGTCGACAACGTAGGGGGCGACGATGGCCTGGGTCGGGCAGGCGTCGATGCAGGCTGTGCAAGTCCCGCAGAAATCTCCAAGCATGTCGTCAGGCTGTAAGTCGATGCTCGTGACGATGCATGCCAGAAAGAAAAGTGAACCGCGGCGCGGATGGACGATCAGCGAATGCTTGCCGCGCCAGCCCAGGCCGGCACGAACCGCCCATTCCCGCTCGAGAATGGGCCCGTAATCGACCATCCAGCGCATGTCCTCGACCGACTTGAACGGGCGGACTGGTCCGCCGGGACCGCGAAAGTACTCGCCGAGCTCGGGCTTGAGCGCCGCAGTCAGTTGCGCGTCCAACTGCTTCAGTCGGCGCTCCATGACCAGATGGTAGTCATCGCCCCAGGCGTAGCGGGAGATCCACGCGCGGTCTTCGCTTTGCAGGGCGACGTCGTGCGTCTTCGGCGCGTCGCTGTCATAGTCCAGCGCCACGACTACGACCGACTGAGCGCCGGGCACCAGCTTCAGGGGATTGCACCGCCGCGCGACATCGTCCGCCAGCCACGCCATCGAGCCATGCCGGCCCGCAGCGAGCCACGCCTCCATGTGCGCCTGGGCCTGCGGCAGCGCCTGCGCGCGCGCGATGCCAACTTGTGAGAATCCGCACCGCAGCGCGTGCTCCCGGAACAGGCGCGTCCGCCGTTCGCGGGTTTGCTCCGGCGTCTCGCCCCACGTGGCGAGCGTTCGCAGTTTCGCCCGCCGCCGCCGCTCAGACTTGGACAGCACGACGAATTCATCTTCGTCCGTCTGCCTGTCTGGATGTTCAAGGCTGTGAGTCATCACGCTGCATTCTAGCCCACCGGTGGAGACTTGGTCGTTTCTGTTGCTATTCTGTCACAATTGTGAAAACCTCTTCGCAAGTGGAATTTTGCTTGCGCGGCGACCTGAGTCCCGCCACTATCTGGAAGCCCGAACGTGGGGTTTGGGCCGTCTTGATCGAGCGACGCGGCGACACGGTCCCCCCCGTGACGCGTTGGGCGACGGGCAGCGTCGGAAAAGTGGGAGGAACATCATGTCGAAAAGCGCAGTTTCTGCGGGCTTTGCGTCCGAGGACAGCGAAGCGTATGCACGACCGCCTGGACCGCCTGCTTCGCCCGTCGCGGCGATGGCAGCGCGGATGGCCGCCTCGGCAGAGTCTTCCTACACGGAATCGGTGATTGAAGGCCTGGTTGCGACCATCCTGGATGAACGTCTTGACAGCATGGAACGGGCCGAGGCTGTCGTCGCCCTCAAGTCGTACCTACAGGTCGACTGGGACATCGTCGCCAAAAGCGTCGGTGTGTCCGGGCGCAGTCTGCAGGTCATCGCCGGCATTATCAAACTTCGTGAATCATTTCGGGAATCTCTGCGCAGCCGGCGTATCGGGCTGCGTCATGGCGCGGCCCTCGTGCGCCTGGCCGATCGCGAGCAGGCAGCGGAACAATTGCACGGCTTTCTCCTGCTGAATCCAGACATTGGCGGTGAGGAAGCGCTGCGCATCGCGGGCGTGATGGTGCGCCAGCCGGAGTTGAACCCGGAGCAAGCGCGGCGGCAATTGTCGGAAGACGCGCGGCGGCGGACCTTGTTGCGCGGCATGTCGGACTCCGACGCGGGTCCGGATTTGGGTTCCGGGATCGGACTGCTGAGCGCGGTCAGTGCGCTGTCCTCGCTGGATCCGAGCCGGCTGTCGTCCGACGAGCGCCAGCAGCTGTCCCGCAATCTGGCGGTGGCGATGGCGACGCTTGAGCGCGTTCAGCAGGACATCGACGCGAACGACTGACGGCAGATGTCTCGCCGAAATCCACCAACGCGCTTGCCTGCGCCAGAATCGGTGGATTCAGACCCGCCGAAATCCTTGCCACCGCGGCGGCTGATCGCTAGTCTGCGCATCCCGATGCGCGACGCATCGCTTGGACGTTGCCCATGATGCACAGCTTGATTGCCCTCTGGTTCACTTGGGTCCGCGATTGGGGATACGCGGGCCTCGTCGCTTCGATGGCGGCAGAATCTTCCATCATTCCATTGCCATCCGAGGTCGTGATTCCGCCGGCTGCGTATTGGGCATCGCAGGGCAAGCTCAACATCTACGCCGTCATCATCGCCGGCACGCTCGGTTCCTACCTCGGTGCGACCGTCATGTACTGGACTTCACGCTGGCTCGGCCGGCCGTTGATCTTGCGCTACGGCAAGTATGTCATGATTTCGCCTGAGAAACTCGCGCAATCGGAGACGTTCCTCGCGCGCTTCCATACCGGCGGCGTCTTCTTCGCGCGGCTCCTGCCCGTCGTTCGCCACCTCATCGGCATTCCGGCGGGCATCGTGCGCACGCCGTTTGGCGTTTACAGCGCGATGACGCTCTTCGGTTCCGGTCTCTGGTGCAGCGTGCTCGCGTGGTTCGGTCAGGAAGTGCTCGGTGCGGAACCGAACCTCATCAACGATCCCAACGCGATGGTTCACGCGCTCAAGGCCAAGCTGACGACGATCGTGCTCGGCGTGGTCGTGCTGATGCTGCTGTACGTCGCGGTGGTCTTCATGACGCGCAAGAAAGTGTGACTCCAAGCGCGGAGGACGCCGATGCCGACCCGCCTGACGTTGCTGATTGACTCGCTCGCTGCGGGCGGTGCCCAGACGCAGATTGTTCGGCTGGCTGCGGGTCTCGACCCGGCGGATTGGTCGGTCAGGCTGGCCTGGTACAATCAGACGGCGCAGTTCCAAGCGGTGCCGCCTGGCGTGGCGGCGGTGCAACTGCCGCGCCGAGGTCGTCTGGATCCGCAGTTCGCCCGCGCGTTGCGGCGGTTGGTGTCGCGCACGGAGACGGATCTGGTGCATGCGTGGCTGCCGTCGCCGTCGCTGTACGCCACGCTGGCAGCGCGCATTCCCGGTTCGGCGCCGGTTGTGACGGCCGTGCGCTGTTCGCCGTCCTTGTTTGACAACCAACCGATGCAAGGTCGCCTGACGGTGCTGACCTCGCGGCTGGCGGCGGCGACGACGAGCAATTCCCAGGCGTCGATTGACTGGCTGCAGGCCCATCACGTCCCGCGGCGCAAGCTGCACTTCATCGGCAATGCGCTGGATCCGGCAATCGTGACCCGTACGCCGTCGACGGTGGATGCACGCGCGGCGCTACTGGCGTCGTTGGGTCTTGATCCCGCCCGCCCGCCGATCGTCGCGCTCGGTCGCTTTGACGCGTTCAAGAACCAGGATGGTCTGGTGCGGGCGCTCCTCCAGGTGCGCGCGCGTCGGCCCGAAGGCGTGCCGCCGCTGCTGCTCGCAGGATTTCTGGAGGATCAGCTGCGGGTGGCTCAGGTGCGCAAAATGGCCGAGGACGCGCGGCTTGAAGTCCACATCGTTCCGCCGGTGACGGACGTCGCGACGTTGCTCGAAGCGGCGCGGTTTTCCGTGCTGGCTTCCCGCAGCGAAGGCACGCCGAACGTTGTGCTGGAGGCGCTGGGGCTCGGTACGCTGGCCGTAGCGACGCGCGTGGGTGAGGTGCCGTCGTTGGTCGAAGACGGGCAAACAGGAATCTTGTGCCAGCCGGACGATGGCGACGCGCTGGCGGCGGCGTTGGATCGCGCGCTGGATTTGCCGGCGCATGGCCAAGCGGAAATTGCCCAACGCGCACGTGCGGACATGCTGGCGCGGTTTTCTCAAGCGGCAGTGGTCGGGCAGTACGCCGCGCTCTATCGGGCGATCCTCGCTCGCGGGTAGGCGCTACGACTTCTTGGCTTCGTCGAGCAACTTGCGCAGCCACGCCTCCAGCGGCTCCAATTGCCAGCCACCGCCGCGGCGGAAACCCCGAATCTTGCCGGTGTGGTCGACGACAATGAACGTCGGGATGCTCGACAGTTCCAGTGTGTCCAAGCCTTCAGGTCCCAACCACGCGACCGCGGGCGCGCCGGGCAGGAACTCGTGGTGAAACGCTTCCAGCGCCTGCTCATCGCGATCCACGGACGCCTCGACGATCTGCAAACCGGTGTCGTGCATCCGCACGTTCAGCTCGGCAATCATCGGCGCAGTCGCCCGGCACGGACCGCACCAGGTCGCCCAGAGGTACACCAGCAGCACGCGGCCGTTGAGGTCCTTGGGCTCCGTCGGCTTGTCACCCAACCAGCGTTTGACGTCCAGCGGCGGCAGGCCCTGACCGATGTGCTCATCCTTCTGCCAATCGTCGACGCTGCCCGGTGCGATCTCCTTGCCGTCCAGCGCCAGCGTTTGTTCGGCGGCGTCGTTGGCGGCCACGAGTTGCACTTCGCGCGCCATCTGGAACGCAAACACCGCGTCGTGCAGCCCGCCCGGCGTGGCCTGCGACAGTCCGCGGATGGTGAACGGCCCGGGCGCATCCAGATTCACGCGAAAGCGGCCTTCGCTATCGGTCGCCGCCGTCACCGAGTCCAGATCCTTCTTGCCTTGCGAAATGCGCAGGGCAATCCGCCGATTGGCCACGGGCTTGCCGCCGCTCATCGCCCGCAGTTTCACGGCCACAGGCCCACGCCACTTCGCGGTCAGCTTGACCGGCGCACGCGGCGAGACCGGATCGGGCCACGGTTGCTGCCACCCACGCGCCTCCGTGCCCGCGTCCACGACCGGAAGATTCGACGCGGAGATGGCCACCGTCTCGCCATCCGGCATGAGCCGCAGATCGAGCCGCCAATCCTCGATATTCAGCGCTGTCGCGTCGCCGGCCAGGCGGATTTCCCGCGCCTCGCCGCTCCCCGGCGTCAGCGGCTGGTCCAGACCCGCGATCGCCACGCGCGCCGTCACAATCGTCGGCTGCTCCTCGTGGCCCTTTTGCGTCGCCAGCCAGGTAACCGCCAACTGGTGCAGGTGTCCGGTGGTCAGCAGCGACGCGCCTGGCTTGGCCGTGATCACGTCCTTGGACGGCGGCGGGAACAGCCGCTTCAAGGCAATCCGCGTGATGTCGATGTGCAGCGTCTCGTTGCCGCGCCGCGCGACGACTTTGCAAATCGTCCCCGGCAGACCGCGGATCTGCGGCGTGACCTCCGTCAGCTTCAGGCCGTGGATGTGCGCAATGGCATCGGTCGATTCCAGCACATCGCCCACGCGCAGCCCGGCTTTTTGCGCCGGCCCGCCGGGCACCACCTGCTGCACGACGATATCCGCCGCCTTCTCGCCCAGCACGATGCCCAAACCGCCCGGCTCCGGACCCTTGTCCGCTTCGGTCTCCACCGTTGCCATCCGGAAGGGCCAAGCGCCACTGGGCGTCGTCGGCCCCGCGACTGGTTTCGCTTTGGGTTTGGCCAGTAGCGGCGAAGCGAGCAGGGCAGCGGTCAGAATCACGAGCGGAAGGCGATGTCTCATGCCCCGAGCGTAGGGATCCCGCTACGTCGGGTCAACAACAACATCGGTCGGCGGGCGCCAGGTGACGCGAACCAGTTGGTCGGCGCCAATCGCCGCGGTCACTTGCGCAACGGCGGCCTGAACGCGCGCTTCGTCGGGGCCTTCAAACGTCAGGCGCAGTTTGTGATCGGCCGGATAGAAGACGGGATAGCTGCCAATCTCCACATCGGCAAACGCGGCGACGACGGCGTCGATGGCGGCGACGGACACCCATTCATCCGCCGTGAAATACGCCGTCGCCAGCCACGGCCGCGGCCGCGCCAGGCGCGCGCACAAGACTGCAATTCGCCCCTGAACCATCGACGGCACGCCGGGCAGCACAATCACGTTGTTGGCTTGCAGCATCGGCCAGCGCCCATCGGCCACATGCATCGTCGTGCCGCGCGGCAGCAGCGCCATGCGCTTTTGCTCATCGGACATCGCGATACCCTGACGCTTCTCGATCCGGTCAATCATTTCCTGATGCAGTTCCAGCGGCTGATCCAGCGCGATGGCGACGGCCTGCCAGGTGCAATCGTCGTGCGTCGGCCCCACGCCGCCAGTCGTGATGACGAGGTCGAATCGCGCGGAAAAGCCGCGGATCACTTCGGCGAGGCGCGGCACGATGTCGGCGACGATCGCGACTTCCCCGACGCGCAGCCCAGCGCGGTTGAAGCTGTCGATGAGGAACGGCGTGTTTTCGTCGCGGACCTTGCCGCTCAGGACTTCATTGCCGATGACGATGATGCCGATGCTGCGAATGTCTGGCGTGGCGCTCATGGAACCCGCTTGCAGGGGCGGCGTGGAGAGGCGGCGGCCGGGCTGCACGGAGGATGATGCCAGTGTGGACGTTGGTGAGCAACCGCGAGGAATCCGTCGGGCGCGATTCTAAAATCAGGGTGTGTGCCATCGTGTGGCGATTGTGTGCGATCTGGCGGGGAATACTGATCATTCCGACTTCGTCGGGGCCCTCCAGCCCCCAAAACAGCCCTCCCCGTCGCCGCCTCCAGCTTGCGCTGGACGCAGCTCCACAATGCGGTCCCGCAGCTTTCGCTACGCCGCCCATCCTGCCGCGGCGCGCGATCCCATGGACTCCCGCGCCGCCAAGCCTGGTGGTTGTGGGCTTCGCGTAGTGCCCCGTGCGCGCGCCCGGGTCCACGAGAAGCACCGCGCCTGACACGCGCAGCAAATGAGTATTCGCTGTTCGCACACTTTTGCCGCGGGCCTTTTGCCGCGCGCCTGGCGCTGGTCGGACCGCAGGCGGAATTCACCGCGAGCATGGCGGCCCGGGATGGCCTGCTGCCGCAATGGCAGAAAGCGCTGAGTGCCCTGAAGGCCCACGCGAAAGTGGCGTGGCTCGACGAGCCGGGGACGTACAAGGCGGTGTTTGCGGTGGTGAAGTAGCCGGAGCGGGCGGCGGGTCAGGACTTGACGGGCGGTGCGGCGTCTTCCCCACCGCAACCCATCACCGCGCCGTCTCCGTCCCGGCGCCCGCGAGCCCCAGCACTTCCACACCGACCACCGCGCGCCACTCTGCGGCACCGGACTGTTGTCCCACGCCACCGCCGACGCCGAGCTTCACCCGCACCGCGTGGCCGTCGTGGTCGCGCACTTCCAGCCGCCCGGTCAGCAGTCCTTCCAGCGCCGTCTGGCCGGCACCGGTCACCTGCGTTGTGCCAAACAGCTCCGGCCCCACGACCAGCGACGTTGTTGCCTCGCCCAGGACAAACCGCCAGCCGGCACCGGCGCCGTACGCCATCTCGTGGCCCAACAGCGGCCGGATGTGCGCGCCCAGCATCGCCGCATACGTGAACCCGCCGATGTCGCCCGCCGCCATCACGCGCAGCAAGCCGCGGTAGGTCCCGTCGCTCATGTAATCCGACTGGTCCGCCGACGGCACAAAGAGTTGCGCGCCCACGCCCAAGCGCAGCGGCCCGCCGACTTGGCCGAACACGCGCGCGTCCAGGCCGATGCGCACGTCCGTGATGCTGTCCGGATGCGAAGCGATGTCGAGGCGCGGCGCGGTGTAGTCGACGCCCGCCAACGTGCCGCTTTGGCCGCGGACGTAGAGCGGGCTGGCGAGGTCGAACGACAGGCGGTAGCGATCGTAGGTGATGGCGAAACCGATGTTGGCGTGCGCCTGGTCGGTGACGAGCGAGAGCGATTGGCTGCCGCTGTGCAGGATGAGCGGGTTGTGGGCGTAGCCCGTCGTCAGCGAAACCGCGCCGCCGAGACCACCGGACAGGTTCAGGTTGTCCTGCGTCAGCCAGCCCGCACCGGCAGGCGCGGCGTCGAAACGCTGGACGAGGAAGCCCGGATCGGTCGCGGCAGATGCGGGGCCAGCCATGCAGCAAAGCAGGACGGTGGCAAAAGCCGCGATGGAACTAGAATTCCGCATGCGCCCTCAGCCCAAAGAGGTTCACCGGCCCGCGGTCGGCGTTGAACGCGGGATTGGCGATGAACTGGTAGTCCGCGGACAGCCAGACGTCGCTCAACACGGCGAAACTGTAAAACACCTCGAACAATTCTTCGCTCGCCTGACGCAAGCCGCCGTCGCCGATGAAGCCGTCCACGCCGCCCAAGTGCAGGTAGTTGGCATGCGCCGCCGAAATCCAGCCGAAGTTGGCGCCGATGCCCAAGGTGTCGTTCTTGCGATGCCAGAGCGTGCCGCCCGCGAGCACGCCAAACGACAGCGAGCGGTCGGTCGACGTGTAGGCGTACACTTCCGTCTGGCCGTCAGACACCATGCCGCGCAGAAACACGCCGATGTCGTCGGTCAAGTGCTGCTCGAGGTTCAAGCCGATGCCGTATTTGTCGTCCGGCTTGCGCGCCCAGCACAAATCCGGCGCGCCGGCGTTGGTCGAGCCGTAGTTGAAGCCGGTGCAGTTTGCCGCGCTTTTGCCCGGGTCGGCTTGAATGGCCGCGACCGCGTCGTCAAAACGTCCCGTGATCAGGTGGTTGTGGTAACCCAGCAACCGCACCGCGCCGTCCTGGCCCCACAGCTTGTGGCGGTGTTCGAGCTCAAACTGGTCGCCGTAATAGGTGCCAATCCGCAGGTCGAGTTCGAGCTGATTCGGGTGATCCGGCGGCGCCATCCGCGCGAACCGCAGCACCCAATCATCCCAGTAGAATTCCGCCAGCCCGCCCCAGGAATAGCCGCGCGCATCCGAGGCGAAGTCGTACGCCGTGTGCGTCATGAACGCCATGTTGAAAAACTGCCGCCGCAGGTCGCCCGCGAACGTGTTCTTGTCCATGAAATCGAGCACGCTGAAATTGCCGACCACCAGCACCAGCCGATGACGGTCCACTTCCGCGCCCAACTGCATGGGATCCGACGTCTTCTGCTCGCGTTCGCCGCCCAGGTTGATCGTCTGCTTCAGGTAAGCCCGCGAACGGTAAATCTGCGGCGTTTCCTTGCCGGTCTTCTGCAATTCCCAAATCTGCACCGCGCCGCCCAAGCCGCGCAGTTGCGACAGCGCGCGTTCCGCGATGACTTCAGGGACAAAATAGGCCTCGCCGCCTTGCCAGAGGCGTACGCCCAGGAACGCCGTGAACGTGCCGGCAAAGCTGCGCTCCGCCTCCGGCACCAGCGAGTTGTTGCTGCCATTGGCGTTCGTGTACGCCGCCGCGAACGGCGCCTTCCAGACCGACGCGTAGGTGAACTGGCCGTAGGCATTCCAGCGCTCGTTGTCCATGTCGTGCAGGCCATGTTCGTCCAGCACGTTCATCACGTCGAACTGCTCATCGGGCCGCGGCGCAGCCATACCCACCTGCGCCCAAGCCGGCAGCGCGCTCAGGCACAATCCGACCGTCAGCAGGCAGCCGAGCAGGCGCGCCAGGTTGTGGGCGGAGCGAAGGGTCATCAGGTGTTGGCCGGAGTGGAAATGGGTGAACGCCTCGGGATTCTGAGCCCTTGAACGGCGAACCGCCGGAGCCTGCGCGTCTCAGGATGCAGAGTCAAGCGGATACGGCTATCCTCCGATCGCCGCGCCGTTGTCGCCGGCGGAGCCAGCCATGAAACACCACCACGCCGTGCTTGGCCCAATCGCCGGACGGCTTGCTCCCGGCCTGTCGGCGATGCTCGCGCTCCGCCTCGATGCCGCGATGCAGAAGGCGCTGCCGACGCTCCTGGAACAGCAACAGCAGACCGTGACGCAGGTGGCCGAGCTGCTCGACGCCGCGGCGCAGCAGCCGGAAACGGCGGATTTGCCTCGGCTGGACAAGCTCGTCCGCCAGCTCAAGCAGCAACTGCGCGACCTGGCTTGCGCGCAGCAGCCGGCGCTGCGGGTGATGGAGCGGGTGGATCGCCTGTTCGCGTCGGAAATGGCTGAACTGATGGATGCGACGTGGGCGCCGAAATGGCTGCACGCGGCGGAAATGCGCTGGCTGGACAAGCTCAACCGCGATTTGGGCAACTACGACCGCTGGCAAGCGCTGGTGCTCGATGCGGTCACGGACGTGCCGAATGCGCGGATCGAGGACGTGGCGGCAGGCGCGGCGGGGTTCCTGATGTGGATGGCGCAGCACAGTCCGCGGCCGGATTTGCATCTCACCGCGAGCGACTATTCGCTGGATTACGTGAAGCTGGGTCAAGCCGCGGCGGCGCGTGCGGAGCCGGGTGGCATTCCGCTGGCGGTTGTCCAGCGCGACGCGACGCAACTGGCGCAGTTGGCCGGGCAGGTGGACCTGATTGTGTGCACACAGGCGACGCACCACATGCCGCCGGGGCTTGTCGCGCGGCTGCTGCACCAGGGCTTGCGCGCAGCGGGTCACGGCGTGCTGGTGATCGACGTGCTGCGCAGCGTGGGCGCTCTCCTCTCGGCGGCCACGGGCACCAACCTGTCGACGCCGGCGCCGCCGCTCATGATTGACGCCATGCAGTCGGTGCGGCGCGGCTTTCTGCCCGCGGAGTTTGCCTTGCTCGCGCACCTCGCGGGCGCGCGTCACGTGCGGGCCGACGCGCGTGGTCCGGCGTATGCGGTGCTGCGGGCGTGGCTGTAGCCGTGGAGGGTCTCTCCGCGCCCATTGAAGCCGCTTCGTGGTGCATCATCGCCGCCGCGCTAGGCCTGTACTTCGTCGCGTTGACGCGGCGTGCGCTCCAGGAACAGCAAGCGCTTGGGCTTGGCGTTTGCGTGGTCGTCGCGCTGATCCTGCGCCTCGTCGTGCCGTTTGCCCCGGTCAACTGGTATGTGGCGGTGAACGACGCGCAGCATCTCGCGGCGTTCTCGCGCCCAACCGCCTACACGCCGCTGCCCCTGCGCGCGCTCGTGTTCGACTTTGGTTTCGGCGCGATGGGTGCCCGCGCCTTCAATCTCGCGACAGGCGTCGCCTGCATCCCGCTCTTTTGGTACGTCGCCCGCCTCGCTGCCTGTTCCAGCCGCGTCGCGCTGCTCTTTGCCGCGCTCTTCACGGTCATTCCCATGTACGTCCGCTACGCGGCGACGGATACGAGCCACTGCACCATTCTCCTCCTCTACGCGCTCGCCGCCGTGGCCTACCTGCGCATCGCGTCCCGGCAGCACACTGCATTCGACTACCTCGCGCTCGTGCTCGCTGTCGCACTTGGCATGCCGATTCGCCTGGAGTCCGGCGTGCTGTTTCTGTCCATCCCGTTCTTTGCCTTTCGCGGCACCGCGCAATGGCCGCCGTTGCGGCGCCATCTGCCGCTGGTCGTGGCCTGCGTCGTGGCGACGGCACTTGGCGCGGCTGGGCTATGGCAGTTCCACGCGGAGTCGCTGCAGATGCGCGCGGCGATTCAACCGCCGAGCGCGCTCATTGCGCTCATTGCGCGCACGACGTTTCTCGTCAATCCAGCCGGTCCTGCCTTCTTCCCGGCCCTTTTCGCCGTGCCCGTCTGGTTCTACGTGGCAGGACTGTGGCGGCGGCGCGCGTGGCCTGAGCTGCGGCAACTGTATCTGCCCGTTTACTTTGGCTGCATCCCCTCGCTCTTTGGCGACGGGCCCTTCGTCAGTCTGCCGATTGCGGGCTACCACATCGTCTCCCTGATCTTTGTCGTCTTCGCCATCGCCCGGGCGATCGACGCGCTCTGGGATCGCTTCGTCCAGCTGCTCAGGTCGCACCCGCCGCGGCGCTTGGCCTTGGGCATCGCCGCCATCCCCTGCATCTGGGTCTTCTTTTGGACGCCGTATCGCTACACCTACGCTTGGCAGGAAGAATATGCCTTTCTCACCCGCGTTCTGCCACACAAGCAGGCGACTGTCTTGACGATCTGGGATGAGGCAACCCACGGCGGCGATCTGGATTGCTGTCTGGCCTTGCCCTATCCGACGTTCCTCATCGACCGGCCGAACCTGCGCTGGCTCGTGCTGAACCGGAGCGATCTGACGGACGATCGGCTTCGGCATCTCCAGTTCGACTACTACTACCCGGGAAGCATGGCTTCACTCGCTCCGGATAGCCTGCAACGGGGCTGGGCGCGTGCGGTTGCCGGGTCGCCAGAGCGGGTTCGTCGGCAGCGCGCGCACATCGAGATGATCGCCCAGCTGGATGCGCGCGTTCGGCAGATTTGGCCGCTGGTCGCGGATCAACAAGCAACCGTGCCCGCCCACACGTTCAGTGCCGCGGCGTTCAAGGATGACCGGGTTGCGTTGACGCTCTACCGGCATGTGGCGAAAACGGGGAATTGAGCGGTTTGCGCAGCGGCGGGCGAAGATGGCCGAGCCACGCGCGCGTCGAACCTACAGCGCAGCCGCCTGATCCGCGAGCAGCGCGTCCAACTTCTGGATCACCGGCTTCAACTGCGCCACACCGGCGTCATCCAGCTGGCGACGCTCCGAGCCATGGTAATCCAGCGGATCCACAACCTTCTCGCCCTGATTCAGCTGATAGTGCAGGTGCGGCGCGGTCGAATGGCCCGTGTTGCCCGTCAGCGCGATGACCTGACCGGCCTCCACCTTCGCGCCTTCCTTCACGCGGTTCTCCGACAAGTGCAGGAACTTCGCCAGCGTGCCGTCTGGATACTGCACTTCCACGCAGTTGCCGTTCGCGCCCCAGTTCCAGTTGGTCCGCAGCACGGTGCCGGCAAATGGCGTGTAGACTTCCGTGCCCACCGGCGTCTTGAAATCCATGCCTTTGTGCGTCGGGCGATCCTTCAACAGCGACGTGATCTGCTGGTACTTCTTCAGCGGGCCGTTCTTCAAGGTCAGCGGCACTTCCGTGCCATTTTCGTTCCAATAGCTCGTGAACGCATCGCCCGGGGCCTGCCACTGGTAGGCGCGGAACGTCTTGCCTTTCTTCTTCGCCGTCAGCGTCGCCACCGCGATGTCCGGCTTGCCCTCGTCGGTGAGCGCGTACGCCACCGCCAGCGCGTCGCCGTTCGACAGGTCCGTCCGCAGGTTCGCATCCCACACGAACAGCCGCGCATAGGCCTGGCTCAGGCCGTCGCCTTCCTCGCCAATCGCCTCCATGAACGACTGCGTCGGCGTGCTCTTCAGCGCCGTCTTGACCACTTTCCATTCGCCTGCAGGCAGTTCCACCGGCTTCACCGGCGCGATCTTGGCCACCGCTGGCTGCGTCGCCGCGGCTTTCTTCACTTCCGCGGTTTTGTCGGTCGACCGCGTCGCCAACAGTGCGACGTTCAGCAGGACCGAACAACCCAACAGCGCGAACGCAATGGTCGTTTTGTTCAAATGCGAGTTCATCTCCACACCTCCAGAATCAGCGTTGCGCGACGTTCGCCGCAGTTGACCGTTTGCACCTCGCCCGTTCGGCAGCAGGCGGTCCTGTGGGTGACGATAATCGTGTGGCGAAAAGTGCAAAGTTTTCTGCACATGCCGACGCCACGGCGGCGCTTTCACGACGGTAAACGCGATCGGCGGAGGCTGTGGCAAAATTCCG
The DNA here is from genome assembly GCA_903924465.1 of uncultured Myxococcales bacterium. Classification (GTDB taxonomy): domain Bacteria; phylum Myxococcota_A; class UBA9042; order UBA9042; family UBA9042; genus CAIYBN01. Next base: position 34,953 of record CAIYBN010000001.1, on the reverse strand, counting down.
GTCCGACGCGCGATTCGGAGACGCATCGGCAGGTGTTTGAAAGGACTATGGATTATCGGTCAAGCACACACGTGCAGCACGCCGCGGGTCAGCGTCTCGTCGCCGCGTAGCAGGACCGCATCGAGCGTCGCCGCGTCGCGTCTGGACAAGAGCACCCGCACGTGGTCGCCCGCTTTCGCTTCGCGGCGGTATTCCAGCGCGACAAGCGCAAGTTGCCGTTTGGGCTGCCAGTCCGCAATCCCTTGCACGCGCTCCATGAACCAGCGCGCGTCCTCAAACAGGTCGACGTAGCGCGAGTGGTTCACGTGGCGAAACGAATCCGTCTGGCTGGGGCGAATCGTCTGCGGCCAAGCCCATGCATCGTCCGGCTGAACATCGGCGCACGCGAGGTTCAGCAGCCGGGCGTCCAGCTGCGGTCCATCGATCCGCGCGACGACATCGTCGGGAAGCGGCATCGGCCGACCGGTCTCGTCGATTTGCACACCCGTCAGAATCGCCTCGCACACCCGCGCGCCGTCGCCCACGCGCGTCAGCAGGTGCGCGATGTCCACGCTCGTCCGACCGGTCCGCGCCAGCCAGGTCTGCACCGTCAGTTCCTCGCCCCACGTCACGCTTGTCTCCAGCAGCAGCCGCTGAGCGCGCACGACCATTTTCCGTCCGCTGGTGAACATCGCCGCCATGCCCGCGTCCGCCGCCAGGATCGACTGCCAGCGACCGTTCTCCAGGTAGCGCAGCAATTGCGCGGCACTCGCCGTGCCGGTTCGGTCCAATTCATCGCCGCGAACGGTGAAGGTGAGGCGGGATTCTGAGCTGTCGGTCGGCATGGGGCGCGCATCGTACGCTGCGGTGCTGCACCGTCAAGCTGTTCCCGGCGGCTGGCTGAATTCCCCACGCCATGGCAGCATGAACGCCAGTTTTGCGAGATCCGATGATCCTGACGCCGCCGCTCCTCGATGCCACGACTTTGCCGCTGCCGATGCGTCCGTCGACGACGGGCGAACGGCTGCTCGCGTTCTTTGACACCGCCGTCGTGCGCTTCGTGGCTTTCGTGGTGCTCACGCCGGTGCTGTGGAATGTGCTGGGCGACACCCGATTTGGCGTGGTGGTGACGGCGACGGCGCTGGCCAGCTTGCTGGACTGGCCGCTGCGGGCGTTTACCGCGAGCGCGACGCGGATGTTGCTGGCCGCGGTCCGCGTCGACGACACCGTCCGGCTGCGGCGCATCGTGCTGATGAGTTGGCTGCTGCTGTCGGCGCTCGGTTTGTCGATGGCGGCGATTCTGGCGCTGCAGGCCGATTCGCTGGTCGCGGCGCTGGGCATCGAACTCTCGTTGGCGCCGGATGCCGCGGATTACGTGATGCTGACCGGCCTGCGTCTCGCGGCGCAAGCGTCGATGTCGGCATGGCAATCTGCAGTCCTTGCGGCAGGACTGGGCGCGGAGCTGGCGGCCGTGCGCGGGGCTCGGACGCTGCTGGAAGTACTGGTCTGCTTCGCGGTGGCGACCGGGCGCGTGAACCTGGCCACCTTGGGTGCGCTGGAACTGTTGATTGTCGGCGCCTGGGGCGCGGCGCTGTTGCTGGCGCTGCGCCGCGCGGGGCCGGGCTGGCTGCCCACCTTGGCCGACGTGGATTGGCGTATGGGCCGCACGCTGTACGCCCACGGCGCGCTGGAAGTGACGCAATCCACGCCGTTTCTGCTGACCTTCGACGTGGCGGTTTGTGTCGTCGCCCTGGTGCACGGCGTGGAAGTGGCGGCGGTTCTGGCAGTCGCGGCGAGCGCCTGTCGATTGACTGCTGGCACGGCGCTGCAACTGGGATCGGTGATCTTTTCGCGCTTCGGCCAAATCGGTGTCCAGACCTCGCGCATTGAACGACGCTGGTTGGTGCGACGCGCGACCGATGCCGCGCTTGCGGTTGTCGGCAGCCTGACCGTGCTGTGGGGCGTGATGGGCACGCGCGTGCTGGCCCAGTGGCTCGACGTGCCGCCGCCGACCGGGCTCGGTGTGGCCATTGCGATTCTCCTGCCGTTCGCGGTCGCGAGTGTGGTGTCCGTGCGCTACCTCGTCACCGTGGGCATGGACAGTCACCTTGGACCTGTCGCCGCCGCGGAAGTCATGCTGGCGGCGATCCTGTGCCTCGGGGTCATCGGTCCGTGGGGCTTGGGCGGCGCCCTGATGGCGATCGCGCTGGCGCACGTCCTGACGATCGGCTGGCGCGCGCCGTGGACGATGTGTCGTGACCTCCGCATGCAGCCGCTGCGGTTCGTCCGCGGCCGTGCCTGGCGATTCGCCGTCGCCGTCGTTCCCGCGTTCCTTGCCGGTCTGGCGTTGACGAGCCTCAAGGCCGCACGCGGTCCGCGCGAATGGCTGCTCATCGCGGTGATTTGCCTGATCTTTCAAGCCGTCGCCGCATTCACGTCCTGGTACCTCGCCGCTCAGCGCGTCGGCGTGGAGAACGACTGATGTCGCCTACGCCGCATCGCCGCGCTTGGCTGCTCGTCTTCGCCTTGTTCGTCTGCGTGCGCCTGGTGCATTTGGCGCAGCTGGTCGACTCGCCCGCGCTGGTGCAAGCGAACTGGCCCGACTCGGACATGTTCGCGTTTGACCACTGGGCCCACAACATCGCTCACGGCGACCCGCTGTCGCGGCAGCCGCAACGACCGCTCACGTCGTGGCACCGCGAGGTCGCGGCCGCTTGGCAACGCCTGCAGCCCGCGGATTCGGGCCAGCCACTGTCCGACGCCGCGGTGCAGTCCGCATGGCAGCGCTGGCAGGGCGGCGCGCAATTCTATCAGGAGCCGCTGTACCCCTACCTGCTGGCCGGTACGCAGCTGCTGGCTGGGCCGTCGTCGCTTGCGGTGTTTGCGCTGCAGGCGCTGCTGGGCCTGCTCGGTCTGTGGCTGCTCATGGACGCGACACGGCGGCTGATCGGCGAGCGTGAGGCGCTCCTTGCGGGACTGCTGGCGACGTTCTGTGGGCCGCTCGCCTACTATGAATCGCTGATGCTGCGCGAAACGCTGGCAGTGACGACGGTGTGGTTGTTGGTTCGGCAGTGGTCGGTCGCGCGCGCACGGGTGGACTGGCGCGCGTGGGCCGGCGTTGGTCTCGCGGCGGGTTTGACCCTGCTGACCCGTGCCGCGATTGCCCCGCTGATGCTCATCCTGCTCCTGGTTTCCCTGACGCCACGAACGGGGCGGCTGCCGCGGCTGGCTGGCTGGTCGCTCGGTCTCGCGCTGCCTCTCGGGCTTCTCGTCACGCGGAACCTGCTGGTCGGTGCGCCGCCTTTGGCGCTGGCCGGTGGCGGCGTCTTCGCCTTTGTCGCTGCCAACGCGCCCGGGGCCGATCCGTGGCAAGGTCTGATTCTCGATCCGCAATGGATCGCCCGTCTCCTCTGGCAATCGCACGGCGAGCCGCTGGGCCTTGTGCTGGCGACGGCCCAGGCGCAGCACCACTGGCTGGCGTTGGCAGGCGCCAAGCTCGCGGTGCTCCTGCACAATTTTGAGATGCCGAACAACGCCAGCTTCGTCTTCTACCGCCAGCACGCGCCGATCCTGAAGCTGCTGCCGGTCGATTTCGCCTGGCTCCTGCCGCTCGGCCTGGTGGGCGCGCTGCACGCGATCCGCGAGCGCCGTGCCCGTGTGCTGGTCCTGCTGGTCGCGGTGCAGCTGATACCGCTGCTCGTGCTCCAACCGCTTTCCCGCTATCGCCTGGGGCTGCTCGCCGCGCTGCTCCCGCTGGCGGCCTCGGCGCTGGTGTTCCTGCACGCCGACCTGCGCGCACGATGTCCGTGCCTGCTTGCGTGGCTGGCGGCGATCCTCGTGCTGACCGTGTGGCTGCTGCGGCCGTTGCCGGATTCGGTGCCGCCGACCCGCGCGGTGGATCACGCCGTCGCGTGGCAGTATTGGGCGTTGCCGCAGCTGCAGCGCGCGGCGGAACGGCAGGACCACGCGTTGGTGGTGGAGACGATGCGGCTGTATCTGCGCGGCGAACCCGCGGATCTGGCCGACTGGCCGCCAGCGCTCCGCCCGGAGCAAACGCAGATTGCCGAACGGTACAGCCAAGCCCACGCGATTGCCGCGCAGGCGCTTGAACTGCAAGGGAACACGCGGGAAGCTGCGCAACACCGGCAGGCGTCGACTACCTTGCACAACCTGAATCGCGAATCATCGCCCCGCTAATCGGAGACCCACATGCGTGCCCTTGTCATCACCCGCCACGGCGGTCCAGAAGTGCTCCAGGTCCGCGAGATGGCCGATCCGCAGCCCGGCGCGCGGCAAGTCCTGGTGCGGGTGAGGGCGGCGGGGCTGAACTTTGCCGAAATCATGGCCCGTCAGGGCCTGTACCTGGACGCGCCGAAGCCGCCCTGTGTCGTCGGTTACGAGGCGTCGGGCGTCGTCGAGCAGGTGGGCAGCGAAGTGACCGAGTTTCAGATTGGCGACCGCGTGATCGCGATGATCCAGTTCGGCAGCCACGCCGAGCTCATCGCCGCCGCGGTCGACGAAGTCCTGCCCATGCCGGCCAACATGAGTTTCGAGCAAGCCGCTGCGCTGCCGGTCAACTACCTGACGGCCTACCACATGCTGCACCGCGTCGCGCACGTTCGGTCCGGCCAGCGGCTGCTGATCCATTCGGCGGCGGGCGGCGTGGGCATCGCGGTCATCCAGCTCTGCCAGGCGGTCGGCGGCGTGGAGCTCTTTGGCACGGCGTCGGCGGGCAAGCACGCGTATCTCAGGGAAATCGGTCTGGATCACCCGATTGACTACCGCACGGAGGACTACGTCGATGCGGTGCGGACGCTGACGAACGGCCAAGGCGTGGACATCGTGCTGGATCCGTTGGGAGGCAAGGACTGGCGCAAAGGCTATCGGCTCTTGCGGCCGGCCGGGCACCTGTGCGCCTACGGCTTCTCCAACAACACAAGCGGCGACGGCACGCGCAGTTTGTTGCGCGTCCTCGGCCAAATGGCCCAAGTTCCGCTGTGGAATTCCATCAGCCTGATGAACGAGAACCGCGCGGTCAGCGGCGTGAACATGGGCCACCTCTGGGGCGAAAAGGCCATGCTGCGCGAGGAGTTGATGGCGCTGCTCGGGTTGTTCGCCGCCGGCAAGATTGCGCCGAAGATCGACAGCACGTTCCCTTTTGACCAAGCCGCGGATGCTCATCGCCGGATCGAGTCGCGCGGTAGCATTGGCAAAGTGTTGCTGGTGCCGTAGCGCCTTGGCCATCTTGGCCGGGTCGCCGAGGATGCCTGACGGCGGCGACACGCCTTCGCGATCGATCGATTGGCTCGGTTCAGTCGGCGCGCTTCAAGTTCGGCGGCAGGAAGAACGAAAGCCCCGCGCTGAACAACAGATTGCCACCAAAGACCGGATCCTGCGCTTGGCCAAAGCGCGTCACAGCCAGCGTGCGCTTCATGTACACATCGGCCAAATCGACGTTGAGCGCGACCAGTCTGGAAAAGAACAGCCGAAAACCGCCGCCAATGCCGGGCGCAATCGACACATTCCCTTGCACCGTGTCGATGGCCGACCCACCGGTCAGCCCGGCAATGCCGAACGACAGCGTCGCGTGCAGGTCAAACTGGATGGGCAGCGAGCCGAACGCCACAAACTTGCCGACCAGCGGCGCAGCCTGAATGTGTGCGGTCGCCATGTAGCTGATCGACGACGGTTCCATGACGAAATTGGCATTGCTGACATGGACTTTGTCGCGAATTTGGTTTGCGGTGCTCGTGACAACCGGAATGCCGTACATGACGTCCGCGCCGACCGACAGCCACTCCAGCAGGTGATAGTCGTAACGAAGGCCTGGCAACAGGTTGCGCGTGTAAGGATCGCCCAGCGTGGCGTTGAACACCACGCCCAGTTCCTGACGGCCGGTCCGGTACTGCAGCGCGCGCCGAACGACGGGCGTATTCTCCAGCACGTCGTCGGCCAAAGCTGCCGGCATGAACGACGCTGCGGTCGCCAGCACGGCCAGCGCCAAACCGAACAACGGCAACAGCTTGCGGACGTGACAGGGCTGCATCATCGCGGGAACCTGTACGTGGTCGTGGGCGGAATCCAGATGCCGAGCCGCAGACCGGTGAAGACCTGATTCAATATGGCACTGCCGCAGACGCCGGCGCTTGCCGCGTCGCAACTCTGGAATTTCTCCGAGTAAATGATGTCGCGAATGTCTGCCGACAAGGACAGCCAACGCAGGAGGTGCAGACGCATGCCGATGCCGATTTCGCCGGCGGGCTTCAGATCCGTGCCGCGGGTCGTCCGTTCCATGCCACCGCCGGCGATCAGGAACCCGTCGACTTGAACGACGCCCAGGCCGAACACGGCGAATTTGCCGAACAAGGGCGCCCACTGCGCTTCCAACATGCCGCCAGCTTGCAGGTGCGAACGCTCCGCGAAGAGGCCGAAGTTGCTTTCCACGGTGTTGGCGGTCGTCGAATCCCGTGCCATGTACTTGGCGGCGGTGAAGCCGAGGGCCAATTGCTCCGTGAAGTGGAAGAACAGTCCGACGTCGCCGGAAAAATGCGTCACCATCGGATCGTTGACGGTCATGCCGCCGCCCAGCTGCAGCTCGATGCGATGGCGTTTGATCAAATAGCGCTGCTGGAAGACGCGGACAGCCTTGTTGAGTTCGCTCTCGCCTTGTTCGGCCAACTCGCGGGTCAGCGTGCGACTGCGGGCGGCTTCAACTGACTCGGCGGTCACCGCTTCACCAGGCGCGGTCGGCACGGCGTCCGCTTCTGCGGCAGTCGAGTCGCGCTCAGGTTCGGCTGCGCGGGCGGGAAACGCTGTCAGTCCGCAGAGCGCAGCGACGATGGCCGTCAACGCGACCACGTGCGACGCCAACGCTTTGCGCGAGGCAGGCGAACGGGCGGCAAGGCGATGTTGGCTCGGGTGGGTCAGGTCCACGCGGTGTCTCAGCTTGAGCGGGCTCTGGCCCACGGCCCTCGGATGCTAACTGGCTGCGACCGGACTGGCAAGTGCAACGCCGATCCGCAATCCACCGCTTCTGGCGCATTTCGGCGTCGCCGCGTCGAGAACATCGCTCAACGAGTCCCTTCCGCAAGCGCCTGCTGGCCGCTGCGATACTGCCGCGCCAGCAAATGGCTGGCTTGCCGGTCGCCTTCGCGCCATTGTCTCCTGGCTCCTTGCATCCAGAATCGGCGGCCGCGGAAATGTCTTGGTGCATTCTGGTGATCAGCGCTGGTGACTCTTCACGTACGATTGGACCAGATTCCACAATCGCGGCGTCTTGCGCGCCCAATTCAGGTTGGCCAGCAGGTAACCGCCCACATCGCCGGCATCAAAGCGCTCGCCGTCGAACAGCCAGCCGTGCAAACCGCGATCGGCTGCCATGGCGGCCAGCGCGTCCGTCAGCTGAATCTCATCGCCGCGACCCGGATTGGTGCGCGCCAGGTAGTCAAAAACGTCGGGCGTCAGCACATAGCGACCGACCACCGCCATGGTCGAAGGTGCATCCTCGGCCGCCGGCTTTTCCACCAGCGTCTTGACGTGCAGCAGCCGTGCGTCATTCGGGTCGATATCGCCCGCGGCGATGCCATATTGCGATGTTTCGGATCGCGAAACATTCATCAACGCCAGCACGGACTTGCCGGTTCTGTCGTACACGTCCATCAGCTGCCGCGCGCAGGGCACCGGTGCGTCGACCAGATCGTCGGGCAAAAAGACCACGAACGGTTCGTCGCCGATCAACTCGCGCGCGCACAGGATCGCGTGGCCCAGACCCAGCGGCCGCTGCTGGCGAACCGTCGACATTTTCACAAGTTGCGTAGGCCGAATCACCTCCTGACGCAGCGCCTCCTTGCCACCGCGCCGCAGCAAGTCCTCCAGCGCGGGATGGGCGTCAAAGTGATCGACGATTTCCGTCTTGCCGCGACCGGTCACGATCACCACCTGTTCAATCCCTGCCGCTGCGGCCTCTTCCACAATCAGCTGGATCGACGGCTTGTTGACGATCGGCAGCATTTCCTTGGGAATGGCCTTGGTGGCGGGCAAAAAGCGAGTGCCCATGCCAGCGGCGGGAATGACGGCTTTGCGGATGCGGGTCATGCGAACCTCGGGGCGGAAACGCCGGCCGCTATTGTCGACGACGTGGCGGCACGCGGCAAGTTTGCCTCCCGCGGGCGTGCTACTTGGGAATCGGTGGCGGTGGTGGCGCTCCGGCTTCGCTTGTGCCACGCGGCGGGGCCACGCGCGCCATCGGTGGCAACGGTGCGCTGGGCTTCGCCGGATCGACCTTGTCCGTCGCAGTCGGCGCGTTGGGCAACGTGGTCGCTTTCACCGGGGGCTTCGCGGTCGTCACGTCGACAAAGCCACCGTGATAATCCTCAAAACATTCGCCGCGCCGCGCCCGATCGGCCATTTCACACGCCAGATTGCCCACCATTTGCCCGGCGGTCTCGCGCAGTCCACAGACGTCGTCCAGCAGCGGCAGCGCCCGCTTCGGATCGCCCGTCAAGCGCGTCAATTCGCCCGCCAGGTACAGCCATTCCAGCCGCGCACGCTCCGACTTTGGCGGATCGTCCTTGAGCGATGCAAACAGCAGGCCCAGCACCTCGGAACGAATCTGCTTGATCTGCATTTCCAGCGCATAGTCCTGCCCGCCGCCCGGCCGCGCGCGCTTCAGCACGTAGGTGTAGTACAGCAGCCCAGTGACCTGTTCGCGCGCCGGGGCGTGGCGAAAATGCATCAGGTCGACAAAATGCTTCCAGGCGATTCGTGGCTCAACCACGCGGCGGGCGTCCTGCTTCAGGTTCTGCTGGACGTAGGCGACGATGCCGCCATCGACGGGCCGCTCGAACTCGGTCGCCCACTGCGCGTAGCCACATGTCGAGCAGGCCACGATGCGGTTGGCGTAGGCTTCCGTCGGCACTTCAAAATCGGAGTACATCTTCGGCGCAGGCTGGCCGTCGCCGCCGACCTGCATGACGCGTGTGCCATCGACGGGACAGACGAACGTGCGCGTCTGCGCCTGTGCGGTCGCCGTAGCCAGCGAACCGACGAGGAGCAACACAAATGCGGCGAATCGGACGGCGTGCATGCAGAGCTCCAACAGGTACCGGCGCAGGATAGGCCGAACGGCTTGGCGTGGCCAGCCTTATGGCGCGTTGGTTTGCACGACCAGCCGGCCACCTGGAACGATCGACAGCTGCAGCCAGATCGTCGTCGGTGGCAACTCCGCGCGCGCGACTTCCGGCCATTCGATCAAGCACAATGCGTCGGGTTGGGCCAGCCATTCGTCCAGGCCAGTCGCGACCAGATCGTCAGCCGTTTCCAGCCGGTAAAGATCCATATGCACGACGTGAAAGGCGTTCGCTTCATAAACATTGCACAGCGCAAAAGTCGGGCTGGACACTTGCTCGGAATCAATTCCCAACGCAATGCACAGGCCGCGGATCAGCGTTGTCTTGCCAGCGCCGAGATCGCCGACCAGCGCAAGGACGTCGCCCGCCTGCACTTGCAGCGCGATCTGCCGCCCAAGCGCCGCCATTGCGTCTGCGTCGGGCACCGGCTGCGGGCCAAGGTCAAGGCGCATCGGCTACAGGAATTCGATCTTGTTGATCAGGTAGTTACGTGCACCTTTGGGCGTCGTGATGACGACTTCCGCACCCAATTCCTTGCCCATCAAGCCGCGTGCCAGCGGGGAATTGAAGGAAATCAGGCCGGACGCGAGATCGCTCTCGAGATCGCCGACAATCTGGTAGCGCACCGGCGGCGAATCTTCCAGGTCCAGATCCTCCAGGGTCACCGTCGCGCCAAAAACCACGCGGTTTCCGGAAAGCGTCTTTGGATCGATGATCTGCGAGGTCGCGATCTGCGTTTCCAACTGCTGCATCATCCCGGCAATATGGCTTTGGCGTTCCTTGGCCGCGTGATACTCCGCGTTTTCCTTCAGATCGCCGTGGGCCCGCGCTTCCTCGATGTCGCGCACGTTCTGCGGCCGCTCGACCTCGCGCAGGTGTTGAAGTTGGGCGTGCAGTCGGGCAAGGCCGCGGGGCGTGATCGGCGGTTGGGTGGACATCTTGAACCTCAGGCGGGCTGGGCGACCTCGGACGGCGGCACAGTGCGAAACGTAGCGGAAAGACAGGAAATTAGAAACTTGCGTGGCGCGACGTGTGCAAGCAATGACAGCGCGCGGGACAAGTCCTCGCAAGTGCAAAGAATAGGTCGCACAAGCCGTTGCGGTCAAGGGAATTACTTGCGCTGCACAAGCCCGGCGGGATCCAGACGGTACATGGGCGGCAGCACCGGCACCAGCGCGTCGGCCCAGGCAGCCATGGAAATCTCTTTGTCGACCAGCAGTTCCAGGGCCAGTTGCTTCACGCGTTGGCTTTCGTCCGGATCCAACAAGCGCGCCGCAAAGTGTGGCGCGATCTCCTCGGCCGGATAGCCCGACAGGCCATCCAGCGCAAAAAAGCGGATCTCGTTGGAACGGCTGGCCAACAACGCCACGAGCGCGCCGCGCACGCGCGGGTGCTGGAAGTCGCGCAGGTTCGAGACAATCTCGCGCAGGCGCTCCAGACCTTCGTGGTAGCCCGGATCCGTGCCGTCCATCGCCTGCATCAGCGCTTCCACGGCAGCATCGTCGCCGGCCAACTCGCGGAGCGACTTCAGGGGAAAATAGACGGCGTCATGCGTCGCGATGAACCGCTGCAGCGGTTCCACGGCCGCGTCGCCCCAGCGCGCGACCAATTTGTGGGCGTGCGCCTTCTCTTCCTCGTCCACCGTCGGCCCGCTCACCCGCAGCGTGAACCGTTCCAGCAGTGCATCGAGTGCCTCCGGCGTACCGATCTTCGCGAGCTTGTCCATGCATTCGTAGCGCTCATCGCTCTGGCGAAATGCATCCATCAGCCGGCGCTTGATCCCGTCGATCTGCTTCTGCGGCGAGCCGCCCGTCAAGAAATCCAGAAAACCCATCGTGTGCCTGCCTGGCCCCAAGCGGAGCGGAGAGGGGCGAGAACTTAGCAGACGCCGCGGCGAACGGGTAGGGCACGGTGGCAAACGCGTCGCGGTGTGCGGATCCTGTGGATAAGTGAAGAAAGGTCTCTGGACAAAGGTGTTTTTACGTGGCACAAGCGTTTGGCCCTCAGGCGAGGGCGGGAGGCGGCGTGCGCGAAAACACCGTGCTGTATCAGCGACATCGACAGGTCTTTGCGATCGTGACGCTGGCGCTGAGTTGTCAGGTTGCGTGTGCGCCGACCGCGCTGCGGACCGCCTCGCGCCATGCCGTGCGTCCTGGTGGGCCCGCGGACGATACGGACTTGCCGGACGACGAAATGGGCGCGCAACGTCTGCCGATGGGGCGGCGTGCTGCGCTGGTGGACGTGGACGACGCGGCGCTGAACGAGATCGACGATGCCGATGACGCGCTGCGTGCTCCGCCTCCGAAGCCATTGACAATCAGCGCGAAAATGGCGTCGCGCTGTCGCCAAGTGCGCCCGATCATCGAACGCGCCGCGCGCGCCGGTGGCGAAGATCCGCTGCTCATGCTCGCGATCGCGTGGGTCGAGAGCGGCTTCAATCCGGACGTGGAATCGCCGGCGGGCGCCTTGGGCATCATGCAACTCGTGCCGAGGACGGCGCGGGTCTTTGGCTGCTCGGATCCGGCAGAGTCACGGTGTGCGGCGATGGCGGCCACAGGCTACTTCAGCCGTCTCCGGCGCATGTTCGACGGCGAGACGGTCTACGCGCTGTGTGCCTACCAGTCTGGCCACGTCGCGCCACAAAAGGCATGGCGCAATGGTCAGCTGCCGCCGAACCTGAGCTATGCAACCAAAGTGCTGGAAGCGCGGGCGCGGCTGGAACGCAGCGGCTGCGACGGCAAGTAGCTGCCCGACACCATCGGAAAATCTTGAATTGGCTGGCGGGCTCGCAGGCGCGGATGCGCCGTCAACGGGCTACCCTCGCCGCTGCCGACCGCGCCTAATCGTTGCGGAGGTGGCGCTCGATGAGCGGCAGCACGGAGCGCGTAAAGCGGATGCGGCCGTCGGCGGCTTCGCGGAGCGCGGTGACGCATTCCTTGTTCTTGGTCTCGATCGTCGCCGGCACGCCGTCGGCCAACTGGCGAGCGCGCTTGGCGGCCATGATGACGAGCGCAAAGCGGTTCGGTACGGTGTCCAGGCAATCTTCAATGGTAATGCGGGCCATACTTCACTCCAGTCCGATGGGGGCAACGACCAACCCACGGGGGCGCGAAGGCTATCATTCGTCACGGATTTGTCAACCGCGAATCGCGAAACCGCGCGGTTTCTGCCCAGAAGCATTGCGGTCTTGCGGCGCATTGCGTACGCTGGCGCGGTCGCGGCAGTCGTCGGGCGGCGGTCCGTTGCACCGTTTTCCTGACCGCAACTGAACGTTCTGGAGGCCGCCCGCATGAGCGCGCAAGACGAGAAAGACAAGGATCCGCTGATCGGCACGACCTTTGCGAACCGCTACGCCATCCAGGGTCGGTTGGGCAAAGGCGGCATGGCGGTCGTGTATCGCGCGACCGACACGCAAATGGGCCGCGATGTCGCAGTCAAGGTGCTGCGGACGGACGTGGCGGATGAGGTCGCTGCCAAGCGCTTGATCCGCGAAGCCAAGGGCGCTGGCGCGCTCAATCATCCCAATATTATTACGATTTTCGATCGTGGCATCGCGGATGATCGCGTCTATATTGCGATGGAGATCCTGCAGGGCCAGGAACTGTCCGCGCTGATGGAAGAAGTGGGGGCGATTCCGGTCGAGCGGGCGCTGAAGATCTGCGAACAGGTGGCCTCGGCGCTGGCGGTCGCGCACGCGGAAGGCATCATCCACCGCGATATCAAGCCGGAGAACCTGTTCCTGCTGAGCCGCGGTGGTGGCGATATCGTCAAGATGCTCGACTTTTCGATCGCCAAGCTGCCCAAGGAAATGGTCACGCAGCAACTGACGCGCGCCGGTTCAGTGTTCGGTACGCCGCATTACATGGCGCCGGAGCAGGTGGAAGGCAAGCAGGCCGTGCCACAGACGGATTTGTATGCGCTGGGCGCAGTGCTGCACGAACTCATCACGGGCGAGCCGCCGTTTGATGGCTCGTCGGTCATCGATATTTTGCTCAAACACGTCAAAGCGCCAGCGCCGCGGCTGGAGCGACCCGGGCTGGAACTGCCGCCCGGTTTGGCGGAGCTCTGCGCGCAGTTGATGGCCAAGAAGCCGGCGGACCGACCGCAGACGGCGGAGGAAGTGCGCGAACAGCTGGCCGATATGCTCCGCGATGTGCGCCGCAAACCGAAGGCGGCACCGCAGATCGCGCAGCCGGTCGCGGCGATGGATACCGCCGCACCGCCGCCGATGCGCGCGCCGGCGCCCATGGTTCCGCGCATGCCGACGCAAGTGCCGCGGCAGACGAGTGCCCCGCCGACGCCGAAGTTGCCGGACGCCCCGCCCCGCCCAACCGACCCGGACGACGAGAAGACGATTGTCGGCGTTGGCATGTCCGCGCAGCTCAACGAGATGGTCAAGGCGCAGAAGGCTGCGCAAGCCGCCGCGAGCCAGGCTCCGCCTCCACCGACATCCCGGCCACCGGCTGCACCTCCGGCGCCGCTTCCACCTGCGGCAGCGGAGGAAACGGACGAAGCCAAGACGATGGCTGTTTCGCGGGAGACGCTGCAAGCGGTTCAGGCCGCACAAGCCGCGCGCCGTCCGGCCACCATGGCGCCGTCCGCTCCGCCTCCAGCCGCGCGGGCGACGACAAGCAAAACGCCGGCGTCGGGTCGCGCAGGCGCACGGGAGACGGTCGACGATCGCAGTATCGGGCGTGAAACGTCCACCGATCTGCCACCGCCGCCGCTCAGCGCAGGCGAGGGTCAGTCGTCGAAGCTGTGGCTGATCGCCGTCGCGGCTGGAGCTGCCGCCATCGGTGCGGGCTTTGCGTTCTGGTTTGTGAACCGGTAGGTCGGTTCAAGCCGGTCGCTTGCGTCGCCGCCGTGCGACCGTTCGCAGATAGCGCGCGACCGCGCGTTCCGAGCCCAACTGCTGACGCAAAAACACCGCGAGATCCCGCTGCACCGATTCCGGGGCATTGGGCCCGGCAAACGGCAGCAGCAGGTCGAGGGGAATGCGATGTTCCGCGACGCGAAGCCCAGGCAATGCGCGGGTCACGACCAGGCAGTCCGCTGAGGGGAGCAGAAACAAGCGGTTGCGCTCTGCGACCCGCAGCGCCGCCCACACCAGCGCCAGCGTCGCAGCGCCGCTCACCAGACCCCACGACACGTGTCCTTGACGCCCCGTGAGCCACAGTGCCAGCCAGGGCAGCCCCGCCGCGCCCGCGCCCAGCAGCCAAGCCAGCCAGGACAGCGGCGTCGCCACCTGTACGACCAGCCGCCGCCCTGCAAACCAATCGTGCACGGCAAGGCCCACGCCCCACAGCGTTCGCGCGACAAAGGACCACAGGAAGGCGGCCACGACCAGCGCCAACAGCGTGCGGATGTGCAGCGCGTCGACTTTGCCGGTCGGCTCGACCAGATCCAACAGTTGTTCCGGTAGCCAAGCGCGAAATTGCAGGAAGCCCTGAAGCCACGTACTCATGCGGTTACGTTAGCCGATCGTCGGGCGATTGTCATGGTCCATCGTGCCCGCAATCACGGCACGTAGCCGACAAAGAACGACTGCGAATCGACGGTGCTGCTGCCGGCGCAGGCTGCTTGCGACATGGGCTTGCCGACCGTGCAACCGGTGGCGTAGCTGCCGTGAAAGCGGTAATTTCCGACCGTGCCGCTGTCCGTGGGCGCCTGCCAGCCCTGGGTGTCAAAGTAGGCGCCGGCGGGCACTTCGACCGCGACGCCTTCCCACACGCAAACGACGTTCGGGCCTTTGTCGGTCCAAGTCGTGCTGTCAGGGCTGGTCTGAATGCTGTAGGTCGAGCAGCCAGGCAGGAAGATCGAGGAGCCGGTTGCGTTCACCCAGGTGACGACGACGCTTTCGCCGGGGCTCACGATGCCGCCGTTGCGCTCCCACAGGAAAACGCCGCCCTTTTGTTCGCTGGCGGGCTTGCAGGCACCGGGCTTGTCGGCCATCAGGCAATCGGCCATGGGTGGGCAGATGACTGCACCTTCGCAGGTGGCGCCCGGATAGCACTCGGGCAGCAGCGAGCTGATGTTGGGCCAGCATTGGCCAGCGGTCTTGTTGACCGGCAGGCACCAGCCAGCGACGCCGTTCATGGGCGCGGCGTTGTGGCAATCGCCGCCGTTGCAGGTGCTGTAGTCGTAGCAGCCGCCGCCCGCGAGCGGGGGCACGCAGAAACCTTGGGGCATCATGCCGCATTTGGGACACGGCGAGGTCCAGCAGGTGAGGTTCGGCGGGCAATTGGCTGAGCTGCCGAAGCCTACGCAGTTCTGCGCCTGGAAGGTGTCGTCGGTGGTGTCCGGGCCGTTGTCGATCCACAGACAATCCGGAGGTGGAACGTCGCCGCCATCGATCTGGATGTCAGGACTGACGACATCCTGGACATCGACCGTGGTATCCGCCAGCGCGGCATCCGAGCCGGCAACATCCTGCGCGTCTTCCGGGGCAATTTGGCTGTCGCCGGCGTCCGTCTGGACATCGTTCACGCCCGCCGCTCCCGTATTTGCGCCGCATGCGGTCGTCACAACGAGCAGCCCAACAGCCAGAATCCAGCGCAGATTTGCCATGTCACACCCCATCAGCGTTCACCCGCCATCAATGTAGGCCTGACCGATGCGTTGGGCAAGTGCCGTGGGCCGTAACCGCGCTCAACCGCCCAGCTTCGCCTTGATCAGCCGGCTGACCAGGCCCGGGTCCATCTTGCCCTTGTAGTCCTTCATGATGAGGCCGGTCGCCTTGCCGAACATTTTCGGGTCCGTGATGCCTTCACGCGTCAGGATTTCCGCGACAATCGCCGCCGTCTCATCCTCGCTCATCAGCTTGGGCAGGAAGCGGTCCAGATATTTGATTTCACTGATCATCTGCGCAATGTTGTCTTCCTCGTCGCTCGCGCCGCCGGCCTTCAGCTCGTCGATGGAGCCTTGCAGCACCTTGACGTAGTTGCGAATGACGTCGACCACGACTTCATCTGTGATTTCCACGGCATTCTTGGCCGTGCGCTTCTCCATCACTTTCGTCCGCACCATGCGCACCGCAGCCAGGCCGACCTTGTCGCCCGCTTTCATGCACACTTTCATCTGTTCCATCAGGTCATTTTCAAGCGCAGTCGCCATGGTTTCTCCTTGGTCTCAAAATCGATCCGGCGATTCCGCCCATTGTCCCAACGTTCGCACTTCGTGATGCTGCGCCAGACCTTCCAGCGCCCGCACGAACAGCGGCCATTTCCTCGCCAGCGGCACGCGCTGATCGGGTTGCACCGCCAGCCGCGGCGGAATCTCGTCGCTGACATGATCGGTCAGATCGATCGCGTGGCACTCGAAATTCAGCCAATCGGTGCGCGCGAGCAGCGGCATGATCGCGTCGTAGCCCAGCGCGCCCATCGCAATCAGCGAGGTGCCAATGTACGGCAAACGCGTGCCCGGCAACGTCGCGATCGGCAATTCCACCAGCGCGCGGCCATCGTCCAGGCGATCGACGTACGGCGTGCGCTTGCCAAACCAGACGTTGGGCCAATCCGGAATGCTGCCGGACCGCCGTCCTTTCAATCGGTACAAGCCGATGACCGCCGCTTTGGCCAGCTGATACGGCGGACAGGGAAACCGCGAGCTGTCGTAGGTGTGGCCCGCATCGACGATCGCACGCAGCAGCGGGTCGGACAGCACGTAGCCGGGCGCGCGAAAGCCGCTGACCGATTGCCCGGTCGCATCCTGCAGTTGCTTGCGCGCCGTCGTCACTTCTTCGGCCATCTGCATGTACGGCAAACGACTGAGGTTATAGGGATGAGTCAGACTGTGGTTGGCAATCTCGTGCCCCGCTGCCACACAATCCGCCAACACCGCGCGCACGTCCGGGTGCGCGAGATCCTGCGCGACAACAAAGAACGTCGCCGGGACGTTGCAGCGCGCGAACAGATCCAGAAAGCGCGAAACGCCCTTGGTCCAGGCTTTGGGATCGTGGCGGTCGGGCGCAAAATCGACGGCGTTACCCGCACTTGCAGCATGGCCGTGGATGCGGTCGTACAGGTACAGCCCATCGACATCGACATTGACGGCTGCGCGCCGACGCGGTTCATTCATGATTCACCGGTTGCGAATGCGCACCACGTAGAACAATTTCGCCAGTCCTTTCAGGACATTCGGCACGCGCTTGAAGAGGTGAATGCTTGGCGGACGCTTTTCGTGGATGATGATGGGAATTTCGATGATTCGCACGTCGTAGCGCTGCGCCCGCACCACCAGCTCGCTGGCAAACAGGTCGCGATCGACGACGCACTTGCTCACCGTGTACAGCATCTTCTCGCGGTTGAACGCCTTCAAGCCGTGCGTATCCGTGCCCTTGAAACCCAGCACGACGCGCAGCAGGCCGTTCATCACGGCGGTCGCCGCCACGCGGGTCAGCGGCCGTTCGTCCTTGGCATCCGGATGCGCCTTGGATCCCACGACCATGTCCGCGCGCCCCGAGTCCAGGATCGCCAGAGCGCGCTTGTGGAAATCGAGATCGCACAGGTCAATCTCATCGCACAGGACGTACTTGCCGAGCGCGCCTTCAATGCCGCGGCGCAGCGCTTTGCCGTAGTTCGGTTCGTCCGAGGAAATCGTCCGCACTTCCGGAAAATTGCGGCTCAGCTTGTCGGCAATCGCGCGGGTCTGATCCTTGGAACCGTTCTCGCTGATGACGATCTCAAACGGCCGCCCAAGCGCCTTCAAGCCCGCGTGCAATTCCGTTATGGACGACCACAGGATCGCTTCCTCGTTGTAGCAAGGAATTACCACGCTCAATTCCGGGGCAGGCTGTGCCGTCGGATCCCTCGTTTCAGGCTTCGCCGCTGGCTTTCTCGCTGGTTTCGATGCTGCCGTCTTCTCTGCCACGTCGCCTCCGCCGCCCTCCGGAGCAACCGGCTTGGGGGCCCGTACTGTCTGAAATGCTGAGCGGTTGGTCAAGTCCACGGCGGAAACAGGACTCACAGACCGTGGGCGAACTGGAAGCCATCCATCAGCGCGTCTTCCATCGACGCGTAAACCCGGCAAGGACCGGCCGCGCGAAGACCTGAAGCGCGATCAGCCGGGCCGCGGCAGCAATCCTTTTGCAAATTGATACCCATCCATCAGCGCATCTTCCATCGACGCGTAAACCCAGGCGCCGTAGCGCCCCAGCGAGTGCACGTTCTGGGTCAAAAGGAAGGGCAGCAGGCGCTCTTTGGCGGCGAAATAGTGCGCGTCGAAAATCACATAGCCGTACTTGATGTGGCGGACTTCCTCGACCTCGACTTCCGCATCATCGCCCAGCCAATCGTGTTCGCGCAGGAATTGCCGCACCGACGCTTTGACCTCCGCGTCGCTCGGATGGCTGTTGTTCGCGACTTCCACATACAAACTCGAGCAACCCGGCGGCGCGAGGCTGGCCACCGCGTTGGAAAACGAGCCGATGCGGTAAAATGGATATTTGTTTTCAGGCACATACAGCCACTGAATGTCGTCCAGCACCTGGGGCCGCTTGATGCCGTAGTTGAGGTAGCGGAGGCTGGTGCAGCGCAACGCCGCTTGAGCGGCGCGCACGTCTTCGGGCAATTCTACAGCCAGTTTCAGCAGTTCCGGCAGCGGAATCGACGAAACCAGGTGCTCATACTGGACGATTTCGCCGGACGACAGCGTGCATTGTTTGCGGCCGAAATCGATACTCACCGGCACGGTCAACAATCTCACTTTCTGCGGCGGCAGATGGCCGGCAATCCGACTGGCGAACGCTTCAATGCCGCCCTTGCGCGGGTAGGTAAAGTGCGCGTTGTAGCCGGCCTGATCGTCGATGATCCCCAGCGCGCCCGCGGCAATCTGCGAAAGGTTGGGCTTGGGCAAGAAGCGGGAACACCAATCCGCAGTAATTTCCTCCGGTTCACAGCCCCAAAGCTTGGTGTTGTACGGCACCATGAACCGGTCCGTGATGCCTTTGCCAAAGCGCTGCAGGCAGAAGTCCTTGAAATTTGTGGCATCAATCGGCGCCTTGGCCTCGGCGATCGCCGCTTCCACCGCACCCATCAGGCATTCGTGCACCACGTCCAGTGGCAGGCCGTGCAGATTCTGCTGGAACGGAAAGTGCGTCAGCGCGCCGTGCGACCAGATGCGGCTCTTGCGCGCGACCATCATCATGTCGTCGCCCATCACATCGTGGACAAACGCTTTCATCTCCGGATGGCGCAAATGCAGCCAGTGACCGGTGTGGTCAAAATGATAGCCGCGAATGATTTCGGTGCGGGTCAGGCCGCCCAGACGGTCGTCGCGTTCGATCAGCAGCCAATCGGCCAATTCCGGCCGCGTTTTCGCCAACGCGTCCAAGTGGTACGCCGTCGAAAGTCCGGTCAGGCCACCGCCAAAGATCAGCGTCTTGGTGTGCAACATCTTGTGCCGCCTAATTTTTCTTGGCGGTGACGGCGATCTCCGTCAACAAATGGCCCATGCGATCGCGCTTGGTCGCCAGGTAGCGCGAATTTTCCGGTGTTGGCGCCACTTCAATCGGCTCCCGCGCCTGCACGTGCACGCCCAGCCGGGTCAGTGCGTGCACTTTCTGCGGGTTGTTGGTCAATAGGCGCACCTGTAACATGCCAAGATCACGAAGAATTTGCGCGGCCACCGCGTAGTCGCGCTCATCCGGCGCGAAGCCCAAGCGTAGGTTCGCCTCGACCGTGTCCATGCCGTTGTCCTGCAAGGCGTAGGCGCGGATCTTCTGGATCAAACCAATGCCGCGGCCTTCCTGCCGCAGATAGACGATCGCGCCGTGCCCCGACTTCGCCACCGCGTGCATCGCGAGCCGCAGCTGATCGCCGCAATCGCAGCGCAACGAATGCAAAATGTCGCCGGTCAGGCACTGGCTGTGCAGGCGCACCAGCGGCGCTTCACCCGTGGTCGCGCCGTCCGGATCGCGGATGAGCGCAATGTGGCTGTCGCCATCGATGTCGTTTTCGTAAATGCGAATGCGGAAGGGCCCTTCGGTCGTTTCCACCACGCCTTCGGACACGACGTGCACCAGCCGTTCGTGGCTCGCGCGCCACGCCACGACGTCGGCGACGTGCACCACAGGCCAGCCGAGCTTCTCGCCAAACGCCAGCGCGTGCTCGGGCGTCAGCGGATCGAGGCCATCCAGCACGTGACTGAACGCTGCGCTCGGCTGCAGGCCGGCCAGCACCACCAGATCGTGCGCCGCTTCCGGACCGTACGCTCGCTCCAAACTGCCGCGTGCGCCCACGATCGCTGGCATGATGTGCCCGGGGCGCACCAGATCAGCGGCGCGCGAGAGCGGATCGGCCAACAGACGGATCGTAAGCGCCCGATCGGCCGCGGAAATTCCGGTGGAAACGCCGACGGCGGCTTCCACGCTGATGCCATATCGCGGCGTCCACGCGGGCGATCGCCGTCGCTCAATCGCCGGACAATTCAAGGCTTCCGCGCGCGCGGTCGACACGGTCGCGGCCAACACACCACGGGCATGGGACGCGAGGTCATTGACGGCCTCCGGCGTGGCGAATTGGCTGGCCATGACGGCAAAAACCGCTGTTACAGCGCCAAAATCTTCGACAACAACGACGACGCCACCGGCGCGCAACGTGGCCAGCGCGCGTTCGACCCCGGCCTCACGTGCGTCAGGCGAAGCGGGTTGGGAGAACTGGGAAACGCTGGCAGGAGAGGCAGAAAGCAAGGGTTGCTCCGCGGCACGCCTCGCGGCGCAAGGGGCGTGATTGTCGTCATCCGGGACGCCGGAGTCAAACCCGGGGTCGTGATCCGCGCCGTATGCCCCCTTGGCCAGATTCGTCCGCCTTGCTACACTTCTCGCCCCACGTTTGCCAGGAGATGCCGATGAGCGGTCACAATAAATGGAGCACGATCAAGCACAAGAAGGGCAAGGCGGACGCCATTCGCGGCAAAATGTTCACCAAGCTCATCAAGGAAATCACCGTCGCGGCCAAGATGGGCGGCGGCGATCCGGGCGGTAACCCGCGTTTGCGCAAAGCGATTCTGGATGCGCGCTCGAACAGCATGCCGGCGGACAACATCACCCGCGCGGTCAAGAAAGGCACGGGCGAGCTGGAGGGCGTGAACTACGAGGAAATCACCTACGAGGCGTATGGCCCTGGCGGCACGGCGATCCTGATCGACGTTTTGACCGACAACCGCAACCGCGCGATCACGGACGTGCGGACGACGCTGAACAAGAACGGCGGCAAGATCGCGGAGCTTGGCTCGGTGGCGTACCTGTTCCAGACGGTGGGCCAGATTACGGTGCCGGTGGGCAAGCGCTCGGAAGACGACATGATGATGATCGCGCTGGATGCCGGCGCGAGCGACGTTGAGCTGGACGAGGACGTGTTCAGCGTCACGACCGAATACGGCGATCTGTGGGCGGTGCGCGAGAAGCTGGAAGCGGCGGGCGTGACCATCGCAGATTCCAAGGTTGCCAAGGTCGCATCGCTGACGATCGAACTGGCCGGCAAGGATGCGGAGACGATGATGAACCTCGTCGACGTGATCGACGAGCTGGACGACGTGCAAAATGTCTGGTCGAACTTCGACATCGACGAAGCGACGATGAAAGCGCTGGAAGGGGCGTAGGTGAAAATGCGGCTGCAGCTTGTGTCGGTTGCGGCACTGGCGACGTGCGCGCTTTCGGGCTGTCGTGGCTGTGAGGAATCGGCCAAGTTGCCGGCGACGGCGCCTGCTGCGGCAGAATCCCGGGCGATCGCGGTCGCCGAACCGGCAACCGTGACGCCCACTTGGGCAGGACCTTCGTCGAAAGCTGCGGATGGTTTTCAGCTGTCCACCGGTTTTCTTGATGGCAACGGCAAGCCGCTGCCGCAGCCCAAATCCGCAGTTCCGAACGCCATTTACACCACGGCCCTGGATCCGGCGGGGCATCCGCTCGGTGCGCTGGACCGCATCGGTTCCGCGGAAATGGTCGGGTTTCTGCTGGCGCGCGATCTGCGGCACGCACTGGTATCGAGCGCGCTTGGTCCCGTGCGCGAAGGCGCGGATGCGCGCGCGCTGACGTTTGCGCCCCCGGGCGGTGGCGATCACGCGCTTGTGGCGGTCTTTCGTCCGCAAGGTGGCACGCTGCACGCGGTGATTTCGCCGATTTCGGTGTCGGGCAACCTGCCACAGCTGATGGGCCCGGGGCTGAACGGCCTGAGCCTGCGCGCGACGACGGCGGACGAGCAGGTACAGCTCGCCGTGCTCCCTGCCGACCGGACGCCCAGCGCGCCGCTGGACTTGCAGCTCCAGGACATCGACAGCCAGGGCCATTCCACGGGCTCGGTCGCGGTGCCGTTTGCCGTGCTGGTCGACCCGCCGATGGGCCGCGCTGTGGTGCTGGAGCCCACAAGCGACTCGCCGCTGCTACATTGGAATGCGCCCGAGCCGGGCGAGTGGCTGGTGCTGGTGGCGCCCAAAAAGGGCGATCAGGCGCTGGCATTTCATCTGACCCTTCCGCGAGCCGCGGACAAGAAGTGAGCGATGGCACTGGAATTTCTGGAAGAACTGCGCTGGCGTGGCCTGCTGCATCAGGTGACCGATGAGGGGACGGCAAAAGCCGCGCTCGCTGAGCCAGGCTGCGGTGTGTACATCGGTTTTGACCCGACCGCGGACAGCCTGCACGTCGGCTCGCTGCTGCAAATCACCCTGTTGATGCGCCTGGCGCTGGCTGGCCATCGGCCAATCGCGCTGATTGGCGGCGGCACGGGCATGATCGGCGATCCGTCGGGCAAGTCGGCGGAGCGCAAGCTGCAGTCGGACGAGGACGTGCGGGCGAACGCCAAGGCGATCGAGGATCAAATCCTGCACGTCTGGCGCAACATGGCGGAATCGCTGCAGGCGGAGACGGAGCAGAAGATCTTTGAGCCGGAATTCGTCGACAACGCGGTGTGGCTGAACAACCTGAATGTCATCGACTTTCTGCGCGACGTCGGCAAGCACTTCAGCGTCAACGCGATGGTCCAGCGCGATTCGGTCAAGACGCGGCTGGAGGCGCGCGAGCAGGGCATCAGCTACACGGAATTCAGCTACATGCTGCTGCAGGCCTACGACTTTCTGCGGTTGTACGCGGACAAGGACTGCCGCGCGCAGTTCGGCGGCTCGGATCAGTGGGGCAACATCGTCTCCGGTACGGACCTGATCGGCCGGCTGGCGGATGGCGCGGCGGAGAAGCCCGCGTTTGGCGTGACGGTGCCGCTGATTACCGCGAAGAACGGCCAGAAGTTCGGCAAGACGGAGCAGGGGACGATTTGGCTGGATGCGAAGCGGACGAGTCCGTATCAATTTTACCAGTTTTGGATGAATGTGGACGATGCGGATGCGGTCAGCTATTTGCGCCTGTTCACCTTCCGACACCGCGATGACATCGAAGAACTCGCGAGGCCAGAGCGTGCCGACCTGGTCCGCTTCGTGCAAAAAGAACTCGCCGAGGACATGACGACACTTGTCCATGGGGTGGACGCGTGCGGCTGGGCCGTCATGGCGAGCGACGTTCTTTTCGGCGGCGATCCCGCAAAAGCGAATGCCGTGACGTATGACACGGTGATTCGGCCCGAGATTCCAACGTCTCCAGCGCCTTCCGCAGCTTCGATTCTTGACGTATTGGTCGGCGAGAACCGCCCTTTCCAGTCCAACGGCGAAGCCAAGCGCGCGGTGCAGGCCAATTCCGTGTCGATCAACGGCGTGAAGCTGACGCTCGATGACCTGCCGAGAGCGCCGACACGCCTGCATGACCGGTATGCGCTCATCCGTCACGGCAAAAAGTCCTACTTTCTCGCAGACTTTGGTGCGTAGCCCATGACCGCCCGCGAATCCCTGCAACATGCGGTCCTCACGCCCGCGCAGACGCTGCCGCTGTCGGGCAACAAGGCGTCGGCGGTGCTGCTGGCGGTGGTCGACCGACCGGACGGGCCGACGCTGGTGATGCTGAAGAAATCCAAAGACATGCGCAGTCACGCGGGCCAGATCAGCTTTCCGGGTGGCGGCGTGGAAACGGACGAGACGTCGGAGCAGGCGGCGTTGCGCGAGGCGTGGGAGGAGATTGGCCTCGCGCCGGAGCGGGTCGAGATGCTGGGCGCGCTGGACGATGACCGGACGTACATCACGAACTACCACATTCGGCCGCTGCTGGCCTGGGTCGCTGAGCCGCCGGCGCAGTGGCGCCCGGATCCGGTGGAGGTCGAGCGCGTGCTGGAGCTATCGCTGGCGGAAGTCGTGGCGGCGGAGCCAGTCTCCTGGCTGGATTTCGACATCCTCGGCGTGCCGTTTCGCGCGCCGCGCTTCCATTTCCAGGACGGCACGGTGGTGTGGGGCGCAAGCGCTCGGATTCTCAAGCGGTTTATCGAACGCGTGCGGCCGCACTGGCAGCCATGACGCGGTGATTTGACGCAATTTGACGCGTCACAGCTGCGTCATGGACCGTTGACGCAGTGCATCATTTGCGGCGACAATACCGCAGCCTTGCATCTGAGGCCTCCGGAAAATGTCATGTCTGAACCGCGTGTTATCAAACGATATGCCAACCGCAAAATGTACGACACGTCGCGCTCCTGTTACGTGACGCTGGAGGAAATCGCCGAGATCGTCCGCCAGGGCACGGAAGTGCGCGTCATCGACAACAAGTCCAAACAGGATCTGACGGAAGTGACGTTGACGCAGGCGCTGCTGGACTCGGAACGCAAGCAGCGCGGGTCGGTGTCGCTGGCTGGCGTGCGCAACCTGATCGCCTCGGGCAACGAGTTCCTGAGCCGCAAAGTGGCCGAGCCGGTGAGTCGCGTCAAGGAAGGCGCGGAGCGGTGGCGCGTGGATGCGGAACGGACGATTACCGCGTTCAAGACGGAAGCGGAGAAGCGCGCGGAGAAGCTGCTGCACCGCCGGAACGAAGAGCAGGGCGGCCCGGAACCTGAGGCGGGGAAGGCGGAAACGTCGAAGAATGACGGCGCGCCGCGCGTGGCCGGGCTGGTCGAGCAGACGCAGCGGGCGGCGGACGAGTTGCAGCACAAGATCGACGATCGCGTGCGGCACGTGGCGGGGGCGCTGGGGCTGCGCGGTCAGGAAGAAGATGAATTGGCGATTTTACGCAAGCGTGTCGAGGACTTGGAAGCACGCATCGGTGAGCTTGAGGCCCACCGGCCGCGTGTTGCCAAGGCGAAATGAATCACGGCCGCGTCACGCGCGTCCAAGCGACAAGCCAGTGCGTTGTCCCGGGCCTTGTGAGCGCGGTCACACCGGCCTAGCATGATGTCGCGGTTTTGAGCCGCAACGGTTGGGAGCCATCATGAAAGCGTTGCATCGAATCCTGATTCTCATCGCGGCAAGCGGTCTGTTCGCGCTGCCGGCTTTGGCGGTGAAGCAGTCGCCGTCTGAGCCGACTTCGGGTGTGAGCGAGGCCGAGATCGGCGGTGAGGCGTTCGTTCACATGAAGCTGGAGTTCGTCAAGTTCACGCTGGACGGCAAGGAATGGGAGAACCACGAGTACATCGACAACCGCAAGACGTTGGTGATTCGCGGCGTCGAGCGGAGCAGCGAGCACACGGTGGTCCTGACCCCGCGCGAAGGTGGCTGGGAACCGTACACGTTGGTACTGAAGCCTGAGGAATTCAAGCGGACGAACGTGTCGCAGAAGGGCAAAACGACCATCATCGCGTTTCGCTCCAAGCACGTCGTGGATTTCACCAAGGCGGCGCCCGCGAAGCCTGCGGAACCGACGCCGCCCAAAGCGGCGCAATAGGTCGGCATGACGAGTGAGGTCATCGGCCGTTTTGAGCAGGTGCTGCGCTTTGCGTCGACGCGCGGCATTGCGGAAGTGCATATCAAACCGGGACAGCGGCCTTTGTACCGCCGTTCGGGCGCGCTGATTTCGCGCAAGGACGAGGCGACGTTCTCGGAAGCGGACCTGGACGAAGTGGCCGCGGGGCTGGTGCCGGGCGCTTGGCTGGCGCAATGGGAGGCGGGGCACGACGTGACGTTTCCGCGCGGCGTCGTTGGCTGCGGGCGATTTCGCGTCACGGCGTTCCGGCAGCGCGGTGCGGTGGGCTTGGTCGTGCACGTGGTGCCGGCCAAGGCGCAGGCGCTGCGCGAATTGAACCTGCCCAAAGTGCTGGGCACGTGGGCGCTCTTGCCGCGTGGCCTCGTGATCATCGCTGGTCCGCCGGGTTCGGGTCGTTCGGTGACTTGGCAGGCGCTCATCGAACACATCAACACCGTCGCGCCGCAACCGCGCCATGTGATGACGCTGGAAGATCCGATTGAAGTGCTGTTCGACGACAAAATGGCCTTTATCCGCCAGCGCGAACTGCGCACGGATACTGGCGATCTCGCGGCGGCGCTGAGCCACATCGCGCGGATGGATTGCGACGTGGTCGCGATCGGCGATCTGCCGGCGGATCACCTGGAGTCGGCGATTGCGCTGGCGGAGCAGGGACGGCTGGTGCTCGCGGTTGTCTCCGGCGGTTTGCCGGTGGACTGGCTGCGGCACACGCTGGCGCGGCTGGAACCGGCGCGTCGCGAGCCGTTTCGGCAACGGCTGGCGGCGCAGTTGAAGGGCTTCAGCTACCAACGGATGGTGCCGACGGCGGATGGCAAAGCGCGGGTGCCGGCCATGGAGACCGCAACCTTCTCGACGCAAATGGCCGATGTCCTGCGCGGCGCTGGCGACGTGGCGGCCTTGCAGCCCCTCATCGAGCAGGCACGTGGCGCGGGATGCCAAACGTTGGATCAGAGCCTGATTGATCTGGCCCATGCCGGGACGATTGCGGTGGATCAGGCGCTGCTGGCATCGGACCAACCGGACGTGCTGCGCAACCGCATCGCCGGCGTGAGCCTCGCGGTGCCGCTACAGGCCATCGGCAAGGTCGACGATTTGCCGTTTTGAGTTGCCTTGACGCCGGACCAAATCGGTCTACTTTGGTCACGACGGCTTTTGCCGTATTGGGAGATTTTGGATGAATCAAGAACGCAATCCCTACGCCTCCGCGCCGCAAGCGGGCTGGGCGCACACGAACGACATCGAGCACGCCGGCCGCACGGACATGGCCGCGCGGTTCACGAGTCGCATGTTCGGCTGGATGGCAGGCGGCCTCGCGCTCTCCGGCGCCGTCGCCGCAACCGTGCTGAGCAGCGAATCGCTGTACCTCGGCGTGGCCGAATGGTTCCGCCCGCTGCTCTTTCTTGAACTCGCCATGGTCATCGGCTTTTCCGCCTTGCTCAAACGCATGAGCTTCGCGACCGCGGCTGCATCCTTTCTCGCCTACGCCGCGGTCAACGGCCTGACGCTTGGCCTCATCGTCTCGCTCTACACCCGCGAGTCGGTCGCCAACACGTTCTTCATCAGCGCCGGCACGTTCGGCACGATGGCGTTCGTCGGCGCCACCACCAAGCGCGACCTCACCGGCGTCGGCAGCTTCCTGATGATGGGCGTCTGGGCGCTGATCATCGCCGGCATCGTCAACTGGTTCATGCATTCCAGCGCCTTGCAGTACGCGATTTCCGGCATTGGCGCGCTGATCTTCACAGGGCTCACTGCTTACGACGTGCAGCGCTTCCGCAAGATGGGCTACATGGGCTTTCACACCAGCGAAGAGGAAGGCAAAGTCGCGCTCGTGGGCGCGCTGAATCTGTATCTGGACTTCGTCAATCTGTTCTTGATGATGCTCCGGTTGTTCGGCGGCCGTCGGAACTGAGAGCGGCCGGGCTGGCGACAGCCGACGTGTCGAGTGCTAGACTCCCGGCCCCGGCGGCGCCCTTCATCCGCCCACCGGAGCACTCCATGGCCATCGACTTTGCTTTTCAAGAGATTCTGCCGCTTAGGCACGACGACACGCCGTATCGCCTGCTGACGAAAGACTACGTGTCGACGTTCACTGCGCAAGGCCGCACGTTTCTCCAGGTGCAGCCCGAAGCGTTGACGCTGCTCGCGCAGACCGCCATGCGCGACATCGCCCATCTGCTGCGGCCGGCTCACTTGGCGCAAGTGCGTAAAATTCTGGACGATCCAGAAGCGTCGGCCAATGACCGCTTCGTCGCCTTGGAACTGTTGAAAAATGCCAGCATCGCCGCAGGCGGCATCTTGCCATCGTGCCAGGACACCGGCACGGCGATCGTCATGGGCAAGCGCGGCCAGAACGTGCTGACCGACGGCAACGACGAGGCGCATCTGTCGCGCGGCGTGTTCAACACGTACCAGTCGTCCAACCTGCGCTACAGCCAGATGGCGCCGCTGGACATGTACGAAGAAGTGAATACGGACAATAACTTGCCGGCGCAGATCGAGCTGTATGCGACGCCGGGCGAGGCCTACAAATTCCTGTTCATGGCCAAAGGCGGCGGTTCCGCGAACAAGAGCTACCTGTATCAGGAGACCAAGGCGCTGCTGAATCCGGATAGCTTGCTGAAATTCCTGGACCAGAAGATCCGCACGCTCGGCACCGCGGCTTGTCCGCCGTATCACCTGGCCATCGTTATCGGCGGCACGTCAGCGGAATTTGCGCTGAAGACGGCGAAGTACGCTTCCGCGCATTACCTCGATCCGCTGCCGACGTCCGGCAACGCGTTGGGCCGCGGCTTTCGCGATCTGGAATTGGAAGCGCGCGTGCTGCAGCTGACTCAGGAAATGGGCATTGGCGCGCAGTTTGGCGGCAAGTATTTCTGTCACGACGTGCGGGTGATTCGCCTGCCGCGCCACGGCGCTTCGTGTCCGGTAGCGATCGCGGTGTCGTGCTCGGCGGACCGGCAGGCGTTGGGCAAAATTACCAAGGACGGCGTGTTTTTGGAGGCGCTGGAGGCGGATCCGGCCAAGTACCTGCCGGAAGTGAGCGACGCGCATCTGGAAGGCGAGGTGCTGAAGATCGACCTGAACCGGCCGATGGCGGAAATTCGCGCGGAACTGAGCAAATACCCGATCAAGACGCGGCTGTCGCTGTCGGGCCCGATGATCGTGGCGCGAGACATTGCCCACGCCAAGCTGAAAGAACGGCTGGATGCCGGACATGGAATTCCGCAGTATCTGCGCGACTATTGCGTGTATTATGCCGGTCCGGCCAAGACGCCGGCTGGCTACGCTTCCGGCTCTTTTGGGCCCACGACTGCCGGCCGCATGGATGCGTATGTCGATCAATTTCAGGCCGCGGGCGGCAGCTTTGTCATGGTCGCGAAGGGCAATCGCTCCAAGGCTGTGACCGACGCGTGCAAAGCGCACGGCGGCTTCTACCTCGGTTCGATTGGCGGACCTGCGGCGCGATTGGCCAAGGATTGCATCACCAAGGTCGAGGTTCTGGAATACGCGGAACTGGGCATGGAAGCCGTCTGGAAGATTGAAGTGCAGGATTTTCCGGCGTTTATTGTCGTCGATGACAAGGGTAATGACTTCTTCGCGAATATTGCGACGAGCACCTTGTCGATCGGCAAAAAATAGCGGCGCTGGTCGGCAACGACGGGAGGTCGACGCGCGGGCGTCACGGTGGTAGCGTGATGGCGTGACGGCGGACAGGAACATTGTGCAGAACGGCCCGGCAAAACCCACACTTCTGCTCGTTGACGATGCCCCGGAAAACCTGAGCGTCCTGGCGGGCGTGCTGGGTGGCGCGTACAACCTGAAGGTGGCCACCTCGGGCGCCAAGGCGCTGCGGATCTGCGAAGGCGACCCGCTGCCGGAATTGATTCTGCTCGACGTGATGATGCCGGAGATGGACGGCATTGAAGTCTGCACTCGCCTGAAAGAAAGTCCCCGCACGCGCGACATTCCGGTGATCTTCGTGACGGCCATGGTGGACGCACAGGATGAGGCCCGCGGCCTGCAGGTGGGCGCGGTGGACTACATCACCAAGCCGATCAGTCCGGCGGTGGTCCTCCAGCGCGTGCGCGTGCACCTGGAACTCAAGCGGGCCCGACAGTCGTTGGAGCGGCTGGGGCGGCACTACCAGTCGTACATTTCCTCTGAAGTCGCGAGCAGCATTCGGCGCGGCGAAGTGTCGACAGGCCTCGTGAGCCGTCGTCGCCCGCTGACGGTGTTTTTCTCGGACATCGTCGGCTTTACCGAGCAGACCGACCGCATGGAGCCGGCCGCGATGACGCAGCTGCTGAACGGCTATTTTGACGCGATGGGCGAGATTGTCAGCCGCCATGGCGGCACGCTGGACAAGTTCATCGGCGACGCGTGCATGGTGTTCTTTGGCGATCCAACGACCCGCGGCGAAGAGGAAGATGCGCTGGCCTGCGTGCAGATGGCACTGGAGATGCAGCAGCGCGTGGCGGAATTGCAGCCGGAATGGACCGCCTTGAGCGCGGGGGTGACGCTGCGTGTGCGCATGGGCATTGCCTCAGGCCTCTGCACCGTGGGCAACTTTGGCAGTCGGCGGCAATTGACCTACACCGCGCTGGGCACGACGGTGAACCTCGCGTCGCGGCTGGAGGGCAAAGCGGATCCAGGGACGGTCGTGGTCGCGAAAGAGACCCACGAACTGGTGCGGAGGGCGTTCCTTGCCCAGCCGCAGCCGCCGCTGTACGTCAAGGGCATTGGGCGGCCACTGAGCACCTACGTCGTGACGGGGCCGCGGAACACGACGAGCGACGCCGACGTGAGGAAGTCGTGAGCGCGTGGATGGGGCGCCCCGTCGCGCTGGCTGGACAGACCATTCTCGTTGTCGACGATACCGCCGAGAACCTGGTGATCATGGGCGATCTGCTCTCGCCGCACTATGCGGTTCGCGTCGCCAATTCTGGCCAGCGAGCGCTGATCGCGGCCGCGCGCGCGCCAATCCCGAACCTGATTCTCCTCGACATCCTGATGCCGAACATGGATGGCTTTGCCGTGCTGGCGCACTTGCAGGAAAATCCGGTGACCCGGGATATTCCGGTCATCTTCATCACCTCGTTGGAAGGCTACGCGGCCGAGGAGCGCGGTCTGGAGTTGGGCGCGGTGGACTACATCCTGCGGCCGATTCAGCCGAAGGTCGTTCTGGCGCGTGTGCGGACCCACCTGGAACTCAAGCACGCGCGAGATTTGCTTCAGGACCAGACGCATCTGCTCGAGGCAGAAGTGGCACGGCGAATGGCGGACAATCTGATCGTGCAGGACGTGAGCATCCGCGCGCTGGCCAGCTTGGCGGAAGTGCGTGACCCGGAAACAGGCAGCCACCTGCTGCGCACGCAGGGCTACGTGCGGGCCCTGGCCGAGGCGCTCCGCAACCATCCGCGCTTCTCGGCGACGCTGACCACCGCGTACATCGAGACTTTGGTGAAGTCCGCGCCGCTTCACGATATCGGCAAAGTCGGCATCCCGGACAACATTTTGCTCAAGCCGGGGCGGCTGACGCCGCAAGAGTGGACGATCATGAAGCGCCACGCCAGGTTGGGACGCGACGCGATTGAGCATGCGGAGCGCGATACCGGACGCACCGTGGCATTCCTGGCCCTTGCCAAGGAAATCGCCAACTGGCACCACGAGAAATGGGACGGCACCGGGTATCCGGACGGCCTGGACGGTGACGCCATCCCCATCAGCGCGCGTTTGATGGCGGTGGCAGACGTCTTCGACGCGCTGATCACGCGCCGCGTCTACAAGCCAGCGCTCTCCGTCGAAATGGCGGCAGAAGCGATCGTGGCCGGTCGCGGGCGGCATTTTGACCCGGATGTGGTCGACGCGTTCGTCGCAGTGCGCGACAAATTCGCCGCGATCGCAGCGGCCTGCGTCGACTGATGCGCGTTTGGCGCTAGCTGGCCTTCGAATAGCGGCGACGGTCGCTCTCGTTCAGCCACTTCTTGCGCAGGCGAATCGACTTCGGCGTGACTTCCACCAACTCATCGTCGTCAATGAATTCCAGCGCTTCTTCCAAGGACAGACGGCGAGCCGGCACCAGCAGCAGCTTCTCGTCCGCGCCGGCTGAACGGATGTTCGTCAGCTTCTTTTCCTTGCCCGGATGCACGGTCAAGTCGTTGTCGCGGTTGTGCACGCCGACGATTTGGCCCTGATAGATTTCCTGCGTCGGTCCGACGAAGAAAGCGCCGCGATCCTGCAGGTTGAAAATGCCGTATGGCGTGCAAATCGTTTCTTCGTGACCGATCAGCACCCCATTCTGGCGCCGACGGATCTCTCCGCGCCACGGACCGTACTCAGCGAAGTTGTGGTAGACCACGCCGGTACCGCGCGTGTCGGTGAGGAACTGGCTGCGGTAGCCGATGAGGCCGCGGCTGGGCACGCGGAATTCCATGCGCACGGTGCCGTCGTCGGCGACTTCCATGTTCTGCAACTCGCCGCCGCGCTGACTGAGTTTTTCCACGACCGCGCCGGAGTAGCCGTCGCCGCATTCCGCGACCACGTCTTCGTACGGCTCCATTTTCTTGCCGTCGAATTCCTTCGTGATCACGCGGGGTTGGCTGACCTGCAGCTCGAAGCCCTCGCGGCGCATGGTCTCGATAAGAATCGACAAGCTGAGCGTGCCGCGGCCAGAAACCTTGATGACGTCGGGCTTCTCCGTGTCTTCGATTCGCAGCGACACATTCGATTCCAGCTCTTTATTCAAGCGATCCCGAATGTTGCGCGTCGTGACAAACTTGCCCTCGCGGCCAGCAAAGGGCGAATTGTTGACGATGAAATCCATCGACAGCGTCGGCTCGTCGACCGGAATCGCGGGCATCGGCTCGATGCAATCTTCCGCGCACAGTGTTTCGCCGACGGTCACGTCGCCAACACCAGATAGCGCCACAATATCACCGGCATAGCCTTGATCGATGTCCGCGCGCTCGGTGCCCATGAAGCCCATCAGCTTGACGACGCGCAGCTTCTGCTGCGAACCATCCAGGCGAACTTGCACGATATTGTCGCCCTTGCGAATCTGCCCACGGTAAATTCGACCGATCGCGATGCGGCCGAGGAAGTCGTTGCGATCCAAGGTGGCCACCTGCAGTTGCAGCGGCTGATCGATCGGGAATTCGCACGGCGGAACGTGCTGCAGGATCAAGTCCATGAGCGGCGCGAGCGTCTTGCCTTTCTGCTTTTCCGCCATGACGACCGGATCGTCGTCGGTGACGTCGTTGTAGTCATGGACGGCAAAACCACCGCGGCCTGAAGCGTAAATAACAGGAAAATCAAGCTGTTCCGGCTTGGCGTCGAGGGCGACGAACAGGTCGAACACGGCGTCGAGGACGCGATCGATCTGGCGATCCGGACGATCGACCTTGTTGATCACCACGATCGGCCGCAGACCCAGCGCGAGCGACTTGCGCAGGACAAAACGGGTTTGCGGCATCGGGCCTTCGCAGGCATCGACGAGCAGCAGCACGGAATCCACCATCCGCAGAATGCGCTCCACTTCGCCGCCAAAATCGGCGTGGCCCGGCGTGTCGACGATGTTGACCGTCTGCCCCTGCCACTGGATCGCTGTGTTCTTGGCCAGAATCGTGATGCCGCGCTCACGTTCCAAGTCGTTGGAATCCATGACGCGTTCGCGTTCCAGACCGCCGCGACCGACCGCGCCGCATTGGGTCAGGATCTGATCGATGAGGGTGGTCTTGCCATGGTCGACGTGGGCGATGATGCCGATATTGCGAACGCGCTGCATGTGTCTCGATGTGCGCCAGCTGGCGCGAGAAAGGGGCGTTAGTGTGCCATACACCGGCCAGAGTGCCAAGGTGAATCTGCACGTGCGGGGCAGGGCGCGCCCGTGCATGGAACTTCGATCTGATTCCGCCGACTTCCAGTTGCCCGTTGCGAGAATCGCCTGGAAAATTTGCAAAGTGACGACGACGTTCGCGCCGCCGCGGCCCATGGAACTGCGGATCTGTCTGCTCAGCACGCCGCAGACGGTGCAATCCACGCAAAGGCAGTGCCGCAACTGTCACCGCGGCGAGTTGGGCCTGCGCCAGACGGTGGATTTGCAACATTCTGAAATAACGCGTGAGTCTCCGGAAGTCGCCGGAGCCAACCCGCCGGTACTGCACATTCTGGTCGTCCGCAACCAGAACCTGCGTTTCATGAATGGTGTGCGGGAAAAGATCCCGCGCGTCGAGGCGTTCGTGGACCCGAAGGTGCGTCGCGCGCAACCTTGCGATGCAAAGGCATTTGCCATCGTTTCGAGCCGTTCATTCTGGCGCTTCTGAGCAAGCCCTCACCGGGGGCGCAAGTCGCTGCGAGTGTTCGATGCGTTGGCGAAGGAGCTTGCCCTGAGCCGATGCGACAAGGGAATCCACATGAAATCGACGTGGTGCTGGTGCGGGCCCTGCGCGGCAAAAAACGGCCTTTGGCGGATGGACCCTCGTCGAGCCTACCCGACGGCAAGTGCATGACTCTGGGCACAAGTTTGGCCGAACGGTGCGGAATCGCGACTGAACGCGGCGTGGCCGGGCGGTTGGGCGCGCTGCAAGCGGCGGCGGTGCCGGCAGGGATTGCACTTCTGCCCAAACTGGAACTGCCGGCGTCGCCTTCGACGGCAGTGCGACGAAGAAAGAGGCGGTGGTCCCCCAAGCGACGGCCTGGAAAACGACACAAGGCGCAAGAGTTCCTGCAGAACGGCAAGGCTACTGGTGATATCTGTCTGGTGAATCCGCTGCGCCCGAAGCCGCGGCGGCAAGTGTGCGCGACACGTGCGTCTGGTGAGAAACCCGATCGGGTGTGCAAGTTCAACGGGGCGGGTTGACTCAGCGCAAGCGCGCGGCGATGCTGGGCGGACGCGCCCATAGCTCAGGTGGATAGAGCATCGGCCTTCTAAGCCGACGGTCCCTGGTTCGAATCCAGGTGGGCGCGCCAGTCGCTAGCTTTGCAGGGCAAGGCGTACCGGTTGACCCAGGATTGCAGCGCCACAGCCACGGCGAAATCCACGCCGGGAAACTGGATAAGCTGCCG